>JANMGH010000003.1:0-30448 GCA_031374515.1 Pirellula sp. | reverse complement strand
GCGGAGCGTGCCTGCTACTTTGGTCGTCTGTGTCTTATGGGAGCAAAACCACATCGCTCATGCTCGATACACTGCGCGTTGCGTAGTTCGCAAAGAAATAGGGACACTCCACGAATGGACACAGCTGACAAAAGTAGTTGCTTTGCCAGCGTTTTTGCTGGGCGAGTTATTCCTCGAACTCGAAGCCGCCCGAGTCCGTTACCCGTTTCAACAGACTGTTGGTCGATTCGATACCGCTGAGTTGGCGGTACTTGGCCTTGAAGTCGTCAGACTCATGCTGCTTGCGTCGCTGGCTCATTCGTAATGGTCTCGCGTGGATCGTGACAATCATCCAACCACATGCATAACGCACAGGGCATTTGGCTCGCAGCGAGCAATTGTCGCAAGTCTCTGGAAAGTGGAGTATCTCCATCTTGCCAATGCAATAGTGATAGTGGGAGCGATGAGGCGTGAGACCAGCCGGGCAGGAAGTTATGAACGGATTGATATGCTTCTTACCATAACCGTCGATTACCTCACGTTCCTCGAACGGAAAGTCTGTCTCGGTGAAAACTTCTCCTGAAGCTTTCTGTTCGGAGCACTTACCCGGAACAGGAGCTGCAAGCTCAACACTGTACACCTTGCAACGACAGAAAAGAAAAATGGGGACACTCCACTTATGGAAAAACAAAGAACTACATCGCTCTTGCTCGATACACGGCGCGTTGCTTCGTTCGCGTGATGGCATTGAGCAGTATCGACAACTTGCATGCGCAATATCAAGCAGTTCATAATAGCTGGTGCTAGAACATTTTCCAAAGCGCTATTACGCCTGGATTAATTCTGGCTTGAGATGCTTTAAGTAAAACCGACGCTTTGAGATCAAGCTTCGCATCTCGTATACATCCTTCGGTTTACCTGCTACGTTAGCGAACAAGCGGCCAAAATCTTGGATCTGCAACCGCCAGCAATCCTGATCCAATCTCAGGCGTTCCATGATCGGCGGGACATCGGATGGCGTGTAACCTTTCTTTTCGGGTCGGACCATTCTGGCACTTGCGTCTAACAACTCCAAATAGTCCATTGTCGAAATCGACAAAAAGCCTTTATCGCTGCAACGTTCTCTCGTTTGATTAGAACAAGCGCCAACGGAATCCTTCTTCTCATCGATCGTCAACGGAGACAGGAACGAGCCTAACGCTTTACTATCGCTTGGTGTAGACAACCTCGATTGTTTCAATGATTGAATCCTGCGTTGCACCGAGGTGTAGTCACTGGATTCGAGAGTCTCTGCAATCGCTGCACGGATCGGATTCAAGTCAACATAAGCCGCGCAAGCTAAAAGCGTTTCTTCGTCCAAAATGCGGACAGCTCGGTAGCGACCTTGGAAGAACTTGCCGACTTGCTTATCCTCTTGGTTTGCACGTGTACCAATGTTCTGGCAGAGCAAACGCATCCACCACGAAACATCGCTCAGCCGCTTTCGAATCGTTGCGAGCTTGTTTGGATCATTGCGAATCGTGTTGAGTTCAAACTCATTGGGTTCTTCTGGGGAACGATCATCCTTCTTGCGTTTGGGGCATAGCATCAGCCAACGCCGAGCCACTTCCGAGTCGTCCCAAGTTTCAACAACATCAGGTCGCGACCTGAGTATCAGATGGAAATGATTTGAAAGAATCGCGAATGTAAGTAGGTCAATTCCGAAGTTCGCCGCGAGAAGTTTAAGCTGATCTTCGATCCAAACCTTTCGGTGATCATGGTTTACACCGGTGAAGGGATCGACGCCAAATAAAAAGCATTTGCGCACGACACGGGCACAAATATGCAGGACCGCCACCTCGCCAGGATCGAACACTTCCGCACGAGCAAGTCTAGCCATTGCAGTAACCTCCGTGAAAGAATGATCAACACCGTAATTTCGTACCGAAATTGAATACCATCGGAAACTGAAAAACAACTACCCAACCAAAAAACTGGCCTGGCCCCAGGCTACGGGTTCCCCCCAAGGCTCCCATTGTGTCCCCAAGCTGCCCCTCCCAGCTGTTTCCCAAAGCAGGCTGAAAATGGTGTGTCCCCCAAATTTCAAAATTCGAAGCAGGCTGAAAATGGTGTGTCCCCCAAATTTCAAAATTTCTATCGGACTATACTTTAGAAAGTGTTTTGTTTGACGCGACAGGCTTTCCGATTTCTTTTGCTCAATTACATTATGACAACACTCCGTTACCTTTTGGCATTATCCCTGATCACTTCATTTTATCGGCCTACGAAGGCGGACTTTTCTTATTATGGGTTTGCATACCAAGCGAGTAGTTCTTTAGTTCAATTGAATGGCGGTAGTGGTTTTCCGGGAAGTTGGAATGCGGGTGGCTTCAATGCCGTGCGTACCGACTTCGTCATCGGTAGCGTCTCACTTTCTCATCTAAACCTACAAACAGGTGGTCTCTCTGTTTCTACGACCGAAGACAATACGATCAATGGCATTCAGCGAGCGATTCCCAATTCCTTTAGTTCGGAAGGCACCCACTTTCTGAGCTTTCTGATTCGTCGGGACAATACTCAAGGCGCCTTCAACGGGTTCGGTGGCCTATATTTGGACGGCGCCGCGAATGACCTCTTTATCGGAAAGCCGGGTGAGATTAACGCGACCGGCGATCAATGGGTGTTAGAAAATCGGGGTGGTGGTGGGTTGATTTCGTCCGGTGTGAGCGCTGTGGTTGGTGCGACAACGCTCCTGGTCCTCAAGATGGAACGAACAGCAATTGGGTCAGACTCGTTTTCCTTGTTCGTGAATCCGGAACTAGGGAATGCCAATCCTAGGCCCGACGCAGTGAAATCGGATTTGAATCTTGGATCGATTAACAATGTCGTTCTGTATACAACCGGAGCCTATACGTACGACGAGATTCGTTTTGGCGATTCGCTACAACAAGTCCTGCCAATCAGTGCTGTTCCAGAATCATCAAGTGTTTTTTTGGTCCTATTGGTGTCAGCGATCGGAGTGTACTGCCGCTTTAAGAATGTGTTCCTTGTTGGGCGGGAGTGGGCGCCTTTGTAGCACTCTATCATTCCAAACTCCAATCCGGTTTATCCCAACGCTTTCTGTATCCCTGGGCTGCCCTGCCTACTGTGTCGCCGGGCTGCTTGGCTGCTTGGGCTGCCCTGGCTGCCTCGCCGGGCTTCTTGGTTTGCAAACGTTGGCGAGGAACACACACTCCTGTAATTCTTCACTGCTGCTTCAGGTTGCCGTTCTAGAATGAGTTTCGAATCGTTTGCGACAGCCGTTGTTACAGCTTTTCACCCCACAGCATTTTGGGATTTTAGTGGCGGAAAGGCTGCTTGGTAAGGGACTATCGGCTGAGAGACGCTGCGGTTCATCCTCATCTACTCATCTTGTTTTATTGCGATCGCACGAGTCTACAGGGATTTAGTGCGGTGCAGTGTATCCTTTTTAAAGGAAAGTCTCATGAAACGTATTCTACGTACTCGAGTTCGAATGCACTCTCCATTAATCGCAGCGAAGCGGTTCGCTTATGCTCCAAGCCTTGAGCATCTCGAACAGCGGCAACTCATGGCTGTCGATGTCATCATGGAATGGAATGATCTGATGTTACAAGCAAGCGTCAATGACTACTCGATCGCTGCACCGGAGCAAGCAGGTCCAGTGAAAACCAGTCGCGCTTTCGCAATCGTCAGCGGCGCGATGTATGACGCCTTCAACTCGGTAGAAAACATTGGCGACCAATTCACTTTTACTGCCAAACGTGGGCGGGGAGCAGATAGTTCGACAGCAGTGGCGCAGGCAGCGCATGACACGCTGTTGGCGCTTTACCCAAGCCAAAAGCCGTTTTTTGATTCGGCTCTCAATCGAACGTTGGACAGAGTGACCAACGGAGCAGCCGAAAACTCGGGTCGGCGCATCGGCGCTGAAGTTGCCTTCGAAATTCTGAAATCGCGGGCCAAGAATGGAATCAATGCCATTTCGACCCAGGGATATACTGCCAAAAAGCTACTAGGATTTCATGATGTGGATCCGCTGCATACAGACCAAGGATTCTACGCCTCAAGCGCGAACTCCATTCGCGGCTTTTCAATCGAGAATCCTGACGTTTTCTCCGCGCGCTCGCTCGATAACGGCACAGCGGAAGGGAGACTAGAGTTTTTGCAAAGCAGCAAGTACACGTTGGCGTATGAAGAGTTGCTCGCGCTCGGAGGGGACGGAATCAACTCGCCGACCGTGCGTACCGATGAAGAAACGCAAATAGGCCTGTTTTGGGCATATGATGGCCGTCCGGAGATTGGAACACCACCCCGGTTGTACAACCAAATCTTACGGACCATAGCGGTACAAGAAGGAACGAGCCAAGCCGAAAATGCGAGGTTGTTTGCATTGGTGAACACTGCGATGGCCGACGCGGGTTTAGCAGCGTGGAATTCCAAGTACGACCAAGACTTCTGGCGTCCGATACTTGGAATTCGAGGTGGTGAAGTCGACGGAAACTTCGATACTGTCGGCAGCCCTAATTGGACCCCACTAGGTGCTCCAGCTAGCAACCCTCGTCCCGGCGAAACTAATTTTACACCAAACTTCCCTTCTTATGTGTCAGGGCATGCGACGTTGGGTGCTGCTGCATTTGAAATGATAGAGAACTTCTTCGGACGGGACAGCATTTCTTTTTCTTTTGTTTCCGATGAGCTCAATGGCAAGACGACCGACGCGTCGGGTGTTGTGCGTCCACGCGTCGAACGGTCGTTCGATAGCTTAACCGAAGCGAAACTGGAGAACGCACGAAGTCGAATCTACTTGGGTATCCACTGGGATTTCGATTCAGACGAGGGAATTCAAATGGGTGATTCGATTGCTGATTACGTTTATCGCCACTCGCTCCGTTCCAAAATCGGTCCTCAGAGCGATCCATGGAACCCACCGGATCGCACACATCGGCACAATGGCTTTGACCCAGAGGACGTCAATAATGACGGAAGTGTTAGTCCGCTCGATGTGTTGAACATTATCAATGCACTGAACTCTTCAAAGGAGACTTCGTATGTCAATCACTTCATGGATGTCAATGACGATGGGTATTTTTCGCCATTGGATGCGTTGCAGACCATCCATCGCTTAAATACACCTACAGACGGTCTTCCAAGTCTGCTGGTAGAACGGGGTCCGTCTTTAAGTGGTCCGACGTCCGGAACACGATCTTACGATGGGACGGGTAATAATTTGATGAACTCTCAATGGGGAAGCACGGACGAGCGCTTGCTTCGATTTTCGAACGCTGATTATGGCGACAAGATCTCAACGCCCGCTGGAAGCGACCGTCCGAGTGCGCGTACGATTAGCAATGAATTGGCTGACCACGTGGACGAAGCCACGCCAAACGATCGCGACTTGAGCGCGTACATTTACGTATGGGGACAATTCATCGACCATGATCTGGGGCTTACCAAAAATGCGGCACCGAAGGAGAGTTTCCCTATTTTAGTCCCGACTGGAGATCCTCAGTTCGACCCCAACAGTTCAGGAACGAAGGTCATCCCCTTGAACCGATCAATTTGCGATACTACGACCGGGACCAGCACCAGCAATCCTCGTGAACAGATCACTCAGGTAACCTCTTGGATCGACGGCTCTATAATTTATGGTTCTGATTCGACTCGCGCATCAGCCTTGAGAAGTTTCGCGGGCGGAAAGATGAAGTCCCAATCGTCTCCGGTTGGTGAACTGCTACCGCTAAACACTGCAGGACTAACCATGGCGAACGACGCGCACCGCGTTCCAGATGCGCAGTTGTTTCTTGCTGGCGACATTCGCGCAAACGAAAATGTAGAACTCACGGCCATGCAACTGCTTTTTGTCCGAGAACACAATCGAATCGCATCAGAAATGGCCAAAGCGCAGCCGCAATTTTCAGACGAACAGATTTATCAAAAAACTCGCGAGATCGTCATCGCCGAACTTCAGTCCATTACCTACAACCAATGGCTACCTGCCCTTGTGGGCTCTATTGCGCCGTATCGGGGGTACAACCCAAGAGTAAATCCGGGCATTGCAAACGAATTTTCGACTGCTTCCTATCGGTTGCACAGCTCGATAAATGATGACGTGGAGTTCTTTGACAACCAAGGCCGGCCAATTTCATTCGAGTATGTGAACGACGCTGGGCAGATTGTATCCGTTGACGGAGGTGTTTCGCTGGCAGACGCCTTTTTCAACCCAACGTTGTTCAAGCAAACCGGTGTCGATGGTATTTTGAAGTACGCGGGCTCGACAAAGGCCGAAGAGATCGATAACCAAGTCGTTGGTAGTCTGCGCAATTTTTTGTTCGGGGAACCGGGACAAGGTGGTCTAGATCTAGCGTCGCTCAATATCCAACGTGGGCGGGACCATGGCTTGGCCGATTTCAATTCCATGCGAGTCGCATATGGTTTGCCTCGACTAACTCGCTTTTCGCAGATTACCGCTGACAGGGATTTGCAGGGTAAACTGGCTGAACTCTATGGTAATGTTGACAATATTGACGCGTGGGTAGGACTCCTAGCTGAAGATCATGTGCGAGGTGCTTCCGTCGGTCCGACTTCGCAACGTATCATCGCGGATCAATTCCAACGAGTGCGCGATGGAGATCGATTCTGGTACGAACGCGTCTTCAGCGGCCGGCAACTCGCCGATCTGCAAAGTACAACGCTGGAGGATGTGATTGAAAGCAATACGGGAATCACCAGTCTGCAGGAAAATGTCTTCTTCTTTCGTGCGGAGGTTAGCGGTCAGGTTTATCTCGACGCCAATGGCAACAAAGTTCAGGACCGTCGCGAGAGGGCCGTTCCGCAAGTTACCATTGAGCTGTTAAACGATGTCGGTGAAGTCATCGAACGGACGCAAACAGATCGAATGGGACGTTATCGTTTGACCGAAATTCCTGAGACCGGAGACTTTCAAGTTCGAGTGGTAGTTCCCAGCGGGATGGAGTCAACCTCGCTGGCACTGCTCGACGTTCACGTGATCTCTGGCGAAGTCAGCTTGAACAATCGAGATTTCGGCGTTCGGTCGATTGCACTATCGGGCTTCTCATTGGCATCTGTTTCGCAAGATCCGAACATTGCCTTTCAAGCAGACTTGGGGCGGATGGCCGATCCGATGGCGATCGATATCGATAAACTAGCCAAACAACGAGACCAACAGCTGCGTCAAGCTGCAATCGACAGGGTCATGGCGAGTTTCCGAAGAGGATAATTGTATGCGGCTTGGCAGTAATATCGCCAAGAGGGTTTCCAAGTCGTTTGAAGCTGGTATCACCATAGGCGACGAAACGGTATGCGATGACCGTTTCGTCGCTGGTTCGTTAATGCAGCATTTTCAATTTCGAAAACAAATTAACGGAAATCGCGTGACTTTATGTCGAGAGGTTTAATTACGGACTGCAGATCCTCAACTTGCCCGACCAGCACATGGATAACTCCTTGCCGGTTCTCAAGTATTCCATGTACGAGCCAAGCATTTGACTGCTTACAAAGCAAGTAATACTGTTTCCACGTCTCTGGACGAATCACCAGATTGATCGAACCAGTTTCGTCCTCCATCGTGACAAAAGTAATTCCCTTTGCAGTTCCAGGCCTTTGTCGCAGCAGAATCAAGCCCGCAACGCGGATGAATCGGGCGTTGGACATGTTGGACAATTCATTTGCGGGTGTTACTCGCAATTGCTCCAGTTGACGTCTGTAGAATCCGATCGGATGTCCTTTCAGGGACAAGCCGGTGGTTGCGTAATCCGTGTAAACCTCCTCAAGCGGAGTCATTCGAGTTAGGCTCTCTGGCAGCTCCTCGTCATGATCCATGTTGCGGGCATCGAATAATGGCATAGCTGTTTGCTTGCGCTCTTGACCAAGCGACTGCCAATAGGCAGCTCGCCTGTCTCCCGAGAGCGATTCCAACGCGCCTGCATCCGCCAGAATAGATAACGTCGCTTGCGACAACCCTGCACGACGAACCAAGTCGGTTTGATCCACAAAAAATGCTCCTAGTGTTCTCGCATCGACAATGTGTTCAGCATCCATTTCATGCAGGCCGCGGATCATTCTTAGTCCCAGTCGAATCGGTTGTCGTTGTTTGGCCGCGGTTGGCTTTTTTTGCAGCGAATATGCCCCGAGCGAGCAGTCCCATCGGCTTGCATTGACATCCGGCGCAAGGATTGTGACACCATGCCTCGTTGCATCTTGAATCAGTTGAGCTGGTGCATAGAACCCAAGAGGTTGACTATTAAGCATCGCACAGCAAAAAACCTCCGGATAATGATGCTTGATCCAACACGAGGCGTAAACCAAGAGTGCAAAACTAGCAGCATGTGACTCTGGGAAACCATATTCGCCGAACCCGCGAAGTTGATTAAAAACCCGTTCTGCAAATATCTCATCTAGCCCATTGACCCGCATCCCATCGATCAACTTCTGCTTGAATTTGTCTATCACTCCGGGGCGACGCCATGCGGCCATGGCGCGGCGCAGCTGGTCGGCTTCTCCTGGCGTGAAACCAGCAGCAACCACAGCCAGACGCATCGCTTGCTCCTGAAACAAGGGAACTCCCATCGTTTTTCGGAGGACTTGTGCGATTGCCTCGTTGGGATATTCGGGTTGCTGGCCTGACTGGCGAGCTTTCAAATACGGATGCACCATTTGACCTTGGATCGGCCCTGGACGCACAATCGCGACTTCAATCACCAGATCATAGAAACATCTCGGACGCAATCGCGGTAGCATGCTCATCTGCGCTCGGCTTTCAATTTGGAAAACGCCGACCGTATCCGCTTGGCAAATCATGTCATAGACTGCGGTGTCCGCAGCGGGAATACTGGCTAGTGATAAAGGACGTTGGTAGTGGTCCTCAATCAAATCCAAACTGCGGTGGATTGCCGAGAGCATTCCGAGCGCCAAGCAATCCACTTTGAGGATCCCAAGCTCATCCAAGTCATTTTTGTCCCATTGAATGATTGTCCGTCCTGGCATGGCCGCGTTTTCAATCGGGCACAATTCGTGCAGTGCCCCTTGGGTCATGACCATGCCACCGGTATGCTGCGACAAATGGCGGGGAAATCCGAGCAGCGATTGGACCAAGTAAATGAAACGCGAACCGACCAAAGACTTGGGATCGATTCCCGCCACGGTACACTTGGATTCGAGTGACTCTTCACCTCCGCGGCCTTCGACGATCTTTGCAAGTGAATCGATTCGATCCTGGGACAGTCCTATCGCTTTTCCACAGTCCCGCACTGCCGATCGCAAGCGATACGTTGTAACGGCAGCTGTCATGCCTGCTCGATGTCGTCCGTACTTTTCATAAACGTATTGGATAACCTCTTCACGCCGTTGATGCTCAAAATCAACGTCGATGTCGGGCGCTTCATTTCGCTCGCGACTGATGAATCGCTCAAACAAGAGGTCGTATTGGATCGGGTCAACACTGGTTACACCCAAACAAAAGCATACAGCGCTGTTCGCTGCCGAGCCTCGACCTTGACAAAGAATGTTGCGAGATCTCGCAAACCGGACCAAGTCCCAAACGGTTAGAAAATAGGGTTCGTAATGCAAGTCTTCGATGATTGAAAACTCATGTTTGAGCATTGCGATGACTGTATTTGGGACCCCTTTCGGATAACGCTCTTTTGCTCCCTTCCAGGTCAACTGCTTGAGATAGTCGATTGGCAAAACTCCATCTGGCGACGCTTCCAACGGATATTCATAGCGAAGCGATGTCAAAGAAAAATCGATCCGCGATGCAATTTCGCCTGTTGCCGCAATCGCTTCCGGGCACTCTCGATAGGCGCGCTCAATCGACGCCAACGACTGCAATGCATAGCTTGCATTCATCGGACGAGACTCAGCGACAGCGTCGACGGTAGTTCCAGTTGCAATGGCAGCCAGACAGTCTTGGAGCAACATTCTTTCTGGAATGTGATAGAGGCAATCACCTGTCGCAACGAGCGGGACACCCGCATCGCAACTCACTTTTTTCCACCTTGCCAACGAAACGGGATCGTCGACTCCACGGTGTAGGCTTGCGACAAGATAGCCGCGGTCTCCAAAAACTTCTCGAAGCTGATTGAGCCAGAGGACCCATTTGGTCGGATCTTTAGGGTCAAAATCGAAGCCCGCAGGGCACCAGGGATGATCCGGAATTCTCCCAACGGATAGCGGCGAGTTGGAATCGACGTTCCATTGCTCGGAGGTGTATCCGATGGTTGAATCGCGTAGTCGTGGTACCAATCCAGCAATGCACTCCTGGCTGTTTTCAACTATGTCGTGCCAAGAAAGGCAGCATTCCCCTTTCACTGCTCGAAGTCGTCCGATAGATAGCAACTTGCAAAGTTGTGCGTATCCGCTGCGGCTTTGCGGCCAAAGAACAACTGGCGGTCCGTCTACTGGATGTAGCTCACTACCTACGATGAAGGGGAACGATAGGTCGCAAGCTGCAGTATGAGCACGTACGACCCCGGAGAGAGTATTGCGATCGGTGATAGCGATCCCAGCGTATCCGAGCTGAATCGCTTGCTCAACAAGTTCATGTGCGTGAGACGCCCCCTCTAAAAAGGAAAAGTTGCTTTTGCATTGCAGTTCCACATAGAGAGCCATACCGAATCGTGTGGTCCCCCAATCGACCTATAACTGTGAGTATGGGCGAGGCAGCAAATTGATCTTATGGATCTTGGAAACGGCTCCCGCATATTTCTCAACAACTTTTAGTTTCGCCCAATCTGGATGACCTTGAAATTTCTTCCAGCATTCGTCGCGCTGAGCTGCATTGTCGTAGACGGTCATATAAGTCAGGTTTGGCATCCGGTCGCCGATGAGAGCTTGTCCAAAGAAGACCGGTTGAATACCGCAGTCAAGGAAGATAGGCACTTCGCCGCTATTGAACATATCGACTTTGAGTACTCCCATCCGTTCTGTCGGACTTTCGTAGACTCGCATCTCGAACAATCTCTCCTTGTTCGCGGTCTTCTGAGTTGGAACTGCTAGCTTTGGGAAGCAATTAAATGCCACAAGGAGCTCGCTTCGCATTCGGCTATAGACTGGTTTCTTGATATTGGTCTCAAGATAGGACTTGCCATTACTTAGGAAAGTTTGATCTTTGGACAAAGCATCCATGACCGTAGCGACCTGAGCAGGTCCGGACAAAGGAAGCAACAAATAGAGAGATGTTTTTCCATCGACTGCAGACTCTAATGCAAGGGCTCCAACATTGGCAATTCCCATTTTGTTTACTGACGGTATGAGCGCTTTTTCTAAGAACGCATCGAGTTCGCTCAATCGCTCGACATCGATCCCTTGATATTCAATCAATTCGTAGTACTGATTGGTAACCGATTGCGATAGAGCGATAGGCATTGTCATCATCGCACAGCAGAAAAATGTGGCGCGGGCCAGAATGGATTTCATCTTGGTGGGACCTTGGATCGAGGTTGGGGACTTAAAACGAGAGTCAAATTGTAGCGACTTCGAACACATCTATCGATGCGTCTACTTGTATTGAGCTGGTATTGTCGTTATTTTCGCTGAGGCGAATAGTTATTCGCGAAACGGATAGAATAGTTTGCAGTCGACGATTTGAAGCTCTCCTTTTTTGCATTACATGAACGCGATATTGCCTTACAAGACCGTAATTGGGCTCGAAGTACACGTCCAGCTCAAGACTGAGACCAAGCTCTTTTGTCGGTGTAGCACTCAATTCGGGGCGGCTCCAAACACACAAGTTTGCCCCGTATGTTTGGGGCTTCCCGGTGCTCTCCCCGTGCTAAACGCTAAGGCAATAGAATTGGCGGTTCGCGCTGGTATTGCCCTCCAGTGCGACATCGCACCTTTTACCAAATGGGATAGGAAGAATTATTTCTATCCCGATCTCCCCAAAGGCTACCAGACGAGCCAGTTCGACTTGCCTATTTGCGGTCGGGGGCATTTGGAAATCGATTCGATCGATCCACTCACAGGGGAGTTCATGCGAAAGAAAGTTTCGCTGGTTCGAGCTCACTTAGAAGAGGACGCTGGCAAAAGCATGCATGACGAAGTGGCGGGGCGAGCAGATACGCGTATCGACCTAAACCGAGCCGGTACACCCCTGCTTGAAATCGTATCCGAGCCCGAACTTGCCAGTGCCGAAGAAGCGAAAAACTACTTAACCGAAATGCGATTGTTGATGATGTTCCTGGGGATCACCGACGGCAACATGCAGGAAGGCTCGCTTCGGGCTGATGCAAACGTCAATCTGCATCTTCTAAGGGATGGAAAAAACGTTGCAACGCCCATTGTCGAAATCAAAAACCTCAATAGCTTTCGAGCAGTCGAAAGAGCCGTTCTTTACGAATCGGCCCGGCAATACAAGGTGTTTCAAGAGACAGGGCTCACGATCGGTGAATCGCCAAAACAAACGCGTGGCTGGAACGATGCTTCAGGACAGACAGAGATGCAACGCGAGAAAGAAGACTCAGCTGACTACCGCTACTTCCCTTGCCCTGATTTGGTACCAGTAGTTCTCTCTCTGAACGACATCGAGCAAGCGAAAAGATCGGCGACCAAGACTCCAGTTTCGGTCCGTAAGTCGCTGATCGAAATCCACCTGCTGAAGGCAAGCGAAGCCGAAGTCTTGGTTCAACAAGGCCGATCGGTTGTCGAGTATTTTGAATCCCTCGTTAAACAAGGTGCTTCGCCGAAGCGGGCTATTGCGTGGATGCTGCAGGATGTCCTTCGCTACCTAAACGAAAATGCGACGGAAATTGAGTCGTATCCGATTCCATCTGCTGCGCTTGCTGCACTGCTATCGGCAATCGAGGGAGGTAAACTGGATACAACTCGCGGCAAAGAAGCGCTGGCGAAGTTGATTTCCGAACCAGGACTTACCGTGGAAAAGGCGATTGAGTCTCTTGAAATTGCACAGGTAGAAACCAGCGAACTGGAGCTCCTTTGCAAACAACTGCTCGCCGAGAATCCGGATGTAATCACCAAGGTTCGTGGCGGGAACGATAAAGCCTTGGTCGCATTGGTTGGTCCAGCCAAAAAGAAGAATAAAAACGTCGATCCAAGACAAGTGCAAGAGCTTTGTCGCAAACTGATTGACTCAGGTTCCGTCTAACAATTCAACTCCAATCAGGGTACTGTCCATGAAGTCAATACGATGTGCATTTTTGCTAGGACTCCATTGCTGCGTCGTGGCTCCGATGTCGATCTCGGCAGAAGAAACCAAATCACCCAGTGAGATCGCTCTATCCAGTGCGTGGATCCAAAAATGGATCGATGAGAACTTGCCCGTAGCAGTTGAAGACTATTGGTGGCTTCATGAACATCCTGAACTCTCCTACCAGGAAGAAGAGACAGCGAAGTACGTTGCTGCCGCTTGGAAAAGCGCTGGCCTAGAAGTAACGACTGGTGTCGGTGGGCATGGGGTCGTCGCTTTGCTGAAGAATGGTGCCGGGCCAACGCTTATGCTCCGCACGGATCTCGATGCGCTGCCGGTCAGTGAAGCGACAGGCCTACCGCGTGCATCTACCAAAAAGACGACTCTCCCATCCGGAGCCACCGTGGGGATTATGCACGCATGCGGTCATGATGTCCACATGACCAATTTGATCGCAATCGGCCGATTGATGGCTGCGAACAAGGATCGTTGGCGAGGCACACTTATGCTCATCGGACAGCCAGCCGAGGAACGCGGTGGCGGCGCGCAGAAGATGATCGATGATGGCCTGTTTACTCGGTTCCCCAAGCCCGACTTTGCACTAGCGCTCCACTGCGAATCGACCAAAGCGACTACCGTATCGTTGAGGGAGGGGTTTATGATGGCCAACGTCGACAGTGTTGATATCGTTGTCAAAGGGCGCGGAGGCCATGGTGCTGCACCGAACACCACCATCGATCCTATTGTACAAGCGGCTGAGTTAGTGATGAGTTTGCAGACAATCGTGAGCCGCGAAGTAAAGCCGACCGAACCAGCTGTGATCACCGTTGGCGCAATCCACGCTGGAACCAAGCACAACATTATCGGAGATCGATGCGATCTGCAACTAACCGTTCGCAGTTATACACCTGAAGTGCGAAAGCTGCTCATCGATGCGATTCATCGCAAGGCTAAAGCGGTTGCTGCCGCGTACGGCGCCGACGAACCCACCATCACTCTGTCCGATGGAACACCGGCACTATTTAACAATGTAGCCCTGACCAAGCGTCTTCGAAAAACGCTACTTAATACGTTTGGACAGGATCGGGTTGGGGAAGCCGACCAAGTCATGGGCGGCGAAGACTTTAGTCAATTTGGAATCGCCGGCGTGCCGAGCGTCATGTACCGTGTCGGCACCATCGAGGCAGGTCGGTTCGATGCCATGCAACGGCGAGGGCAAGTCCTTAGTCTTCATGCGCCGGATTACTATCCAGACATCGACAAAACCCTTCCAACAGCCATTCTCAGTATGGCGTCGGCAGCGGTCGAACTTCTCGCAGAATTGAAGCATACCGAGGATTCGCTAAAGCTCGTTCAGGATAATATTGCAGCGAAGAAGGCAGTGCTTGTCGACGTTCGCGACTTGGTCGAATGGAATGATGGTCACGTCGAGGGTGCAATCCTCCTACCATTTCGAGATCTTCAAGACAAATTCGATGAAAAAGCAATTCGTGAAAAGCTTCCTAAAGACACAATCATCTACACCCATTGTGCTGTCGGATTCCGTTCGCTAAAAGCAGGGAAACTATTAGAAAAGTATGGCTTTGATATTCGCCCGTTGAAGCCGGGTTTCAAAGAATTGGTCGAAGCAGGATTCAAAAGCGAAAAAAAATAGCTTTGCGATCATAAAAATGCAAAGATCGAATTCATCTATTTGCCAACCCAGCGAGGATGGTCAGCGCCCATGTTCTCGAATCCACGGGTCAGTTGACGTGGATTCTCGCCATCGTGGTCCACAACCCAAATCGCGGGCGCTTCGCCAGTCGCTGCTCGACAAAAGACGATCTCTTTCCCGTCTGGAGATTGGCTGCAACGAAAGTCCCAAACCGATTCGACCGAAGTAGTGAGTGGTTTAATGGACCCGTCTTTAGGATCTAATCGGCATATTTGAGTTCCACCGCGAGCCAACTCAGGTTTGAAATCGCGATTGAAATGGTCCACGTCGCTTTGGTTGACACGATACTGCCAAGGGACTTTTGCATCCTGTGTTCGCATTGGGAATAGAATGTGCCCGTCTAGCGTCCAAGCCGGAACATTTGAGCCACTCCCTTTCGTTTTTTCGTTGCCGTAGGTCGCTGCAAACCACATCGACTGCCCGTTGGTTAAGACGCGATGTTCGGAACCGTCGGAACGTCCGATGCATACATCCGCCCAATCATGTCCAGGATCCTGTTGATGTAGACAGTCCACATAGAGAATCCACTCACCGTCAGGCGACCACTGCGTTCCAAAATACAGGTGCCCAGCCTTTGCTGCGACTCTAGTCCTGTTGGATCCATCGACATCGCTGGCCCAGACTTGGTACCCTTGTGGGCTCGCTAGATGGAAAGCAACTCGCTTTCCGTCAGGACTAAGGCTCAGCCCGTAAGGTAAACCTTCACCTGCCTTGGTAAACTCCCTAGCGTCGCTGCCGTCCAAATTCACGCTGTAAATTTGGCCAACTTTGTTTTTGACCACCTGAATCAGAATGCGATTGTCGGACAGCAAAAGTGCGGGTGTCACAAACGGCGCGATTCTACCTACCGTGCAGATTTCTTGGAGCGATTCACTCTCCAAATCATATTGCCAAAGGTGCGTTGGAGTCTGCGTATAGTACTCGTCAAATGGTCTACCGGGTCCGTCACGTCGTGGCTCCATACTTAATAGGATCACTCGACGACCATCGCGGAAGAAGGAACCAGCTTGCCAAGTTGCTTGGTCAGGCCTGTTGAATTCCAAATACTTTAGCATCTCACCATCGCTACTTGCGATCGCCGTTTTGCCTTGGGACGTAAAGAAAAATCGTCTTGGATTCACTGATGGCAATTGAGCACTCAGCGAACAGTTGATGGAATGTAGTCCTGTACTTAGCCCTGTCGTTAACACCAATAATCCAACAAATTCGCGTCGTCCGATGGTGAACGCAAGCTTGGACTTAATTGGGACTCTGGCAATTTTGCGATTACCATTGGTCATAGGTCGCGTCCTCAAAAGTTCAGAACTTCTCGCATGTGTACTGTTTATGTTAACACATGTGGAAGAGGAGTGAAGCAGTAGTTCGATCCTTCGCAATCTCGCGGTTGATGGGACTAAGTTTGTTTGGGCTTTTATGGCTATACTCTGCTAGAGTATGCTCCCAAACCCGTTCCTTAATTCGATCACGAGAGCTTGTTCGCTCCTCTTTTTGTTGTAAGCTAAAACGATAAGGAGCGGACGGAATTTCCGCGAATCAAGCAACCTCTCGAACTCGGTACATTCATGTTTACATGGCAGGGAAGGATTGTTCATTGCATTACTTGCGTTCTACTATTGCCGCTTTGCATACCGCTTTCGGCACAAGAATCAAGATCTGAGTTGCTTTTTGTAAGACGTGTTTGGCCGTTACTGCAATCGAAGTGTTTGCCCTGTCATGGCGGCGACGTAGCAAAGATCGAAGGTGGTTTGGATCTTCGGACAAACGAATCAGCAAAGCGTGGCGGCGATTCCGAAGTTGCGGTTGTCTTAATGGGTGACCCCGGCAATAGTCCACTTTATCTTGCGTCCACTCGAGAGCATTCCCAGTGGTCAGCTATGCCGCCAAAGGAAGCAGAAGGACTCACGCAAGAGCAATTGGATTGGCTTCGAGATTGGATTGCTTCTGGAGCCGATTGGCCTGACGCCCAACGCGTCGCCAAGATTTCTGGCATCTACGCAGATGATTGGTCAACTCAAGATGGGATAATGGTGGCGACGTCCGGTGGTTTATCCGCTGATTGGACAAATCGCAAATACAAACGTGAGGGACTCTGGGCCTATCAGCCATTGTGGCAAAACAAATCTCCAAATTTCCGAGACGAAGAGCAGTATTCTTTAGATCGACTGGTTCGCATGCGAATGCCACGCGGACTCAACCAGGCGCCGCGGGCCGATCGACGATCGCTGATTCGTCGCGCAACCTATGATTTGACAGGTTTGCCGCCGACGCCCGCGGATGTACGTACTTTTGTGACCGATCCGCGATCGGACTCTATTGTGTTTTCTGAATTGGTTGAGCGACTACTGAAATCTCCGCATTACGGCGAGCATATGGCACAGCATTGGTTAGACGTGGTGCGTTATGCGGACTCGTCTGGTTTTGCCAACGACTTCGAGCGGGGCAATGCCTGGCGTTATCGAGATTACGTTGTGCGTGCGTTTAACAACGACAAACCGTACGATCAATTTATCCGTGAACAGATTGCTGGCGACGAGATCAATTCAGAGGATCCCGAGATGTTAATTGCGACTGGTTTTCTACGCATGGGACCGTGGGAGTTGACTGGGATGGAAGTTGCCAAGGTTGCTAGGCAGCGATTCCTCGATGATGTTACAAATAGCGTGAGTGAAACTTTTTTGGCGCATTCGCTGCAATGTGCGCGATGTCATGACCACAAGTTCGACCCGGTACCAACGCGGGACTACTACGCCATTCAAGCGGTGTTTGCGACGACCCAATTGACCGAACGTCCTGCTCCATTCCTGCCGGAAGAAAACCTGCAGGGCTTCGAAGAAAAGCGGTTCTTGGAGATGAGAAGAGACGCATGCATCGCAAATCTGACAGCATTGGATTTATCATTGCTCGAGAACGCCAAGAATTGGTTTGGCGATCGAAACCTCTCGAGTGACGAATGGGATGCCGCTGTCATTGCAGCGAGAAACCGCGAACGCCAAGCGGTGAAAAAAAATTTCGAGGGCATCTTCAACGCCGCACGCAACGCACTTACAAAGCGCAATGTCGCAGAAGCTCTATTTCCACCGAAGTTTGTCGGTTTCACTGCCGAGCAATTTGGAAACGAAAGGGTAGCTCGCAAAGGACTCGAACGTTTAAATTGGGAATTCGAACGCTATGATCCGATTGCGTTTAGCGTTTATAGCGGACGAACTCCAGACATGAAATCCGTTGTTGCGCCATTGCGAATTCCTGCCGAACCAACAAACGCGGGAGAACTGGAAAAGACCTGCATTCTAACCGGCGGGGATCCGTTTGCACCTGGAGCACCTGTTCTGCCGGGTGTGCTTAGCGTTATTAAAGGACTTGATTTGCAAAGCGGTGCTGCTCCCAAACCGGATTCAAGTGATAGACATAAAATTCCATCGGAGATCGAGGGACGCCGCCGAGCACTTGCAGATTGGATCGCAAGTCGCGAAAACCCGTTGACAGCTCGAGTGATCGTGAATCGCGTTTGGATGTGGCACTTCAACCAGCCGATTGCAGGCAATCCAAACAATTTCGGCTCGTCTGGCAAGCGTCCGACCCATCCGGAACTTCTCGACTGGTTGGCAAGGGACTTCATGGAAAGCGGGTACTCCTTCAAGCACCTTCATCGCAGGATAATGACTTCGGATACCTATTGCAGCAGCGCAGAACATCAAGATCGTAATCAGTTGCAAGAACTCGATCCACTTGCGACGAGCTTCGCGGTCTTTAAACCTAGACGGTTGACTGCGGAAGAACTCCGCGATTCTATGCTAGCGGTTTCGGACGAATTGAATCTTGCGGTTGGCGGTATTCCAAATCGTCCCGAAATCAACTTGGAAGCTGCACTTCAGCCTAGGCAAGTTATGGGTACGTTTGCAGCCGCTTGGTCCCCGAATCCAAGACCAGAGCAACGACATCGTCGATCGCTCTATTCGCTCAAGTTGCGAGGTTTGCCGGATCCGATGCTTGAGGTCTTCAATTCGCCGACATCGGATTTTTCTTGTGAATGCCGAGAAACGTCCTCCGTTACGCCTCAAGCGTTCAGCCTTTTTAACGGACAATCAGCTCGCTCACGTGCGTTGGCGATCGCCAAAATTAGCCAGATGGGCCAATCCGACGCAATGACAATTGCAAACGTGTTTGCTCGCATTCTTTCTCGAAGCCCAAGCAAGGACGAGGAAGTTTGGTGTCTGCGGCATTGGTCGGAAGTTTTGGTTTCTGGCGCTGCTGCGGACATTGAAGCAACATCGCAACCCCTTGAGGTTAGGCGGGACGCAGTCGAAGAAAACACGGGCGAACGTTTTTCTTTTATCGAGACGATGCATAGCAACACAGAATTTGTCCCTGACCTCCAACCAGCCGATGTGGACGCGAAGACACGCGCGCTAGCAGACATCTGTTTGGTTTTGCTCAATTCCAATGAGTTTGTATTCGTATACTGACGTACGTTTGTCCTCAGAGAACCCCAAAAATGCAAAACCAGTTGTTTCATCGACGTGAGGTCCTCTACGGCGTGGGCGCGTCACTGGGAGCAGTTGCGTTGACAGGAATATTGCAAGGGGAGTCGCCGCAGGCACCAAGTCACCCTACGGCCAAGGCAAGGAATTGCATTTTTTTGATGATGGAAGGAGGCCCATCGCAGATTGATACGTTCGATCCCAAGCCTAAGTTGGCTGACATGCATCTGCAAGAGTTTATTCGCGGTGGCCAACAAAAGTCGGCGATGGAAAGTGGTAAACGCTACTACGTGCAAAGCCCGTTCAAGTTTCGAAAAGCGGGCAAGTGCGGCGCTGACATGGCGGAGAATTGGGTGCATTTGGCCAAAGTTGCAGACGAAATTTGCTTTTATCGCGGCTGTCAAGTCGACAGCGTGAACCATCCGACGGCCATGTATCAAATGAATTGCGGCAATCGTTTTGGTGGCGATCCCGCGCTGGGTGCTTGGGTCAATTATGGTCTTGGTTCGATCAATCAGAACTTACCTGGTTTCATCGTATTGCCCGAGATCAGTTATCCGCAAGGTGGTTCGGCGAACTGGAGCAACGGATATTTGCCTGCGGGGTACCAAGGGACTCCGCTTCGCTCAAAAGGCTCGCCGATCCTCGATCTATGTCCACCTGGCAGTGTGCCGAGTGAGAAGCAACGCAAGAGTCTAGACTTGTTGTTCCAATTGAATACCGCGCATGCCGCATTGCACCCTCATCACGAAGCGCTGGTAACGCGTATGGATAACTATGAGTTAGCGTTTCGCATGCAAATGCAAGTTCCTGAGATTCTCGATTTATCTGGAGAAGATGCCCGAACATTAGAAGAATATGGCGTAAACGCGGCGGCAACGGATGGGTTTGGTCGCAAGTGTCTGCTAGCTCGCAAGTTGGTTGAAAAAGGGGTTCGGTTTGTTCAACTCTACAACGGAACTTGGGATAGTCACGATTACATCGAGCGAGCCCACGGCAACTTGGTTCGTGGAGTTGACAAACCGATTGCAGCGCTCATTGGCGATCTAAAACAGCGAGGTCTGCTTGATAGCACGCTTGTCGTGTGGTGTGGTGAGTTTGGCCGTACGCCTGACAACGGGGTGCGAGGTGGAACCGCGTACGGTCGCGATCACAATCCAAATGCGATGACCATTTGGCTAGCCGGGGGAGACGTAAAGGCGGGGCATACGATTGGCGCTACGGACGAGTTGGGCATGACAGCGGTCGAAAACGTCCACAACATTCGGGACATCCACGTAACGCTTCTGCGACTGCTCGGCTTGGATGACAACAAGTTAACATACTTTCATGCTGGCCGTTTTAAGCAACTGAGTCAATTCGGAGGTAAAGTGATTAACGAGTTGATAGCGTAGCCAGGTATGCGCATAGGGTTGCGAAGTCTTCGCCCCAGTCTCAATTTTGAGGCGTTGCAAACGAGAAGTAGACAGGCACATGGCTCGGGACCTTAGTCTTGGTGTTCCGAGAGGAATAATCGAGAGGCTTGGAAACTTGCTTTTTCCAGTAGACTTGGGCGGCTTGAGTGCACTAGAATTTGGGATCTCGTGAACACCAATTGGATGGGTGGCAGAGCGGTTTAATGCACCGGTCTTGAAAACCGGAGTACGGGTGACTGTACCGTGGGTTCGAATCCCTCCCCATCCGCTGAACTCTTTTGCGATTCGCCAGGGAAAACTACGTTTGACCTTTGTTTTCTTTGGTGATTTGCGATTTCTTGCGATTCAGTGCGCACGCTTGCGGTGCCGGAAATCGTGCCGCTTTTGCCCTTGATCGTGCCGCTTTTCGTGCCGCTTTTTTGAGGTGTCGAAATGGCTTTTTGGAAGTCTTCTGATGTGACCAGCAGATACGAACGCTGGGCGATCTTGGGCGAGTTACCAAGCCAGGCACAAACCACGTGCAGCGGAAACTCACGTTCAAGTTCCGTTTGCCTTGACGCCCTCATGCTATGAAAGAGCCGTGGCCAGCTCGAAACTTTGGCCAGTCCGATGATTTTGAGAAACTGGGTTCTCAGATTCGCATTTTTCCAACCTTCCCCCGTATTGGCAGCGGCACGATAAATAGGTTTATCGACAACGTAGTCATCGTCGCCAGTCGCCATTACTTTTGTTGCCTCAAGCACCTCCCGAAGTTCCGGGAAAAGTGGGCAAACCCTGATTCCCCTTCCCTCATGATGCTCCACCTTCGGCTCAGGGATATTGAGCAGGTTTTTTTCAAAGTCAACGTGTGCCCATTTGAGCGACAAGACCTCGCTTGGGCATCGCAACCCGCCGTAGCGACTGAGCGCGATAATCGTCTTCCAAACCTGATCGCAATGCGGAAGGATCAGGTCGATTGTTTTTCGAGGCACCTCAACGTTACACTTTGGAACTGAGGCGGAAGCCTTGATTCCGCTAAACGGGTTTTCCGAGATCTTCTTCCATTCGAGTGCGTCCTGGAAGATCTGCCGTGCAATTCGGACATGCTTACAGACGGTAAGGCCCGCTAGTTTTCGAGATTTGAGATTTTCGTGAAACTGCTTTGCGTGTCCCTTCGTCACATCGGCCAATTCAATGCCAGTGGGCATGTGCTTGATAAGGTTGTTCTTAACCTGTTTCCAAACTGCGATCGTGCCTGGCTTATTTGGCTTTCCCGCTCTCAGAATGAATTCATCAATGTGCTCCGCCATTGTCTCTTTCTTAGGAGATGGTGGAGGAGTTAGTGGCTCAAGGAGGCCAACCTTTTCCAGTTTGGCTCGAAGTTCTTTCGACAAGTTTGCAATCCATGTTGAAGTCTCTCTGTCGAGCGACCCGCCAGTCAACTGAGCTGACAACAACGCCTCAACACGGAACTTAATAGACTCCGCGTCACGCTTCGAGCATTTGCCCAAGCGGATTGTTTTTCTGGAACCGTCCTTAGCATAAAAAAGTATTCGGCGAAGTCCGCCTTCATCGTTTCCTAACGTGGCCATGGTTTAACTTTCGATTGAAGTGCGTATGTGGTGTGGTGCGTTTGCAGGTGCAATGCCTTCGGTTAGTAGGCCCTCGCGTTGGGCAATGAATCGATGCAACTCAATCAGGGAGTACCGCTTTGAGGCTCCAATCCTGACACATCCAATCTGGCCCGACTTGGTCAGTGACCAGAGAGTGCGTTCGCAGATACTGAGCAGTTGGGCTGCTTCTCTGGGGGAGACCAGTAATTTAGTTGGTTCGCTCACAACCGACTCCCCTCGCCTCTTCGGCATAAGGCTGTCGTACAGCGACAAACCTGATCGTAGCGTGATCAAGCAAATCGATCATCTGGTTTAGAAGATCTTTATGGAAATAACTTGGCACCAATGGCGGGCTCCGAAGTAGTTTGAGTGTGATATCGAGGGTGGGCATTGGTTTCCTTTCCGGGGATTACTGATAGAGGTCGAGGTCATCCAGGTCATCCCGTTCGGATTGCAAATTTCTTCCCGGTGCCTGTTCATTCTTTCGCTTACTATCCTTCTGTCGCGATATGCGTGGAGCAAAGTGTTCGATTTGCTCTTTTGACCAAGGTTCAAGCAGTTGCAGATGGCCACTGCGTGGAATGAATTCGGGAACATCATGCGCTTTCGGAATGAGCATTGATCCAAACAACTCTTTTGCATCAATCTTGTCCCAATAAGGGTCGGTTGAACGGAGCTTAAAAAGTCCTGTCAGGCCCGATTTGCTCCCACAATGCTGCATTGCCATTAACTCAGAAGGAAGCACGGTCTTTTTGGTGACATTACTATAGGTAACTGAGTTGCTGCCCTTTGAACCAGAGCTTGATGTCCGAGACCGTTGTTCAACTTCTTGTTCGCCTATGAAGTTCGACACATAGGCTGCTGTAGTCGGGCATTCGAGGCGCCCAATGAATCGATTGGCGAAATTCGACATCATGTCGTCCGTTACGAACTGGCCGTATAGCTTTGGATTTTGAAGTCCAGCAATTGACTGATATGCAATGCAGAGTCTTCCGCCCTTGCTTCTCGCTTTTTTTGCGAATGAGGCAAGGTGAGTTAAGGGACCTGCCTCTGAAAGTTCATCAAAGAATCCCCAATACGTGTTCGACGTATACTCCGGCTGCGCCAGGACTTGATCTGACCAGAGTTTGCAAAGCACACAGTTAATTCGCTCCGTTGCGACTCTGCCGACTTCCGCATTTCCCAGAATTACAATCAGCTCTCGTTCGATACAGTCGCGTATCGAAAGTCTTTCCGGCGCATGTTCCCAGCTCGATGCTACGGGCTCATAGAGCATCATGGCAGAGGCAATTGTTGCGAAAATATCCGATGCAAGTTTCGGTTCTCTGAGATATTGACGAGCCAGAAAACTCGTTTGTGAATGCCTGCGGAGAATTCTTTTGCAGAGCTCTTCGCTGCGAAGTGCGCGCAACAGGTCTGCAAAACTCCAATCAAGTTTGGAGAGTATGAATGACATAACGACACCCCACGCAATGTGCCGTGTCGCATTACGGAAGAATGGATTCGAGTCGGAGCTGGTTTCAGGGACAATTGCAAAAACAAACTCAATTGCGGTCGCACTATCTTGGACATCCTTTGAGATATGCCAAGAAACGCCGCGAGTGTCATAGGGATGAAACGTTTTGATGCAATCACGATTTACGTAGGCCGAGAGAATGGGCATTAAGTCATGTTTCGCGTCATAGATGAGCGCCCTGTGCCCAAGTCCCTTTCCAACGTCCGGCAAAACCGATTGCATCAGGAGTCGAATGACGATTGTTTTTCCTGACCCTGTACTTCCAATGGCTACAAAGTTGGATTGGCCATCTTCCTCGGTTAAGGGAACTCTGCCCCATTTCAGGAGCGTCGAAATATGCTCTTTATTTTCCATTTCAAAGTGCTCCATAGTGACATTGGGGAATCGTCGCGAAGGTCAAGATCGTCATGATTCGTTAAGTGGGAGCCTCGAAAAACTCGCGGTAGCCAGCGATACCTTGCAGGGCCGATGTCATCGTCCACTTCGAATCGATTGCGAATGTCATCAGCGTCCCTGATGCGACTACCGCGATGGATTTGGGGCATCGACTCGAACACGCCTCTGGTGCCAAGAAAATAAACAACAACCAAGACCATTCCGATGATGACGCTAATCGCATGAATTGGATCTACGAGAATTGACCACAGAAATGTTCCCAACCAAAAAAATGCACCAAGCAAGTTTTGGGGCAAGTGAAATAGAAAGCCTGGGATGCCCCGGATGATCCATTCAATGATTTCGCCAACAACCGAACCCAAAAAGTAGGTCACATAGGCAAGGACAATTGAAGCACAGACCAAGATTACTATTTGCTCGAACCTCCAAATCGGTTCCATGATTTACTCCCTGATGGTCAGTTTGTGCGTTGATAGTTTTAGAATGTCGTGGGCATTTTCCTTAGCTCTATCTCGCCTCATTGCCTTCACAATGTTGCAAAGATTTGGCCCGGCATGATGCCTGTCGAGATAGACTCGGCAGCGCGAAGTCGATCGTGATAAAGCGACATACACAATACCTCGGCCTTCCATGCTTCCTCCTGAGAGGAGGTATACAAATGGAATGCTGGAGCCTTGGTACGAGTGAACGTTATTTGCATAACCGAGATGAACATCCAAAGCGTGTAACTCTTTGGAAGACAACTTCACAATTCCATGGTGCCCGCGTTTTCGATCTTGCGTCGTCATTTTCTTATCCAGCTTGACGGTAACGTTCCCCTTGAAGTCGATAGTAAGTACTGTGGCCGAGTAACCATTCTTGATTCCTCTGGCGTGCGATGTTTCACCGAATCGGAGTCTATCTCCAACGTAAAGGGTGCAGTTTGGAAGCGTTGTTGATCGAGGAAGCTTCCCACTGACTTTGAGACGTTCTGCCTGGCAAAGGCGATTGAGTAGTGCTACCTCCTGATTTGTTTTTGCAAGTATCGCTGCGTCTCTTGGTGATTTGAGTCCGATTTGCGTCCAATCTTTCACCAGTCTGAAAATGGCACTTCTGCGGTTTTCCGAAATTTTCAGATCACCTTTCTTTGCATATATCTCTAGGGCTTCCTCGATGTCTCCGTCGCGGACAAGCTTGGAAGCCCTTGCTTCAATCTCGGTTTGTCGCCAGTTCTTTTTAAGTTCGGACGCACCGACCCTCTCAATCATTGTCTTAAATGGTGTGCCAGCACCGATGGGTTTTAGTTGTGCAAGGTCACCGATCGCGACTACCGACGCACCAGCTTTTTCAGCCTGAATGAGCAGCCGTCGACCGAGGGCCGTATCTACCATGCCTGCCTCATCAAGCAGGATGATGGACTTACTGTTTAGCTTAAGTTTCCGTTGTTGCCATGTTTTTCTACCACGGGCGGCTCTCAGAAACATGTTGACGTGATGTTTCGCATTGGTGGTAATTTTTTGAACGACCGTCTTTTCTGTCTGATTCAAAAAACTGGCGATTGTTCGAGCCTCGATCCCGGCGCTTTGCGCGAGGTTTTCGGCAGCAACTCCGCCGAGGGAAACTCCTATGATGTTGCGACCAGCCCGCCTTGCCGCACTGACTACAGTTTTCAAAGTTGTGGATTTCCCGGCGCCAGCCATGCCCGTCAGACACGCCAGAGATCCCGTTGATTTCAGGATTTCCTTGGCCGCATTTGCTTGTTCCTCCGAGATTTTTTTCTCTCGATAGATCGCACGTTCGATGAATTTGGGAGGGATTGCGAGCCCCGGACGGGACGCAAGTTTTTCAATCAAGTCCTTTGTTTCTGATTCAAGTTTCCACATCGCCTGAGTTGTAAAGATAGTGGTTCGGCGACTCTCTTGAATTAACTTGATGTCCTCTGATTGCTTCAAGTGCCTCTCGATTTCTTCAATGATCTTGCTGGCCGTGATGGGTTTGTCTTGCAATAGTTCCGAGGTCCTTCGAACCAACAGCCATTTATCAAAACTTGCTTCATGCTCAGTTAGTTCTGCCAAAGCTTTATCAATTGCCTTTTGTATCTCGTCCCCTGCAACGGGCGCTATTTCTCTCCCGATGCACTTTTGAAACTGCTCACGCGTAATTCCAAGTGAACGTGCTTTTTCATCCCAGACTCGCTGAAGCTCGTTTAGATCAAGTGTCGGGTCCTTCGATTGACGTGTATGAAGGTTGGCGCTCTGCTTGGCGGAAAAATCTGCGCTTGAAGACCCGTTTGACTCGACAGCGGCATTGATCTCGTTTCTTCTAGACGAAAGTTCATCG
This sequence comes from Pirellula sp., assembly GCA_031374515.1. GTDB lineage: Bacteria > Planctomycetota > Planctomycetia > Pirellulales > Pirellulaceae > JBKCUI01. The sequence continues at coordinate 3,880 of JANMGH010000003.1, read as the reverse complement.
ATTAGATTTTCGGGAACGCCCTTTATCTCAAACCAATCTGCCGGGATTCCGTTCTTAAGTGGGCGGTAGCCTTCCACTCCAAGCGACTGGCGAAGCTCTGATAAAAGAATGTTTCGAAAGAGTGGTCCAAGAGTTCGCACAAATGGCAGAATGGCCCGCGTGTTCAATTTAACGGCGCGCCCATCTTCAGTGAACGCAATGTTTGGTATTACAAAGTGTCGATGCAGCTGTGGGTCATGCGCATTTCGGGCGCTGTAATGGTCGAACATTGCCGCTATCAATTTGCCCTGCTCCCAGGATGCCCCGGCTTTGCCGGTTCTCACCGAAAGGCAATGTTCCTCCAGCATGCGGAATGCTTCTTTACAGGACCTGTCGAAGGCGAGTTCGACCTCTCTCTTCATCCATGAAGTGCCATATGCCCACAGAATCGATACGCTTTTTGGGACCGACATAGTGATATCGAGCCCGGCTCTGTCCTGCCCTCGTTGCCGGGACTCTGATTTTTTATCCTGCGTGCGGACGAGTTTTGACGTACCATCCGCACTTCGCCCGCGTAGCAAATGGAATAGACCGGCCTGTTTAACGACTCCTAAAAGCCCTAGAATCTTCGCGCCACTGCCACACCAGTACCCATCAACGGTTCCTCCTTCGGAATAGTAACCGCCGCAGTAATATGAGGTGATTTTGCCAATTGCTTTTGCGTCATGAATTGCAGCAGCAAATAGTTCAGCTGTGGTAACCATTTGCTCATCGGCCTTTCAACGGAAACGATTTGCGGATGAGTTGTTTAGCATCCTCTGGCGAGGTGGAGCCAATCTTGGTCAGGCAGTAAAAGAGAGTCCGTCGCTGCGATGACTCAAGACCTTCAATCTTGGAGTTCAACTTCTCAACACCCTCAAGTAGCTCTTCCAATAGGCCAGCGAAGGACTCTTTGTCAGGTTGGCTTACGGACGCAATCACTTGCCCTTTCACCCAGTTACCTATAGAGATGCCGCACTGCGCGGCGCGCTCCTCAGCGGCCTCAGCGATGCTCAGCGGAAGTCGAAAGCTGATTGATTTACTTCGTCGGTTTGCGTTCAATTGCATACACCTTTGCATACAGGGATTGAGCTTGCGATTCGCTGCTTAGGAAGTTGAATTCGGAGCCGTCTGAGTGCACGCCGTGCATGGGTCTGTCTTCTCTAGTCAATACTTCCCTTTTTTCGTAACACCGGATGTACCCTCATTAGCCAGCGCCTGACGGTGCTCAGCTCTTGAAACACATGCCGATTCTCATTTCGTTCGCTTCGAGGAGTAGCAGAGTAATGGGCAAACTCTTCATCCCAATAATGGTTTACCAGGGCGTGAATCGCCTGGACGACGGACTCCGGTACTCTGACTGTGCCCCGGTGCTTTACTGGTTCGATATTGCTCATTGCCGCTACTCCCCGTTGCTTCGCTTTCGGCGTCAAAAGCGACTTCCTTGTCGCTTTCGACGCCCTCTTTCAATTCAGTCCTCGTGGCTTAACATCACCGTGAGGACCGGTTCGAGATTGTCCCCCGGGCCACGCTGGACCCTGAAGTCAAATCTCTTTTCAACGCTCTCGCTCCTTGTCATCTCGATCGAAAAGAACGACAAGCCATTTGCGGCTCGTTCAATTGCATCGACTGCACAATTGAGTAGTCGCTTTAGTCGGTCACTTTCGGTACCCCAATCCAAAAAGTTTGGAGTACCGACGAATTCCGTCCATACCGCTGGCGTTACAGCCGTATGAAGAGTGATTCCGATTTCTTTGGCAGTCTCAGTAACATCAATCAAAACACCATCCTCAATTGCCTCTGTTCTTGAATACGCATGAATTACGTCAGCGTCTTCAAACGGAGCAATACACGGAAAGGCATCGAGATCGACGTTTCCAAATCCACTCAACAGGTTGGCGATTTCGCGTTTGTTGTCCTGCATTTTTCGCCCTCCTATTGTTCGTCAACAGATTCTGTTGTTCGTTTCTGCAAGTCTCGCTGGACACAATGCAGAATCTCAATGAGATGCGTAACATCGCTTTCACCGTTGAGTACGTTTGAATCATGCCACTCGCCATCCGCACTTCGATAACGTCGATTGATTTGGACGTTAAAGAAAACCTTTCCGTCCTTTTCATTTTCAAATGTAGACGCCTTCACCTGTCCCAATTGCTTGGAATAGACGGGTGCGTTTCCGCCTTCTTTTTCCTTCGTTGCTCTCTTCATTTTTTCACCTTACAAAGTGGGAGCTGCCAAGAATCAAACTGCATCAGAATGATGCCATGGTCTGCCTCGATTGATTTATTTCGTTGATTCCAATGGAACGGAAAGCGTCGCATCACCGACCCGAATTTGGACTGGCAGATCGGACGGCGTTGGAATCAAAGTAATGAGCCGATAGGATGGCCGGGCAGTAGTTATCGCTACCTCGATTAGGCAACGTTGAAGGTCTTGAGGGTTGTCAGCACGAAAGTACGCACCCCCTGTTCCTGAAGCAAACTGCTTCAGCACAACTTCGTTTAAGTTTTCAGACTTAAGTCCAATCGGATAGATGTGGATTTGCGCCTCATTGGCACGATCCACAATGTTGCTAACCAAATGTGTCCCGAAGGACTCCACTCCATCGGTAATGACGATCAAGGATTTTCGCTCGGACCGCGTAGCAAGGTCTTTTATCACATCCAGCAAAGATGAATAAAGCGCGGTTGCTCCGTTCGGTTCATCGGGTAAGCATGCAGCTCGGAGCACCGTTTTGTCGGTTGTCCAGGGAGTTGCTGGCCTTACAAAATCAGAGAATCTCCAGATTCTCTGCCATGTGTAAATTGAGGTTGCACTGACAAAGGAATCCACCGCTGCACAGGCCTTGGAATCTGGGAGTCCTTTCATCGAACCAGACTTGTCTTGAAGTATCGCAATGGCCCGTTTTTCGCGGGAGAACGGAAGTTTCTGAACGACGACAGAAGACAAACGCTCGTCTCCAATCGAGAGTTCAAAATCAATACGCGAAAGCCCTTCAATGAATTTGCCAGTACCTGTGTCGTCCACTGAAACATCAATGTGCCGGTAGTTGGGACCACTCGTGCTATGAAGGAGGTTCACAACTACGTGGGACGAATCAGCAATTGAATTCGCTTCTTTAGCCTCGGCAATTGTCTTTGTATTCCGAGAGGTAACGTAGGAATTGAGAAACTCCCGAGTATCGCGCAGGTATTGCGACTGTAGCCTCGGATCGATGGCTGTATTTTCGTATCGATTCGCCAAAACGTCGAAGTGCCGGTCGATGAGCGAAGTATGGTCATTCTGTAAACGGCCAAGCTGGTCAAGGTTACAGTTGGATGTGTATCGAAAGTACGCAGCCAAGCTACCAACACTCAGCAGCATGGCAAGCGCGGTCAATTTGACGATGCCGACAGGTCTAAATCCCTTGAACCGAAGGGCGCTGCGATCGATTGAAGCCGGATTTTCGGCCACATCATCGAACGAAGGATTGTTAAAGCGATATGACATTGTGTGAACTCCAATTATGACGAGAGGTGAGACTTAGTTTCGGGTAAGATTGACTGGCTTGAACGCGATAGTCTTGGTGATTGGGTCGTAGGAGATCCCAAGTCGATTCAAGTGAGCAATGCCATTGGGAAATCGCAGCTGGAAGTTTGGCGAACCAAGTGCTCGCTCAAGATCAGTTTTTAGGATGCCCGGCAATAAGGACTCGATGTCGGAGAAGCGTTGGAAGCGAAATGTTACGACTGCCGCGCCGCATGCGTTGTCGTCACAGAAGAACACCAGCCCGTTTGGGTCGAGCCTGAGAATTGCCTCGGTCAGCAACTCCCCTTCTTTCGCCTCCATCTCCGGCAATACGTAGAAAACAGGTGCTGATTTC
>JANMGH010000180.1:0-43133 GCA_031374515.1 Pirellula sp. | reverse complement strand
CGGACCAGGCGGTGGTGGCGGACCGGGCGGTGGTGGCGGACCGGGCGCAGGTGGCGGTCGACCGGGCGGTGTCGGTGGAGCTGGTGGTGGAAACAATGGCCGAGGTGGTCGAGTAAACTTTGATTTGAGTTTGATTACCGTGCAGCCTTTTTCTGTTTTGTCTTTTCTTGGACCGCAGGGCGGCGGGCGTCCACAAGGTGGTGGGAGAGGTCCAGGAGGCAACAATGGACAAGAGCAAGGTGGCGGACCGGGTGGACCAGGTGGTGGTGGACCAGGTGGCGCTGGCGGCGGACCGGGCGGCGGAAGAGGTGGACCAGGTGGCGGTGGAACAGGTGGCGCTGGCGGCGGACCAGGTGGTGGAAGAGGCGGACCGGGCGGGGCTGGCGGTGGATCGGGTGGCGGAAGAGGTGGACCAGGTGGTGCTGGACCAGGCGGTGCTGGTGGTGGTGGAACGGGTGGTAGAGGCGGACCAGGTGGCGGTGCTGTTCCAGGTGGTGGCGGAACAGGTGGCGTTAGAGGCGGCCAGGGGGGTGGTACTGGCGGCGGACGTGGCGGACGAGCAAATTTCGACTTGTCCATGGTAGCACTTCAACCATTCTCGCTCATTTCAATTCTTCAGCCACCAGGTGGCGGTCGAGGAAACGGTGGCACAGCTCAACCCGGTGGTACCCCGGGTGGTGGCGGATTCGGCCAAGGTGGCGGACCGGGCAATGCCGGAGGGGGCGGTCGCGGTCAGGGTGGCGGTGGCGGGGGACAAGGTCCAGGCGGCGGGCCGGGCAATGCTGGAGGGGGCGGACGCGGTCAAGGTGGCGGACCTGGTGGCCCCGGAGGTCAAGGTGGCCCCGGAGGCGGTCGAGGCGATAATGGAGGAACCGGACGAGATGGTCCTGGAGGCGGTCGTGGAGGTAACGGCGGCGGAAGGGGTGGAAACGGCGGCGGTATGGGCGGAGGCGGAATGGGCGGAAGTATGGGCGGTGGAAGCACCGGCGGCGACTCAGGCGGCAACCCACCGAAAATGGTCCCTTGGAAAGCGGACCAATTCGCCGCGCTCAACATTGACACATCCCAAAGCCCAAGTGGGAAAATCAGCCAGGTCCTCGATCTTGTTGATGCTCAATTCACTGCGACCGTTGAAGGCGAGCAAGTGACCTATATGTCGCCGTTGACTTCGTCACCAATTGCGTTGGCCCTTTTGTTGCCAACAATCATGGACAAACTTACAGCCGTAGAGGCGACGGTCCTGCCTGGTCGAATTAGTATTAATGAGGCTCCAAGGGAGATCCTTGCTGGGTTGCCTGGCATCACAGCAGAAATTTTGGACCAATTGATCGACGCTCGTTCACAGTCGTCTGACACTCAAAACCGAAAATTCGAAACCTGGCCACTTGTCGAAGGGATCATCACTCTTCAACAGATGCAAGCGATTGCTCCTTTGGTAACTGGCGGAGGTGACGTATTTCGAGTGCAGAGCATCGGTTACTTCGAGCAAACAGCGGGATTCGCAAGGACAGAAGCCGTCATCGATGCATCGGGGCAAGTGCCCGTCGTTGCTCTTTACCGCAAGATGGATCACCTCGGACGTGGCTTTAGCCAAGCAACTTTAGGACAAACTTCCCTTGGATTGGCGACCAGTCGCTAACCACTAAGATAACTACACAACTACTAATCCGAGCCCGGCATCGCCGGACGTTTTCATGTCACGCATAGTATCCATTGATTGTACTACCAACGAGATTCGAATAGCCGTCGGGGCCAGGGGCCTAACCGGCGTTGCGGTAGAGCACGTCGTTTCATGTCCATTGGAATTGGATGAGAACGAAGAGCTAATCAGCAGTCCGAAGACCCTCGCTGCGATCCAATCGTTGCTCAAGAAAGTTGGCGTTAAATCGGGCGACGCAGTTGTGTGCGTGGGGCGAGGCAGCATCGAATTGCGTGTGTTGACGCTGCCTACGGTCGAACGCAATGAATTGCCTGACATGGTTCGGTTTGCTGCTCAACGTCATTTTGCAAACGTCGGGGACAATTGGCCGATCGATTTTGTAACCATGTCTTCTAGTCAAGAAAACATGACAGAATGCTTAGCCGCTTCGATGAACCCAGCTCTCATTGAGAGGGTGCACAAAGTTCTTGAATCCTGCGGACTTTCACTGACACAACTCGTATTGAGGCCCATGGTCTCAGCAACGATGGCAGTGATTAAGCAGCCGCAACTAGCTACCTCTGTCGCTCTACTTCTAGACCTTTTTCGCGACGAAGCGGATATGGCCGTCGTCGAAAATGGGCAAGTCGTTTTTATGCGAAACGTTCGCTTTTCTGAATCGAACAGCGCCGTATCCAAAGAACAAGTGCTCACTGGCGAAATCAAGCGGACCATGATCGCCGCCGCGTCGCAACGCCCCAATCTCAACGTCGAACAAATACGAATTTGGGGGAACGAAACCCAACACGCGGGGCTATGCCAGTCGCTTTCGCTTTCGCTGAAGGTACCGGTAACAAGCCTTGATCCATTTCAATTGTTCGAGGCTTCCACATCCGTGCGGGAGGAAGCAGGTGATGATTCAGGCAAATTCGCAGCTACATTGGGCGCGCTTTTGGCGTCGCAAGTCGCAGATCGGTTGATCGACTTTTCGAACCCTAGAAAGCGAGTTGAAAAGACACGCCCAATATTCCTCTATGCGATCGCAGGAGCAGCGGCTGCGGTAGTGCTTTTGGGCGGATTCGTTTGGTACTGGGTAAGCAACTCGGAACTCGATCAGGAAATCGCGAATCTCAATAAATCCATTGAAGCAGATGAGGTGACCATCAAACAGACTGGCAAGAAACTATCCGACTGGAACAAGGTGGAAGAGTTCCTAAAAGGGGACCATCATTGGCTCGATGAGTTGGAGTTTCTCTCGACCAAAGCCGTAAGTGCGGACAAAGCAATATTTGGTAAAACTACCTTTACTACCGATAGTCGAACGGGCACTTCCACCATCTCCACAAAGTTCGTGGCCAAAGATGATGTCCCAGGGATTCGTGCTTTGTTTAGCGACGGACAACACGTCGTACAGGGAAAGAAAATCGATCCAACCAAGAGTCGATCTAACCCAGAATTCCCTGTGGAAGCAGATCTTGTCATCAAAATCCCTCCTGCTTCAGTCGTTGACCCACGCTTTCCACCAAAGCCGCTTTCTACGAAAACCGAAAAAGGAGCAAGTGCATCGAAACCGAATTCAGGGAGTGTTGATCCCCCCCCTGCACCCGACCAATCCCCTAGTATCGAATCGACCACGCCAACCATTCCAGCCGCATCTCCAACCATACCAGACGAAACCCAGACAACACCAGAAGAACCAGCGAATGCAGGACCTGCGAACAACATTTCGCAAGAGTCAAATGTTACTGCTGACCGGATTGGAACAGGAGCTTAATCATGGCCTTGAATTCACGCGAAAAACTTTTGACCGTCGGCGTTGGTGCGATCGCAACTTTATTTGTTGGACGATATTTGGTAACAAGCGTTCAGGATGGCTTTGAAAAAAAGAAGAACGAGATTGCTTCGCTTCAAAAGAAGAAATCGGAGCAAGAACTTCAGATGACAGCAATTCAAGTTGCGAATCAAAAGCTCAACAAAATTGTCCATCGGTCATTGCCCAAGTCCGAAGAATTCGCGACCGGAGCTTATTCGGAGTGGCTTAACACGCTTGGAAAAGAAGCGAATCTATCGTCCCCAACACAAAGCTATTCCGGCGAAGTTGAAGAAAAGGGTGGCTCGTATCATTTGTACAAGTTTTCACTCTACGGCACTGGAACGCTCGAGAATGCTCTTCAACTTCAGTATGGTTTTTATCTGAAAGACTATTTACATCGAATCACACGATTCGACTTGACCCCGATTCCCAATTCGCCCGTGCCAAACCAGTTAAACATCTCGCTTGAATGCGAAGTGCTATCGCTTGCAATTGCCAAAGAAAAGCAAGAGCCACCCAAAGCGGCATCGAATCGTATCGTAAAATCTCTTGAAGAATACAAACGCACCATCCTCGATCGAAATCTCTTTTCTGCAAAGAACCAACCCCCAAAGCTGGACGCTAAACATACCGTCGAGGCAAAAGTTGGATCGCCGCTCGACTATACAGTCCAAGCCAAAGAACTCGATCCGAACCAAACCGTAAGCTACGAATTGCGGGGCGACAAAGGAGAAATTCCAAAGGGACTCTTGATCGACAAGAATTCAGGGAAAATGACCTTTCGCTCCAATGAAATCCGGGAGTACAAAGTTGTTGTGCAAGCCTCAGACAACGGCATTCCAAGCAAGTCCTCGGAACAGTTGGTCACGATCAAGGTGACGCCTTCGCCACCCGTGCCACTACCACCCGTGGAATTCAATATCGCATCGCAAGCGGAGGTGACCGCTCTGATCGTTGGCAGGAGCGGCCCCGAGGCGTGGATTCGATCCAAGACCGAAAGCAAGACTTACGTCTTGCATAAAGGAGACCAGCTTAAATTGGGTGGGGTCACCGGGACGGTCAAGGAAGTTGGGGCCAATTATGTCGAACTCGAGACCGATGGCCGCAAATGGCTTGTCGGCCTTGATGAATCGCTAGCTGACGCTTACTCGCGAGGAACAACCGACTGAATGGAGGTCGCCATATAGCTCAGTGGCGCCGTTTCACGGCTCATTGATCCGAGGCCGGTCGCTGCTGCGGGGCAAGCCCCGCAGCTAATATCTGCCGCCGTTTCACGGCTCTCTTCATATCTACCGCCGTTTCACGGCCGTCTTTATTTCTACCGCCCGTTCACGGCTCGTTTCGTTTTCACCGCCGGTTCACGGTTCTTTTCGTTTTCGCCGCCCGTTCACGGCTCTCTTCAATTCTACTGTCGTTTCACGGCTCTCTTTATTTCTACTGTCGTTTCACGGCTCTCTTTATTTCTACCGCCCATGCCAATATTTTGCACTAGCGATCTTGACTTCTATTTCGGTTTGCCGCTATTCCCTGCAGTTGCCAATGGGACAGCGACACTGTCTTCGAAACCAACAAATCAGGAAGCCGAACCTCGATGGACCGAGAAAATCGATTCTATCGCCTAGACCAGCGAACCCTCAGCGCCGGAGTTCTCGTAGGAGGCCTAGGACTTGCATGTCTTGCTGGCTGCAGTTCATGGATGTCGAAAGGTCGAGAAAAGGACAACCATTTCGTCAAAGAGACCCGTCGCATTCAAGAGCTCATGGTTGATCCAGACCGCCCCAGATTGATCGGCGAAGTCGTCAGCTCGAATGGTATGACCCCCTTGCAATACGACTCGTACGCGCTCGCAGTGGGTTTGCCGGGCACTGGCGGTATTGTGCGGCCAGGACTGCAACGCGAAATGATTTTGGACGAAATGAGAATTCGCGAAACGGAGAAGCCCGAAGCTTTTCTCGATGATCCTTCCACTGCCTTGGTGAAGCTCAAGTCGATCGCGAACCCATGCGACATCAAAGGGGACACGCTGGACGTTTTCGTCGAAACTTCGACCGAATGCAATGCAACTAACTTGGCCGAAGGGTACGTCCTTGAGTCGCGGCTAAGCGAAATGGCAATGCTCAAGGGAAAAATGCACACCAGCGAACCTAAGGCGATCGCGAGCGGCGAAGTTGTTGTTCTGCCCACGACGTTTACTCGACAAGCCGAAATGACACCATTAACGGGTGTCATCATCGGGGGTGCGAAGTTGAAAAAGGACATGCCTATTGGATTGCGGATTGAAGCCGAGTTCCGACATGTCATCGTTACCAAAGCCATCGAAAAGGCCATCAACTCACGGTACTTCTTCAAAGACTCCAGTAGACAAAAGTTGGTTGCGGAAGGCACTAGCGATTGGTGGGTTACGATCAGCACTGTCCCAAAATACAAGCATGACCCAGCACACTTTATGTCGGTTATCAAGTGCACCGGGTTCGGGGAGTCAACTGACGAACAACAAGAACGCTTGATAGGATGCCGAAAGCTATTGTCCAACCCAGCCACGAGTCGCCGCGCCGCGGCTGAACTTGAAGCCATCGGGAACGAAGCAGCAAAGCAAACTCTGATCGGCGGCCTGGCTTCCAATGACAAAGAAGTGCGATTCTATTCGGCTTACTCGCTGGCTTATTTGGATTCCAAAGAGTCGGTTCCTGCGTTATTGGAACTGGCTCAAACTACGCCCGCCTCGCGAGCATTGTGCTTGGTTGGGTTGGTTGTAAACGATGACTCCTCGGCCCGCGAAGCGCTCGAGCAGTTGCTTCAAGAACCAGATCCAGATTTGCGATTTGGTGCCTTTCAGGCCATTCGCATGCGCAACCCAACGGACATGACCGTCAAAGGGGAACTCATCGGAAAGAACTTTTCCTTTGTGCAGATACCGAGCTCGATCCCCCTCCTAACCGTCTCCTTGCAAAAGCACAAGGAGGTCATCCTTTTTGGAAATAACACAGCGGTCAATTTGACGACGTCGCTTTCACCGACTCAGTTACTGACTCTAACACCGACTTTAGATGGCCAAATCAAAATTACCAAACGGCATGCCAGCGGCGAGGCCCACAATTCGGTTGTGGCGAGTGAAGTCGTCGCCATTCTAAAAGGCTTAGGCAGCGTTCATGCAAACTACAATGACGTTGTCCATTCGCTAAACCAACTTGCCTTGAACCAGTCACTAGCGAGTCCGGTTTCGATGAATCCACTCCATCAACAGGACATGCTCATCGTGGATGCTTCCAATGTAGAGGCAATGAAATTCCGCAATCAAAAAGAGATCGCGGTTGATGGTTCAAGCGTCCAACATACTCCCAAGAAAAAGTCACGTTGGTGGCCAGCGATCGGATTGCGAAAAGTCGCATGGGGTAAAACGAAAACAGAACCGACGAGGGATATTTCAGAAACCGAATTCAAAGATCTCGCTTCCAGCAATGAAGCATCTCAGGATGATTCTTCTGCGACGCTCAATCGTTAAAACGCACTCCAAGACCACAGACAAAGACGTCGGTAACCATCCATGCTCAAAGCCCTCGAATTAGTTGGCTTCAAGAGTTTTGCAGATCGAACTCGATTCGATTTTCCGGATGGGATTACGATCGTTGTTGGGCCTAACGGCTCAGGAAAATCCAACGTTGTTGATGCTGTAAAGTGGGTTCTCGGAGCTCAAAGCGCAAAAGCGCTGCGTGGAGCCGACATGGCAGACGTCATCTTCAAAGGCTCTGCTGAGGGTGGACGAAAGCCAGCAAACAGCGCCGAAGTCACGTTGTTTTTGGATAACAAGGCTCGTGTATTTGGCCACGATGCAGACGAGGTTCAAGTTACCCGGCGAGTCTTTCGAAGCGGTGAGGGAGAGTATGGAATAAATGGGCAACCATGCCGACTCAAAGACGTCAAAGATCTGTTTCGCGGAACGGGAGTCGGCGTCGATGCTTACAGCCTAATTGAACAAGGCAAGGTGGATCGACTTCTCCAAGCGTCGGCGAAAGACAGACGCGGCATCTTTGAAGAAGCTGCTGGTATCTCCCGGTTCAAAGCCAAGAAAGTCGAAGCGGAAAGACGGATGCAACGTGTCGACCAGAATATGGTTCGACTCCACGATATTGTAGACGAGGTGGGTAAGCGTTTAGCGACGCTCAAAGGTCAAGCGACCAAGGCGAATCGCTACCGAGAACTAATGCAAACCATGCAAATGAAACGCATGCAGCTCGGCTGGCTCGACCGTCTAACGCTACAGTTGGAACGCGACAACTTGCAAAAGCAAGCTGAAGTGTCAAAACAGGTCGTATCCGAGTTGATGGAGAAGTTGACCGCTGCGCTAGCGTCGGTCGAAGCGGAGCAGTCGTATTTGCGATCTCTCGAACGCGATCTTGAATCGGTCCAATCCGAATATCTTCTTGCCCAGCGAGAATTGATCTCCTCCGATAATGGCCATGCGTCTTCTTCTGAACGATGTGCGGAACTCCAAGCGGAACAACTCGTCTTGCAAGAGCGAATCGTCTCGTTGCAGCAAAGGGCGAGCGTCTCTTCGGAAGAGATGGAGCAGAAGCGCTTCGAGCTTGGAGAAATCGAACAAGCAAGGCAAGTTGCAAACCGCGAACTCTCATTTAGCGAAGCACGTTGGAGTGTGCTCCAACAACAATTGGACACCATCAATTCGAGCCTAGGCAGAGCGGAAGCCGAACAGAACAAACTTCGCGAGTCCTTATCGGCTACACGCTCGCAACATGCAGCATACCATCTGCATATTGAACAGATCCAACAAGCGATCGAACAACATCAATCCTCCGTATCGGATGCAGCAGGCGAATTGGCGAGAGTCGAACAGTCGATCCTGGACGCTGTTGCAGTGCGAGACAATGCAACGCTAGCCGCTGAGCGCGCCTCGACGATCAAGCGGGAAGTAGAAGACACGCTTCGTAGCCAAAAAAGTGCACTTTCCCAGACGCAGGAACAATTTGTACTACTCCAAGGCAAACGACAGGGTGTGCGAGAGAGACTGCACATCCTAGAACAGCTTGAGGAGCAATTCACCGGCGCAGGTAGGGGTGGACAACAACTGCTCAGAATTGCTCGCGAACATCAGAATCCAGATCAAGATTTAGCTCATCCATCGGATAGCATTGTTGCCAACGTCTGGGGTACAGTGCTTGGCATTGTCGCTGACTTGTTAAGCACAGAGATGCATTTGGCCCCATTGATCGACGTCTCCCTCGGCTCACTCGCGGATGCAATCGTACTCAGCAATGGCCAGATCATCGACTGGATCAATGACGGAAGCTTGGCCGTAGAGGGTCGAGTGACTTTGCTTCGAATGGATAGACTGACAAGCCGACGTTCAGGCGAAAAAATCCAGCTCGATGGACTCCGAGGTGTGTTGGGCCGCGCGGATCGAATGACACGATTCGACGACGCTTATGAGCCCTTAATCCGTTTTCTGCTTGGAACGACTTGGTTCGTCGATACGCTGTCGACTGCCCTCGAGCTGAGCCATTTCCGAGGTGCTGGCTTGCGATTCGTTACGGCTGAGTGCCAACTCGTTGACAGTGACGGCAGCATTACGCTTGGCTCGCTGCAAACGGGCCTTGGGCTTGTGTCGAGACGCAGCGAAATGCAATCCGCGAGAGAAGAAATTCGATATGTGGAAACAAGCATTTCGGAGGTAACTGCCGCCGTTGCGAATGCGCAATCTAGGATTTCCGAAACGGAGACAGCGCTACGATCCAAAGATGACGCGTCCCACGCAACTTCCAAAGAGCTAACAGCCTCCGAACTGCGGCTTGAGTCCGTCCAGAAACATCGGGATAGACTTGTCGCTTCGCTCGAATTGAATCAGACAAATCTTTCGAATGCAAACCTGCGACTTGCCGAGATGAATGCATTGATTCGGCTCGCACAAGATGCAATCGAAGAATGCTCGTTGCAATGCAAAAAATTGGATCAGGAACGAGAGAGCATTTCGAGCAAGTTTTCAGTTTGCGAGCAAGAAATGCAAATGGAACAGGCCGTGGTTACGGACCGAAGGATCGAGTTGGCTCGACTCGACCAACGGCTCGTCGGGCTACGTTTGACGATGGAACAAATGCAGCTGGATAGCGACGAACGACACAAAAGCGTTGTCCAATCCGAAACTGCGATCAAGGCGACTGCGGATCGAATTATCGCAGCGATGGCTGCTATCGAAAATTTCCGAGGCAAGTCGGAAGCAGCCAAAACTACGATTGAGTCGATTGAGGTGCAGAGGAAGAAGGTGGTTGAAACAATTCAATCACAACAAGCCGTGGTACAGCAATCGCTGCGGCATAGCGAGATCTCGCGCCGGAATATCGAAAAAGGGCAAGACAGAATCCAAGCGATTGAGCAGCAATTATCGCAATTAAACTCCCAATGGGAGCAATTGCACGATCACTACGAACAAGAATACCAGCTCAGTTTGGAATCCCTCAATCTCCAATACACTCAATACATGAATCGTTCGATTTCCGGAAATCAGGACATCAACACCGTTTCAGAAGATACGCATTTGGTAGACAGTCCTTGGCTGGTTGATCTTCTCGGTAAAACAATTGAGCCTTCTCCCAACTCCAATTTCGATCGCGCTCCGATTGAAACCGAAATTGCTCAGTTGCGGCATGAAATCGCAGCCGCTGGAAGCGTCAATATGGAAGCACTTACCGAATTAGATGAACTGCAAAAACGATTTGATCGATTGTCTTACCATTATCAAGATCTATTCGATGCAAAAGCTGGCCTCACGAATACGATGGCGAAAATTGACGAGGACTCTCGACACCTCTTCACCCAAACCTTGAATGCCATTCGAACGAACTTTCAAGAATTGTACCGCCGATCGTTCGGTGGCGGCTTTGCAGATATTGTACTAGAGGATGATCGAGACCCTGAAAGCGGAATCGAGATCATTGCCACTCCTCCGGGGAAAACGACTCTTAGCAATTCCCTGTTAAGTGGTGGCGAAAAGGCGCTCACAGCGGTCGCATTGATCATGGCTTTCTTCCAATACCGACCGAGTCCATTTTGCATTTTGGACGAAGTCGATGCTCCCTTTGACGAAGCGAATATTGGACGATTCGTAACGGTTCTCAAAGAGTTTTTGGACACAACCAAGTTCATTGTCGTTACTCACAGCAAAAAGACAATGACTGCCGCCAACATGATCTACGGCATTACCATGCAGGAAAGCGGCGTTTCTCGCCAAGTCTCGGTTCGATTCGAAGAAGTAGGGGACAAAGGCGAAATCCTCACCGACAAAAGGCAAGCGGCATAACTTCCTAGGCCTTGCGCATCGTTTGTCACAATGCTCAACGCTACTGCTTGCGAGACTCTGACGCTTTGTCTTCCTTGACTACGGAAGCGTTCGGTAACAACCGCTCAAGCGATTTCCCCAACAATAAACCGCGAGCTTCAAGCGTGATCACTTTCCCCTCTTTGTCCAACAGAATCAAAGTTGGTACGGCAGTAACGCCATACGTCCCCATCACTTTCGAAACGCCATTCTTTCGCGAATCCCAAAGATTGATCCACGGCATCGATAATTTCTTGATGAAGGATTGGGCTTGGTCCTTTGTTTCATCTAAACTGATACCAACTATCTCAAAGCCTCTGTCCTTGTAAGTGCTGTAAACAGACAACATGTAGGGATGCTCTTGCTCGCATGCTTGAGCTTCGGAGGCCCAAAAATACACAAGTACATACTTCCCCTTAAGAGACTTTACATCAAAGTCCTCACCTGAAAAAAGGGTTGCTGCCAATTTGAATTCATTGCCAGGCAAATCCAACCTTCGCCTGTTCGCCTCCAAAAGCATGATGACATCCGTGAGACTTGGATCCCCTTTCTTTCGAAAGATCTCAGCAAAGGATTTGTACGCTTCCTTTCCTAAACTCGTATCCGTCAATTGTTCGAGATTCGCGCCTGCAAGAACGGCCATTTGGATGTCGACAAACTCGATCTTGTCTTTTTTCGTCAAGTATTCTTGGAAACGCTCAAACGTCTTGCGTTGAGCATCGGGCCCTTCATTTCCCAACAACATGACCGAAGCGCTAACGAACTCCGATTCTGCTTTCCGGAACAGCGGTGACTTACGATCCACCTCGATTTCCAAAATCGCCTTAGCAACTTCGCGTAACGCACGCTGCATTTCAATGTACTGTTCCGGCTTCACCGGCTGTAACCTCTTCGTCGAATCCAAAAACTGCGCCAGTTTTCCCAAGTCCTTCGTGTCTGGAATAGAAAGCGGCTGCCAATCCGCAATTGGTATCGGTGAACTAGTGGGCACTTTTGAATCCTGGGCCACAACCTTTGAATTGCAGGCCAAAACCAAAACAAATAGAAACGAGACCACTACCCTGCCAAACAAATTGCTTCCCGTCATACGCCCCCTCGCGTTTCAAAACGAACATCCAACGCCTGCACGCTACTTTCAAGTTTATTAAGGTATACACCAGCTGGGGGGAATGCAACAAATAGTGTCCGAGGCGACCCAAAAAGCGAGAATGCTTGAGGAGAGTGGAAAAATTCTCCAAAATAAATTCTCTCAAGGCTATGCAATCCCAGAAAATTTAGGGTACATTTCTTTTAACACCTTAGGCCTCAGAAGCGAGACTAGGTATCAAGCAAAACTGACTTGCCCCACTTGGCTCAAGATTGGATATCGGGCGTGACCAATCTAAGTTGAGTGGGGCTTTTTCGTTGCTTCTGCGAAGTGTATCTATCCAACTATTAACGTCGCAGGTTGAGCAATTCATCGAAGAGTTGCTGGGTCGCCGTGATCACTCTCGCGTTGCTTCGGTACATGGTGCTCGCTAATACCAAAGTCACCAAATCCCCGCCAACATCTGTATTGGAAAGCTCAAGCGCGCCGGCCGACAATGATCCTAGACCGTTTTCTGATGGTCGCCCCTCAATCGGCAATCCCGTATTAATCCCTTGCGCATACAAGTTCTGACCGCGTTGTTCTAGTCCTCCAGGATTCGAGAACCGAGCCAATCGGACTTGCCCCAAGTCACGGGAAATCCCGTTGCTAAAGACCCCCCGGATTGTACCTTCCTCACCGATGACGTAGCTCGTTAACACCCCTGGTGGTGAACCATCTTGTCTCGAAGCGGCTAAGTTTGCCCTTTCGGCTGCTAACCCGGAAAGCTGTCTGAAATCCAAATCGAATTGAAGCGGTTTGGTGCTCGGCAATCCGCTGCGGTCAACAGCAACGGTAGAGCTCGTTGAGGATATGTAATTTCCATTCCCATCAAAATAGATTAGTCCAGTACCGACTGCTATTTCCGTACTGCCTTTGACTGAATTATCGGAACTGTCCGCATACCACCGATAAACTAACTGCTGATCCGTTCGCTCCTCAAGTGTCGCTGTCAGCCGCATTCGAATCGGTAAGCCCAATGAATCATATGCAATAAAATCCGTAACGGCACTTTGTCCCTTGGCTTCTTGGATGGTACCGAAGCCTAGATTTGGGGAGGATACCGTACCGTTCGCGTCTCGAATACGAAAGCTCGTTAAGTCAATGCCTAAGGCATTGTCCGTCCCAGTATTGCTAACCAATCGAATCGTTCCCGCTGCAAGGTAACTGTTTGGCTGCAACGAACCACTTTCGCCAGGAATAGTGTTTTTGGATGCAACCACTGGATGAGTCGCGTCGCCACTATCGCTAACGATTCCAACCGAGTCTTTCATGAATCCCATTAAGTCCTGGACTGTCGAAGCCGCAGTGATGTTGAAGGTTTTTTCCTCAAGCAATCTGCCCCCCTTGCGCGCTTTAAACGACAATTCTCCAACGAGGAATGGCTTCTGATAATCAAAACCGTCGCGGCGCGTAATATTGACCAAGAGGGTGTTGCTGTCGACTGTGGGGCCATCGAGATCGACAGCTTTGTTCCCAATGGTTGTCAGATTACTTATCTCGGCATCGGTTTTACCATCCGTATACGCTGCCGTGGGAGCAACCGTGTCGACTAGATAGAACGAATTAGGATCATTCGCGAGGTTGCGATATATTCGAACTTGATCGTAAGCAGGAAAACCACCTGACGGGGGAGGAACAGGCGGCGTCGGAAATCCTCCCAGAACGACTCTCCCATTGACGACGTTTTGCGGCCCGAGCAACGGCGAAGGACGCGATTCTGGCTCCCCTGCCTTATGATACGTGATCATATACGAATAGTTGCCATTCAAACCGGTTGATTGCAACGGGTTTGTTAATGAAGCCGTATTCCTGTCGACAAACGTCGAACCCGCGGCTGCGGAACCGACCTCGAAAAAATTGCTGCCATTGGGCGCTGTTCTATAGACTCGCACTTGCGAGTACTGAGTGTTGGCTGCGGGCAACGCAAGCGAAATCGAGTTGTCCGGGTTTCCATTCCCAGCCGGAACCGTGACCGATAATGGCGCACTTGGCAAGCTTTCCTTGCCACTGCTGTCGAGATACGTGAATCGGTATTGAAAAACAGAACCTTCAATATGTGTACCGCCCCCACTTTCAGAATGGATATCGGTCACGCCAACTAAATTGGGGGTGGTTGCACTATCAACTCGAAGACCTGTTCCCAATGGACGTGGGATATTGCCATCGCCGAGGATAGAACTCTGAATTACGCGAGAAGTATCTGCAATATCACCCTTCGCAGTAAGAGTCCCTTCAAGCGTTATACTGTTCGTTGCTTTGGCAACGGCCTCCGTTCCGAGGGGAATGGTAAGAGACGAAAGCTGGGTCGTCTGAATATTGAACTGCTCGTCGATACCGAAACCAAGTAACCTATTGCCGGTAGAAGTGACCAACTCATTGGCACTGTTGAGCTTGAAGATTCCGTTTCGCGTAAAGAGCTTTTCCCCTTGCCCACCTTCGACTTGAAAAAAACCATCCCCTTGGATAGCTAAATCTGAAGGAGACGAACTAATCTCAATCGTCCCTTGCGTGAAGTTCGGATTGATTGCAGCAACCTGGACGCCCAGTCCAGTCTGTCGAGGATTGGTACCCCCGTTTCCAGTGGTTGGCGACGAACCGAGAGAAAGCGTCTGCAAAAACTGATTGGCAAACACTACTTCCGAAGACTTGAAGCCAACTGTCTGAGAATTGGCGAGGTTGTTTCCCAAAACATCGATTTGCTTTTCAGCACCGCTCATTCCGGTTAACGCTGTACTTAGAGCTGATGCCAAGCCCATATCTCACCTGCCTTCGCAAACTCGTGAACAAAGATGGAATCTAGGTTCGCAACTTCCAATCGAAGGCTTATGGCATCAACCTATGCATGCATTATGTTGCTGCAGGCGGTTGCACAACCTTGTCATCGATCTCACGAACATTTTTGATATCGACAATTTGATCGCCCACATGCACTTGGACCTGACGCTTGTTGCGATCTTTTTCGTCAATCTTCACCGAAACGCTCGTAACCTCCCCGCTTACCTCTTTTGCCCCCAAGTCCAAACCCTTCACAGTCTTCCCAATTAGACTGCTAGCCGTAGTTAATTCTTGAGTGTTCGAAAATCCTTTCAGTGTGGTAACAAGCTGGTCGTTGGAACTGATTCCTCTCAACTCACCAACTTGCTGAAGAAGAGCCGCATTGTCCGTTGGATTGAGTGGATCCTGATTTTGTAACTCCGTAATCATCAAATTTAGAAACTCAGTCAAATCGATGTCGTTTAGCCCATTCCCCTTCAATGAGTTGGCGGCCGAGCTAGCTGACGAAGTTGTAGGCTGAATAATGTTGCTGACTTTGGTCATCGCTGACTCCTGTTTGGATTAGTAGTATGCAAGCATTTTGCAAGACTCGGTTTTGACAATGGAAGATTACAATAGCTCACGTGCGAACCACTCGCATCGTAGTGAGACTTGTCCGCTTGAGGAAATACCAATCGCATCGTGAATGATCAAGAGTCGTCGAAATCGACCGCAAAACAATGGATCGCCGTGGGTGCCTTGGTGGGCGTAAACGCGCTGTGGGGACTGTCCTTTCCGATCATGAAGTCTCTCAACTTGCAAATGGAGCAGTTCTTTGACCTGAGAAATGACGCAGTCCCAATCACACTTAGCGTCGCCTATTGTGCCGGCATGATTGGAATGCGATTTATCATTGCGATTGCAATTCTGTGCATTGCATGCCCTCAATTGGTTCGACGGGCAACTTTGGCAGAGTGGAAAGCTGGTGCGTTCGTTGGACTGCTTTTCTATTTTGGACTCGTATTACAGGTCATGGGGCTCGCAACTATTCCAGCCTCTCGAAGCGGATTCCTGACAAGCCTGACAGCCGTTTTCACACCTATTTTTTCCGCAGTCTTATTTCGTAGAAGAATCTCCTTCAATGTCATCGGCGGAGTTGCAATCGCCTTGCTAGGGGTATCGATCTTAACCGGGCTTTTTAACCTGGATACAAATGGAATCCATATCGCTCCGGATGCCCTCGCCAAATGGACCTTGGGAGACACCTTGACCACGTTAGGTGCAGTTCTTTTTACAGGTCAAGTGCTGATGGTCGACCATTTCGGTTCGAGAATCAATTCAACAGCGATGACTCCCGGGATGTTCCTCACCGTCGCCGTTGCAGCCGGCTTCACCTTTTCCTTGCTTTATTCTACGTCGCTCGGCTCCATTCCCAATCACTCCAGTCACCCATTGCAGGCTTGGAGGACGCTTTTCGAATCCCCAGTTTTTGTCGGAATCGTTATCTTCCTCGCACTTTTTTGCTCCGTGCTTGCGTTCTTGGGAATGAACAAGTACCAGCCGCACATTAGTGCCGTTCAGGCATCGATCATTTATAGTAGTGAACCCGTCTTCGCTTCGGTGTGGGCGCTCTTCCTGCCGGAATTCCTCGGAACGATTAAGAGCAATCTCGGATACCTCAACGAATCCATTTCTCCCCAACTTCTTCTTGGCGGTGCTTTTGTTTTGCTGGCGAATTTCGTCGTCCTTTGGCCGAGTCAAAATAGGACGGCGAAGTGCTCTGTCAAAGCTTAGGAATTGGGCGTTGATGGTTTTAACAAGTAGCGAAAGCCCTCAAGACTTTCGGCGATTTGCGGAATGACCGAAACTCAAGACGAGTTTCGATACCCTAAAATACTATCTGGTCCGAGCATTTGTACGAAAGAAAGGTCGTCAAATCGAAACGCCCATTTCCGATGGTTTTCAGGTCGCCGCTCGCCGTCGCACAACGGACTGCCATATGGGTGGGGTGGTCCCCAGTGTATACTCACTTCATCTCCGCTGATTGGTAGCGGTAGAACCGAAACGCAATTGAACGATGGACAGGATGCGGAATGGGACATTGGGAAAGTGCAGGGATTCCGGATGAATTTGATGGAGTCGTACGCCTCTTTCCACTCCCCAATTTAGTCCTCTTCCCGCACGTCATTCAAGCTTTGCACATATTTGAGCCCCGATATTGCGAAATGCTCTCCGAAGCACTTGAATCCGACCACCTAATCACTATGGCCTTGTTGGTTCCTGGTTGGGAAAGCCAACTGCAAGGAAAACCAAACCTCGGTAACACGGTATGTATCGGACGAATCATCTCGCATACGCCGACAGATGACGGGCATCATAATATCTTGATGGCTGGACTCCAACGCGCTAGGATAATCGAAGAACTGGAAGTTGAGACGAGTTTCCGACAAGCAAAAGTCGAACTGATCCCTGATTTCATACCGGACGATTTTAGGGAATCCGCAGAAGAACACCGAAAGACACTTCTGAGTGTATTCCGTTCTATGATTCCGCCGGATGCTGCAAATTCGAAGACGTTCGCCGACTTGCTGACTCAACAATTGCCGTTAGGAATACTCACAGACATTATCGCTTACGCTGTCAATCTACCTGTCACGATCAAGCAACTACTCTTGGGTGAAGCCAATGTCAAAATAAGATTCAAAACGTTGATGGATCATTTAGAGCCGCTTCTAGATGGGCAACCAAACGATACAATCGATTCATCTCCACCAAACCACACATCCGAAAGCCATAAAAACTTTCCTCCTCCTTTCAGCGACAACTGATCCGCGGCCACAAATCGATTGTCTCTATTGAGAATGGTTCGCCTTTTTCGCTCGTAACAGTGGTAATCTCAAGATCTGGGTTTAAAAACGGATTTTTGTAGCGCCGTGCAGTGCGTGCAAAAAATGAGATCTAAATTAGATTTGGACATTTTGTTCGATTGTTTTATTTTGGACGCCCCATGCTCGATATCCCACTCATTCCCATTAGCCCCCTGACTCTCTCAAGCCTGTTCCCTGTCGGAGCGGATATTTATTCCCGCCACTCGGGTGATCAGTTTCCCGTTCTTTTTCTAGCAGCCAACCAATTAGTAAACGAAGATGCGCTAGAAGTCGTCACCAAGGCGGAGGATTTACGGCTCTTTATTTGCCAAGACCACTGTGAACTGTTTCAAAAGCACTTGCGAGACCATTTCGACTTGTGGTTTAACGACGATTCGATTTCGATAAACAATAAAGCGGCAATGCTCTCCGAAGTTGTTCGCAACGTGCTTTCAGAAGAGTTCACTCGCAATGATACGAAGAGCATTGTGACTGCGTCGAAACAACTCGGGGTCCAAGTTGCCAAGCTTGCAACGGATAGTTCCATAACGGGAGCAGAACTCTGCCAAATCCTGCACCATGACTTTGGGACTTTTACGCACTCTGGAAACGTTGCGTTTTATTGTTCGCTGATTGCTTCCGAGATGGGCTACGCTGGAGAGGAACTGGAGGAAATTGCTACGGGCGGGCTTTTGCACGATCTTGGAAAACTGGATATTGATGAACGAATCCTCAACAAGCCAGGCAAATTAGATGAATTTGAGTTCCGCACCATCAAAGAACATCCCTTGGCGGGTTTCCGTCGACTGACAAAATCCAATGAAGCGACTCAAACACAACTATTGATGACCTACCAACATCATGAGCGCCTAGATGGCAAAGGCTATCCCGTCGGAATAGGGGGCCATGAGATCGACATCGCAAGCCGGATTTGTACGGTCGCAGACGTCTTTGAAGCGATGACGAGCAACCGCCCATATCGATCCGCACTCTCCTACAAACAAACTCTCGAAATCATGGGTGAAGGTGTAAACAATGCGTTTGACAAGGAGGTGTTCCAATGTTGGTCAAGCATTGTCAACAAACGTTCGAGCAATTAGTTGACTCCCTCGTTATGCGAATTCAACTAACGGATTCGCTAAAGGAATCGCTAAACTCCGATCGAGGAGCCACTCGAACAAACCCATTTGAGCTTAGGGGAGCCTCCAGGTTTCGCTGCTTTGGCGAGTGCGTAGCTACGATTCCGACTAACTCCTTTCGAATGCCTGGGCAAGAGACACAATCGATTGCAATTGTTCGCGACTTGTCTCGAAAGGGGATCGGCATCATTACGCATCAACAACTATACCCTGAACAAATGATAGATTTACAACTCGAAAATGCCGCAGTTGAAGCTCGTGTAGCACGCACACGTTGTCTCGCGCCATTCTGTTTCGAGGTCGGACTAATGATCGTAAAATATGAACCGCGTGAGGCAACTTAAACGCGCACCAAATTATTCAAGGTGCAATGAATCTACCGCCTCTTTTAAGTCTTAGCTTGAAATTCGAACATGTGCCGCATGATTCCAGCTTGCGGTGTTTAAACGACACTCCGACTGGCAGGCAAAAGGCCAGTCGCAATGTCGAAGTCGCCCAAACAATCGCCTAGTCGACATCAACTTTCTTCATGTTATCATCCGGCATTCGGTCGATCAAAAAATTCCTCGGGTCGATTCCTGCCTGATATGGTTTTTGAGCAACGGTAAACTCAAGCTGATGTTTACCCGACTTAAGCTGCACTCGCTCACGATGCAAAAGGGCCCCATATCTTTGCCCTGCCTCTGGGTTGGCAAAGGCGCCAACCTCCATCCAGTCGTCCATGCCGCACTCTGTTTCGAGCCCCTTATCGTCCGCCTTATACTTGCTGCATTCGACCTCGAGTTTCACTAAATACTTGCCATCCTCCTGTTTGCTGGCCTTGGCGTCGATTGTCCGATTCGCAAAAATCGTTATGTCCTCGAAAAGGTCTTTGATTAGATACTGCAGTTCCTCAGGTGTTTGCTTTCGAAGCCGATCGACCAGAACGTGGGAATTAGGATACGGTGGTCCCTTGTATGCATACGACTCAATAATGTTTTTGAGCGCTGAGTTGATCCGTTGCTCTCCTATCATTTCGGCCAAGTAGTAGAGAGCGACGCTCCCTTTCCGATAGTGGATATATCCCTGATTGGGATCCACGGAAATGAGTGGCCGTTCTTTTTGTCGTTCCGCACCTCTCGCTCGAAGATACAAATCCATCTCATACCTCAAGAATTTATGCATCATATCGGGCCCGTATTCCTTACGCATGATCATCAACGCCGTGTATTGCGCGAGAGTCTCTGACAAAAGTGTCGCTCCCTGCATCCGTGCTCCGATAACCTGATGCGCCCACCACTGGTGGGCCATCTCATGCGCAACTACGTAGTAAACCATATCGATATCGTCTGGTTTATCCATTTTTGCAATGAACCCAATACTCTCGGAATACGGCATAGTTCCAGGAAACGCCTGAGCAAAAGAGGCGACACGAGGAAACTCGATGATGCGAGCTTGCTTGTGGCGATAAGGTCCGAACTCCGTCACGCAATAATCCAAGGCCGCTTTCACAGCCTGCGACATTCGAGGCACGTTCCATTTGTGCTCCGGATGATAGTACACTTCGATGTCGACGTCGCCCGCCTTGGAACGGTCGACTTCGTAGCGTGCGGAGATGAACGAGTAAAAATTAAGAGATGGATGATCCAACTTGTATTTGAAATAATTCCTTCCGCCCGTAGTCCACTTCTCCAACAGCGAACCTGGAGCGACTGCAATCTGATCCATAGAAGTGCTGATTACTGTCTCCACGTCAACCCAGTCAGCATCCAACGCAACATAATGGGAAAGGCAAGCGACCCCACAGTCTCGAGTCAATTCTGGAACGGTGTCCGCCGGCGCAAGCTTGTACTTCTTGCGAATGTTCGGGTCCATGATCCGTCGATCGGGATCGTATCCGAAGTGCGGCGCGAGCGAATTATTGAAAAACGTTCCGTTTTGCACTATTTCTGGGTTGCTTACACGGTTTTCGACCCCGCGTGTTTCGCTTTGGACTTCAAATGTCATTTCAAGCGATTGCCCAGGCTCCATGGCTGGATGCATGCGATACGTCTGAAAGGCTAGATCCTTCTCATCAAGTTCTAGTTTTGCGTTTGGAATGACTAAAGACGTTTTAAGAGTCGACGGGACGTTGATGTAAAACACTTCGATTGGAACATCCGACTTATTTAAGATCGTTTGCTTGCCCCGCATTCTCATGTTGCGAGTCTCGGGATAGATCTCGATCTCGTACTGAATACTGGTTACCCTCGGCTGCGGAATATTCTCCAAATTCGAATATGCGTTCTCGTACCGGACCCGACGCTTCTCTTCTTCAACGCTGCCAACAAACGTATTGAGAAACTGAGTGTTGTAAACTAGCCATGATCCTTGCAACAGCATTACCAATGCGGCCGCACTTACGAACCCTTTGGACTTACTCGACGCCGAACTTAGACCTTCAAAAAGCCTCGCTTTGATAGACCTGGGCACGCCTCGATGCAATGCGACGGAACAAATCCAAAGAGCAATAGCAGCACCGGCCATCCAATATATGGCGTGTGCCACTATGGCACCAGAGTACGGTGCAAATCCAAACATGTCCGAGTAAATATAGGTCGGCAAACGACCGAACCGAACCATGATTGAATCGATTCGCAACCAAGGCCATAGAAACGCATTCAAGATGATAAGTACTATGAACGCAAAGTAGCCGACATACTTGTTAGGCGAGAATGTATGGGCCAACATGGCCATCACGATGAAGAACCCAAATCGCAATGCTTCGATCACTATCAATTCGAGAGCATAAACCCGAGGCTGCAATCGATTGTATCCATAGTACAATTGAACCGAACAACTCAGCAGGATGGTACAGACCAGAATAGTCATGATGACGGTCAAAAGCGAAATAAAACGGGACACCACAAACACACTGTTGGGTACGGGCGTGGCGCCTACGATCTCCTGAATTTTGCTGTCTCGATCTCTCCATACAACCACACCTACAAAATAGGTAATGACCGGAATTAGAAAACCGAACAGCGAACCCCGAACGAGGTCCACCATTTTGTAGGTCACGGGAAAAGAACTAAGCCCGTATCCCTCGGTTGCCCCAACGAACAAGGCAATGGTCGTATTGAGCATGGCTGCACATAGAACAACGATGAATGCCGGAGTACGCATGACGGCAAAAACATCCAGTCGAACACAGGATCGAAGCTGAGAAAACCAACTTGGCTGAGGCACAACTCTCGGCCATTCAATGAGTCCGGCCTGCGCCTCCACCTCTGGAACCAACGCCCCTTTCACCTCTATGCCTCCACGAACCCGACCTGTTGCAAAAGAGAACCGCCAACTCGCTAAAGCAAAAACTGCCAACGCGACGCAAAACCAAATCGCTCGATTCAAGAACAGGATGCCGGACATCGGCAAACACCAATTGTTGCGTTGGTCTACGGTCCAGTACTTGGTCAACACGGAATACGGCGCACCGCCCAATGGGTCGATCAGCATCGCCCAGTACTCATTGCTCAGGTCGCTCAGCACCGCTTGCGATACGCCATATGCAACCATCAAGAGCAGTACGCCTAGGAACGAATACATAGTGTTCCGCGTCCAAGCGGCGATCGCAAAAACGACCGAACCAACGAGAAGCGTGTTGGGGATGACAAAGACTAATATCCCTAGCGCATGAGCATCCCAACGAATAGGCCCCCAGCGTTCAGCATCCATGCTCGAAAACCACTTTGCGACTACCATACCAACCAAAATCCCAAGCGAAGGAATGATCGCAACCAAAGTTGCTGCGGAAAATCGACCGATCAAATAATTCCACTTCCCAATCGGCTTGCTAAACAAAACATCGGAGAACTTGGTCGCAAAATCGCGAGAAGCAGCCGAATCATAAATGGCAGAGACCATCAAAGCAGCCAGCAGGCCCGCGGCCACATAGTATTGCATGATGACATAAGGAGCATTGCGATACGTATTTCCAATCGCACTACCGACTTGAACATTGTCGGAGCCTGTTGCAAATCCAAACAACAACGCGACGATACCCAAAAAGACATAGACCATGAAACCGCGTGTCCAAAAACGCAGTTCAAACTTAAAAAATTCCATTTGGTTTCGCCGACGAGATAGGGATCATTTCAGAAATGCGTACGCGACTATGCAGCCCGCGAGCTGTTTTTGATCTGGCTAAAGAAGACATCCTCAAGATTCGGTTCTACCATCGAAAACCCGTCACCTGGATTTCCTTCGCTATAGACATGAACCACTGGACGCCCTTCGATCAGTTTGCTTGAAATTACGTCCATCTCCGCTTGGCACTTCCGAAGCTCTTCCTTGGTCATCGACTTGGCCCAAATCCTCCCATCTAAACTCGCTTCGGCTTGACTGGGCGAGCCCGCAAAAAGCAGTCGACCATTGTGGATAATGGACATATTGGTACAGAGCTCTTTGACATCTTCGACAATGTGCGTTGACAAGATTACAACGACGCTCTCACCAACCTCGGATAATAAATTATAGAATCGGTTTCGCTCACCTGGATCAAGTCCCGCAGTAGGTTCGTCCACGATAAGCAACTTCGGATCTCCCAAGAGCGCCTGTGCGATCCCAAACCGTTGCCGCATCCCGCCGGAATAGTTTGCGACTGATTTATTGCGAACGTCAAACAAATTGACTCGCTGCAATAACCCTGCAACAATCTCGCGGCGTTCCGCAGAATGACGCCCGACTCCCTTCAATGTAGCAAGATGCGTTAAAAGAACTGTCGCACTCGTTCGAGGGTATACCCCAAACTCCTGGGGCAAGTAACCCAAAATCTCTCGCACCCGTTTTTTGTCATTGAGAACATCCCAATCCCCCAGCATGGCACTTCCCGAATCGGCGGTCTGCAAAGTTGCTAACGTTCTCATCAACGTCGACTTACCAGCACCGTTTGGCCCCAGCAGTCCAAACATGCCGGTCGGAATTGTCATGGAAATATTGTCTAGAGCCCGAACCCCACCTGGATAGGTCTTGTACAAATTCTGGATAACCAATTGCATATGCAGCTCAAAACGTTGGAGTTAAACGGATAAGTGATGTCCGACCCAAAAAACCTGTCTTAGGCCGAACGCAATTCGCAAGGGAATAAATATTACCAAAACCGACTCCCAAGCGAACAAGCCAACTTGCGGACGCGAACTCTATTCGATGAGATCTACGGCATCTTGGGAAAACCGAACCTTCGAACAAGCCTGTGACAGTTAACACAAGTTTTAACCCATCGAAAACGCGTTTATTGGGTGGGGAAGGCAACCTAAGAGAGTGTGTTGCGCATTGCTAGTCTCTATTTGACGTAACCCCCCATGGAAGACATTCTCCTCGTAGGAGACTAAACGCCCTGGATTGGAATTCGCTCAGTAAACATCGCGTACATAGCGTTTCACATCTGCCATCTCTTTCAAATGCTCTTTCGCTTCCGCCAAGGACATCTTGCCATGCTCCGCGATCACTTCCCGGATAGCCTTGTCTACATCGACAGCCATCTTTGTAGCATCACCGCAAACAAAAAGATAAGCTCCCGCCTCCAACCATTCGAACAATTTGGCTCCGCGTTCCTTCATGCGATGCTGCACGTAAACCTTGTTCGAAGTGTCTCGACTGAAAGCTAAGTCCAAATGCGTTAATAGACCATTAGCTTGCCAGGCCTCCAGTTGCTCCTGATACAGGAAGTCCGTTGACGACTTTTGGTCGCCAAAGAACAACCAATTTCGCCCCTTTGCTTGATCCGCCTCACGTTGCTGCAGAAACGCAATGAATGGAGCTATTCCGGTTCCAGGCCCCACCATGATCATTGGCGCATTGGAATCGGTCGGAATCGTAAAACCATGTGACGGATGAATGAATACTCGCAACGATGAACCTGGCAATAGCCGATCGGACAACATCGTCGATGCAACTCCTTTGCGATTTCGCTCTCGCAACTTATTTTCGACTCGGCCAACCGTCAAATGAACTTGCTTGGGGTACAGTGATTGACTACTCGCAATGGAATACAACCGCGGCGGCTGGTCGTTTAGCGAACCTGCAAGCTGATTTGCAGTCAACCCAATCGATGGAAACGCTTCCAGAAATTCAAGCACGTCCCACTCATACTGAGAGTCGGATTCGCTAAACTCCTGAAGCTGGGCTACTATTTCGGCATCCAACGCCACAGCCCCATTTTGCTTGTGCCGACTTCGAACCGTGTCCACTGAGACCGCGATCAATTCAGGCGTTATCGTTCGAAGGCATTTCGCCTCAAACAACTCTGAGTCGCTCGCATCTATCTTTGCAGCCTTGAGTACGTTGGAAACCAACTCCGTGCAGTTGGTTGGCCATACTCCCAGTGCATCTCCAACACGGTAGCTCAAGCCAGTACCGTCGAGATCGATGGCAACATGTCGCGTGTCCTTGGCAGAACCTGCAGCATTGAGCTTGTCGCTCGCGATCAGCTTCGCGTCAACGGGATTATCCCGTGTGCCCTTCGCCGATTCGGTTTTTGGAGCACCCTCAGAGGATTTGCTTTCGCCATTTACGCTGGGCTTAGTTTGCGAAGACGATTCCTTTACCAATGATCGCAATGCCTTGGCAGTTTCGCTCCCACCGGGCGAGCATAGGGTCAAGTTTTTTTCACTCCCGCTGGCAATCGCTGCCGAATACGTACGGCACAGATAACCGCATGAACCGCAATTCAACTGAGCCATCGCTGCCATCAAGCGTTTTTCCTTTGGCATTCCTTCCGCCAGCGTCATCCTTTCCGTAATAGAGAGTGCTGGGTCATGCCACGGAAACGACTCATCGGACTCTTGACCATCCGGCATCCCAGCGCCCAGAGGCGAGGACAACAGAGAAGCGGCGGCGGCCAACACTGCTGCGCTCTCGCCCTGGGCTGATTGCTGGTCAATAACACCCAGAACGCCAGCGAGGAAGCCGTTGAGCCAAGCTCTTTGCTCGGTAGTAAACGGGGCGGACTCGGGGACGATTTGGTAGGTCATTTGCGGGTTGTTTCCATCTCAAAAGTAGACGGTGACACGAGGGCTTGCCCGCCACTCTTTGCGTTAAGCATGAAAACAGAGTGCAAGTCGCAACGTTCCACAAACTCGGCAAATGACTCTAGGGGGGTTTTGTTCTCGACGTAATGGTCGAGTATCGATTCGACTGCGGCCGGCACATCGTTAAAAACGACTGACTCAAAAAGTCTTTTGCCGATCGCAAAGTCAATCCCCGTACGTCCCCCCACAAGGATATGATACCCCTCAAGCATCTCCTCGTTGGCTTCGACCTTGGTCGCAATCAAGCCGATATCGCCAATTGCATGCTGAGCGCAACTATGGTGGCATCCGGTGAAATGAATGTTGATGGGTTGATCGAACTCGAATCGCTCCTCCAGATACTCGGCAAGAATCATCGAATGCTTCTTGGTGTCCGCAGCTGCAAACTTGCAACCTGCACTCCCTGTACAAGCGACCAACCCTGCCCGAAAACTCGATGCACTCCAACCCAGCCCCAGCTCTTCGACCGCTCGCTGAACCACCTCAATATCGGCGTTCGCAATGTCCGGGATAATGAGGTTTTGCCAAACGGTTAATCGAATGGAGCCATTGCCAAACTGCGACGCTATCTTGGCCAATCCGCGACACTGCTGGCTCGTAACGCGGCCAACAGGCAACACGACGCCCATGTAACTATGCCCGGATTGTTTCTGCGAATGCACACCCACGTGCGCCCAACGTTCTACGTGATCGGGCTGAACATAACGATCGCTTGAAACCTTTCGAAGCGGCCGCTTGAGCTCTCCTTGGACTTCCTCTAAGAACTTTTCGAATCCCCAGCAATCCAGCACATATTTCAACCTCGCTTTTTTTCGATCCGTACGATCCCCGTGCCTGATGAATACACGCAAGATCGCTTCGCAAATCGCCACGCATTCGCTTGCTTTGGCCAACACGCCCGTCGGACGAGCGAAATCACCATGCCCGGTTATTCCACCCAAACCGAGAAGGAAATAAACCCCTGCATCCAAGTCAGCGCTGGACTCGGTGACCTCGACCGCATGCCAACTGACATCGTTGGTTTCCGCGAGCGAACTGATGCGTCCCGACCCGTCAAACGCTATGTTGAACTTGCGTGGCAACCCATATAACTCCGGCTTGTGAAGTATGTGGTAGTGCAAATCACGAGCCAGGGGAAGCGTTTCTATGAGTTCGAGTGCATCGATACCGCTGAGGGTGCTGGCCGTAACATTGCGAATGTTGTCTGCACCGGCACCTAGAGTAACAATTCCTAAATCGCGAAGACCCATCAAGACGTTGATCGCATTGCCAGCTTGGATCTCTCGCAATTGAAAATTAGCGCGCGTTGTTATGTCTGCATAGCCGCCTGCGAATTGGTCCGCGATATCCGCCAACCCGCTAAGCTGATCTGATCTCAATACGCCACCCGGAATTCGCATTCGACACATGTAGGAATTCTGCGCCGGTGCAACGAAAAAGAGGCCATGAAACTTGGTCATGAAAACATCGGTCCCTTTTGGGAATTCACCCTTGTTGGCGCGATCCGCTATTTCGGTCCACATCCCCAGCCCGCTCTTGTCTCGTTTCGCTTTCTCTTCCGCAACGAGAGCTTTGCCTGACACCTCAACGCGTTGTTGCGCTTCGAGATGAATCGATGATAGATGCGAGCCTGTGCTCGCATTCTTGCCGCCGATCTTCACCGTACTCCCATTGGGCGAACCGTTCGTAAGCCCAATGCCCGATCCACTAATAACCGGCAGGTTACGCATTTTCCTGGCTAGGTCCGTACCAAGTAGCAAGCCTTGGAGGTAGGCTTGCTGCTCTTGTGAAAACGACTCAGGTTTATTCATGATTGGGAGCCTCTACAAGTCTTTCCCCAGGTCGAATGGTCACTGCGCAGTCCTTGTACGAAGGTTGGCGAGAATACGGGTCCACATGCTCGAGCGTTAAAAGATTGGTCTTGGCGTCGTGCATGGGCATAAAGAGCTGCCCAATCTGAACGGTTGATGTCACCGAAGCACGCACCCTGCACTCGCCGCGACGACTCTTCACTAAAACTTGTTGACTTGCCCGAATCCCTAGCCGCATTGCATCCGTCGGGTGGATTTCGACATAAGGCTCCGACGCATACAGCGATCGCAATACGGGACTCTTTGCGGTGCGAGTCTCGGTATGCCATTGGCTGACCGATCCTCGTCCAGTCAATAATACAAACGGATACTCCGAACATGCGGGTTCAGGCATCGGTTCTGGCTCAGCAAACAGGAACCGAGCTCGCCCGTCCCTATGGAAAAACTGACCATCAGCAAAAAGTCTTCGCTCTTGTTCCGGCGTATGCGTTCGTTTCGCGTCTTCGATGGACCACGGCCACTGAATCCCACCATGTCGGTCCAATGCAGCGTAGCCGTCAATTCCACTGATATCGCATGCTTGCCCGCGTGAGAGTTCCTTCATGGACTGAAAGACGTCCTCAGCCTTCTTCCATTTCGAAAACATGGGACCGCAGCCCCATGCATCTGCTATTAGCCTGAATATCGAAAAGTCGGCCAACGCTTGTCCTGGTGCTTTGGCGACTCGTTTGATGGTGCCGATCCTCCGCTCGCTATTGATAAATGTCCCTTCCTTCTCCCCCCATCCTGCAGCCGGCAGCACGAGATCTGCCTGACGCGCCGTATGCGTGGTGGTGTACATATCCTGCACCACCAAGAAGTCCAGTTTTGAAAGCAGCTCCCTTGCACGCGAACTTTGAATCCATGAATGAGCGGTGTTTGTTGCAATGATCCACAATCCCTTGATCTTGCCGGATTCGATACCGCTGACGATTTGGTCGTATGCCCAACTATTCTCCGCTGGAATCGTGTCAACCGGAATTTCCAGGATCGAACTTACCTTGGCGCGGTGATCGGGATTCTCAAAATCGTGATGGCCAATCAAATTGGTGGTATTGCTGTAGAGACGTGAACCCATCGCATTGCATTGCCCTGTGATACTATTGGCACCGGTGCCTGGTTTTCCAATGTTGCCTGTCATCAAGGCCAAATTAATAATCGCCTGTGCTGTTCGAACACCTTGATAGGATTGATTGACCCCCATCGTCCACCAAAAAGAAGCTCTCTTTGAATTTGCGATTGCCGTTGCAACCCTTAGGAGCTGCTCTTTCGCAACTCCCGTATCTCGGCAAACGCGATCCAGCGAAAACGCTTGCACATGCTCCCGAAACGCTTCGTATCCACTCGTATGATCTTGGACGAACCGAACATCAACTGCCTGCATTTCGATCATGAGATTCGCTAAGCCATAAAGCAGGCTCATATCGCTCTTGGGCTTAATTGCCAAGTGCTCGGTAGCTGCCATCGCAGTCTCGGTTTTGCGAGGGTCAATCACCAGTATCGCGGGATTGTTCTTGTTACGTAATACTCGCTGCCATAGAATTGGATGCCCGATACAAGGGTTTGCGCCGATGAAGACCAGCAAATCGGATTGTTCGAGATCGGAGTAACTAAACGGTGGCGCATCAAAGCCAAAAGACTGTTTGTATGCAACAACGGACGTCGCCATGCACTGACGCGTGTTACCATCCCCATGCAGCATCCCCATTCCAAATTTGGCAAGGGAACCCAGGAACGCCATTTCTTCTGTAGGTATTTGGCCTGTGCTAATAAATGCGACCGAATCATTGCCATGTTCGCTCTGGATTTTTTTAAAACGATCGCAGAACAACTGAATTGCTTCCTGCCACGTGGAATCTCGAACCGTACCGTCCGCCCGATTTCGAACCAATGGAATAGTAGCCCGATCATCCGATTGAAGAACTCGCAACGCTTCCCAACCCTTGGGGCACGCCATCCCAAGATTGACCGGGTAGTTCGCCGTCGGCGTAAGACTTATTGCTTGCCCGTCCTTGATGTGTATTTTGAGCCCACAACCGGTGGAGCAATAGCCGCAAACCATATCGGTCGTCGAATCGGGGACTTTACCCACCGGTAACGCGCCAAGCCCACCTGTCTGCGACTCGAGCAATAATTGGTCAGTCAGCGGACCTGCCTTTTGGATAATCGATGGAATCATGTACTCGCCCCCGGCATGCGCCTGTAAACCACCGATGCAAAGTAGAGCCAGCGGTGCAACAACTGGGCGGTGATGCAAATGACGAAAACAGAATACTTGAAGGCAATAACCTGAGTCTGCGAAAGACTCGAAATCATGACGATGGCAATGGCGATCGCACCGGAATGCAGGATCCAAAGAACCCTCCATTGCGTGGACATCTGCGATCTTAGAACACGCCCACTTCTCACAGAAAAATCGTCCCAACGGAAACTCGGTGCATTGCCTCGCCGATGGTCAATCAACTTCGCAGAAGACGCCGCGATCGTGCACAATACCCCGATTAGTAACACTCCGCCGGGCAGCCCATCAAGACACGCAAATGTACCGACGAGGCCCAATCCCATCATCGAAAACGCAAAATCCAAGCCTGTCCTCCGATACCCCCAAAGCTCTCTTTGTGTCGCAACGTAAATCATCCCCGTGCATGCTGCAGCAAAAACCCCAACGACGGTAACGAAAGCATCCGCTAACGGAATGCTGCCAGCACCCGCTCTATCTCCAAAAAACAACCTCATTCCACTTGCCCCAACCGCCGCTGCCATAAACAGTCCAAAGCCGATCGCTTCCCTGCTTAACCAACTCGTTCTCCAACCTAGTATCGCGCGATAAGCCAACCAAGGCCGACCTAGATGCAGCAAGGCAGCGTGAACGCCAACAATTCCGATCCCTGTCGCAATGGCCGACGCGAAAAATCCGGATCCTCCAATGCCCATCCTCTGAACAACTGCCAAAACGATCCACATACCGACACTTGTTTGGGTCAATACAATCATGGCGACGAGGGGTAAATGCCCATCATGGGCTTCCTCTACAATCGACTCGACCGAATACAACTCGGCGGTTGATTTCGTCGGATGCGTAGAAACAAAGCATGTCGTCGGCACAGTCATGCTGCTTAACGGAGCGGTTGCAACGAGCGATTTCTCTCGGTTCCGAGTTGTTTCGGCGGCTAAACTCATCTTATCCACGATTGTGATTCGAATCGCTTGATTCGGACAGGCTTGTACGCAAGCGGGTGGCTCTCCAAGCCCTAGTCTTTGCGAACACATGTCGCATTTACGGACGATTCCCAAAGTGCTGTTATACTGAGGTACTTCGTAAGGGCACATCATCGTGCAGTACTTGCAGCCAAAGCACTGGTCATCCAAATGGCGAACAACACCAGTCAGCGGGTCTTTCTCATAAGCTTGAACTGGGCATCCGCTGAGGCACGCGGGGTCGACACAATGGTGGCAAGCGGTGCTAACATGCTGGACAATCGGCAACAAATTCGCACTGTGGCTTGCAAGCGATCCGACCTTTCGCCAAGTCTCTGATTCCTCGAGATTATTCAACGTATGGCACGCAACGACACAGGCTTTGCAGCCGCTGCACGCGTCCAGATCCACCTCAAAGGCATACTGCTGACCACTTTTGAGAGCCGTGGCAGGCATCAACGCTTGGTATGTCTGAGCGGAAATCGATGAAACGTCGTGCCAATCCGCAAAACGATCGACTGCGCTCATCTCACCTTGCTCTTGGAGAAGCAATTCAAGAAGACTTGGAGTTGACGTTGGCACAATAGTGACTGACATAGGAAATAAAACAATTAGGTAAAAAAAATGCGGCACGGCAAGTAGGACAGGCACCTTGACTATCCTTTCCAAATCGGCAGTCTGGAAGTCTTTTCCACTCTCTTTGATAGTCGCTACGCAACGCGTTCTGCGGGATGCTCCAGAAACCGAATCACCTCGTCGCGATAGTGCAAAAACGCATTCGTTTCCATTACGCATTCTCTCTTTCTAGGTCTATCAAAGGGGATCGACAGAATGTCGCCGACAGTCGCAGCTGGCCCATTGGTCATCATTACAATGCGATCGCTTAGCAGGACGGCTTCATCGACATCGTGCGTAACCATCATGGTCGTCGTTTGGTGTGTGCTCCAAACATCGAGTAACACATCCTGCAATTCGATGCGCGTTAACGAATCCAACATTCCAAAGGGTTCGTCAAGCAGTAGCATCTTGGGTTCCAAAGCAAACGCTCTAGCGATCCCGACTCGTTGTTGCATTCCTTGGCTTAGCTCCGCGGGTTTCTTGTTGAAAGCTCGACCGAGTCCGACGCGTTTCAACCAGCTGTGGGCGATCTCCGTTCGCTCCGCATCCGAAGCCTTGGGTTGCACTTGCTCTAATCCTAACGTCACGTTTTCGAGGGCAGTTAGCCAAGGTAACAAATTGGGCGATTGAAACACCACCGCGCGATCTGGGCCGGCACCCACTATTTCATGATTATCAAGAACCATACCGCCACCATTCAATTCATGCAGCCCTGCAACCATCGATAAGACAGTGCTCTTTCCGCAACCGCTGTGCCCAATGATCGAAACAAATTCGCCCTCTGCCATGTTCAATGTGAAGTCTCGAACAGCTAGGAACCAACCCTTATCCGTTTTAAACTCTTTGCGAAGCCGCCAGCACTCGAGATACTTTTTTTGCTTGAGGAGTGTTTTTGTCATTGGAGTCATCAATTAGGAAACGGTGACAAGTTCGGAGCGAGGACTAGGTTCAAAATCGAGTAGTTGCGAATCGCGACGCGCGTTGAGAAGCAACTGGATGATCGCCTTCTTGAGCGGCTTGTATTTTGGATGGTGGACCATTGTCTCACGGTTGCGAGGTCGATCGATTTCAACTACGAATGGCTTTCCAAGCGTTGCACCCTCACGATTGCCCGGCAGGAGGGGGACAACGCGGTCCGCCATCAGTATCGCTTCGTCGACATCGTTTGTGATTAATACCACCGTTCGGCGGTCACGCTCCCAAATGCTCACGATCTCGCTTTGCAGTGTAGCGCGTGTCAATGCGTCGAGCGCTGAGAGTGGCTCGTCCATAAGCAGCACCCTGGGTTGCGTTGCCAAGGTTCGTGCTAGGGAAACGCGTTGCCGCATACCACCCGATAGCTCGCTGGGCTTTTTGTTCTTTGCATGCAATAGCTTAACCATCCCTATATACTTTTCGCAGTGTGTCACTTGTTCCGTATGAGTCAGGTTCGGAAACACTTGCTGCGTTGCAAACATCACATTTTCCAAGACTGTCAACCAAGGGAGCAGCGAGTAGTTCTGAAAGACTACACCTCGGTCTGGCCCTGGCTGCGTTACCGCCTCTCCTTTGATGAGCACCTGGCCTGAATCGGGTGGCTTTAAGCCTGCCAATGCAGAGAGTAGAGTGGTTTTTCCGGTACCAGAATAACCAACGATGGCAACAAACTCGCCATCGTCCACGGACAAGCTCATGTTATGTAGAACCTCCGTTCGCATTACTCCTTTCCCATATCCCTTCGAAACATCTCGCAATTCAAGCAGGGGCATCGAAGGTCTCCTTTTGGATCAACGAAGGAATAGTTTCGGCACTCGCGAAGGAAGCGGAAGATCGCGTGCGCATCGTTTGTAACAACCGAACCATCAATGACGGGCAACTGAGGATCTGTGTTGCGTTCTTTTCAAGAACATTCATGAGGCGGTCTAGAACAAATCCCACCAATCCGATGACAATCACTGCCGCGATCATCGGCCCGTAAGTGCCCGATTGATACTGGTTGTTGACGAACGCACCGATACCACTCTTGCCCGATAGCATCTCAGCGGCCACGATCACCAACCAAGCGATCCCAAGACTCAATCGAAAGCCAGTGAACATATATGGAATTGTCGCTGGCAACAAAATTTTGGAAAACAACTTGAACGACGAAAGCCGCAGGACTTTCGCAACGTTGAGATAGTCCTGCGGGATGGCTCGAACACCCACCGCTGTATTGAGGATCGTTGGCCAAATCGAACACATTGCGATCGTAAAAACACACTGCAACTGCGTGGCATCGATCTCTTTGTTGTGACGCCGAATGGCTATCACAATGAGACCTGCCAGCGGGAACCATGCAAGTGGTGAGATAGGACGAAGAATCTGAAAAATCGGATCAAACATCCTCGCAAAACGATAGCTCCCCCCGAGCAAAAACCCTATCGGTACTGCGGCCAAGATAGCCATCCCATAGCCCATGCCTACCAACTTGAGCGATCGCCAGATCTCCAGCCCAATGCCGTCGAAGCCTTCGGCATCGTTGTGCGAAAAGGGACTAGTAAAGTACTTTGCGCTATCATTCCAAGTGGTGATAGGAGACGGAAAATCGCTCGAGCTGGTGCTGGCGTCCCAGGTGGCCCAGGACAAAAAGCACCAAAGCAGTATGCAAATGGCAATGCCGATTGCCGGCAAAGCCACGTTGTCGACGAACAACTTGTTTAATTTGGTTGTATTCATAAGTGTTGTTTGGTCTCGCATGTTTTCGTCGGTAGCGCGATGCGGCAGCATTTCGAATACGCTGCGGCGATCGCCAATTCCCTCGGGAACCTATCCCTTAAGATTCTTGATCGCGAATCCCTTCGCGTATGACTCTAAGTCGGCTGTGGGATCGAAAGTTACACCGTCCATCATGGTCCAAGGCTTGTTGTCGGCACCGCCATGCGAGTAGCCGATTTCCTTCATCGCTTCTTCGTAGATGCTCGGTTGCATTACCTTGCTGGCGATCGCTTCGTAGTCCTGCTTGCCCTCAACCATTCCCCAACGTCGCAACTGAGTCACCCACCACTTGGCATACGCTAATTGTGGGTAGTTGCAATTGCGAGAGCTGAAAATCATGTAGTTCGCATCCTCTTTCTTGCGACCGTCGCCGTAGTCGAGTTGCCCCATCAGTCGACCAAGAATTTGGTCCTTGTTGCATTTGATGTATGCGTCTCGCGAGACGATATCGCATTGCTCGGCGCGATTCTTCAGATCGTCGAGCCAGACGCTCGCTTCGTGAACAGCTTTGAGAATTGCCTTGACGGTCCTAGGGTTCTTGCTCGCAAACTCAGCCGTGAACGCGCAAACTTTCTCGGGATGGTCCTTCCAAATTTCCTGAGTGGTGACGGAAGTGTAACCGACTTTTTCCGCGATCGAACGAGCGTTCCAAGGCTCGCCGACACAGAAGCCGTCCATCTTTCCGACTTTCATGTTCTGAACCATCTGCGGAGGCGGAATAGTGATCAAGTCGACGTCCTTGTCTGGGTTGACTCCACCCGCCGCGAGAAAATACCGCATCCACATCGCGTGCGTTCCCGGTGGAAAGGTCATTGCAAACGTCGGCTTAACTCCCTTCTTGTTGGAATCATCGATGAGTGGCTTGAGCGCCTTGGGATCTCCGGATACCTTCCCAATCCAATCGGTTTTCAACGTAATCGCTTGTCCATTGCGATTGAGAATCCACGGAACAATCATTGGCACGGCTTTGGTTCCCCCCAGACCCATCGTGCTTGCGATCGGCATCCCCAACAACATGTGTGTGCAATCGACATCCCCTTTGACGAGAGCGTCGCGAACCGCAGCCCAATTCGCTGGTTTCACCGGTACCGACTCGATCCCGTATTTCTTAAACAAACCCTTTTCGTGCGCAATCACCAAAGGTGAACAGTCCGTCAATGCGATGAAACCAAAATTGACTTTAGACTTTTCCGGGGCATCCGAAGCGTAAACCGCCGGAATGAAGGACGGAAACTGCGAGACACCGACCATCGATCCGCATGCTACGGCCGATTGGAGTAAGTGCCGGCGTGTTGCTTTTTGTGAACTTAGGTGCATCAGAACGTTCCAACAAAAAAAGTAGGACTGCTAAAAGTGCCGATTTGGGGAATCTGGATCGAGAAGCTACTCCCCAGAACGCTTAGACCCCAATGCAGCTATCGCGCCAAGGAATCAAAGTGAATTGCCCTGACTTGGGCTGGCGAGCTCACCAACGAAAACCAACTGGCCTTCGAACTGTCGTCAGCGTCGCTCTAACTCCCCTTAAGGATTATTCTGCAATTCGCCGAAGGAATTTACTTGCCCGCTTTCATTGCATCCTCCATGAATAACCGAAGGCAGTAGCTCGCAGAAACATCATCCATGAGTTGGTTCCACAAGTGTCATCTGAGCATTTTGTGCTCATCTTTGGGTTTCATTGAGATGGCGATTGGACTATAGTCATACACATCTCGCGGGTGCCCTCCCCAGCCGCGTTGCGTATCCTAGGACCTTGTCCCAGCGTGTTTACAATCATGCTGGCAGGCTTTACGCCCGTCCTCCGGATTACCCGCCGAGAATCCATAAAAAGGGGCATGATGTCTATTTCCAGGGGAGATTGCGTAAGAATACTTGTCGTTGACGACGATCCAGGGATGCATACCCTGGTTCATGATTTGTTCGACAACGAGTCGACCAGCATCCTGTCGGCGACATCCCTTTCCGAAGGCGTACGGATTGCCAGTAAGCAGCGCATTGACGTTGTCTTACTGGACCATCTTTTGCCCGACGGTGAAGGTATCGATCGAATTCCCGAGCTTATTTCGCAAGATCGATTGCGTCCGATTCTTTACATCACAGCACAAGCTGGTTCGAAGACGGCTATCGAAGCAATCAAGCGAGGAGCATTTGAGTACCTTGCTAAGCC
Organism: Pirellula sp.; assembly: GCA_031374515.1. Lineage (GTDB taxonomy): Bacteria > Planctomycetota > Planctomycetia > Pirellulales > Pirellulaceae > JBKCUI01. Next base: position 6,856 of record JANMGH010000180.1, on the reverse strand, counting down.
GATCGAATTCAAATTGCTCCGTCAACGGGTCGCGGAGGCAATTGAGTACCGTCGATTGACCCGCCTACCTGTTTTGGTGGAAAACGATTCGAGTAAGGCAATTGAGAGCGACATCCTGGTCGGCCGTTGTCGCGGAATGCAAGAAGTCTATAAGTCTATCGGCCGGCTCGCCAACCTGAGATCTCCAGTCCTGATCGAAGGAGAGGTTGGCACGGGCAAAGAAATGATTTCACGATCCATTCATCAAAACGGATACCTTGCGTCAGGGCCCTTTCGAAAAATTTCCAGTAAAGAATTCAGTGACGACGAATTGCAAATCGAATTGTTCGGCAGAATCAGTAGCATCGAGATAGCGTCCGCCAATTCTTCTCCCGAATCTAGCTTGTCAACCGGATCCAAATTGCCAGCACTTCTGGAATGCAACGGCGGGACACTGATGATCGACGACATCGACAGTTGGTCCGTCGCTACTCAATCGCGACTGCTGCGATTTTTCCAAAGTAATTCAATCAATGGCGTCTCAACAGATACGAGAGTTATTCTTGCCACCTCGTCCAAGATTCGAGACCTCGTCCAAACATTTAAGATTCGCAACGATCTCTTCTATTTTGTTAGCCCATTCGTAATTCGTGTTCCTGCTCTGCGAGAGCGACAAGAGGACTTAGAGTTGCTCGTTTCCCATTTTATGCAGCGAATTGCAAATGTGTCTTCTACCCAAGAAGGACAGTGCCCTCCGAGGGTAAGTAGCGGCGCGTTACAGCTATTGAAAAACTATGATTGGCCAGGGAACATTGCGGAATTGAAAAGCGTTCTGCAAGGAGTCCTTACGGAGTCCCGAGGCGCCGTTCTAGCAACCGATGCGCTGATGCGACTCCTGAACGTCGGCCATTCCAGTGAATCCCCTACCATTCGTGATCCAACCCGCCCGATTTCCATTGCAAGTTTCGGCAGGGATTGCGTCTGGGACTTGAGCGCCTTTGTCGACCAACAAATCACAGATGGTTCGGACTGTTTGTACGAACAAGCTATCGCATTGTTAGACGAACAACTCCTCGGGCTGGTAATGCGACACACTGGTGGAAATCGTCTGAAGGCCGCAAAAATTCTCGGCATCACAAGAACCAGTCTTCGCAGAAAAATGAATGCAAGTAGTCCATCCGAATCGGCAAACGCTTTGACTGATGATCTTCCGTTGGACGACGTACATGGCTGATGCAAACAAGACGCGCATTGCTTCATTGTCCAAGCGCCTGACTATTCTGTATATGGCAGCCCTTGGCTCGATCGCCCTACTAGCGATTGTTGGGCAACTGGTTGTTCAAAAAGCAATCATCCAATTGGAAGGAGATTCTCGAATTGTCAATATCGCTGGCAGACAGCGAATGCTCAGTCAACGATTGACCCGAATGACGTTCGAATTGGCACTTACGAAATACTTATCTCAGACCAGTGCATCGCTACCCAACGACTTGATCGCCAAATTGCGTCAAGATCTCAACACCTGGTCTCAAAACCACCAAGGACTTCAACTCGGGTCAGCAACATTGCAACTGCCTGGCAACAATAGCCAATCGGTTCAACAACTCTTCAACGAATTGAAACCGCATTTCGACTCACTCCGAGCGATCATCGAAACCGAATTAGAGCGATCCTCAATGCAGGGAGAAGAAGCCCTTACAACCGTGAACCGTCAAAAAATCGGTTTCCATAGCGACTCGTTTTTGGCAGGAATGGATGCAATTGTAACACTAATTGAACAAGAAGCTCGGGACCGCGTCAATCGTCTACGGTGGATTGAGACCGCACTCTTGTTGGCCACCATCGGGGTGTTGATTTGCGAAGGAGCCTTTATCTTTTCTCCCGCTGTTGCTTCGCTCAACCGCTCGCTCACAAAGTTGCAAAGCACCTCTGACGAGCTGAAAAACGCAAAAGACGTCGCCGAAAATGCCAATCTTGCCAAGACAGATTTCCTGGCACGGGTAAGCCATGAGCTCCGAACGCCGCTCCATGCGATTCTTGGCATGTTGGGCTTGATCGAACAAACCAAATTGCGGCCGGACCAACGGAATATGATTCGTTTGGCAAACGATGCCTCGTCCTCTCTTTTATGCCTTGTCGACGATCTCTTGGATGTTGCGAGTATCGAACAGGGGAGAGAATTCGTCGTGCATCCTCAGGTCACCAGCCTTCCAGGACTACTGGAAAGCATCTCGAAAGTGATGAGTCCTCCAGCTCGCTTAAAAGGGCTCCAGTTTGAATTGCATTTGGACAAGGCCCTGCCAAATTGGGTCACTATCGACGCAGACAGACTGCGCCAGGTCCTCTCGAATTTACTTCAAAATGCAATTCGATACACCAACAGCGGAGTCGTTCGCTGCAGTGCGAGCATCGAAACCCAAATATCGCACAGATCCTTGTGCATAGCGATCGAAGATACTGGCATTGGCATTTCACCAACCGATCAAGACCGGATCTTTGCTAGTTTTAGCCGCTGTACCAGCACCGAAACGTCGACCTCATTTGGCCGGGGTATGGGCTTAGGGTTAGCGATCACACAAGCGATCGTAAAAAATCTCGGCGGCACTATTTCTTTGAGCAGTAAACTGGGACAGGGGAGTCAGTTTACAGTCATTCTGCCAATTCAAGTTGCCACAGCAAACGAAGCGGACCGGGTTTCACCAAATCAACAAGTACCTCCATCCGAAATGGCTTTAGCAACAGCAAATGGCCCAAAGCCAACCGCTTTGATTGTCGACGACTCTCCAACCAATTTGTTGGTAATGCGATCCTATATGCGACATCTTGGGTATCGAACCATGTCGGTATCAAGCCTCACTGAGTCTGTTGCCAAGTTCCGACTTCACCGCTTCGATATCGTCCTAATGGATAGAAACCTTGCCGATGGCGATGGTCTAGACTTTCCAAATCTTCTCGCTGTCTTCGGTAAAACAAATCCTCTTGGCTCATCGCGAGTCTTCCTCATCACGGCGGAGATCCATTTGACAGCAGAGAGTGACGCCAGAATTAAGCTATTCGCACGCGTACTGCACAAACCGCTTTCGCTGGCGCAGCTGCGCGTGGCCATCGAGGCGACCAAATGCATCAAGAAGGAAATCGGAACAGACCGCACGAACGAATTTGAATCGCACTTCGAACAACTGAAACGCAAGCTTGCCCAAAAGTTCATGGCTACTCTTCCTGACGACATTGACGTGCTGTACGGGATGTTCATCAAGGGCGACTATGCTGGTCTCGAGTTCATCTCGCACCGCATGATAGGAAGCGCCGGCAACGCAGGATTGACCGAGGTAACTGCACTCTCACGGAATCTCCATGAAGCCGCGGAACATCGCGACAGGCCAGGCATCGAAAAAATTCTCTGGAATCTAACCAACCTAAACGCGTCCATTCAGTAGGTCGCACTTGCCATGTGCGACCTACTGAATGTTTAACCAATAAGCGGCTAAATCGATCTGTAGCCCGCGACGCGTCGAGGTTCGCGGACCAAAGTGAGCCAGCGTTCCTTGCTTAGACTGAAACGCTGAATCATCATGTCACTCTCGACAAGAGTGACCTGCTAAAAATTGTAGTGCCACTGCGAGTAGAAGAAGTCCGCGTCGCCATTGAACAGCGCTGCCCCGTTGGCATTTAGGCTCGTATCGTAGTACTTGCCCGCAAAGAAGTGCGAATAACCCAAAACCAAATCGCTTCGCGCACTCACTTTGTAGGTACCCAACAAGTCAATCTCGTGACCAAGATCGCGATTGCCGACTGTGCCGCCCGGATTGAAGGCGGTATTGGTAACGTTGTATGGACCTTGAGCGCCGTTGGCTAAAAACAAATAGTGGTACCAAGCCAAGATGGTAAGCTTGTCGGTTGGGCTAAAGGTCAAAATGCTGTTCACATCATGAATGTTCCGTCGTCCGAACAAGTCCATGAACCCGAGATACTTATGCCCCAAGGGAAACAGTTGATTCCAACCGTTGTTGATGGAGTCGTCGCCGCTCGCCCAGTCGTAGTACATCCAAAGCGTAGGCTTCATGGAACCCTTGGATTTTGCGCCAAGTCCAAATGTAAGCGAGTAGGCCGAAATATCAGAGCCGTCTGGGTTCTTTCCTAGTTGATAACCCAACTCTTCATCCCACAAAAGCCCGTCCACTTCGCCTTTGAATGCCGTGCCAAGTGTATGCACGTGCAGATTGGTCGATGTATCTTCGAAGCCGAGATAGTACGTGTCAATCGTCCCATTTTCGAGCATCTTGTTGGTGTTGTAGACGCCCCAAAGTGCTTGATTCTGGTTTGGCGAATCAAATTTACTAAAGTTGATGTTCTCTGGACGAACCAACAGAAAATCGGTCGTTCGGTCTTCGTTGCTCCAAGTCAGTCGACCACCATCAAAGCGTCGTCGATTGTTGGCCCAGTCCAGAGGCGAAAGAAGTCGTTGAGATCCGAACAGCAATTCTTGTCGTCCCACACGGCCCGTAAGTTTTCCCAAGTCGGAATCGATTAGGACTAAGTCACCGAACAGATTTTGCGCATCAAAGCGCTGTACTTCGATTTGTCTAGGGGCAAAGTTCTCATACGAACTGCCTGCGTCGAGAAACTCAGCGAATACTCGGGCTCGCTTGTTGATCTTGTAGTCTGCATATAGGCGCGTGCGGTCGAGAAGAAAATTGTCATCTCGCCCCGTCAGTCCAACCCCTCGCATATTGTGCTCGCCGTGGTATCGCAGTCGATACTGGCCGCCGATATCCAATTTGCCACAGTCTCCCACCTGAAGCTGCTTGATTCCCTCGCCGACGTTGTAGCCTTTGTAGTCCGGGTTGCTCAAATAACTGAAGTCGTTTTGAAAGAAAGGATCCTTGTAAGCAGTTGCGACCTTCTTTTTCAGTTCTTCCTTTTTCTTCTTTTCAGCGGCCTTCTTTTTGGCGGCCTCTGCGTCTTTTTGCGCATCGGGAACAATGTCCAAAGCAACTGTGGCGGTATCGACTATCGGAGCTGGAGATTGTGTTCCAACCAGGTATTTGCTATTGCTTGTGCTAGGGTACTCGTCCTCTACATAGACCGATTGAGAACCCACATTAACGAATTGTCGCGGTTCATCTTGGGCTGTGGCAAACGGTGATTTTGAGATAGTTAGCGCAGCGAACAGGGCGCACGCTCGCGACGAATGTCGGAGCGACGGTACGTATTTCATATGCACGAAATCCTTTTCGTTTTGAAGGCGGTTTTTCTAATTGCATCGACGGGGATCGGAAGAGGGAACCTGGAAGTCAACGCAAGCGTTTCCATCAATACATAGATGTGGTAAGTTGCCGCCGAACCATAGCTATTTGACGGTGCTATCGACAGAATGCCCCCCAGCAGTAAAGGTTTCCGTTGCACATATCCTGCACCTCCCAATCGGCAAACTCGCCCGTGACGATGCGGCTCGTGCCAAAAGTCTTGAATCTCGTCCGCTTTTGCAAACGGAACAAAACTCCCAACATCAGCGGGAACGCGGAAGCGTCCGGTTTCTTAAGCCCAACGCTGGAAGCTTACGCCACTTGCAAGTGCGCAGAGTTAGCGCTGCGGATACAGAGACGCGCGGTGGGAACATTTGAGCCCTCTGTGCTACTCAGTTATGTACAATGGATTACCGGCAATGGCTTCGATTACTGGAATGCAAGCAGAGAGAGTACAACGACCATGACCATGCTTGACCTTTGGCAAATCGTCGCCAACATCGTCACGGTGTTTGGGCTGCCACTCGCCATTTACACATTCGTATTAGAGCAGCGGAAAGAACGCGAAAACGAAGACGAAGAAGTTTACCAGTTGCTATCCGATGCCTATATCGATTTCCTGAAGCTCGTTCTGGACCATTCGGATTTGAAGCTTCGAACTCAGAGTGCGACCCCTGACCTTACAGACGAACAACGCGAACGTATGCAAGTCTTGTTTGAGATTCTGATCTCGCTGTTTGAACGGGCCTATTTGACGGCTTACCATGATAACATGACGGATAGCCAGCGCCGACGTTGGCTCTCTTGGGACGACTTCATGCGAGAGTGGTGCCGCAGAGAAGACTTTCGCTCAGCCCTCCCTCAGTTGTTGCAAGGAGAAGACGCTGACTTCGCTGCGTACATCAGCGAGATCGCACAGCTACTTTGATCTTGATCAGCATGCAGAGGTGCTCGTTTTGGCAAAAATGGGGATTGCCGCAGATAGGATTTTATCGGAGTGTTCAGAAGCCTGGGTCGTGGAATTGGGAGCCAATTTGGACTCAAGAGCCGCCGACTGGATCAGCAATTTCAAGAACTTGCAAGCATTGAAAGTGGGTTTGGTCGTAGAACCAGAACGTGCAATCCAAACATTGAAGTCGATGCATAGGCTCAAATACTTACACGGCAGCTTCGATTCTGACTTGTTAGAGCAATTACAGGCTTCTTTGCCAACGTGTGAGGTATCCACTACGGTATCGCAAACCACGCCTAGTGAAAAAACAGAGTAGAACAGTTGTCCCAACTGTTCTGTAGTGAGTACACGATTCGTCCCTCCAGCAGTCAACATCTCGATCTTTGATTCTCAAGTCCGATTTTCTGGTGTTGGAGACGCAGTGCGGAGTAAGCGTACAGAGCCATCGGTCTGGATTTTTGGCGACGGTGGCCGGCAATTTGAGCCGACCGTAAGCCTAAGATTGCGAGATCCGAGAGGCGGTGCGCAGCCTTGCTAGCTCGGCTTTGTCTCGTCGCTCTTCTTCTCGATAGGTTCGAATCGCTTCTGGGTGGCTCGCCTTCCAGACATCTGGAAGCAGTTGTTCTGGCTTTGCGGTCCCTCGGTTCAGGTGTGTTATCACGTCCTCAAGATACATTTG
>JANMGH010000165.1:0-1710 GCA_031374515.1 Pirellula sp. | reverse complement strand
TTGAATCTGACAGGCAGCTACGCCAAACCGACCGAGCCAAAGCTACCGATACGCTAATGGGACAGGCGAACGCCGAGTTCGATACTGCAAAGCAAAACTACGAGTCCTCATTAAAAGCAGTCCAAGAATTCAAGCCAGACTTCAAAACACGCAAGAACAAGTTCGGCTTCGATCCCGAAAGTCTTTTAACCGACAAGTACAATCCAGAGAAGAGCCTCACTGAAGCAAAGACACGCATCGAATCTAAAGGGACGTTCAGTGCGTTCGGTGCTCGAGGCCTGCAATCAGATACCATTGAAAAATCGTCCGCTGAGACGGCAAAGAACACCGCTGCCATGCTCCAGTGGATGAAGCAGAACGCTGGAGCTCGCTTCATATGAGCGTTCCGGCCGACTCTCCCCTATGGCCTGGGCTCTCGGGCCCGGGTGACGATGAAGTATTCTGTGTCGAGCGATTCGACTCGCGCCCGCTTAACATAAGCCGGGATCCGACTGCCACGCTCATCTTCAACCTGTGGCGCAGCGATGACGAACTTCGAATTGCAGCCAAGTTGGAAGACACTGCGCCTGCACTTTTCGATGGACTCGATGCGGACAACTATACACTGGATCCGCAGGGTGGCGGAGTTTGGCTCGCCAATGTGAATTACAAGATCCGCAACCAATCATCGGAGTCATTTGATACCACTGGTGGCACTGTCCATGTAACGCAAAGCTTTGGCACGAATCGATTCGGTCCTTTAGCGCCGGATTTTCAGGGGGCAATTGGAGTCAGCGATGATCGGGTCGATGGCGTTGACATCACCATCCCAGCTTATAAGTTTTCGGAAACCCATTACATACCAAGGATCTTCGTAAGTACTTCTTACAAAAACACTCTCTTCCAGCTGACCGGCAAGGTCAACAACGCATCGTTCAAGAACTTCGCAGCGGGTGAAGTACTGTTCCTCGGCTCTACTGGCCAACGTCGTGGGCTCGAGGATTTTGAGATCACCTACAACTTTGCTGCTAGTCCGAATATCGGTTCCATCGTCTTTACTCCGGACATCGAAGTCATCAACAAGGAAGGTTGGGACTATATGTGGCTGTTTTATGCCGACGAAGTCGACAGTACGGCACATCGGATAGTACGCAGGCCTAAAGCAGCTTATGTGGAGAGGGTATACCCGCGTGCAGACTTTGGTCTCTTGGGATTGAGTGCATAATGCCACAGCGCGGCGATCCACTTGCAATCAGTGCAAAAGACTGGGGCGATATGCTTCGCGTGGTCGAGGAATTTCGAAACGGGCGAATAAAATTTCTTGCCCCAACGCTTGAGACCGCGCTACAAAGTGCGACCACGGTGAAAATGCTAAACGACTCGGGTTCCAACTTGGAGCAATGCTCTGTCATCGGGCTTGGAGCACCCGTTATCACTCCCAGTCAAAACGAGCAGGAATTTATCCACAATTTTGCATTCAGGACCGTTGCTCCATTACCAAGACGCTGGGGAATTGTTCAGGGGCCATGTCCCGCAGGCGAGATAGGCAGAGTGTGCATCGCTGGCGCAACAGCTTGCCGATTGGTTGTTTCTGACGCGTTGCCACCCGTGAACTTCGTTACGGTGAATAGTGGGGTTTTGGTACCTTCGTATGCCAGTGGGGATGCGACCGTGTTGTGGCGCGAGGGTGGCGTTGGTGAGCAATGGGCAATCATTCGAATTGGACAAGTT
>JANMGH010000152.1:0-28830 GCA_031374515.1 Pirellula sp. | reverse complement strand
GGGACCCTGATCACACGCAACACAGCTCGAGGGAATGCATCGGACGATGGTGGAGGAGGTGTGTTCAACAATGCGGGCACGCTGACAATCACGGGCGCAACGATCAGCAACAATGTTGCTAGTGGAACCAGCGGCAGCGGTGGCGGGTTGTTGAGTCTAGTTGGTGCGGTGTCAATCACGGGTAGTACGCTGTCGTTTAACACGTCCAAACGCGCGGGTGGCGGAGTAGAGATCGTCAATGGCTCGATAGGTCTACTTACCAGCGTGTTGTTTTCAAACACTGCAACTGGTGGAGCTTCAGCCGCAGGAAATGGGGGCGCAATTCACACGAGTGGAACGGCTGGGGTGACCATATCGGGCGGCTCCTTGGTAAGCAACCAAGCGGCGACCGAAGGCGGTGCGATTTGGATACAGCGTGGAGGTGCACTCTTCGCCCTTGGCAATGTTGTTATCGCGAACAATCGTGCTCATGGTCCAACTGCCGACGACGGCGGTGGAGCGGTATTCAATAATGGTGGTGCTATTTCGCTCAACAATGCGTTCTTATTTGGGAACGTGGCGGATGGAACGAGCGGGTCTGGCGGCGGCATTTTCAATCTTGGAGGTACGGTTGTCGTAAGCAATTCTTTCATCGGTTCAAATATTGCGAACCGAGCGGGTGGCGGTATTGAGGACAATGGCGGCACAACGCAACTGAACACAGTGACCGTTACCGCGAATCGCGTCATTGGGGCGCCGGGCAATGGGGGTGGCGTGCACGCTACAGGTGCAAGTCGCATTACGATTGTCGGTAGCACAATTACACAGAACTTTGCTGCGTTGGAAGGTGGAGGCCTGTGGAATTCAAGTTCGGGAACATTGACGGTTACAGATTCGACAGTGGACGGGAATATCGCCACCATGGGCGCGGGTCTGTTTGCCGACGGGGCAAGTGGTTCGATTACGATCGTTTCTTCGACAGTCTCTCGAAATATTGCAAACGAATCAGGCGGCGGGATTTTGATCGAAGGTGGTAGTCATCAGATAATCAACTCCACCGTCTCTTCGAATTTTGCGAAAGCGGGGGGTGGTATACAAAGTCTTGGCGGGACGACCGATTTGACAAGCGTCACGATCGCGTCGAATAACGCCAATCAGGGTGGAGGGATCAACTCAGTCGGTGGCACAGTTAGTATTTTTGGTAGTATCATTGCAACCAATTTTGCTGCAGTCGGCGCAGACGTCGCTGGAGCGATCATGAGTAAAGGAAGTAACCTCATTGGGAACCCAGCTGGCGCGACAATTACAGGCGTGCAGGCTGGGAATATAAACAATGTCAATCCAAGGCTTGGATCGCTTCAAAATAATGGTGGTCCGACGGAAACTCATGCCATTTTGACGGGAAGCCCCGCGATAGACGCAGCCGTGGGGCCATCACTTTCAGTCGATCAGCGTGGGATTGCACGCCCGCAAGGCGCGAACGCAGATATCGGAGCCTTTGAAAGGTCGACCGTCGGGACACTCGCAAAGCGGTTGCCGGGCGATACAGACCGGGATGGCTACGTTACACCGTTGGATGTGCTCGTCATCGTCAATAGCCTCAATCGCTCTACAGAAGAGACGTTTGCATTAGATGATCTCGATGTTGATGTCGACGGCGTTGTCTCACCTCTGGATGTGTTGATGGTGATCAATGTTTTGAACCGAGGAGAGCAAGGATTGATCAGTGACGACACAAGGGGGCTCGATACCGACCCTTACCTTTCCTTGTTGAAGAACCAATTGGCCATGTGGTTCGAAGCTTTCAAGGAAAAAGATCGAGACTTCTGGGTCGACGAGACTGTTGAGGAGGGACTTCTGAACACCCTCGCAGGCTATCTGGCCAACCGCAGCGAGGAAGATTCCTTTCTCGAAGTTTAGCGAGTCTGTGGAAGCTTTAGACAACAAATTTTTATCTATAAGTAATGGGAGTCAGTCGATGTATCGAAGTGCAGGATTTGGATTTGTGTGTGCGTTTGTAATGATGTGGTCATTGCCTGCATTGGGCGGGATCATCAACTTTGGGGGGCAGTTCACTTCTGGGACGGGAAGTTTGTTGGGTGACTTGCCGCCGCAAAGGAGCTTCAACGTTCAATTGGACTTTGATTCATCCCTTCCTGGGATCGGGACAGTCAACTCCGGTATGCTCACTTTTTCGGCGCTATCCTTGAACATCACTGGTGGCAATATTTTTGTGAGCGAGTCTGGGGCGATGGATCAGGCCACGCTGCTGTTCAATACCAGTGGACCTAACGGTTCCTTGAGTGTTAGTTTCTTTGGAAACGCCATCGCCGATAGCATGGTAAATGAGAGTAACTTAAACGCTCTGATCCGGGTGGGTGCGCCAGCTGCGATTACCGCGAATTTTGGTTCTTCTGGGTCGTACACAGGGACGATAACCGCAGTGCCTGAGCCCACTTCGTTCGCTCTTGCGACAATTGGAATTGCGATCATGGGCCTGGGCTACCGGATGCGACGATCAGGCAAAACTATGCGAGTGGTTCTTAATGGAACTGCTTCGTTTTCTGAAAGCAAGGGTGCGTAAAATGCGGAGTATCCTTTCCAATTGGGGGAGATTGGGTATTGATCGCAGAGGGTTCTCGTTGGTGGAATTGTTAGTCGTGATTGCAATCATAGGGACGTTGGCTGGATTGCTTATGCCCGCAGTCCAGCAGGCTCGAGCGGCTGCGAGGCGAATAAGTTGCGATAACAATTTGAAACAAATTGGGCTTGGACTACACAACTACGAATCCGCAAACCAGCGTTTGCCCGCGGGGTATATCTATCGACGCGGAAGTGAGGGGAACCATGCTGGCTTCGGATGGGGAGCCGCGACACTTCCATTCCTGGAAGAGTCCAACGTCTATTCGCAGTTGAATTTCCAACTGCCGTTGTTCGATGCTCGGAACGCTGCGATTCGCGAAAAGCACTTACCGGTCTTTCTGTGCCCAGAAGACACGGTTTCGGCGTTGGGCTTTGTTGAGATGGGAGATGAGCGATATGCAATGGCAAGTTATGTCGGTTCGTTCGGTCCTCCGGACTTAGACCAAACTCAAGAGAAGCGAGACGGGATTTTTAGCCGCAATAGTAGGACGCGGTTTGCAGAGATTGCGGACGGATTATCGAACACGATCGCTGGCGGCGAACGGCAAAACGGCCCATTTCGACGTGGTGGCGTGCATGGTCCGCATTTTGCGTATGAAACAACCTGGGCGGGTGCTGTACGCGATCTCGATGATGCATTGGATGACCACGGACATATGGTGCTCTTCCAAACAGGGCATACTCCGAACAGTTCATTTTCCGATGATCGCGATGTTTCTGCACCGCATGTCGGCTACGCCAACTTCCTTTTTGGCGATGGCTCGGTTCGGCTCATAACGGACCAAGTGGATTTCCGTGTTTACCAAGCGATGTCTACCCGAGCGGGTGGCGAAACTCAGTCTGCTGATTAATCGTCGTCATTGCCGACTTCGACGACGCAGGATACCAGATAGTGGTCCGAATGGCGCTTCCTAAAATCCTTTATCTCGTCGTCCGATCCGTTTTTGGTAGCGTGGATTTTTTGTACCGAGTTTTTGAACTCGGGCTGGCTCGATGGGACGAAGATTCGATCGAACGGCGCACTCGAATACCCGGAGCCCCATGCTGCCGTAGTACCTCGGTCTGCTTGATTTAAATCGGTGAATCCAGCGTCGGTAAGAACCTTTGGAGTCTCGTCCTCAGGCGCGAGGAAGTTTGTGTCGCCGAGTAGCACAACATCTTCGTCTTTGAATTTCTGTTTTAATAAATTAAGATTGGCGACGAACGCTTTCGCTTCGGCAATGCGTTGTTTCTGGGTGAACATCGGGTCCGCGGCGTTGGCATCGTTGCGATTGGATTTCAAATGGACGGGCACAAACACCACGTCGGTTTTGCCATCGCCGAATGAAAGCTTTACTGCAGTCGCTCGCCGTTCCCAAAATTTGTCTCCGTACAAATCGTTTTTTCCTACGGGGAGTGAAAAGGGCTCACCGACAATTTTCACGCGGTCGCTACGCCAGGCAATACCGATATGCTGGCCGCGAGTGATGAATTCTTCTGTATTGTCGGGGTAGTCTGCTTTAGCGAACAACAAATATTGCCATGTCTGGCCGTGGGCTTTCTTCAGAGCTTCGAAAGTTCGGTCGAGCGAATTGCTTTTCCAAGGAGCATTGTCCGTTTCCACCCCTATTTCCTCGAGCGCAAGAACATCGAGCTTGGCCTCAGCAATGTAGGTAGCGAGATCGGAAGGGTCCTGAGCAATGCCCTTGCCTGGGTTTCCTCGCATGTTCGGGAACCCGAGCCATTCGATGTTCCATGCTCCAATCCGAACCTCATCCGCACGAGTATTGGTTACGACAAAACACAAGAGTGCAGCCAAGATGATTGAACGAATACTAAAATGCATATTGATGATCCGATTCCCGACGCACGAAGACTTGCGAAATGATGGTTGCTAACAACAGAATTATCTGAATCTTGAATCGGGATTCTATCAAGGAGTGAACTGCCGGACTTTTAGCAAATTGGCCTTTCTTGAATGACTTGTCTATCTGCTATAACATCAGCATACGAATCGAGTTTCGTTTCGTTTTTCACCTGAGTGCAGAATTTCAGGTTTCGAGCTAGTAGGAATGCGAAAACACATGTCGAAGCGTCGCGTTGTGATTATTGGTGCCGGGCCTGGTGGATTGGCGGCGGCCCTGCAACTCGCTCATGGTGGAGCGGAAGTGACCGTTTTGGAGTCGCGATCCCAGGTGGGTGGGCGTTGTGCCAGCATCTATGCCGACGGGTTTCGATTTGACACGGGCCCTACGTTTTATCTTTACCCTCGCATTTTGAAGGAGATATTCCAGTCGGTTGGACGTGACATCGACGCGGAAATTCCGATGAAGCGGTTGGACCCACAGTATCGCGTTTCCTTCGGCGCCGGTGGGCATTTGGACTGTACTAACGATATGGTCGAAATGGACCGCCAAATTGCTGAAATATCGCCTCAGGATGTTGGGGCGTTGAAGAAGTACATCGATCACAATCGAGTCAAGTTGGCAAAGTTCCGTCCTATCCTAGAATCGCCATTCAATAGCATGATGGACTTGTTGCGGCCGTCGGTGCTTGCCGCAGCGTCACTTGTCAAACCGTGGAAGACGCTTGGACGTGAATTGGAGAGTTACTTTCGAGACCCTAGGTTGGTTATCGCCTTTTCCTTTCAAGCCAAATATCTCGGTATGTCGCCGTTCAAATGCCCTAGCCTATTTTCGATCCTATCGTTTCTGGAATACGAATACGGTGTGTTCCATCCGATCGGCGGTTGCGGCCAGGTTAGTGAACGGATGGCAGAAATGGCCATCGAGATGGGGTGCGAAGTGCGAACCAATGAACCAGTGGAGAGTCTTGAGTTCAGTGGAAAACGTGTTACCGCGGTGGTTACGGCGCAGGCGCGGTACGAAGCGGACGCGTTTGTGATCAACGCGGACTTTGCCCACTCGATGCAAAAGCTCGTGCCAGATAATCTGCGGAGACGTTGGTCCAATGCCAAGATCGGAAAAAAGCGATTCTCTTGCTCCACCTTCATGATGTATTTAGGGATTCGTGGACGATACGACGACCTAAAGCACCATACCATTCATATCTCTAAGGACTACGCACGAAATCTTCGCCAGATAGAAAAAGAACTTGTACTTCCGGATGACCCTTCTATCTACGTGCAGAATCCATGCATATCCGATCCGTCACTTGCCCCAGAAGGAAAAAGCACAATCTATGTTTTGGTTCCGGTCCCTCATTTGAACCCAAATACGCCCTGGGACGATGCGCAGACGCAAACTTTTCGAGAGCTCGCTTTCAAAAAATTGGGGCAATTCGGTATGGCAGACTTGCAAAGCCGAATTGAATACGAACAAATTGTTACACCAGCGAATTGGCAAGACGATTTCTCTGTCTATCGCGGAGCCACGTTCAACCTTGCCCACAATCTTGGGCAGATGCTCCACCTAAGGCCCCACAATAAGTTTGAGGAATTGGATGGAGTCTATTTGGTGGGCGGAGGAACGCACCCCGGCAGTGGACTCCCCGTAATCTATGAGTCTTCGAGAATCACTTGCAAACAATTGCTGCCAGATCTTGGGCTATCGGCCAAGTTTATTCATGAGATCGCTCCGCTGCGTGAGTCTGAACCGGTCATGGTGTAGCTCAAACTTATAGAAAACGCAAAAGACCTTGACCAAAACTTCCACCGCACAGCCGATTTATAGTCTCTCGGTTCGAACCATCGACGGCGAGACCTATTCACTGGAACGGTATCGCGGATCCGTCTTGTTGATCGTGAATGTCGCAAGTCAATGTGTCTTCACATCGCAATACGAACAATTGCAATTGCTATTTGATCAATACAATAATCGTGGGCTCGTTGTCCTCGGTTTTCCTTGCAATCAGTTCGGTGCGCAGGAATCCAAAGACGAGTCATCGATCAAGGAGTTTTGTTCGCTCAGATACAACGTTTCGTTCCCGATGTTCTCCAAAATTGAGGTCAACGGAAAGAATACACATGCACTCTTCGCACTGCTCAAATCGAAGGCCAAGGGGATTCTTGGAAGCGAAAGTATCAAGTGGAATTTCACCAAGTTTCTGGTCGGACGTGACGGAGCGGTGCTTGGAAGGTTTTCGCCAACCACTTCGCCAATGAGTTTAACAAGTGCGATTGAAAAAGCACTTGCACAGGGGAATAGTGACTGACACGTCTCGCGGATTTTCGATCTCCAATGATTGGGAGCTTCCTGACAATGTTCCCATCGCCGAAACTCAATTCCCTTCAAACCATCCCCTATTCCCGACGTGGTAGTTGTGGCACTGCGTGCACGAGTCTCCGGCTGCATTCGGTTGATGACAACTCGCACATTGCGATTTTTGCATCGGGGCAAACTCTTGGTGAGAAGACACTAAATCGGTGTTGCTCAATAGTTGATGGCAGGAGCGGCAGTCGCTAATGCTAGGCAGTGTTAAGTGTGGAGTGTGGTCGAACTTCGTAATGGGACGAAGGTTTGCAGCACGCCGCTTGGCTTTCCAGCACTCATTCAAATCGTCTGCTGGAAGCGATGAGTCTTGGCGTAAGGAGCTTTCATTGCTGAATCGAAACGCGACGCTCCACTTCGTGGGACGCGACGGATCCAATGGTGTCTTTTCGACAGTCGAATGCAGGGCATGGCATTGACGACATTGCTTCGCCAACTCAATCTTGTTTTGTGTGCCTTGTGTGTCGAGTGACAAATGGCGACTTGGCCTGAATTCCTCAAGTTCAATCCACTTGGATAGCCATTCGTCAGCATGCCCCTTCGGGATATAGACGATGGCCATTCGCTGTCGATCGATCATCCAGCCGCCGAAAGCCAATTGGTCCCATGCTCGCGAATCTTTGAATCGAAGAGCCTCACTGTCATCTTGAGTTTGAGAGTGGAGGAGGTTGCTGGGGTCGCTATTAAGTTTGTCGTCGGCCTTGGGAACAATCAGTGAGCCAATGTCGCCTAGAAGATCATCGTCTTGTCGTCGAATGGTCGACGAAAAACGAACCGGTGCGGGGCGTATTGCGTTAGGATCATTTGGCTTAGCTTGACTTGCGATCGGGGTGGTTTTTCCGTCCTCGAACCATTCGGACCAAGCTGCCCGAAAGAGATCCGGAGGGACGCCGTTGGCTAACTTGTCCAGCCAATAACTTGACTGGGGACTGGATGGATTAGGCGGCACGGTGCTGGAAGTCGAAATCAGTTTTTCAACGGACGAGCGGAAGCCCCGCTGCCCTTCGTTCGCCAGTTTTCGAAACAGCCGTTTCGTCATCGCAGACAGCTTCAAAAGTGTGGCTTGGCTTGCCCCATCGTTTGCATCGAGCTCGACGAGTCGCCCGGTAATTGGCAATTCACTAAGCAACGCTTTTCCACCTGGCTCCGACTCCATTAACAATCGCATAATTGGCGGGATCGTCCCGTCGGTCAATTGGCTAGCTTGCATTGGCCACTTGCCGATGTCAGTGCCTGCTAGAAGCAATTCTTTTCGATTGATGCTTGGGACTTGTAGGACGATTAGTCCATCCTGGATTGCAGACTTGATCGGTTCGGTGTGACACGAAGCACACGCCTGTTCGAATGGGATACTACGGAAGACTTGTCCCACAACACCCACTTGTTCGGATTGAACGTGGCACGACTTGCAATCGAAACTTGCTCCCTTTTTTGAGAAGTGTAGATCCTGATGTTTGCGATGGTCAAACTCAATGTTCTTGGTTCGACCGTATGGGTAGGTTTTGAATTCAGGATGATCGGTTGAAAAGGATTGATACTGGTCGCGATGGCAGGCTTGGCATCTTTGCGACGAGATATCCTTTAGGTTGTGAAACGCACCTTGATGCTCACGGTGGCATTGACCGCATTCGAGGGGCGCAGTGTTCCAATCGACTGTTGATCGACTGATGAATTTAGCCCAAGTTGAATTGGTCTTGGTTTGATCACCGCGGGCGAGCAATTGTTCAAGCGAATTGCCGTGTAGGTCATGCGGTGAGCCATGCACTGCGTCTGGCATTTCCTGGACGTGGCATTTCATGCAAAGATCCGATTGCTTGGATTCGGCCATTGTCGACGCGGATCCTTCCAAGCCAGGATGGCATGCTGCGCATCGGTTTTCGGAATCAATAGAAAGGTTTCCGTTGGATTTATGTTGGGAAGAAACAAGCAGCTGCGCATGGGATCGTGATAGCGAACCTGGCGCAATCGTATTCTTCCCACCAACATTGCTCCAAGCTAAGCTAACTGCGACGATCGCGATAAGTGTTGTTGCCAATTGAATCGAACGGTTCCACCAACGCAGAGTCCGAATGGGTCGGCAGGTAATGCCCTGCGCTGGATCGGTATGCCTTTGCGAACATCGCGCGCCGATTGGACCATAATAGCAGGGTGTCCCGTTCTGAGCGTTTCCGCACTTGTATCGTTGGCCAGGCAGTCGATAGTGTTCCATTTTAGCTCTCTACCACGCGCTACTGTATCCATGCGCGACAACGACGTGCGCGATCGCGAGAACGAGGAAGCTGCCTAAGACCCAAGTATGCAAGGCCGCCCAAAGCCGAATACGGTTTTGAATGGCACATTGGAAATCGAGGTCATCTTTTGCTTGAACTAGCGTACTCATTCTTTGTCTCTGCTTTCGCCCCTCTTCGCCAAGATAACGGTCTACGTTTTCGAGTTTGGCCAATAGCCGACGTCGTTGGCTTCCCGTGGGATTGAGTGTGTAGAGCATACTACGTCGCGTTGCAAAGAAGGGCGTTAAGTAATTTCGGTAGTGCTCTGCCAAGGCAGCTGAGTTGTTGTTGCTTGCGGAGAGTATTGCGAGTTCGTAAGCATGCTTGGCAAAGTGTTTGGACCGTTCGGGGATGTCCTGCCGCAAGATTTGCGAACCAGCGGCTCGCAATAACCGTGGTGCATTTTGATTTACGTACCATCCAACCAAGCCGCTCAAAGCGATGGCCCAAAAGTTGATGGCCAAGGCCGATTCAAGCCAGCCAGAAGTAAAAAAGCCTGCGTGAAGTGCGTAAGCACCCACGCTAAATAGGCCGAGATAATGATGGGCCTGTTGCCAAATAGCCATTCGTCCCAATGGTACAGAGACAATCCGTTTCCGGACCCCCAATAACACTAATAGAACGCAAATCGCTGCAAGCGAATATCCTGTAACAAAGGCCTCGTTTTGCAAACTGGCTGCGGATCGGTTTCGAATGCTTCGCAGGAATAGCCAAGCGACAATGACGACGGAGCTGGGGATCGCGCGACGCGACAAACGAAGCAGGAAAGGTGGCAGGGATCTTACTGACGTGGGATTCGAACGGATCTGCGTTTGTGTATTGGCGACCACTAGAGCACCCTCGTTGCGAGCAACCGTTCGAGTGGACCGGTTTCACTAGTATCGAGTCGAAAAAGCGCTTGATGCGGGCAAGCAGTTTGGCAGGCAGGACCTGTTTTTAGCTCCTGGCACATATCGCACTTGGAGGCTTGTAGGATCGGTAAATTTGTTTTGCGGTCCACTGCAGCACGCCCTTGATGATCCCGCACTTGAACCATGACAATGTTGTCGTACGGGCAGCTTTCCGAGCAAGTCTTGCATCCAATACACGTATGAGAGTCAATGGAGATAACGCCGGAGTCCTGATCGCGCGCAATTGCGCCCGTTGGGCAACCGATCATGCAGACAGGATCAGCACAATGCATGCAAGCATGGGCAAAAAGCAGTGGACCGAATTGTGGTCCGTTGCGAACAAAACGAGGGGTCCCTCGATGTGTCGTCGCGCAAGCCTTCACACACTCGTCGCAGCCGGTACACCGGTCCAGGTCGATCATCATCGTCTGCTTGCCGTTGATCAGTCTCTCATCGACAAGGAATTCCACTAAAGAGGTCTCAAGCTTGGCTAACGTCCCCTCAGCAGCGACTACGTTTCCTAAGCTAGATTGTGGCAAAACATGTGAAACCACAAGTCCATCAGAGGTGTAACGCGGATTGGCAATCGGCTGTGGCAACTCAGCACTTCGGATTTTTGGGATCACGTGCGACAAGACAATTTTGCAAGGTATACGGAGTAAGTCGACGAAACCAAGGGCCCGCAAAGACTCTTGGTACGGAAGAGGTTTTATGGTTGGATTTCGAAATCGATGGGCCAATTCGGAAAGCCCAAAGACATGCCCGCGGCCAAGATACGCAACGGTCCGATGCCCGCGGCCTTGTTCAAAACTTAACCTCGCAAAACCAGAGCGTATGAGAATGAGGTCTTTCACTGACTGCCCCTCGGTTGCGATCACCGGTTCCAGTGCAATTTGTGTTTGTACATCCAGTTTTTGTGAGTCCCGATATTCGGAAAACCATTCGCGTTCCCCTAGTGATTGGATCTGGGTTTCCGCGATCACGATCGCCATCGCAGCTTCGTCAAGAAATCGCAATAACGGAGTCTCTCGCAAGTGCGTTTGCAAACTCGTTTCGCGAAAACGAGTTTCCAGATACTCGCGAAAGTGCTTGTCCCGACGCATCATACGTAGGCCTTGCCAACGGATTTCCAAGATGACTGTTGGGGTGTCGGCAACCACTGTGTAGCGATGTTGACTCCGAGTGATTGCGGCCATCTCTCCGAATATTTCGCCCATGCCAAGCGGTTCAGATTCGAATCCGTCGATCACAGCATTGATGTCTTGCAAGAAGATTCGGTTCTTCCCATCCGCTATTTCGACTTGCTGGATCGGAGTTTGGCGTTTTTGCTCAGAGTTGAAGGATTGTTTGCCGCTACGACTTCGTCCACGTCGATTGCCGTTGCTCTCAGGGAGTGTCGCGCTACGGCTTGAGCTGAACCTCTGCTTAAGCCAAGCTTGCCAGTTACTCGGACTCCCGGAATCCGAGGGCTTGCCTCGGGGGTGCCAAAGCGATTCTAAGAACGCCCGAACCGATCCTCGCAAAACCAAATAAGCGCTGCCACCGTAGTCCCCTTCGCGAATCACAATGTCGCCTGGCTCATACCTCAGAATGCGTGTGTCGTGGCGGATTAAGTCTTCGAGTGAACCCTGTGTCGGGAATAACTCGGGGTTCATTTCCGAAAAAGGCGGGACTTTTAACATCCATTGAATATCGCGAGTCACCATTTCGCGGTCCAAAGGATGATCCCACCGCACTGGTCTTTCGATTGCTACTTGATCGGTCGATGGGGTTCGCATAGTTTTCGAAGTGCGAGCAAGTATCATGTACATAATTTATACGGATGTCGTGGGAGTCTCCTCGAAAGGGTGCTATTGACTCAAGGTCATTTTTTCGAGCATCGTATTATCTAATGCGAGCATTGAATTCAGAAGAATATGTTATTGGAGCGTCAAATTCGCGCAACCTGAAGACATCGTCTGATCGCGACGATTCAACATGCTAAACTGAGCAATTATGTGGACTAATTTATGTCCGCGCTAGCGAAAACTGGCGCATCCTCTTAGCTTGTTGGTACCCCATGACTCGTCTCGTGCTCATCGTTTTGCTAGCGTTCTTGAATGCGAATGCGGAATCGGACTGGACGATTCAGACCTTTGCTGGCATAGGGAAACCAGGCCACAGTGGCGACGGCGGGCCAGCGATCGAGGCCCAACTCGACAACCCATTTGGGGTCGTTCGCGGGCCTGACAACTGTATTTGGTTTTGCGAATACTCAGGGCAACGAATTCGACGAATTCGGCAGGATGGCACAATTGAAACCAAGGCGGGCAATGGAGCGAAGGGGTATGACGGTGATGGCGGTTCCGCATTGAATGCCAGCTTTAATCTCCCGCACGAGATCCGCTTTGATAAGCATGGGCATCTCTATGTCGTGGACATGATGAATCATGCAGTTAGGAAGATTGATGCAAAAACCGGGAAGATTTCTACCTTTGCGGGCAATGGCAAAATGGGATATTCCGGAGATGGTGGTCCGGCATCGTCGGCTCAGTTCAATAAGCCGCATAGTATTCAATTTGGTCCCGACGGGCATCTCTATGTTTGCGATATCGGCAATCATGTTGTTCGTCGCATCGACATGGCAACCAACCAAATTGAAACAATAGCTGGAACCGGTAAACCTGGACAGACACCTGATGGATCACCCATTGTCGGAACGCCCCTTAACGGTCCGCGTTCGATCGATTTTGACTTGAAGGGGAATCTGTGGTTAGCGACTCGCGAGGGCAATCAAGTCTTTCAATTGGATTTGAAGAACGGAGTGATCGCGCACAAGGCAGGAACAGGCAAGAGTGGATTCCAAGGCAACGGTGGTCCGGCCAAATTAGCTGAGCTCAAGGGGCCCAAAGGAATTGCCATTGATCAACTTGGAAATGTATGGCTTGCAGACACAGAGAGTCACAGTGTTCGAATGATCAACGCGAAGACGGGCGATCTGGAACTGGTTGCAGGGACAGGGAGCATAGGCGATGGTCCGGATGGTGATCCGTTAGAATGCAAACTCGCAAGGCTGCATGGAATCTTCGTCGACACTGACGGTTCCATCTTCATCGGCGATAGCGAAGCCCACAAAATACGGGTCATTCGCAAATCCATGTTCGATGATCAGATTGTATTGGTCGCTGGCGGAACCAGGGATGCCGTGGATATCAAAGCGACAGAAGCAACTCTAAAAGAACCCTTTGGAACTGCGTTTGACGCATCCAATCATTTATGGATTGTTGAGATGGCATCAGGGAATCGATTGCTGAAAGTGAATGATGCAGGGGTCCTGTCGCATATTGCAGGGAAAAGTGAAGGTGGATTCTCGGGGGACGGAGGTCCGGCGCTCGCTGCTCAATTCAATGGCCCTC
Organism: Pirellula sp.; assembly: GCA_031374515.1. GTDB lineage: Bacteria > Planctomycetota > Planctomycetia > Pirellulales > Pirellulaceae > JBKCUI01. The sequence continues at coordinate 15,445 of JANMGH010000152.1, read as the reverse complement.
ACAATTTGGCGATCGGGGCAGATGGTCGCATTCTTATCGCGGACACATGGAATGGACTTATTCGCCGAGTGGATCCCAAGACCAACCGGGTCGATTCTTTGGTTGGTTTTCACGTGCCGATCGAAAGAGCCAAAGGATTTGGGCCTTATTGCATTTCTATGGGTCCAGGTGGCAACGTTCTCTATATCGCGGACTTGCATCGCATTCATCGGCTCGACTTGCAAACCGGCATAACCACTGTTGTGGCAGGTAATGGTGAAAAGGGAATTCCAATCGATGGGGCTATCGCTATCGATGCACCGCTGGTCGATCCTCGCGCAGTGGCTGCCGATCAGAATGGGAATGTATACGTCCTCGAGCGAGGCGGGAATGCGTTACGTATGGTCAAGCCGGATGGAACTATTCGAACGGTAGTCAATAGCAGTGGTAAAAAAGGGGGGGAAAGTGCTTTCATAGAACCTGCAATCACTGCGAGGTTGAATGGTCCCAAGCATCTATGTGTTGATCGCGTGAATCGCGTAATCATAGCGGATGCGGAGAATCACTTGGTCCGTCGTTACGATCCAAACGACGGAACAATTAGTCGAATTGCCGGGACGGGGGTGTCGGGTGCGGAAGGAGTTGGAGGAAATGCGAGTAACTGCCAGCTTGCAAGACCACATGGAGTGACAGTGCACCCGATAACTGGAGAACTTTATATTACCGACAGCTACAACAATAGAGTTCTTAAGATCGTGGTTCGGCCTTAGCCAAACATCCATTCGGTGCCTCGCGAGCTCCGTAGTCGACGGATTCGGTTTTCACCAATTGTGTGAATCCGGGTTACAATGACTCATTCGGAATCAACTTCGTCCAAAATTTACTTCAAAAACGCTGCAATATCGGAGTTACAAGATGTCGCGAACTGCGATTGGCCTTTTTTTTATGATCTCCAGTTTCTCATTTCTTTTCGCCTGCGATGTAGATAAAACCAATACTAAACCTCCAGCAGAAAAAGTCGACGACAAGCCGACGGGCAACATTACTTCGAAGGTATTCTTTGATATATCGATTGGCGATGATGATGCAGGTCGGATCGTGATGGGGCTATTCGGAGACGATGTGCCGCGGACAGCCGAGAATTTTCGTTGTCTCTGCACCGGTGAAAAAGGGATGGGTAAGCTCGGAAAACCATTGCATTTCAAGGGGAGCATATTCCATCGCATCGTTCCGAGATTCATGCTCCAGGGTGGTGACTTCACCAAGGGGAATGGAACTGGCGGTGAGAGTATTTATGGCGAAACCTTCAACGACGAAGCATTTAAGTTTGCGCACACAGAACCTGGTTTGCTAAGCATGGCGAATTCCGGGCGGAACACCAACGGTTCTCAGTTCTTTATCACAACTGTGCCGACGCCTCATCTCGACCAAAGACATGTTGTTTTCGGCAAAGTGCTGGAAGGCATGGATGTGGTGAAGAAGATCGAAAAGTTTGGGACCAATAGCGAAAACGGTGAGCCACAGGCTTACATTAGTATTCGCGATTGCGGCGAACTGAAGTAATCACGAACTCGTTGGTGACATCAAAAAAGGTGCATTGCTCACGCTGGAAGATAAAAATGCAGGTTTGGCTTGTTTCACAACGGGTGTTCGTCGGTACCCAAAAAACGCTCTTCTCTGAATGACTTCGGCAACTTCGGCAGGGACATGTTCGACCCAACTCGGATCGCCTGCTTGAATTTGACGTAACACGTCTCTCGAGAATGTTGCTAGGTTCTGCGGGTTGAAGTTATCCAGTTGCTCGATGCAGCCCTTGTCCACTAGGTATTCGTAGAGTTTCCGTAGTTCTGGTGCGACCTTGAGATTATCAATAGTCATCAGTTCTCCGGTATTTCGATTCTGCAAGGGATAGATGTAGAGTTTGAGATCGTTTTTGAATAACCGGCCAAACGATTCGAGGATACCGCCATCAAGTTCGGAATAGTATTTGTGGTCAAACAGATCGCAGAGACTTCCTGCCCCCATGGTGATGCCGATCTTTTTCTTGGTGTAGCGAGCCAAATATGCGGCAAGCCGATAGTATTCAAAGTAGTCCGAAATCAGGACCGTCATCCCGCATGCTGCTAGGGTGTCAACGCGAGCAAGGAAGTCACGCAAGTCGATATCGCCATTTGCTTGTAGATTTCGCATTGTGATTTCGGCCAACGCAACGACTTGGTCCGCTTCAACGTCGGGTTCTTGGCAGAATTTTTCGTGAGCCGAACGGAGCATATCTAGATTGACGTTGGTCAATGGTCGGAAGCTTCCGCGTTCCACGAGAATTGGTTTCTTGTATAGCACTTCGGACGGCTGGAGCACTTCTCCTTTGGCCGAGAACATAGCTGCGTTGCTTAGCCCTAATTGTACGAGTCGCAAACTCATCACACGGTTGTCGACGTTTCGGAATGCAATGCCTGAAAATTCGATCATGTCGATTTCAATGCGGCGAGTGCTCAGGTTATCGAGCAAGGATTCGACCAAGAGGTCGGGTTCATGATTGAGAAAAAAGGCGCCGTAAAGCAGATTGACCCCGATCATTCCGATCGCTTCTTGTTGCAATGCATTTTCGGTGTCAAGCATGCGAACGTGAATGATTATTTGGCTGTCTTGATCGCCAGGATGGGATTGGAATCGAACACCCATCCAACCGTGGCAGTCGTTGGTCCCTTTGAAGTTGCGAGCCGAGACGGTGTCGGCGAAAGCGAAGAACGCTGTCGTATCGCCTCGACTTTCTTTCAGTCGTTCGAGGTTAAGGGAATGCTCATGATCTAACATGTCTTCGAGTCGTTGTCGGCAGACATATCGTTCACACTGGCCGTAGATAGCGTCACTTACAGTCATGTCATAAGCAGACATGCTCTTGGCAATGGTACCAGCCGCTCCGCCGACGCGAAAAAACCAACGCACGACTTCTTGGCCGGCGCCAATTTCTGCAAAGGATCCGTATCGGCGCGGATCGAGATTGACCGCGAGAGCTTTGCTTTCCGTGGTGAGGCAATTGGTGGTGTCGCGTTCGGTTGTCATGTTTCACTAAATCATCGAGTTAATATTAAACGGAAATGGCCAAGAAATATGGGTCACGCTGGCGCTGCAGTGTGGCTAAACAGCGAGGGTCGCGTGAAGTTTCTGGATTAGATTGGGTGCTAATCGTCTTAATCGATACATTCGGCAAAGACCCAAATTGTGTCTGACGCCCCGGTGGTTCACGCTGGATTTCAAAAAAACTGAGGATCTTGGAGCATTTTATATTCGCAGCGTTGAGTGAGATAGCGATACACTGGGGCTTGCGAACGCGAGATGTTAGTTGCTAGTTGCTAGATGCTAGATGCTAGACGCTAGACGCTAGATGCTAGATGCTAGTTGCTAGTTGCTAGTTGCTAGTTGCTAGTTGCTAGTTGCTAGTTGCACACGAGAATCCAAAAAGTGGGAGAATATTCAGGTGTTCCAAGATCTTGGCATGAGAACGATAGGGCTAATGAGCATTCGAGTTGTGACTAAATTAGCTGCGACCTTTTTCGCGCTTTGGCTCTTGGTTTTGTTCCAATTTGCGAGTTGGCTAAATGGACAAGCGCCCACAAGCACTCCAAAGATTCCGCCGACCGAAGTCCTGCCATTGTTCCAGGACTATGACGAAGCGGTGGAAAAAGGGGACGCGCTGGCTCGACCTATTTTGGTTGTGCTTGGGGCGGAATGGTGTGGGCCGTGCAAGCAACTTGAGAAGGAACTCGAGTCACCGATCGCAGTGTCTATTTTTCAACGGTGGGTTGTTGTCAAAGTGGACGTCGACAAAGAGGCGGTATTAGTCAAGGATTGGAAAGTGAACGCGGTCCCCGCGTTTCGAATACTTGGAATTGACCAAGAGGTAGTTGCAAGCAACGAAGGGTTTGCTGGACTCAAAAAACTGCAAACGTGGCTCGATGAATATTTCGATTCTGCCAATCCGCAGACGCAGCGCATACTTCGCGAAGACAAGCCGGTCGACTCAAAGGCCGTCGTTGAACTAATCGCCTTGCTTCGCGATCGCAGACCGGTCATTCGTAAAAGGACGTCGGAAAGGCTAGCCAAGAACCAATTGATGTCTGCCGGACCGCTGGTGGACATCCTCTCGACGGGAAATTTATCGCAAAAAATTGATGCCATCCAAATACTTGAAAAATGGTCTGCCCCTATCGCTGGCATAGACCCATGGGAACCCGATACAATCAGTCCTGAGAGATTGAAGGGGATTCGTGATTGGCTGAAGGACAAGATGCGTTGATATGGCGATTCAGATCAAAAAGGGCAAGGCGCTCGATTCCCTCAACTTGACGCCACTGATTGACGTGGTGTTTTTGTTGCTTATCTTTTTCTTGGTTGCGACCCGATTTGCACAGGACGATAGGGAGTTGCCAGTTCAATTGCCGTCGGCGGCGAATGCGATGCCCATGACCGTTGAGCCGACTGAATTGGTAGTCAACGTCGACGGAGCAGGCCAATACATGATTCTTGGCGAACGCATGACCTTGGAGAAAGTCGAAACAACGCTGAAGCGAGCGGTTGCTGACAATCCTGTCAATCAGATGGTCATTATCCGTGGCGATCGCAACGTTGCTTTTCAGGCAGTCGTGTCGGTGATGGATCTGTGCACGAAATTGAAAGTCGCTTCCTATAAAATATCTACAGACGCAAAGGTGGGGTTTTGAACCGAGTCTCGATAAACAGGAGTTCCGGCCTTTGGGCATTGGATGCTGCGTTACTGCTGTTAGGGCTGATGGTATTGTTGTTGGTTTTGAGGTTGTTGCGATTTGACGATCCGAATCCACTCCAGAATGCTTGGATATATGTTCTGGGGGTTCCGACTTGTTTGGTCGCCACCTCGATGATTACGCGAGTGCTTGCCAATGATTTCATCGAAAAATCGATCCAGCTGGGTTTCTTATTGAGTGTCGGATTGCATTTGTTTTTTATGCTTTTTGCGGTCAACATGGTACTGTTTAGTAGCTATTGGCCATCTGAAATGCAAAAGCTAAATGTTGTACCGGTATCTCAAAAGTTGACGAGCCCTCAGTATTTTCAACCCGCGAGTTCTAACGAATCGCGTCCAGACTATCTGAAACCTGTTAAAACCGAACAAAATGTTGCGCAGGAGGATAGGGATCTTTTGCCTCAATCGGATGAGTCCGCAAAGCTCAACATTGACTTGATCAAAGACGAGATCAAACCCACGCTTTCCGAGAAGCCCTTTGTCAAGCCAAGAAAGGAAGCCTCCCCAAGTCAGCCGACCATTACGTCTACAGCCGAAAAACTGGATAGGCCGGATCCGAATAAGAACTTGGATCGGCAAGAACAGGTTATAGACGTTCCCAGATTGGAGTCTTCGCAACCGACGCCTTCGCAGGTTTTAGCTGCGGCGGCCATGGACATGGAAAGGGCGGAGACTCCGATGCATAATAGAAATACGATTTCAGAAATGCCGCCAGCAAGTTTGGAAATTGAGAGCCGAGCCAATCAAGGATCGCAACAAGGGATTCGCAAGAGCACCAAAACGCGTGATGAAAAGAGTACAAATCGCGAGTTGGAAAAGGCCTTGAATCGAACTGCAATCGCTTTGCCTGATCGCCCTAGTTTGTTGAAACGCGGTGGGCGAGACGCCGCGTCAGACAAGCCGATGGCCGTCGACGTCCCTGTTCCCAAACTGGGCGCTACGTCCACAAAAACAGATTCTGATAGCCTTTCCGAACGCAATACGGAAGTGAATTCACGTTCCAATAGTTCGATGGGATCGACTATACGGAATGTAGAAATATCCGATTTTTCGGCTGCCTCAAAACTTGATCCGAATCTCGGACGTGCTTCTCTCAAAGCATTTCCGAGCGCAAAAATTCGAAGCGAAAGTTCCGCATCGCTTTCCGACAGTTCCTTCTTATCGGACCCGCGATTGGCGATGAATGAATTTGCAGGAGGTCGCCGTCTAGAGCAAGACTCTATTGGGACAACGGCTGCTCCGGCAGCTAGCCAACCCGTACCAATGCTGAGCGGTCGGCCGCCTGACGCACCTGATTCAAAATCAATCGGCGAAGAACTCGCGCAAGCAATGGCATCGAGCGATGTTGGAAAATCCGATGTTGGTAAACGTTCCGCAAGCAACTCGAAGTCTCAAAGTGGGAGCGAAACTCTGAGTCTGAATCCAACCGTAGGATCACCCTCCCTGGAAGTGGGACGTGATGTTTGGACGGCTCCTTTGCTTGAATTGCCACGAAAGGGGCTTGATCCCATCAAACGCGATATGGCATTGCCTGAAATTCGAGATGCCGAACTCACGGTAGATCGATTGCGTCGGCCGGAAACCGGTGGTCCGAAGATTGCAAACGCGGCGGTACCTATTCCAACGCCCGCATTTTCACAAAGGATGAAACGCAATCGAGAGCATGATGATGCGGCCGAGCTTGGGCCACTTGGTCCGCAAACAGAACAGGCGATCGAGAACGGTTTGCAGTTTTTAGCCAAATATCAAAGGGGAGATGGGTCCTGGCATTTGGAGGACTTTGGCGAGGTGGTTGATATTCGTAGCGATACGGCTGCAACTGCGTTGGCGTTGTTGTCTTTCCAAGGGGCAGGTTACACACATCGACAGTTCAAGTATGAAGGAGTTTGCGGCAGGGCATTGTCATGGATGGTCAAAAACCAACGACCCAACGGCGACCTCTATGTGCGAACAGATCCCAAGTCGGATGGCAACTCGTGGCTCTATAGCCATGCGATTGCAACCTTAGCATTGTGTGAAGCATATGGAATGACGCAAGATGAGTCGATAAAAAAGAATGCACAAGGGGCGATCAATTTCCTAGTTCAGAGCCAAGATCCTCAAGGGGGAGGATGGAGGTATCAACCCAAGATTGGTTCCGATACGAGTGTGACGGGTTGGTGCATGATGGCGCTCAAGAGCGCAGAGCTTTCTGGGCTAGAAGTTGCCAACGAGTCCTACAAAGGCATTGCGAAATGGCTGGAGGGTTCGCAGGCAAGCGAATCGCAAAAGTACCTCTACCGTTACAATTGGCAAGCTGCCGATTTGCCTTCCACTCGCCATGGACGAGTTCCCACTCCGGTGATGACAAGTGTCGGGTTGTTGATGCGATTGTATTTAGGCTGGCGTCGCGAGAATCCGGACATGCAAAGTGGGACCGATTGGTTGATGGAAAGGCTACCCGCAGAAGGAACCCCTCAAAGCCCGCAGCGAGACACTTATTATTGGTATTATGCGACTCAGGTAATGTTTCATATGGGTGGAAATCGCTGGAAAGCCTGGTACGGCAAACTTTATCCGATGTTGATCCGGACACAAAAGACGGATGGTGAGTTCGCTGGTTCCTGGGAGCCGAACGGACGAATTCCAGACGCTTGGGGGCGTTTTGGCGGTAGGCTCTACGTGACTACCCTGAATTTGTTATCCTTGGAGGTTTACTACAGGCATCTTCCTATCTATGAGGCAACCGCCGATTGAACTTGACAATCCGGTGGTCAAGAGAAAGATAGAGGTCTAGTGTAAGTGGGGCACGGTGTGGCTCAGGGTTAGGTGTAAGCCTCACCAATCCCATTTGAAAACACAATGCGGCTTTTCTTCAGTTGAGAGGACAAGTCGCAATTTTTTTTAGGGTATCAGGACATAGGAGTGCATGATGAGCGAGTACGTACCAATGACCCGGGACGGGTACAACCGTATCAAAGCTGAAGTGGAGAGGCTCGAAAACGAAGAAATGCCTCGAATCTCAGAAAAAATTGCGGAAGCTCGCGCTGAAGGGGACCTCAAGGAAAATGCGGAGTACCATGCGCAGCGTGAAAACCAAGGGATGGTGCAGTCGAAGATCAATGCTTTGAAATCAAAACTCAGCAATGCCCACATCATTGATACGTCGACGTTGCCAAAGGATCGTGTTGGCTTTGGTGCGACGGTCAAGGTCAAGGATCCCTGGGGGGATGAAGAACAATACACGCTTGTTGGAGCAGGCGACGAGGACTACGAAGTTGGACGCATCCTGTCCAGTAGCCCCTTTGGGATGGCTCTTGTCGGGAAAAAGGTTGGTGAAAAAGTGGAGATTCAAGCGCCGCGCGGCAATCTCAAGTTCGAAATTCTCTCTATTGAGTTTAATGACTAATGGCCAATGAAGCCAAGGAAATTCGCGGTTCTGGTGGTGCTCAAAAGGACGTTTCTCTTGGCCCTGCCTGTTTGATAGTGGTCGTGATTGGAGCAATCTGCCTCAGCCTTGCGATGATCGCTATGGCAGCCATGATGACTGGAAGCAAAGGTCGTCGGGCTGCTTATTCTGTTCGAGAGCAGCTGATACCTTGGGTTGAGCAATCGCCGCTGAGCAGACTAGACCAGCAGAACATTGTCGAACGTCTCTATGGATTGTCTGAGGACATGGAACGTGAAGAACTATCCTCGCGCCAGCTTTCGCGGTTGGTGTTGAGAATGACCGATAGCCCCGTATTGCAGTGGGGGGTCGTTGAGCAATTGAATCGTGCGGCTCAGGCTTCCAACATGACGGATGCGGAAAAGCAAGAATTTGGTGCGGCTTGCGACCGGTGGCTGCGTTCGGCCTCGGAGGGTAAGCTGTCTCTTCAAGACATGGAGTTTGCCGTGCAAAATGTCGCAACCAAAGATCAACGCTCCGGACGCCTCACAGTCCGTGAGAACACCAACGAAGAGCGTCTGCGTGAATTCCAGCGACGCATGACCACCATTTCAGACAAACAGTCGATTCCAACCGAGCCATTTGAAAAAAGTGTCTCACAAGTCTTTCTGAAAATGATCGAGGATGCGTTAAACTCAAAGGAATAAACACAGCCGACAAAAGTCAAAGTAGCAGGCACATTCCATGTGCCGGCCGCCTGAAAACCCAGCCAATATACGCAAGCATACGGCACGGCGGAGCGTGCCTGCTATCTTTTGTCGGCCGTGTCTTCTTGGGTCGGAAGAATCAGAGCTCCGCGATCTTAATATTGCGATAGTCGCATTTCATTTCGACTCCCCCGTGAATCTGTAGGCCGAGGGGTGCTGCTCCAGAGAATTTCGCATCCGAATATTGGGAGGCCTTTTCGCCATTGATCCAACAGGTAAACGTGTCTCCCTTAGCTTGAATTCGAAACGTATTCCATTCTCCTTCGGGTTTCATGAGCTTCTTTGCATCCTTTGCTTGACCTGCCTCAGGATAAGCGGGTTTACCACCGGTGTAGAACGACCCTGACATATCCACGCGCAGGCTACCGGACACTCCAAGCTGCAACTGAATTTTCGGCTGTCGCATTTCTATTCCTGTATCGACACCCCGATCTGTCTTTGCCTTCCATCGCACGTCGAACTCGAGTATGAAGTCACCGTAGGACTTCTCGGTCCAAAGATAGTGCCCCTTTTGTTCCGCATTGTTTTCACCGATGAGCACTTCGTTTTCGATGCGCCAAAACTCTGCGGCACCCTCAGACTTGAAATTAGAGAAATCCTTGCCATTGAAAAGTGGCCGCAACTTGGTCTCGTCGGCGGTGACGGTGCTGGGGTATGTTGCTGTTGAGCACGACATGCAAATAAAGACGGTGAGAAAAAAGAATGCGCATCGGTGTGTCATGGGCTGTTCTCACGAATGGAGTGGGAGGAAGATGCCGATTCCTAGCTTAGCGGTCCGACGAGAGGATTTCAAGTTGGATAGAGTGACGATGGCCAAGTTGCACGAGCGACTCCCTCGACTGAATATTTCATCATCCCACATATTCTTAGTCAAAGGCTAAAAGCCAGTGCCAAGCAAGCGAATCAACGATTGATTTCGTTGATCACAGCCAATACGTCCAGTGGGTCGATTTGGCCGTTGCGATTGACATCGACGAATGGGAGACTTCGGTCGAAACTTGGGTTGAGAGAGCGAGTGCCGTTCAGGTTGATTTCGTTGATGATAATGAGCACATCGAGTGGGTCCGTATCTCCATTGTTGTTTACATCAAATGGGCTCACCGGATTGGTCCAGAAAGCTGGGTCGTTGTCGGAAATAGCAATATCTACAGCGGCTGCGATGACACCGTCGCCCGTTGCGTTGATTCTGACGATTCGTCTGCCTTGAGGTACGAAATCATCGATTGCCGTCACCGGAAAAGATGCCGACATCAAGCCGGCGGGAATCCGAATCGTGGCAGGGACGAGCAATTGCTCAGGCTGGCTAGCGACGAGTTGGATAGTTAAGCCGTTGGCGGGTGCTGGCGAGCGAATGGAGATTCGAGCTTCGGTGGTTCTAAAATCAGCGTTCTCCTCGTTGACTTCATTCGCTTGCAGTACAAGCGAAAGAGGTTGAAAATCGGTGACTGTTAGGGACGCTGTGGCTGACTCGTAACCGACGGAAGATGCAGTGAACGTCACGATTTGAGAACCGTCGAACAACGCGTCGTCGACGGCGTCAATACCCACGTTGACGCTAGCAACGCCTGCTGGAATGATCACAGACGCAGGCAGATTCGCTTCACTCGTATCACTGCTCGAAAGCAGGACGGTGATACTTTGATCGATATCTGAATTGGAACGTGACACGGATAATGTAGCTGCGCCAGCGCCTGCGTTTTCGGACATGAAGGTACGATTCAGTGCGACGAGTATCGATTCTCGGTCCAAAACATCCACCACAACAGTGTTGGAGACGATGGCTCCAGCCGAAGCCACAACCAGAACTCGGACCGTGCCATCTAACAGCGAGTCGTCTATCGCTTGGACAGGGACCGTAATTGAGGATTGGCCTGCCGGAATCGAAACACTGCTTGGGAGTTGCAGTTCCGTGGCATCGCTGCTGGTTAACACAATCAACAAGGGAGTTGAGAGGTCAAAGCCGGCTCGTTTCAAAGAGAGCGTCGCGGCATTCAAACCAGCGTTTTCCGCGATACTGGTCTGGTTGATTGATAGTTCGAGCGTTGGTGGGGCTCCTACCAAAACAGCGAACTGTTGTTGGCTCGAACCTCCATCATCATCGGAAACTACCATCGTTACCGTGAAGCTGCCCATTTGCGAATAAGCATGATTGGCATTGAAGAACCCTTTTGTTTCGATCCCGGCCGAGCCTAACAACTCGATGGACGCATTGCCTGAGTCGATGGGGGTGCCATCGCCCCAATTGATCGAATACGTGAAAGTCTCGGATAGGGGCGGGGATGCTTGGCTTGATCCAAAACCAGGATCGGTAAATTCTCCAACTCGCGGCAGCGATAGCGTTTGACCCTGGACTGCATTTTGATTTCCTTTGGCCAAAAGTTTAGGGGGCACGTTGGTTACTTCGACACTGATGGAAACCGAAAGCGAGCCGAGAATGGAACCGTTGAGGGTTAATGACCCAGCAAATGAGCCGTTGTCGCCATATGTGTGCGCGCCGGAAACTTGAACCTGCTGCGCGATGAATTGCCAACCAATGTCCTGCATTCCAGCGAAGTCGAGTCGCGTTGGCAATTTTCGCTGGCCGCCTGTGCTTTCCGGGGTCATCGCAGCCGGCATGCCGTTGCTGGTTGTGCCTACCGACCAGTGACTCACATCGTTCAGTGGGACAGGGGATTTACCGGAGACCGCAACGGAATTAACGCCCGTAAAGCCGCCTGAGACCTTTGCGTTCCAACTATTGGCAAGACCAAATCCGAGCGAGTGCAAGAGTTCATGCGTCGCGACTGAAACAAAGTCAAATTCGTTTGCATCAAGTCCTGCGGTCGTTAGTCCAAAATGCCAATTTGCCGTGGTTGAAAAAGCAACCGTCCCACCCCAGGGCCCGAAATCGGTAGCTGGGCTCGACAAAGCACCAGGTTGTCCGCGTGCTTTGACCGCATCGACGAACGTTTGACTAGTCGAAGAGGCGCTGAAGCCCCCTTTTTCACCGCGCCCAAGTTCACCAGCGCCCAATGCACGAGCTCCCGCAAAGATCAATATCTCATTTGCCGGGATCACGAGATTGTTGCGTGTTTCTTGCGCGCCGCTAGCGGGATTCAAAAACTTGGCAGTCCATTGATCAGCTCCTGTTGGTTGAATAGCGGTCAATTGGTCGGAAAACTTGCTAATGATCGAATCGGCCGCGAATTGCAAGCTATTGCGTCTTTCTTGCGAAGCAAAAAAGCCAGCCGCATCCATGGTGTAATCGAAACGAATAGAAAGAGGTCCAGCAACAGGCGTCAGGCCAAGAACTGCTGAAGTCGTCGTACCGTCCCCCCAGGAAATGGAACCAGAGAGAGTTCCCCCAAGTGGAGATGTGTCGATGATCTGATTAATCGAGAAGGCTTGCCCTTCGGCAGATAACGCCAACCGTTCCGAGAGACGCTCGATTTGCAACCTTCGTTTTGTATAACTAAACGATGTGTGATTGCATCGTTTAGTCAATCGCCTAAAGAATCGACTGATCATTGTTTGCTAGATCCTTTAGCAGCGATTACGAATCCTACAGCTCTATGTGAGTTAGCACGCTGCCGATCCACTTCATCAACCGACATGACGTTGGAGAGGCAGGATCGAAGCTGCAAAATCGCGAAGTGTTGCGTGAGGCTTAACATCTTTTTGGGGAGGCATGGATTCGAATTCCACTCCATTTGATGCGTCCGTATGCAATTCGCTTCGAACGACTTTGACGTCGCGAGGTGCCTCGATACCTATCGTTACCCTATTTCCGCTTACTTTGGAAACGATTAGGGTAATGTTGTCACCGATCGAAATTCGTTCGCCTTCTTTTCGGCTCAAGACTAGCATAATTTTGTTCTTCCTTGATGTTGGGTAGCAATAACCGGGCAAAGACCGTTTGTCAGTTGTGTGAGTCAGAGTCTACAGAGTGCTAACACCGTTCCAATGGTTCATCAAACTGTACTGATTTTCGAAAAGTTTCGAAATACACTCAAGTTATTCGTAACCAGCTGGTGAATGGTTGCTTGAATCCTGTAAGAAAGTTGCAACAAAGTACGTTTTCGTTCAATCTCTTTCAAAATTTCGGTTCTTCTGAACGACTAGCGGCCAGAAGTTCTCAAATCGAGAAAGGATTTGTCGTTCTTAGAAATGCAAGCTTTCACTCTTAGTAGCGTGACTGAACTCATTGCACTTACTATCACACATACGATTGACACCTTTGGTCACATCAAAATGGAGAAATGCAATTCGTTGATTTTTTTGAGGCCGCGAGCAATGCGGCTCAAACCGATCGTCGAATTTTCTCGCGGGCTCGAGAAAGAAAGGGGCCAACGCTGTTTTCAGGAATTCCGATATGCGATCCTATTTCGGAATAGGATTTTCCTTCGAGGTGAAACATACGAACGGCTTGCGATTCATTTTGCGATAGCTTTCCAAGTGAAGCTTCCAAATGTTCGATGTCTTCTCGTGTGTAGCTGTTTGTTAATTTCTCCGCAGGTTCTTGCTTGAGCCCTTCGATGGATTGGTGCGACTGGGGCAGTCGCATTTGCGAAAGGCGTCGTAAAACAACGCGTCGCGACACGACGGCTAGGTAGGTAGCCAGCGAACTCTTGCCTCGAAAGCGTCTCAAGATAGCAAAATCTTTGTCTATCCACGCAAGGAAAACGTCGGCAACAAGATCGTCTCGGAGGTCGGGCGGGAGCTGAATGTTCCTCGCGATCGCGGTGTGCGTAACGATGTGAATGACGAGTCCTAGGAAACGGTCCGTCAAGTTTTGCCAAGCGTCGGGAGCCTTGGCTAGGCAGTCTCGCAGTAGTTCTCGATCAAGGTTGGAAAGAGCCACGTTTTAATGCTTGCTTGGTGAATTGCATTGAAGTTGGGGATAGTGAGAACTTAAGCCATCACCGCGAGCCCAGTGTTATCTGGAAAGGAATAACTCAATATTAAGTACAAGGGGTGCCGACAGCAAGCAGATTTGGGTTGCTTGACACCCTAAAGCGCGATGCCTACCATGCCGAGCAGGTAGAATGGGTGTTTTAGAGGGATTCCGATTGCGATGTCCCGTGCGGGCACTCATTTTCGTTTTTAGCCTACGTTTTTATTGCAAAATTCAGCCGTCTGTAGAAAGGTTTTTCGCCATGGCCCACATTGTAACCCAACCTTGCGTTGGCTGTCGCTATACCGACTGTGTTGTGGTCTGCCCAGTTGAGTGTTTTTATGAGGGGGAAAAAATGTTGTACATTCACCCCGAGGAGTGCATCGACTGCGAAGCATGTGTGGCAGAGTGCCCCGTCGAAGCGATTTTTCACGAGGATAATGTGCCCGAGGAATGGAAGAATTACATTGAAATGAATGCCGAGATGGCTTCAAAATCTAGGGTAATCACGGAGAAGAAGAAGCCGCTCGCGGATGCTTAGGGGGCCATGCGAGCTTAGTTGCTCCGGAATTCAGTCAACAAAACGGCAGGTTTCGGTTCAAGTTACTTAAGCGAGCGATCGATATAGTCGGGCCGCTCGTGCGTGACCGTAGACGCTTGTTTTTCGAACAAGCGTTGACAGTAGCGAACCTTGCGTTACGATTTCTGCTCCATTTTTGGATTGTCTGACAAAGACGGTTTGAAATTGCGCGTGTAGCTCAGTTGGTTAGAGCGCGTCGCTGATAACGACGAGGTCCCCGGTTCGAATCCAGGCACGCGCATTAGGAGAACCTAGTTTACAGTGTTTGTGGAAAGGTGATAATTTCGGCTTTCCAAAATCATTTTGTATGGTAGGTTTTTAAAGCGTGGGCGGTTGTTCGACTTGTCGTTCATTCGCAAACTTGGGGGTGTAGCTCAGTTGGGAGAGCGCTTGCTTTGCAAGCAAGATGTCATGGGTTCAAGTCCCTTCACCTCCACTCGGGAATTAGCCGGAAATTAACTTTGGAAAAGGCCTTGCGGTCGGATCCGAAATCTGGATGATTCTCGCTCCCGTGACCGGGTTGTTCGCTGAGGCGAGTGAAACGGTTGCTGGAAATTGATCTTTGACAAAATGGTTGGATTGGTAGATGGCATCTTAAAGTTCATCAGCTCAAGGTTGTATTTGCGGTTCGCTGCGAGCACAGTTTTGGGAGTGGATGGACAATGCAATTTAGTTTGAAACCGGTTCTGTGTTCATCCGCTGATTGGTTTTTAGGTGGCGCTCTTCGGAGTGTTGTCTAGATTGGTTGGCAGGAGATCAAAAACTGTTTTCGAACGAGCGCAATAAGATATAGGCGAAAGTGGATCGCGTTGGGGTTTGATTTTGGTTCACGCCAAAGTTGGGCGACGATGCGGGAAGCTTAATACGGAAGTCATGTAAGATCTCGATGCGTTTCTGAGTGGTTTGCAGTTTGGTTTTAGCTCATAGCTCAAGCCTCACAGCACACTGCTTTGAAAGAGATTGGGTTCGAGTGTGAGATTCCGATGGTCAAGTTACTAAGGGCGCACGGGGGATGTCTTGGTATTGAGAGGCGACGAAAGGCGTGGAAGTCTGCGAAAAGCTTGGGGGAGCCGACAAACAGGTGATGAGCCCAAGA
>JANMGH010000199.1:0-51151 GCA_031374515.1 Pirellula sp. | reverse complement strand
CCGTTTTGGCCAACCCATCGGTCATCCGCTGGTAGTCATCATCGATATGAAAAATCGCTTGACGTCCATTCCCCCGTGCCATCACATGATATATTGCGTTCGGAAATTCTATTCGTAGAGGTCTAGCCATCGGAATAATCTACCACTCAATGTACCGTCTGTAAACTGAAAAAAGGGTCTGACCCCACCTGGTTTCTATGACCCCACCTGGTTTCTAGTTGTGCCTGAGCTACAGTACAAAATTGTCGCGATTGCCAAGTCGTACGATAGTCGATATGCTAAACTGATCCAGATTGTTCTCAACGCTACATCAACGGTGGTAGAAGTGTTGCGGCTTGTATGCCAGCATGCTTAACGAGGTTATTTGCTAGTCGGATGGTGCACTCGAAATGGCCTTATCCAAATCCCAATCCGCGAAGTCGAAATTGGCCATTCCACGCCGTCGTTCCTCTAAAACGAAAACCTTGGACAAGCTGACGTTGCAAACGGAAAAAATCCGCTGGACTTTTCTGACGAACCACGCACATGTCTTGATCCTCTTGTCTCAAGACTCCTCCAAGGTCTTGAGGGAAGTCGCTTTGAAGATCGGCATTACCGAACGAGCGGTACAAAGGATCATCGCAGACCTTGAACAAGATGGCTTCATCGAACGTCAGAAAGTCGGACGAAGAAACCAATATCGCATCCTAACAAAGCATCCTTTGCGGCACCCAATTGAATCGCATCGCACCATCGGAGATTTGATCGCACTGATTGTTACCAATCGTTGAGCCCCAATGGTGTATCAGGTATATTTATCTTCCCGAACTACCTGGACTTCGCTCAAGAATGCAACCACCGCAAAGCGTGGGAAAAAGTCTTTCTGAAGAACCGTTAGAATTCTATCTGCTGTTTCCCGTTTGGCGATGACTTCTATCTTAATATTGTCACCAAGTATCTCACTAATACGCCGCTGGCGAGAGCCTTCGCCAGAAACCTCAGTCAGTGTGAAGCCTTTGGCTCCAGCGAGGCGAATCTCGTGTATGAGCCGATCCTTCAGAAGCGCCTCGGCCACTACCGTCAACAAAGTCAGCGTATAGGTATTCATGGAGAGTCGTGTCCAGTAATGGCCAATGCCATTCGAAAGTATATGGGAATTCCAACTAGTAAATTGAAGGGAAATGTTATCGCTAGCGCGGCTGTCAAGTAGAATGTCGGGTTTGCTTCCGGCAATGTCATTCTCACGGCCGGCGGCGCCGCGATGTAACTGGCACTCGCTGCCATGGTTCCCAAGACGGTGCTACTGCCTGCGTCAAGTCCCGCCAATGCGCCTAGATAGACACCCAGTGCACCATGAATTATGGGTGCAGTAATTCCGAAAGCGATCAAGAAGGCTCCGGCATGTTTCAGGTCGGCTAATCGCGAACCAGCAACCAACCCCATCTCAAGGAGGAACAGCGTTAAAACGCCTTTGAACATCCATTCTCCTTTGTCAAAAAACGGTTTCACTGAAGCATAGCCCTCATAACCGATAACGATGCCGATGACCATGCCGCCGACAAGCAAAACCATGGAACGAGCAGTCAGCAGTTCATGCCAAACTGCACCGAGTGAAGGACTGGAGGCATCAACTGCAAGACCGTTCGAAGCATTCTTCACATTTTGCTTTGAGTTTGCCAATCCTACGACGCCAATTGCCAACGCGATTTGAATCCCTGGAATTTCTAACAGAGTGAGCAGTGTCGGCATAAATGGAGCGACGGATCCCTCACCCAAATTTGCGAACACGAATTTCTCGGCTGCGATAAAGGTGACTGCAGAAACAGAGCCATAATGAGCTGCGATGCCTGCCGCATCTGCAATCGAGAATTGTCCCAAATAGCGCAGTGTCAGGAATGAACTAATGGGTGTAATGCAACCTAGTACGATCGTAACCACCGCCGGCAACAGGATTTGTTGCCATTGGCTATGAGAAAGCTCGACCCCGCCTTTAAGCCCCAGGGCAAACAAAAGATAGATGGAAAGAGACGTGTATAGATCGCGGGGAATAGACATCTCGCTCTTGATCAAGCGACAGACTATCCCGAATGCAAATGCCAACACCATCGGAGAACAGATGTTGGCCTGAAACATTTGGAAGAGTGTCATCCTTACCTTCAGCTTTCAAGTTGTGGTTGTTCGACGCGAGCGACCCTGCCAGTGCTTAGATCATAAACACCGCCAGCGATGACCAGCTTTTTTTCACGGATGAGTTTGGCGATCACAGGGGACGATTCGGCCAGAGTCGTCGCTTGATTTCGCACGTTGACCTCAACCGCTTTGTCGAGATCGCCTTTTGCTTCTTTTGCTGCCGGTCGAATGTGCTGAAAGAGTCCGCTAATTTGCCCTGGAACTTCGTCCGCTTTGATGGTCGCCGCAACCGCTCCACAATTGGAATGCCCCAGCACAAAAAGTACTTTTGCTCCAAGCACCAGCGCGCCGAACTCCAGACTGCCGACGTTCTCACTCGAAGCGATATTGCCGGCGATGCGGGTAACGAAGAGATCGCCAAAAACCTTGGTCAAACACAATCTCGATCGGTACACGTGAGTCTGCACAACCAAGAAAAGCCGCAAAGGGTTTTTGCTCTTTCGCGACTGCTCGCACGCGTTCGATATTGCGATGTTTGGCTAGCGGTTCACCCTTGGCAAAGCGATCGTTCCCTGCATAAAGATACTTCAATACGTCTGCTGGCGAGGCATCATTTGCGAGTCCCTGCGCATCGCCGGCACAGCAATTGTGTTCGATCCATCCATTTGCCGAAAGTGCCAGGCCCGCTGTTAGTATCCTTCGGCGATTCGCATGATTGTTTTCGAACTGCGAACAGACAGCACCCCGTTCAAGGTTTCGTCGCTCACCCAATTGGGTAGGTTGTTGTCTTGATCGAAAAATGGGAAACATGAATCAGGATCCGTAATAAGACATGGAAAGCACGATATATGAGTCGTGTATTGTTTAGCGTATAAGTTTGTAGTACGCAATACAAGAATTGAAAGGCTCGATCCATTCGCTAGAGTTTGTATGAGAACTCGCGGTCAATTCATGCAAAATAAACCTTTCGCAGCCGACCGAGAGGTGAGCGTTCGGTGAAGTACATCTTCATAGGGCTTCGACCGAGTTCCCGAAAGGGCGAAGCATTCGCTCAATCTACCACTGAAGAATCGGTAACCAATAGGGATTTAGACGAGATGTTTCCAGACCGCTGGCTGGTGGCGCATCCAGATTGGAAATGGGAGATCGATACCATCCGCCGCTAAGAGCGCCGCAAGAAGTGAACAAGTAAACGGCAGCCAAGGAACGAAAGAAATCAAAATTGCTGCGGCGATTGTCAAGAAGCGGTTCAATGGACGCTCACGAACTGGTCGCACTTTCAACGACGCTTTCTAACCTCTAATCACGACGCAAAGGGTCGTAGCCGAGAAAGTACTTGGTCGTGCACTAGTCCATTGCTTCCAATGCAATGGCCAGCACGAATATCAAAATCGCCTGCCCAAGACGTAAATCGACCACCTGCTTCTTCGATCACAGGCGCTACGGCGGCAACGTCCCAAGGGTTGACAATCGGGTCCACCATGACTTCTGCTCTGCCTGTCGCAACGAGGAGGTACCCGTATCCGTCCCCCCAAGTTCTCGATACATATGCTTGCGATTCGAGTTCGCGATAAGCGGACTCGGCCTTGCGGTGGGAAAAGTTGTCGATTTGCGTTGTGACCATCAGGCCATCCTCCAGTCGACTCTGCTTTGACACAAACGTTTGCGTTAGTTTATTTGACGATTGTTGCGAAGACGATTGGCCATACCAAGCGCCTAATCCCTTGGCTGCGACGACAATCTCTCCCAACGCGGGTATCGTGATAACGCCAATCTGCGGCTGGCCAGCGATCGTCATACCAACAAGAGTTGAGTACAGCGGAACTCCTGAGATGAAACTCTTGGTTCCATCGATCGGGTCTATGATCCACTCGAACTCCGATTGCCCCGTCACGCTTCCGAACTCCTCACCAAGAATGGAATCGGCTGGAAACGATTGAGCAAGCATTGACCGAACCAATTGTTCGGTTTGTTTGTCCGCTCGCGTGACGGGCGATCGATCGCTTTTTCTTTCCACTTGAAACTCGTTCGTACGAAAGAATTTCAAAGTCTCGCGACTCGCTGCAACCGCCAAGGCAAGCGCAAACGCAACCCTGCCTCCCAAAACACTTGCAAGCGATGGGGGCAATTCAAAATCTGGAAAGGTCATTGGTTTGCTGCTGGTTCTACAATCGAGTGTTCCGCCAATCACAATGGGCGCGCCGAAAAGGGTGCTACCCAACTCAATATCTTGAGCAGTTAACGCTTGCCATGATAGAAAAAGCTGCGAGGACCTTCGCAGCTTTTCGCTCAATACACAACAATCGTTGCATGCTTTGCTTCGCGACTACCGCGGAAATACCAACTCAACCTTGAGTTCAACTTCGTCGTCGACTTTTCCCTTGCCGTAGACCATTCCCCACTTTGTGCGGTCGATCTTGAAATCAGCTGTCAACTTGAGCATCTTTTCGTCGACCTCGCTCTTGCATGGGATCTTGACTTCGACTGTTTTGTCCAACATCGTCAATTTGCCGGTAATCGTCGCGGTGTTTTCGCTGACCTCGACTTTGGTCGATTCAAACTTGATCGTAGGATATTTCTTGACGTCAAAGAAGTCAGGATTCTTGAGGTGGCCGGTGAGCATTTCATTATCCGACCAAAGGCTGTCGGTTGTGATCTCAATCGTCAACGTGCTCTTGTCGGGACTTTGCATGTCCACCTTGGCTTCGGATTTGAACTCCTTGAATCCACCAGCGTGTTTGCCATCTGGCTTTTTGCCGACAAAACCGATCTTGGATTTTTCCTTGTCCGCTTTCAGTGTCTGGCCAAAAGCTGGAACTGAACACGCAACCATCAAAGAAAGCGATAGGAACACTTTTCGAAACATTTTCAAACCCTCAAAGTTAAACAACTATCCTGTAAACGCACCTTTGCGCATAAGGAAACGTTAGCAGTATAACAGGAGTCGAGACTTGAGCCAGTCAGTACAAGCACTGTGTTATTAAAGCCGGTTGCGCCGCTACAAAATGTTGCATGATTACCACGAGCGAATTTTGAAACGAAAACAGGCCGGGTTTTCCCGGCCTGTTCTCAACAATCAGTTTCTAGATAATTTAACCTTATGCCCCGGCTGCTGCAGCAGGTTCAGTTGCTTCGGACTGGTCTCGCACCTCGCCTTTGAAATCGAGGCGAGTTATTTTGCCGTCGGAGTCTTTTATGGCTTCGACAGTAATCGTGTTCTTTCCTTCGAAAGTCCCGCGGAGCAGTTCTTCCGCAAGTGGATCCTCGACGCGTTGTTCGATGGCTCGGCGAAGCGGACGAGCGCCATAATCAAGGTCGGATCCTTGCTTGATGATGAACTCTTTCGCTTCATCGGTCAAAATGAGCTCAAGTCCACGTTCGTGCAACCGTTGTAGAACCTTGGTCATTTCGAAGTCGATAACCTTCTTGAGGTCTTCCTTGTTCAAGTGCCGGAAGATGATCGTGTCATCTAGACGATTCAAGAACTCAGGTCGGAATACTCGCTGAATTTGATCCATCACGCGTGACTTCATACTGTCGTAAGATGCGTCTCCGTCTGGCTTGGTGAAACCAAATGCCGATTCGTTCTTGATCGCGTCCGCACCCGCATTGGTAGTCAAGATGAGGATCGTATTTCGAAAGTCCACTTGTCTGCCAAAGCTGTCAGTTAAACGCCCTTCTTCCATTACTTGCAAAAGCATGTTGAAGACGTCTGGATGTGCCTTTTCGATTTCGTCGAGAAGCACAACAGCGTAGGGTCTACGACGAATCTTTTCGGTCAGTTGTCCGCCTTCTTCGTAGCCCACGTATCCAGGAGGTGCACCGATGAGCCGGCTCACGTTGTGCTTCTCCATGTACTCGCTCATATCGATATGAATGAGCGCTTCGGCATCCCCAAACAAAGTCTCCGCTAGTGCCTTGGCCAACAACGTCTTTCCAACGCCGGTCGGTCCAGCAAAAACGAAGCATCCTGTTGGACGCTTGGGATCTTTGAGTCCGCTTCTGCTTCGTCGAACGGCTTTCGCAACTGCCGTAACGGCTTGTTCCTGGCTCACGACCCGCTTGTGCAGCTCCGATTCCATATTCATCAAACGCAAAGAATCTTCCGTGGACAATCGAGTCAGAGGTATGCCTGTCATCTTGGAGACGACTTCAGCAACCACTTCTTCATCGACCACGCCGTCGGTTTCACGGCTTTTTTCGCGCCAATCGCGAGTGATTTGTTCTTTCTTGCGACGCAATTTGTCGGCTTGATCTCTTAGGCTCGCAGCCTTTTCGAAGTCTTGGTTTGCAACCGCATCTTCTTTTTCTTTGTTCAAGCGTTCGACTTCATCGTCGATGTCCTTTAGATCAGGTGGCTTGCTCATCGTGCGCAATCGAACCCGCGCTCCCGCTTCATCGATCACGTCAATGGCTTTGTCGGGCAGGCATCTGGCCGTAATATAACGCTCGCTCATTTCGACTGCAGCTACGATCGCGTCGTCGGTAATTTGGACGCGGTGGTGTTCTTCATAACGATCTTTGAGTCCTTTGAGGATTTGAATCGTTTCGGTTTTGCCGGTTGGCTCGACCATGATTTCCTGGAATCGTCTTGCAAGCGCGTTGTCTTTTTCGATGTACTTGCGGTACTCGTCAAGTGTCGTTGCGCCGATGCACTGGATTTCACCACGAGCTAGCGCCGGCTTGAGAACGTTGGCAGCATCGATGGCACCTTCCGCACCACCTGCGCCGACAAGCGTGTGGAGTTCGTCGATAAATAGGATCGTGTTGCGAGCGCGACGAACTTCGTTCATCACCGCCTTGATTCGCTCTTCGAATTGACCGCGGTATTTGGTTCCTGCAACCATCATCGCGAGATCTAGTACCACAATCCGTTTGTCTGCGAGGATCTCCGGTACTTCGCCGTTGATTACGCGTTGTGCAAAGCCCTCGACGATAGCGGTCTTGCCTACACCAGCTTCACCAAGAAGGACGGGATTGTTTTTCGTTCGTCGGCAAAGCACTTGCGTTGCCCTTTCGATCTCGCGTTCACGACCGATAACGGGATCTAGTTTTCCTTGCCGGGCCAATTCCGTAAGGTCGCGGCCAAAGCTATCTAACGCAGGTGTCTTGCTCTTGCCACCTTTGGCTGGTTGGCCAGGCTCACCGCCGCCGGTTCCCTCGCGACCGCCGCGCTCGCCTACTTCGGCGCTTTCCATCCCATGTCCGAGTAAGTTTAGGACCTCTTCGCGAACATCTTCGAGTTTCATTCCCAAGTTCATAAGAACCTGTGCCGCAACCCCTTCTTGCTCTCTCAACAAACCGAGCAGGATGTGTTCGGTGCCGACGTAGTTGTGATTGAGATTGCGAGCTTCTTCCATCGAGTATTCGATGACTTTTTTCGCCCGTGGCGTTTGTGGCAATTTACCAATGGTTACCATCTCGGGTCCGCTTTGAACCAGCTTCTCGACTTCGAGCCGAATCTTTCGAAGATCGACGTCCAGGTTCTTTAGGACATTGGCGGCGACGCCGCTGCCCTCTTTGACCAACCCCAAGAGAATATGCTCGGTCCCGATGTACTCATGGTTAAATCGTTGCGCTTCTTGGTTTGCCAATTGCATTACTTTGCGAGCGCGGTCTGTGAATCTTTCGTACATTTGCAAACCTTTCTTTCGGGGCAGATTGGGTGGTGTGCCAAAGTGGCGTTTCCACTACAACCCCGTGAAATGAGACGTGGTCCGTTTTATGATCGCTGTTCTTACTAAGAACATCGACTTGCAGTTTTTCAATGCAAATGATGTTCCAAAGTCATTGTCCTGTCATTTTGACGCTACTTTAAGCCTTCATAGCTTTGCTCAGTATTGTACCGCTGGAGCAAGGGATAGGGGCTTTTTGGCAAAGAAGCATTTCAACCTGTTCCGAAGTTCTAACTCTTCCCAAAAAAAGGGGTAGCCTGGAAGTTCCGAACGTTCCGATGGTAACGCTTTTGTCAGTCGTGTGCAGGGGGTGCCTGGATCTTGATGCGCAAGCATTGCTCTTTTTCCGACTGCAGTTCCTGCATCCATGGTGATGCAGCATCCAACATGGAAATGTTCGAAATCAATTCAATCGCTTGTGGAATTCGCCTCGTCCTACGCAGAATTGCTATCCAAAGCAGTGAGGATTCGATATCGTCCGCGTTATCACTCGCGTTTTTCCGAACCAACCGCTCAGCTTCGAAATAGTTGGCTTGAAGATAAAGCTCCTGCGCCTTTTCCAAATTGGTTTGGCGTGTCAAGGCGGATAGTCCCGTCTCGCCAAAAACGCGAGAGAACGAGCCGATCGCCGAATGAATACTTGAAACGAGAATGCAAACCCAAAGTGTTCCGAGAAGGAAATTGGCAAGCCAATTCGGGCTAAAAAACACAATTAGCCATTCTGGCCAAATAAAAGTGACGAGCCAGGCAACAACCAAGAACCAGCCAAAAAGCAACGAAACCAATAACGAATGGAAATCACCCTTATGCCAAAGTCTTTGAAACCCTGGCCAAAAGCGAAGGCCGAAGAATAGTACTGTCCTAGATTCCATCCGCAGCGTTCGTCCGTGGAGCCATCAAGCATTAAGCGTTTATCGCTTATAGATGACGTGCGCGAGCTTATGCAAGTGCAGCTTGAAACCTACTCCATTGCACTTTTTGCTGGACCTTCGATGTCCAATAACTCTTGCAAACGAGCGTTGATCGTATCGATCTCCACTAGCACTTGATCATATTGCTGCATTAACGAGGTCAAACTCGCAATCTCATCGGGCGCAAGGAATACGTTGGGTTCTTCCGAAGCGAGTTCCGATTGCGTGCCACTTGCGATTGATAGCATTTCGATAATTCCCGAAAGTAAAAAGGAGTTGAGGGATTCTCGTCTCAAATTTCACTGGGAGTCGATGCAAAAAACGCGGAACATGGTTGTAGGGATTGAGCGATTCTTAACTGCTTGGCGAGCTCTTCTGGGAAAAGGGACTTTAACGTGCCGACTGCTGCTTCCTTGTCCTATTCCTAGTGTGACGTCGTGATTCCGGTGGGTAGCCAACTAGTTTGGAGTGGAGCGTTTCTGGTCAAATCGTCCAAACCCTTTGGAGAATTGAAATGAATAAGTTATCCACTACGGTCTTAGTGGCTTCGGTATTGGTTTTGGTGACGTTTGGTTCGTACACGCAAGCAAAACCAAAATTTAATTCGCAGCGGGTCAATCGTGAACCCGGATGGTCAGGACCAAGCATATTGCGAGGGTCGGCAAAGGACTCCAACCAGAATATCCCTATATTGGAACGCGATTACCGACCGATGCACGTTTACGGAAACATGACTCGCAGACATCACTATCGAGGGACGGTTATTCCCAGCCATCGAGATCGCGTTGAAATGCTACAGGCGGTAGTGAGCAAGGAGGCTGTGCCCCACAAATATGTTAAGAATCGATATCGGTAGCCAATGCGCGAAATAAAGTTGGGCGACTTGACGAGAAGGCAATTCCGCCTAAACTTCCCTTCTAGTCCTCAAGAGTTAAAAACTGCGGCCGTGGCGAAATTGGCAGACGCGCTAGGTTGAGGGCCTAGAGCCCGCAAGGGTGTGGAGGTTCGAGTCCTCTCGGCCGCATTTTTACTTTCTGCTTCACAAATCTAGTGCTTCTTTAATCTTTTAGCCTCGGGTAGCGAAACGTGTCAAGAGTTTTGGCACATACTGCAAAACGCCCAAAGTCTTGACGACTTTCCCTGCAGGCCAACCCATTCCAAACCATGTTTTTAGCGTTGAAGACGCACTAGCAATATTTCTTCTCCCACTCCATCAGTTGGGCTTGAATCGCTTCGGTTTGGGCGACCGTGCCGCTCTTCTGCATGTTTTCGAAGGCCGTTTCAAAGGCCTCGATCTGTTCTGAAATCGGTCGGCGTAATTCGTCCGAAAGTCGATCGATAAACAGCACTCCGTCCAGGTGATCTATCTCATGTTGGACAATCCGTCCGAGGAATCCATCAACATCAGCCTTGATTTCGTTTCCACTCAAATCGTAGGCGTTGATTTGCAAGGACTTGTTTCGCTTGACATGAGCATTGATTCCTGGCAAGGACAGACAGCCCTCTTCGGCTTCGGTGGCCCCTTTCGCCTTGTTGATAACCGGATTGATAAAGACTAGTTCTGGCCCTTCCTCTCTGTCGCCGCTTGGATTGGCAATAAAGAGACGGATCGGGAGATTTACTTGGTTTGCGGCCAAGCCAACGCCGCGAAATTCGTACATCACCTCAAACATCTGTTCAACCAGTTCCGTCAGTTGGGAGTCGACTCGAAGAATGGGTTTTGACCGATGCCGAAGTGTCGGATGCGGATAGGTGATCAGTTGCAAGGGAGACATACGACCTATCTAGAAGGTAGAACGCGTGTTACGTTAAAGGGGCTCGTTTAGCAGGCTATATTGTGGTCGAGATTGCTGTTGTCGTAAACCTACCCATCGTATCGATTTGATCGTATGAAAAGACCAATGCGACAGATCGTCATCACTAAGATCATTGCGTCGCTTTTTGCATTGTCATTAAACAGCTGGATCGGAGAAGCGAACGCCCAGACGGAAAGTGATTCTTCCACGCTTTTCACTCAGGTCTGGATCGCAGAGCCTGGTGACACAGGTCTTAATCGCTGGAATCCTCGGCAGTTATTTGAGGAAAGTGGTGAGGTTCTGGATTGGAACGCAAAACAACTTGTCTTTCGGAGGCCTGGCGCTAAAACCAGCACGACAATTCCAGGCGACCATGTAGTTCGGATTGAGCCAAGGTGGGCTGACGAATCGCTCGAAAAGATTCATCGAATGTTCTTTGAACGGCAGTTTCAAAGGGTCTATATCGAGGGGGGGACGTTGATCAACAGCGTCAAAGACAAAGGCCTACCTTTGTGGCAAGTGCAGGTCATTTTAGCGGAGATCGTCGAGTCGAATTCCGCGTTGGGCAAGCCTCAGCTTGCGGCGAGAATTTTTGCAGCGCTAGCCAAATCAAAGGGTGAGGAAAGGATCGAACTCCCCCAATTATTGCTCGCGACCATCCCTTTGCCCTGGGGAGAAACGTCCTTGATGGACGCGGATCTTTCGACACTTAGGCCCTTCTGCGAGGAGTGGCTCGCAAGCGATACGGAATCCCTGCAGTTGCTTGGGGCTGCTTGGCTGATCAGCGGTGTGAAGCGAGCCAATGCGATTGAAAAATTGGAGTCACTAGCAAGGACTGCCAAGTCACCGATCGTGAGCGCGTACGCCAGAGTGCAGTTGTGGAGAACGGTTCCGCCTGCTGAGATCCTCTCGGAGCACTTACCTCGGTGGATAACAGAGCGCGATAAACTGCTCCTTCCTGCACAGGCAGGTCCGACGATGCTTTTAGCAGATCGCCTTGAGAAAGCTGGCCAATCGAACCTTGCAATTCCTGAGTGGCTTCGCATTGCGACCCTGCACGCCGACAGATACCATCTGGCTACTAAGGCCATTTCGAAGGCCTCGGGCGCATTGCGATCCGGGGGCAAGAACGAAGAAGCCGATCAAGTGCAATCCTTGCTTGATCGCTTCAAAATTGACGACAAAATCAAAAAGTAGCGAGCGAATTCGATGCCGTTCAATCATCCAGTAACGCCAACAACTTGTGTGTATCCTATGTTCCATCGAGCGGCGGTAGCCATCGTGATCGGTGTTTGCCTATTCCTGTCGATCCCTTCGTCAAATGCATTGTGGGCACAGGGAGGAGCATCACCGAACGGAGGGCAATCGATAAATACACCAGTCAATGGACAGCCCAAAGGCAAGACAGCTGCCGACGAGTCCTTTTTCGAGGTGGTGTTTAGTGGCGGCATTATGGGAATCAGCATCATGATCGTGTTGATTTTGCTGTCGATCATCTCCGTCTATCTGGTAGTGGATCAATCCATGTCATTGCGGAAGAGCGATTTAGTGCCGACAGATCTAGTCGAAAAGGTTCGGCAACTGCTTGCTCAGGGAAAACTCCAGGAAGCGGACCAAGCGTGTCGCGAAAGGCCATGCCCTCTTTCGTTTGTCCTGGTGAGTGGCATCTCAGAAATCGAATATGGATGGCCAGCCGTTGAAAAAGCCCTCGAAGATTCGACCGGCGAACAAGCTGCAAGGCTTTATCGAAAACTGGAATATCTTTCGGTCATAGGCAATATCGCACCCATGATTGGCCTTCTCGGAACGGTGACCGGAATGATTCTGGCCTTTCGAGAAGTTGCATTATCGCAAGGAACGGCCGGGGCAGGAGATTTGGCGAGCGGCATCTATTCAGCTTTGGTAACTACGGTTTGTGGGTTGGTCATCGCCATTCCATCGCTGGCTGCGTTTGCCATATTTCGCAACAAGATCGACGAGATTATTTCCGATACAGCCTACTCAGCTCAACATGTATTCAGTTCCGTTCGTCGCAGGCTTCCGGGTGGGACCGTGGCCCGACCAAATATCATTCCACCCCCGCGGGGTTAGGATGCAACGAGGTCGGTACTAGGACGCGTAATCTTCCACTTCCAACTCATTGCTGATCTCAGCAATCCCATCTATCCCTCGCAGAACTTCTTGAACCATTTGCTTTTGGTAGAATGAATCAACGCGTCCGCGCAGGATGATTCTTCCCTGCGTGCTTTCGAGGAAGACTCTTCGGTGTAAAACGTAGGGATTCTTGCGTATTGCCGAGTCGATTCGATGCAAAAGCGGTCCAGCTTGCATATCGCCACACTTTCTTGAAGAACATCTGAGTGGATGGGTGGGAACCTGATAGAGAACTCTTGCTGACAATTCGCTGTCGCCGTCCATTCGCTAGGCAAAGGCAAGTTTTTTTCCTTTCAAATCCAAATCGAGTATCGGATTTACGGTAAAGTCCGATCAAGTTAAGTTCCATGCTTGCCCTGCTTTTTCTGGTTGGGGCCATTTCACGTGTGTCAAACCGTGGTTCTGCACAACTAAGATCAACACGCGAGATAGGCGATGGGTTACACTACTTAACCCACGGGAGTGTTTGTGCACTCCCAACTGTTTTCCCAATGTGCAGAGGTTAATACTTCCCTCAAATGCCTGATTGGTTTCCGGATCTAGTCACGATCCTGATAGCGTTGGTCCTGGTTTTGGTCAATGGTTTTTTTGTAGCAGCGGAATTTTCGCTCGTAAAGGTTCGTCTTGGTCGAATCGAACAACTCGTTGCAAGTCGAAAACTCTTCTCCAAAACGGCGAGATGGTTAGCGCAGCGACTGGAGCAGTCGCTTTCTTCCTGTCAGCTCGGTATTACGATGGCCTCGTTGGCGTTGGGTACGATAGGGGAACCTGCTTTTGCAAAACTGGTGGAACCACTCTTGCGTGCGGCGCAGATTCAATCGCCGGCAATTGTCCACGCTGTCGCCTTTGCGATCTCGTTCACATTTGTTACAGCACTTCACTTGGTGATTGGTGAACAAGCACCCAAGATTTTTGCGATCCGCAAGCCTGAAACGATTCTGCTTGCCTGTGCGATCCCACTGCAGATTTTCTTTATTGCAACCTATCCGTTAATGCAATGCCTCAATCTTTCAACAACTTGGCTACTCAAGATGGTTGGGGCTACGGAAGACAACAAAAGCTCGATTCCGTACACGGAAGAAGAGATCCGAGCACTCCTTCGAGAGGCCCATGTACATGGTAATTTAACGGGTAGCGAGCACAGTTTGATCAACGCTGTGTTTGAATTCGCCGATTTGGTCTGCAGACGGATCATGGTTTCGCGAACGGATGTTGATTTTGTCGACATCCATGAAAAAACAGACTTAACGATGGCAATGATCCATCGGACCAAACATACGCGATATCCGATCTGCGATGGATCGCTCGATCACGTTTTAGGGGTGTTGCACGTCAAAGACATTTCGGGCGCGACCATCAATGACGGTTTTGATTGGAAGTCTCTTATGAGGCCGCCCAAAAAGGTCCCTGAAAACATGCCTATCAGTAAACTGCTTCGCCACTTCCAAGGAACTCACCAGCACATGGCATTTGTCGTGGATGAATATGGCATGATGATTGGAATCGTTACTTTGGAAAATGTCCTAGAAGAGATCATCGGCGAGGTCGCTGACGAGTTTGATGTGGAAGACCCAGAAATCGTGCCCGATGGCCCGGACAGCTTTCTCATCCTTGGTTCGACTGCAGTTCAAGACGTTGAAAATCGTCTGGGGATTCGTTTTGAGTACGCGGATGTCGATACAATGTCCGGATTGCTTCTCGACAAAACCGAACGCATGTTGGTGGCAGGTGATGTTATCGAGTTCCCTAACGCAATAGCTAAAGTCCTTTCCGTTTCGGATGATCGTGCTACGAAAGTCCGTTTAACTCTTGTTTCCAATGACAACTAGTAACTCAGGAGATTCCACCGTGAACTGTGTTCGCACGATTATCGCTCTAGCAGCATCCATGCTGTTGTTTGTTCCAACCGGACTTTGCCAAGAAACCGCAAAGGGGAAAAAGCTCTTTGATGGCAGTACTCTAGCCGGTTGGAGTGGAATCACCGCTAATTGGCGAGTCGAGGATGGATCCATTACCGGCGAGAGTTTCGCTGACGCTCCGCTCAAGAACAACACGTTTTTGGTTTATGAAAAGAAGTTCAGCGATTTCGAATTGAATTGTGAATTCAAAATCACCGGAGGCAATTCTGGAATTCAGTACCGGTCCAAATTAGTCGACAGTGAGAAGTTTATCGTTGGTGGTTATCAAGCGGATATCGACTCGCAAGCAGATGCTACCAAGGGCAGCTACATCGGTATCAATTACGAAGAGCGAGGGCGCGGCATCATTGTAGAACGTGGACAAATCGTTTCGATTGGGGCCGATGGCAAAAAATCACAAATCGGAACGACGGGTGATGCAGCCGCGCTTCGTAAAAAGTTCGATGTAAATGGGTGGAATTCATATCGGATTGTTGCCAAAGGAAACGTTTGTCAACACTATATCAATGGAGTGCTCATGTCCGAACTGCAAGACAACCAAACCGACAAACGCGCATCAGAAGGGATCATTGCCCTCCAATTGCATGCTGGTCCACCGATGAAGGTTCAGTTTAAGAACATCGTTATTTCCGAGTAAGCCAATGTGGCACGGCGAACCAGCCGTGTTCGATGAGTTTCGCTACGATAGACCTGTTCGCAATCCAATGAACCCACACAACGTCCTCGTGCAACGGATCCGACACGCCACCGAGGCGTTGCTTGGGCAACAACATTTGACGCACCAAATTGCGGAGTGGTGCGATCAGTATGCTCTGCAGTGTGATTCCATTCTATCGTCTCGCGGCGTTTCTCTAACGAGTATCGCTGTTGTCGGGGCAAAAGGACAAGGCAAGACTTGGGTCGCTCGCCAGATTATCCTGGACCGACGGGTCGCCATGTCATTGCCCAGCGGAGTGCTTTCTAATGAGGCGACAACGCATGTTCATTGGGTTGGCCCCGCAGTACCTGAAGCGCTCGACGCGGACCGAGAACTGTACCATCCATGTCGCTCAGAAACGATGTTGGATCTTGGCAGGCCCTACATGCTCTTGGATACGCCGGGCATCACAGATGATGACTGGAATGCAGCAAAAATCGCCAAAGAAGCGATGGCTCTGTCGCCAGTTAAACTGCTCGTTGTGCGGAGAGATCAGTTGCGAGGGGCCATCTTGTCCCAGCTAGCAAATTTCACCGAGGGAGCAATTTGTATTCCCGTCATAACGTGCGTGCCCGTCAACGATCTCGAAACATCGAGCGCAAAGAACTCGGCGACGGATCACGCCAAGAAGGGAGGGAGCGAACCCCTGCAACGCGATTTGGACACATTCTGCACTGCCATGAAGCTCAGCGCGCCAAAGACCAAGTTTCTTGAACCCATTCTCGTTCCGGATTTCGAAGCGGATGGAGACGAAAACAAGGTCGGCAGCGAGTTAGCCCGCGACCTTCAAATGCGATTGCAGAATGAGTCTTTGGATGACATTGCTGCCACACGAGCGAACCGGCTTTCCGCCGCTACGGATCGATTGAGGCATCGGGTTGGCCAAGTGCTCGATGCACAGTTGCCCCAGCTTTCAGCAGCGGTGCGGCGCCTTCACTCTGAGGCGGACGCCTTGCCAGCTCAGACGATCGAAACAGTACTCGGAGCGAGATCCGTTCTGCAGTCGGCAGTTCGTGGTAGGTTACGCGCGCAAATGATTGCAGACACCGGCATGATTTGGTTTCCGTACCGAACGGTATTAACCATCCTTGGCCTAACACATGGGGCATGGGACCGCTTGTTGCTATCTCTCTCGGGAAGTGTTCCGTCGATTTTCGGAACATTTGCAGCTTGGGCCCGTAACGTACAACAATCGCGCAAAATCAACTGGGAGATGCACGAAGGCATTCGCGATCTACTGAATAGACAAATCCAAGACCGACTGGAACCAGTTCAGTCTCAATTCCACCGAGCCGTATCGCGAATGCGTGGATCCGAGCAGGATTCCAAATCCACATCCACCTCCCCTCAAATCCGCTTGTCCGGCGTAGAGGAGTTGCAATCGCAAGCAAGACGAGTCTTTGAATGGGCTGTCGATCGGCATCAGATGTCTTGGATGGCATTGCAGTTTTTTGCATTGATTGGTTCCGTGATTTTTTGGGCATTGATGGCTGGTCCGATCGTCTCCATCTATCGAGAGTATCTTAGTGCAAGCTTCGATTCGCTCGCATCAGCCAATTCACGTGTTGATCAATTCCCTCGTCAAATTCCGACTTTGCTGTTGACCAGCATGCTTCTTTCCCTATTGCCCATGCTGCTTTATGCAATGGTGGTGATGAGTTGGAGCCAGCGTCCCTCGAAAATCAATAGGATCGCCGACAAAACCTATGCGGAAGAAATCAAACTCGTCGATGAACTAAAGAAGAGCGGCGTCATTGCTCTGCACTATGATGATCCGCTATTAGAACATGCCGAGTTTCTCATCGATTGTACGCATTGACCCTTCCGGTCCCGGCTAGCCAAGCTTCATTCCGCCAAAAGTTCATCGACAATTTTTTCGATCGTCTTTTCCACGGTAGCTCCATCCCAATTGAGTTCTCCTTGATGCCAGAACCGAATGTAACCATTCTTGTCGATAACATACACTGTGGGCCACATAGTATTTGACCAAGCGTCCCAATTCTTGCTAGCAACGTCGATAAGCACCGGAAACTTAAACCCCTTGTCCTTAGCTGCCTTCTGCACCAGTTTAACATCTCTTTCCGCTGATGTTTCAGGAGTTTGGATTCCAATGACGCTCACGCCGCGACTGGACAGTTGCTCGTGCCAGCGGTTGTAATGTCCGAAGTTGGCAACGCAATTATGACATTGAAACGCATAAAAATGGAGAAGTACCACTTT
Organism: Pirellula sp.; assembly: GCA_031374515.1. Lineage (GTDB taxonomy): Bacteria > Planctomycetota > Planctomycetia > Pirellulales > Pirellulaceae > JBKCUI01. The sequence continues at coordinate 33,670 of JANMGH010000199.1, read as the reverse complement.
TCCTCGATAGTTGGCAAGTTTGTTAGCCGTTCCTCCTCCCGCCCAATGCCCACTGTCGACAAGTTCGGGAGCCAACGGGTAAATGCGTGCGAGCTTCATCGTATCGAACGGCGTTCCCATGAGTTTGCTGAATGCAGTTCGTTGCGTAGTCGTCAATGTCTCTGCAATCCCTTTCGCTTCCGCTTCTTTCGCTGCAACGACATCGTCGATGAGTTTTTGGTCCTGAGCCCTTGCTTCTTGGAGTTTCTTCGAAGCACGGTCGGTGACAGCATAAAGTTCGGTTAGCCGTGTAGATTGAGCAGTTGTGAGACCGGTCGCTTTGATAACGTCAGGTCGTGCAAAGATACGTGTACCTTGTGATTGCAGCTCTATTTGTTTCAATCGCTGCATTTTTTCAGACGATACAAACTTGTTCAACAAATCAACGAGCAACTTTTCTTGGGTCGCGATGATCTTTCGTTGCTCTGCTTCCGGTTTGATGCGAGATCGCCACCACGGGCCATCAATCGCCGCTAGTTCAGTTAAAAAGGATACAAGCGGATCACCGATGAGTTGCAACTCCTTTTGAACCTCGGGAGTATGAACCAATTTGAGCAGATTCTGGGGGACAGCGGTCAAATCCGGGGAAACAACTTCAAAAGCTATTGGATCTGCGAGACGTGCCGCAGCTACCTGCCCCAATACAAGGTAACACGCCAGAGTCGCTACGAATGTTTTCAGAAAATCGAATGTCAAAACCATAGAACTATTACTCCAAGCAATTTGATAAGCAATTAGAAGCCGCCTAAAGAGCAATTTGTGTTCCGAAAAAGATTAGCGAGAAACTCCGGCAAATCTCCTGAGTCAATCCATGGCAGTTGCAAATTGCTTCGGTCAAATGCGGTTGGTTGTGTGATTTTGCAGCAAGCTGCGGACCGCATCAGATACAACCAAGTTTGACGCTCGGTCGCTCTCGTTCTTACGGTTCTAAAATAGTTTTATGAACGAAAACAATAGAAACTCTGCCGAAGTTGGACCGAGCAAAGGGTGAGAGACAATGACCCCACGAAAAAATCGGGGATACTAACGGCAAGAAAATCGACAACTGCGAGAGTATTTATCCGAGCAATTACCCGCTCCCAAGTGGAGAACAAGCCTCCGACTTGGTGCTGGGCAGTCTAAGTATCAAGCGCCAAAAAGGCTACTCTTTCTTCTCAAATCGATAGATGAATTCACCTTTCGAACTGTCTCTCATGTAGTAAATCTCGCCATTCTGGTCTTCCCCAAACGCGACGACTGGAATCCCCTTTTCGAGAACTTGTTCGTTGCGAACAGCTTTACCTGTCGATGGGTCGTAGGTTAGTGCCCAAACGCTGCCAGTTACATAATCGGCGTAGATGTACTTGCCTGTTAGTTGGGGGATACGGCCTGGGTTATAGACGCGACCTCCAGTGATCGACTTTCCCGCGGTATGGTCATATTCCCATATGGGATCTATAGGGGTACTGACCCCTGCGACGGATGGTCGATTTCCAAACGCATGCGATCCTTCTCGATTGCTCCATCCATAGTTTCCACCTTTGGTTATTACGTTAACCTCTTCGAACAATTCTTGACCGACGTCACCGCACCACAGACGTCCCGTCTTCTTGTCGAAACTGATTCGCCAAGGATTGCGTAGACCGTGAGCGTAAATCTCTGGACGCACTCCTTTCGTCCCGACGAAAGGATTATCAGCGGGAATTCCGTAGGGCAATCCGTCAGACTTGGAGTCGACATCGATACGAAGAATGGAGCCGAGCAGTTGGCTACGATCTTGTCCAGTGGCGTTGGGGTCATTACGTAAACCACCATCGCCAAATGCTACGTACAGGTATCCATCCGGGCCAAACTCAATCGAACCGCCGTTATGATTTTGATAGGGCTGGTTGACATCGAGAAGAATTTCTTCCGAGTCCGGATTCGCCTTATTAGGATCCTCTTTGGACATTCGAAATCGAGAGACGATCGAATGATTGTTGTCTCGTTTCGTGTAACAAACAAACAGTTCGCCGTTGTCCTTAAACTTGGGATGCAACGCCAAGCCTAAGAGGCCTTGTTCGTTTGCACCTGGATCAAACCAACGGTTCACTTTCTTTGAAATGTCCAGTATCAAATGGGACTGCTCGACATCCGGACGATTCTCAAATGCAAATACCCACCCCCTTTGATCGATGGCGAATAATCGATTCGTGTCCCCTTTTGCGTAAGTTAGCTCCAGTACTCGCAGTGGTTTATTAGGATTCCCATCTTCATCCATAACATCCCAACCTTGCCACTTCAGTTTTGGGAACGCGAGTTTGCTTGTGGTCGCGAGGGCTCCGTCAATCGGTTGCGGGGCGGCAGTGTCTGGCTCTTTGGGCAACTCTCGAATCTTGATGTTTCTGAAGGAGACAAGATTTCCATGATCCTGTAGGCAGATGTAACCTTCGCCTGCCGCTCCAAAACCCGGGATTTTGGCGAACTTGCTTTTTTCAATGACTTCCTTCCACCGTTTGTCACCTAACTTGAACTGGTAATACTTGCAACCGTTCATCGAAACCTCACACTGATTCGGAGAAATCCTTAGGAACAGTTCGTTCCACTGCCCTGCGGGTCGTGTCGAGTCCATTGTGCCTGTCTCTTTGACCCAAGCCGGCGCTTCCGGTTTGTACATTTGGTAGAGCCAACCTGACAGTTGTGGATCGTGACCACCGGCGTTGTCTTGGATTTGGATCTCAGGTCCGCTTTGCCAAGGGTTGGGATTATCCTCGGTGACGTGAAACATCAGTCCGCTGTTGCCACCTTCTGAGATCTTGTATTCGAGCATGAGCTCAAAGTACTTGTACTTTTGTTTGGTTATCAGATCGCCTGCATCCTTACCGTCTCGGCTAAGAACACCGTCGGAAACTTTCCATCCATCTGAGACATTCTCTTTCTTGTAGTTTCGCCATCCGTCAACCGATTTTCCGTTGAAGAGCAATTTCCAACCGCTCAGCAATTCGGGGCGGGTTAAGGTATTGGGAGTCGTTTCGCCGAGCGTGGTGGGAAGCGAAACGGCACAACTACCTAAGGCAACAAGCAGCCCAAAGAGTTTGCGCGACATTGCAAAAAACATGAGTGAAATCCCCATGGAAGGAAAATGGAAATGAGCAGCACCAAACGTGAGTCACGATACTAAACTGTCGCCGCATCCCGGTCAATCACCGAAAAAACCACTTCAAGCCAGTCCCGTGGCCTCCCCGGAATCCGTTAATGTTAATAGTCCGTCTGTAATTCCCGAAAAACCCTCGCGCTGCTATACGATAAATCCTGTCGATCGCTACTTACCCAACGCTGCGATAGCAGAACATGGCGTGCTAGATAGACCGCGTCTGTTTCAGAAACGGCTTGGTGAACGCAAAATAAGATCTCAGCTACTGCGGATGACTCTTGACCTATTTGCCTTGCATCGCAGGGAACATTTCTCGAGCCATTTGTATGGCCGCAGGACCTACGAGCACAACGAACACACCCGGGAAAATAAACAATACAAGCGGAAATATCAACTTGACAGCTGTTTTGGCAGCCTTTTCTTCGGCTATCTGTTGGCGTTTGATTCTCATGGATTCGCTTTGCACCCGCAAGGCTTGAGCTACCCCCGACCCGAACTTGTCCGCCTGTATGAGCAACGATGCGAGCGTACGCAGATCCTCAACTCCAGTTCGATATCCTAGGTCCTGCAAAACAGCGGCTCGTGCCCGTCCCATTTGGAGGTGCAATGTGCTCAATTGCAACTCATCGGCCAATATGCGGTAAGAGCTTCGCATTTCATCGGAGACCTTCTTTATCCCTTGGTCCAAGCCCAACCCCGCTTCCACACTAACGACAAGTAAATCGAGCGCATCGGGAAGTCCTAGTGTAATTTGTTTTTTCCTAGAAGACCTCATGAAGTCCAAGATCAACTCGGGTAGGAAAAATGCGATGCCTCCTCCTAGAATTCCTCGCAACAACACCGGGGATCCGATACCCATTGTCAGAGCTGCGATGCCTCCCGCCATAGTCAATCCAGTAATCGCCGATATGACTTTTAGCGTTAGGAATACTCCACTAGCTCCTTCAGTACGAAATCCCGCTTCTGCGAGTCGTGATTTCAATTTGCCGACCTCGGCCTCTGTTTTTGGCTGCAAATGCTTTGCGACCGAAGGAGCCGCTTTCTCAAATGCCTTTGCGAGAATCTCCTTCTTTGATTCTTTGTTTCCGGAACCCTGGCGCAAGGAGTCGCTTAGCATATCGAGACGGTTTTCCGCCGACGATTTCTCGTTCTTTCCAAAGAGATCAATCGCAAACCAAAAAAGGGAAACCGCTGCTAAAAAAACGGTTATTACAACGATGAGTCGCGAATCGAAAGCAGCCAAGATCAACACAATATTGGTTCCTGAAAAAGGATCGTTGGGCCAGCAGTAAGGTTTTGAGTGTAGGAGTTTATCTGCAGTGGTAAGGGTTAAACTTTGATATCGATGATTTTCCGGATAACAAGTGCACCGAGGAATTGCATAACGATGGCGCCGCCTAACAACCATTGCCCCATAGGGTCCGAAAACAATTTCATAATGTATTCTTTGTTCAAGAAGAGCATGGCTACGAACAAGCCTGGTGGCAGTGCCAGCAGGACGATTCCGGAAAGTCTGCCTTCCCCAGTCAATGCTTGAATTTGACCAGCTAATCTGTAGCGGGCCCGAACAAGGTTGCCGATTTTGTCAAGAATTTCCGCCAAATCACCGCCGGTCTGTCGTTGGAGAATCACTGCGGTTGCAAAGAATCTCAAGTCAAGATTCGGAATCCGCTGCGTCATCGACTCCAGCGATTGTTCCAGAGACACTCCGAAGTTTTGTTCATCGAAACAACGTCCAAATTCCCTAGCCAAAGGGTCAGGCATCTCTTCGGCAATCAATCCAAAACCAGCGCCCAAGGAATGCCCTGCACGCAACGAGCGACTCAGCATCTCAAGTGCTTCCGGAAGTTGTTTGTTGAAGTCACCAATCCTTTTCTTCTTCATAAACCTGACCCAGAAGAATGGCAGGAAGAACAGGATCATTCCAACAATTGGGGCAATGAACCATGGAATTGGTGCAAACAAGCAACCAATGGTTCCTACCCCTGCCATACCGGAGCAGAGCAATGCAAATTTGCTTAAGGGCATCTTAATACCCGCCTGCTCCAACAGTACCTTCATGTTGAATTGACGAGTCATCCATTGCTCGAGGAAGTTGGCTGTACCCTCCAATGGACTTCTCAGTTTGAGGGCATCCATATCGGCACCATCAAGGTCCCCTTTGCTCCGCGCTGTCAGCGTGGAAAGACGGTCCTCTGCAATGGAGGAATCGTCACCTCGATACATCAATGCTGCGCCACCAACGAACGCGGCAACACAGACACCGACCGAGACGGCAATAATCAGTGTCATCATCTCTCTATGCCCTCATCATGATTCGTTGGCGAAATGCACTTGCTGGCAGACGAATGCCGGCGGACTCCAGTCGAGGCATGAACGAAGGTCGCACTCCAGTTGCTTCGAAGTAACCGTGAGCTTTTCCGTTCTCGTCCACACCCTCTTGAACAAAGCGATAGATATCTTGCAAGACAACAGTGTCTTGTTCCATCCCCTGTACTTCCGTAATGTTCATCACCCGTCGCGGACCACCCTGTAGGCGATTTGCCTGGATGATCACGTCCACTGCTCCAGCTACCTGTTGGCGAATGGCTTTGATGGGCAGGTCGTACCCAGCCATCATCACGAGTGTTTCAAGTCTCGCGATCGCATCCCGAGGTGAATTGGAGTGGACGGTGGTCATCGATCCATCGTGACCCGTGTTCATAGCTTGCAACATGTCCAGTGTTTCACCACCTCGACACTCGCCGATAATGATCCGCTCTGGGCGCATACGAAGTGCATTGCGAACGAGGTCGGTGGCCGTGATAGCCCCAGTACCCTCAATGTTGGACGGCCTTGTTTCGAGTCGAACAACGTGTTCCTGTTGCAGCTGTAGTTCAGCAGCGTCCTCAATGGTAACCACGCGTTGGTCGTTCTGGATAAAGCTGCTCAGTGTATTAAGAAGGGTTGTTTTGCCGGAACCAGTGCCTCCACTGATGATGATATTCAACCGCGCTTTAATACATCCCTCAAGTAGCATCACCATTTCAGGAGTGAACGCTTTGAAATTGAGTAGTCCCTCTAGTTTGACCGGATTCGAACCAAACCGCCGTATGGAAACGCAAGCACCGTCCAGTGCGAGGGGAGGGATAATCGCATTCACACGGGAACCATCCTCCAACCGGGCATCTACCATCGGACAAGTTTCATCGACGCGTCGCCCAACCTTGGATACGATTCGATCGATGATCTGCATCAAGTGTCCATTGTCTCGGAACTCGACATCGGTCTTCTCGAGCTGGCCCCGACGCTCCACGAAAATGTTCTTTGGACCGTTGATCAAAATATCACTGATCGAAGGGTCCTTGAGCAAGAACTCAAGAGGTCCTAAGCCCAAGGTTTCGTCGAGAACTTCGTCGACAATTTTATCCCGTTCGGACCTGTTGAGGAAAGTGTTTTCACTATCACATAGGTGTTCAACGACAAGTCGGATTTCTCGACGGAACGACTCTCCTTTGAGATCTCCGACCCGCGACAAGTCGATCTTGTCGACTAGCCGTTGGTGCATTCGCCGCTTGATTACCTCAAATTCTTCTTGCTTGGATTGATCTGAGGAACGTGGAGTTGCATTCGATGGTTTCATGTATTCCTGCACACTTGGACAGAGTCCATCACGGAATCGAAAAAATTGGCGTTTCCCTATGAGCCCAGCAACAATTCAGCCAGTTGACTGACATCATTACAGATCTGCATCGCACCCGCTGCTTGCAGCTCTCGCTCAGAACGAAAACCCCATGTGACTCCAATCGCATACAAACCGCTACCCAATGCAGTTTTCATGTCGGTGTTCGTATCACCGACGTAAGCGATACGACTGATATCACCTGCCAGTTGACTCGCCATCCACTGAGCGCTCGACGGGTCCGGTTTCCTTGGAAAGCGCTCCGTTTGCCCTAAAACGTAGGCAAACTGGATATCGCGAAAGAAATGCGCTACACACCGTTTCGTGAACGCGTCTGCCTTGTTCGATAGGACCGATAAACTCACGGATCGTTCTGTCAATTTTTTCAAAAGGTCGTCGATACCGTTGTAGGGTTTGGAACGATTGTTCCAGCAACTGGAATAGGCTTCTTCGAAGAGATGCATGCATGTTGCTTTCAATTCCGGATCGTACTCGCATTCTGGTAGCGCCCGCTGGAAAAGCATAGCGAGTCCATCTCCCACCAGTTCCCTGTATTCGAGAATAGGATAGATCGGTCTTCCAAGGTCAGATAGAACGGAGTTCGCCGCGGAAGCAATGTCCTCCAGGGAGTCGAGCAAAGTTCCGTCTAGGTCAAATATCACCGCATCAAATTTCATCGTAGCCACCCGAATGGAGCGTTCGCGCGTGCATGCGCCCGACTACTTTTTGTCGGACGTGCTTGGTTGTTTTGAGATGATATCGTAGAGATCAAGCTCTTGCCTTCCGGCCAACGTTGCAAAGAGCTGACGAATACTCAAGAACGCATCGCATAACCCAACGCCTGCCCCGTCCTCGATGCTTCCACCGCGCAAGATGTAATAGCCGGGTTCACAGGTTAGCCAAGCAGGCAAATCGTTCGACGGTTCTAGCCTAGTACCGTTCAGCTCACTTGAAAGCGACGACTCGCGACCAACGGTCATTGAAACCACAACATCGCATTGCATTTCGACCGTCGATTCGTCGTCTCGCAAGAATTTCAACAGATAGGTGCCTGCTTCATTGCGTTGGATCTGCTCCACACCGAGCGATTCAATAATAACTAGATTCTGTGTTGGATTGTTTCGGACCGTCTCCATCGCTTTTGCCACTGCAGGAGTATCATATCGACGATTCGGACGAACGACCCAGCTCAAGCGGTTGTTGGAATCCTGACCAAATTGCTGTAGATATTCCGTAACAAATTGACCCGCGCGAACGGACTGCCCGACCAAACAAACATGTTTGCCAGCGACCGACTTAGCTTCAAACTTTCGGTCCAATGGAGCGTGGAGCAGAAAGGATTCACCGTGTGTGGCTTCGCCAATCGCTAGTCCGCCGCCCGGGCCCAGCCCTGACCTCTTTTGCGAAGCACCTCGGCAGTCCAGCACCACATCGGCTCTCGATATCCATGGTCCACGGTGTCGCCCATCGACCAATATTCGAAACTCGTCGTTGCACCTTTCCTGTGGATCGATTGGATCAGAGAGAAGTGTGCGATAGCGAGAGACATCAGCAATAGGACTTAGGAAATGAATGTCGTCAAAGAGCAAGTCGGTTTTTGCGAGCGGCAATAAATACTCTTCGGCGTAGCTACGGCCGGTGTAAACATCAGCTGCGTTTCGTCGTAGATACTCCGGGTTTTGAGCTGCAATAGCTGCATGCCCCATTGGTGTAGTGCAATTCTCTACCGTCACGTCGAGCAGTCGATCATGCCAATCGAGCATTCGATGAGCCACGCGTCGCTCTTCAAATATCGAAACAAAGTACCCCAAGAATCGACCGTAAATCGCAGCCTCAATTCCAACAGGTCCCGCTCCAATAATCGCGATGGTCGCAGGCGGTTCTACCTCGGGATCCCAATTCAATTGCATTACGGTAGCGGCACATCTTCAAGGGCAAATTCAACAGTTTGATCGACGATACTACCCGGTGCGCGATACATAAACTTGCACCCTTCCAATCCCTTTTCGATGTCAAACAAATAGGATAACCCGACTTCTTTACCGCTCATTCGAGTTGTCGACCAACCGACATGCTCCAATCGCTTGTTGTTCTTGTCAATTAAGAATGCCTCATGAGTATTGGTCCATCCACGAAACGCTTCGGTATTCTGGTCGGATGCATTTAAGGAAAGCCCTACCAACACTTCGTAAATGTCTCGATTCTTGCGAGCCTTTTCTAGGACGACCTTGAGGTTACCGACCGTCGCCGTCTTTGCGCCTTCTTTGGTGAGTTCATCGAACTCAAGGGTTGCAGGTTTTCCCGGTATCGACACAAAAACTTTGCCATTCCATTTGATGATCTTTTTTGCCTGCCGATCGGGTAGCACGAAATCCAATGAAATTTGCAATTGGGATCCGCCAGTTGGATTGAACTCGGTTTCCTCAGCGGTCATTTTTGTCTGTAGTTCTTGTCCGTCATCACAAATGAGCTTCATAGCGTCCATTGGGAATTTGACGAATACCGGCGTGAGCCTTGGCTCCCAGGACAAAAGGACTGTGATCTGCATCGTGCTTCGGCCCGGATCCTGCAATGGATAGGTTTTCTGAACAATCAGTGGCTCAATGCGAAAAACCCCAGAATATCCAGCCGAAGCAATACGAAGCGGCGCGTTGGCTGCTCGCGGAATGAGCTGCATGTTTTCTCCGTCTCCGCTAGCAACCGTCATTTCAATCTGATCGACCACTTCGTCAAAGGCCTCCCAAAAGGGTGTGCCATCAAAGTCCGTTACTACTTCACGTTCGAGATTTGGTGCGTCACCTAATTGGAAAGAGTTACCTGTTTCCTTTGTAATCTTGGTCAACGCTTCCCGAGCGGTCATGGTTCCGCTGAGCGTAACTGTTGAGGGGAGAATGAACTGCTCCAACTCCACCTTTCCGAGGGAATCTCTCAGACGGTCGATGCGCATTTTCCACTCTGGCGACGCGTCCGATCCGATCGGTGGCAGGAACTCGAGCACCGGTGGTCCTATCTCTAAGAGTTCCGTCTCCGCTTGGTCACGTACAACTTGCTTTTTTGAGTCGAGGTCCGCCGATAGCTGTATGACTTTCTTCTCCAATTCAACTCGCTCAAACTTGGGCTTGGGAACTCTCTTGGGCCGTACCGAATCGTCCGCGGTTTTGTCTTGAGCGATTGCCCGTGATGACAAGGCATCGTTCAAGGTCAAAACGAGAACGACCGCCAAGCCTATCAATATATGGCTCAGAAATATTTGGCTCAAAAATGAGAAGCGAATTTTCATTTGCAATCATTCATGCTTTTGAATGAGCTTTTGTAGGAAATCTGAAACGAGACCGAATACAACATTCGGAGATTGTACTCGATTCCTATGCGGTTGACCCTCGCTTCGAACGACTTGAGATAGAATTTCATGTCGTTCGCCACATTCGCAAGGTTTTAAGTTTTGGTAAGATCGAGCGTTTGATTTTGATTTGAATAGCGAGGAGATTTCGATGAATGCGATTGATATTTTGGGTAGTTTATTAGGTGGGGGTAAATCCAGTGGTCAACGTGGCGGCGGAGGTGCTGCTGACATACTTTCTGAGATTTTAGGTGGAAGGCAATCTCCCTCTCCACAGTCCTCTCCCCAGTCCATTCCACGGGGACGATCCTCTGAATCGCCGATGAGTCCTGAGCAGTTGGAAGAGATGCTGGGCGTAGGACGTGATTCCGGGACCGCTCGACAAGCACCGGTTCAACAGCCATCACGACCGACGCAACCGCAGTCGATGCCTCGACCTGCTCCAACCTCCCATGCACCTCAGCTCCCAACGGACATATTCGGACAACGCCAACGGCAAGAAACGAAGATCAACCTCAGTGTGCCGATACCAGCACCTCTGTCCCAAAATGACCAAGCGGTATTATTGATTCGCGCAATGATCAACTCCGCCAAGGTGGATGGCGAAATCTCCGAAGACGAGCAGAAAAACATTCTCAATCAAGTCGGTGATACCTCTCCGGAGACGATTCAGTTTCTACGCGCCGAATTCGCAAGACCGCTGGATGTCGTCGAATACGCGCAATCACTTCCGCTCGGTTTGGAACAAAAAGCATACAGCATTTCGCTGATGGCCATCAAACTTGATACGAAAGAAGAAGCGGACTACCTTCGCCAGCTAGCTCGAGCCCTTCGGATTTCTCCCGACTTGTGCAATCAGCTACATCAACAGCAAAATGCACCCTTGATGTACCAAGCTTAAACGCTGGTAGTCCGTCTCTGGGTGCTGAAATGCGCAGCGCTCTTTATCACCACTCGGCAACAAGCTTTCCGTCCTCAACATTCCAAACGCGCGCGATCCCCTCTTGGCCCGTAGCGATCGCGTATTTTCCGTTCGGTGTTGCCACCACGGAATAGAGAGAATCGCCAGTTGGCCCAAACTGTTTATTTTGTTTTCCAGAATTGGAATCATGCAATCGCACGAGATTGTTCATGGAGGACGAGATAGTGTTGGGAGTTGAGCCAACGAACGCCAGCGAAGTAACCTCGTTACCAAATCCCGAAATAGTTCGGATCGATTCTCCCTTCTCAATGTCCCAGATCTTGACCGTCGCATCCGAACTTGCCGTTGCTAACCGATTTGAGTCTTCTTGCCACGCCAACGCTAAGACGTGGTGTGTATGCCCTTCAAACAACTTGGCGATTTCATAGTTCTGTGTGTTCAATAGTTTCGTCATCTTGTCGGCACCGCAACTTGCAAGCCATCTGCCATCCGGTGAGTACGCAAGTCCCAGCAAAGTATCGCTATGCAGGTCGGACATGGTTTTGACTGGTCGTCCGTCCGCGACTTGAACCAATGCCAGTTGACCACTGCGACTGGCTAATCCACTTCCAATGGCAAGCGTGGCTCCATCTGGGCTAAAGGCGAGAGCCGTGGCCCGGTCCAGCACTACCGAAGGCAAGTTCCAAATACTCTCTTGCTGCCAAGCGATGCGATCTTCGTGCGTAATCGCCGCTAGCTCTGCACCCTTGGTGATCGGTTGAGAGACCGTGTGCGATTCGATTCTCTCCAAGGTTTCAATGGAAAAAAAGTCGAGAACATTGGTCAGGGTGTTATTTGCGGTTCTTGTGGCGGAAATTTTGTTTTTGCCAGAGAACGCAATGGATTGAACCGAAAAGCGAACGGCTTCGTTGGCGCTCTTCACGCTCGCATTTTTCGCTTGTACCGCAATCAACACTTCGTTTTCCTTGTCGACTCTTTTCTTTCGCTCATCCAACCTCACTTCGGCCGCAATTTTATTCTCCTGTACGCCAGCGAGCGCTTGCGTCGCATTTGCGACCGTCCCCTTCGCGTCGGCGTTTTGCTTTTCCAATTCGCTAATCGCCTTCTTTTTGGGCTCAAGTTCGGCCGTCAATTGAGTTAACTTTTGCATGGCTGCATCGATGGCTGCTTTGGTATCCGCCATCGCTTTCTCATGCTCCGCTAAAACAGCGGTTGCCGTCTGCATTTCTTTTTCTTTTGCGGTCGCGGATTGGTTAGCTTTTTCTAAGCCTTCTTGTGCTCCTTTCACTGCTGCTACTTCGGCTTCCAAAGCTTTCTCTTGTTCTGCAACCGATGCCTTAGCCCGATCTAAACCTGCTTGTGTTCGGCGCAACTCGCGGTCGGAGTTAAGCACCGCGACCTGCTCCGTGCGGTCTCGTTCAAACACGCCACTCAACTTCGCTTGGGCAACGTCCCATAACTTGAGAGCACTATTTCCAGTTGATTCGTCTAGTGCAACGGAGCATGCAAGCCTTCGATCCTGGGACAGACTGATACGGTCCACTGGGCCTGATGCATTGATCGCAATTGCGAGTGGATGATCCAATACGATTTCCGCATGAGGAAGCGACTTGTATTGCATTGCAGTAGCTTTCCTCTGACTTGTTATGAGAAGTGCGTTTTCATCTAAAGCAACTATCGACTGAGTCGATGATTCAAGCTGTGTTTTGACCGGACCCGCAGATAGATTTGAAAAGTCCCAACGGTAAAGAACGTTTGAAATACCGGTTGCAAAAAAGCGATCATTGGACGGGCTCCAAGCCCCAAGTTCCAATGAATCGTTCGGAACGGAGATTGTCTCGAGGGTTTTCCCGTCTCGTCCCAAGATTTTTAGGCTGTTGCCAACAATTCCAGGCAAGACCGTCGGGTCGGTTTGGCTTGTTGCTACGGTAGCCGTTTCGAGTACTGCAAACTTGGTACCGTCAAGAGACATCGATAGCAGTCTTGACAGGTCGATACCGAGGGAGGCTAAATTAGTTCTGTTTGTGTCGAGCGATGATTCCGTTCGCTTCCAAACTTTGACTTGGCCAGTGCTGCCGGTAGCGATACGTTGCCCATCTGGACTAATAGCGATGGAGTGAATGAAATCTGGGTGGGCTTGCGCAATCGCTTGGTGCTGAACCGCGTCGATCTTGGCTGCAATAGGTTGTGTCCCGGCCAACTTTTTCGCGTCATAGATCATCAGTTGTCCACCTTTACCGAACGCAATAAAGTCACTGTCTGGCGAGATGGCAACTGCATAGCTTGTTCGCACTCCTTCAGGAAGATGGAGATTGGCATAGTCCATTCCGTTTTGGGTGGGGCCACGCGACAACGCTCCCCCAGCGATCCAAAGCTTGAGCGTTTCCAAATGGTTAGGAGTCAACCGTTCGGCTCCCACTTTATTGCCTTCGGGCGGCATGATTGTCTCGGCATCGCCGACGGGGCGTTTGAGCAAAAGGCTTGCGTCGACATTGGCAAGGTCGATCGCAGGTCCTGAGTCTCCACCGCGTACGAGGTCGGCTATCGTCTCGAGTTTCAGCCCACCCTCAGCTAGCTTGGCATTGTGGCACGCAGTGCAGTTCTTTCGGAGGATAGGAGCAACGGCTTCCTCAAAGTAAATCGGTGATTGCGCAAACGCGAAAGCGCCGTAAGAAAAAATGAGTACGACAGTCGATACTCGCGTGAGAATAGATTGCAATTTTAGATTCATTTTTTGTTTTCGTAGTTTCATTGTGCATCTCCGATTCGAACCCGAAGGTTGGAGCTTGGCAGTTGCAAGGTAACGCTCTTTGTCTTTTCTTTTGCCGATGGATCTGAGTTTGGAACGGTTACCACGGACTCACACAAGGTTCCCAGCATAAACTCGCCTGTCGGTGCATCCTTTGGAACCACCAGCTCTAGGACTGCTTCGATTGACTTGGGTTCTATTTTGATTTCAGCCAGTGTAGCCTTAGGTGGCCCATGATGGAGCCGGACAGTGATGACCGCTTCGCCCCCCGTTCGACGCGATACACGAACTGGAATTTTCAGGGACTGACCCCGAATGACGTCCATGCGAATAGGGGACTTGGCATCCAATTCCTTCGCACCAAGTTCGATAGTAAGGGGGCAAGTTGTGGAGTCCAATTTGGTCGCAATTAACGACTGCATAACTTTCGCAATGGGGGATCGGTAGGTGTCGATCAAATTCCAGGTGACTTCCAACGGCGTGGCGTGATGGGCGAGCGATTGTGGCCCAATTTCCACGGTCCCAACAACCTCAATGCGTTTAGGCTTTGGGCGATTATCTTGGACGGGCGGTGGGCCAACGCTCCAGAGATTGAGCGTAGCCTGCGATTGTTCTTTGGCCATGACCCCTGAACCTCCGCGAACTCCATCAGGTAGACCAGTCAAATTCAATTCAATTGGATCGGCAAAATTGTCAAAGCGCATGGCATGAACCGTGATCATAGCGGACCCTCCAGCGCATAAGGTCGGAGGAACAATGCGAGCTTGTTCGGCTGCTATTGTCGGATGCGAAAAATTAGCGCTGAGCACAAATCCGGGATTGGGCCGTCGAATTTCAATGGCATATTCGGGTTGAGCTTTAGACCTGTCAAGCCGTTGCTGACTACGAACATGCAAACGGTAGGTTCCTTTTTCCGTGGTTTGGAATGTCAGCATCGGATCCTTGATCGCAAATCGCAATTCGCCATTTCCGATCGGGGGACCATCATCATTTTCAACGATGCGATGCAGCAGTTCATTCGGCTGACCTACGTTTTCGACGCGATAAACCACTAGCAATCCATCCGTCCATTCTCCGAGCCTTTGAGAGACGACTTCGATGGACACGTCGGTCTTCGCTTCGCATTCAAAGTCGATGATGTCGACATCATCGTTCGAGTTCCATTGTCCGAGAACAATGCAAGGCCATTGGACGGTCAGAGTTTTTTTTATTGGAAACTGAGATTCATCATGAAGGACCGACGGGGCATCGGAAGGTGGACGCAGCATGCACGCCCGTGGGTTCCAGGGGCTGGATAGCAAGAGCGGCTGGTTGGAACCACTTGGTTGCCTGTTCGATTGGCGTTTCCATCTTTCTATCAAACTGCTTTCGGCGAAAGATGGAGTTGCTGACGTGGCGAGCTTCATAGCATATCGGTAGTCTGTTCCACCGCGATACAAGTGATCATGGACGACCAAGGTGTATTCAATGTTCGCCTTGAGGTCCAATCCTAAATCCGCATCACAATCATTGGTCGCGCTACTCGTTGCGACGGTCGCATGGTCCGCATTGAGAAGCGAAATGACGAGACGAGCTCTCGAATCGAGCGAATAGGCAAAAGTTTGAAGCACAAGTTTTTGGTCCTGATCTACTTTCAGCCTGTAGTAGTTCCGTCCTCTGTCTGGACATTCATCTTGCCAAATCGTTCCTGGGGAGATTAAGGCAGGATTGACTTCACTTTCGTTTCCAGAGACTACCGACCAAGGTTCGGCAGTCACAAGAAAATTCCTTGAATTGGATAAGCCGTTTTGGCCAATGACGCGAACTTGGTAGATCCCTGGTTCGGCATCCGCCGGAATTAAGTCCGAATGGAAACCATAGTCGCTCAAATCATAAACAGCCTCGGTTAGCGACTGCCCGACCGCGGAGGCAACTGGCGGGATCGATTGCCCTATCTTGCATCCCAATTGCGGTAAAGCGTGCAACTCTGGACCGTTAACCTGAGAGCAAACAACCGAACTAAACGCGCTGGCAAGCGATAGGGCGAAAACAGGAAATACCAGGAATGGTCTCATTGGGTGGGGTCTGGAGAGGGAGCTAAAAAATGAGGTGGGACCAGACAAGCTTCGTTCCGGGAATTGTCTAGCTACCGCCATTCTACTCCATCGCCAACCGATCGCAGCAACGGAAACATGCGCTCCGCGGCAAAAACAACGCTGACGGAAATTTGCAAATACAAGAGGATGCCGGGTTTCACGACGCCCTTGAATTTCTAACGTAAAGGACGGCGATAGGCATCGGTAGCCCAGGCATTGACTGCAAAAGCAGAAAAAGCACACGTTCATAACGTGTGCTTAATTTGTAACGGCGGAACGTCCGTCGATGCTAAGTGACCGACTTGATGGTCTTGAGCAATCGCGAGATGATCTTGTATGGATCGGCTTGTGAGTTCGGGCGACGGTCTTCCATGTAACCTTTGTAGCCGGCATTCATAAAACTGTGCGGAATGCGGATCGATGCACCGCGGTCAGCGACGCCATAGCTAAACTTGTCGATCGATTGCGTTTCATGTAAACCAGTCAGTCTCAAATGATTATCTGGACCGTACGCTGCGATGTGCTCGTCGCGGTACTTATCAAACGCCGCCATGAGTTTCTCGAAATACTCTTTGCCCCCTTGTTCGCGAAGAATCATTGTCGAGAAATTGGTGTGCATCCCGGAGCCGTTCCAGTCACCCTTGATAGGCTTGCAATACAGCTCAACGTCGAGCGCGTATTTTTCGGCCAATCGGAACAACAGGTAACGCGACATCCACATGTCGTCGCAAACCTTTTTGGAACCCTTCGCGAAGATCTGATACTCCCATTGCCCCTTGGCAACTTCAGCATTGATACCTTCGAGATTGATTCCGGCATCGAGACAAATGTCGATGTGCTCTTCGACGACTTGACGCGCAATGTCGCCGACGTTTTTGTAGCCAACACCTGTATAGTAGGGACCTTGGGGCGCTGGATAACCAGCTTCTGGAAACCCAAGTGGACGTCCATTTTCGTAGAAGAAGTACTCTTGTTCGAACCCGATCCAAAGATCTGCCACGTCTTCTACAGTGGTTCGGAAATTGGATGGATGCGGTTCGCCATTTGGCAACATGACTTCGCACATCACCAAAAATCCGTTGACCCGAGTGCTATCTGGGTAGAAAGCCACAGGCTTCAAAATGCAATCGGAACTTTTACCTTCGGCCTGTTGGGTAGAACTACCGTCAAATCCCCACAGTGCCAAATCTGCAACGCTTTTAGGTGCAGTCTCTACAATCTTGGTCTTGCTGCGCAGGTTAGGTTCTGGCAAATAGCCATCCAACCAAACGTACTCGAGCTTAAATTTCTTGTCCTTAGACATTCAGCTACATCTCTCGCATACTTGAGGTACTAATGAAATTCCATTGGTTCGCATTCCCTCACTCCAGCAAGGAAACAACACACGCATTCACGCTTGCATGTCCGCCGTCCAGCTGACACCAATCCACTTATTAGCAACTTGTCTACCCAAATCAAGCTGCTAAAAATCTCCTGCCCAATGAACCTGATCTCAGACTTCTGAATCGGTCGATTCCTGTTTGCCGAAACCGACCACGAATTCCTAGTCAGCGGCCACAACTTTGGGTGAGTGGTGTTAAGCTGGTATTGCCCAACCGAGACATACATTACCCGCCCAATTCAAGCTGAGCAAGCGACCCGCAAAGTTTCTTTAATCCAACCATTCTTTGATTACTCGGACTTATTATGCATGCAGCACCTCTCCTTCTTTGTGTATTGGCCATCATGGCCATCGCTTATCGTTTTTACAGCGTGTTTCTGGCCACAAAAGTTGCTTGCAATGACCCGAACATAGTGACACCGGCTGTGCGGCTCAATGACGGACAGAATTACCATCCGACCAATCGATGGATCCTTTTTGGCCATCACTTTGCCGCCATCTCGGGAGCGGGTCCTTTGATCGGTCCGGTTTTGGCAATTCAGTTTGGGTATATGCCTGGATTGATTTGGTTGGTGATCGGAGTTTGTTTGGCTGGTGCAGTGCAGGATTTCTTGGTTTTGAGTGCAAGCGTTCGGTATGACGGGAAGTCATTGGCGCAAATGGCAAGGGAGCTGCTAGGTCCCAAAGTTGGCTTAGTTGCCTCTGCTGCGATCTTGTTCATCGTAATCATCGCATTATCTGGGCTTGGCATCGTCGTGGTCAAAGCGTTGGGGGGAGAAAAAGTTGCCATGTTTCCTGAAGCTCGGCTTAGCTATGAAGGCGAACTTCAGCAAAAAACAAGTGCTGGAATTACTCGCATTCAAATTCCGCCGGGTTCCACGATCGCTTACCCTCGCGGTGAGTTCAGACGCAGCGAGACTTTTACGATGCAAGTGCCAGCCAGCATCGACATCCCATCGACGGGCGGTTCGTTTGTTGTTCCGGCGAATTCCTTTGAATTGATTCGCGGAAGCTCTTGGGGCACGTTCACTATATTTTGTACTATTCCGATCGCATTATTTGTTGGGTTGTATATGTATCGGTTTCGCAAAGGGCGAATTGGCGAAGCGTCGTTGATCGGGGCGATTGGTGTTTTAGGTGCAACAGTTGCAGGCAACTGGATACCGGGTTCTGTATTAGAGCCTTACTTCTCCTTGTCTCGCGAAGGGATCATTTTGGCGATTTGCGGCTACGGATTCATCGCATCGGTATTGCCGGTTTGGCTGCTTCTGTGTCCGCGAGATTATCTGTCAAGCATATTGAAGATAGGTACGATCTTGGTGTTGCTGTTAGGGTTGATCATTGCCAACCCCGTTATGCAGGCTCCACCAATCAATGAGTTCTACGCCAACGGAGGAGGTCCGTATTTTAAAGGGGCCATTTTTCCTTTCGTGTTTATTTGTGTGATGTGTGGGGCGATTTCTGGGTTTCATTCGCTGGTTTCCTCTGGAACCACCCCCAAAATGATTCATTCCGAAGGGGACTTGCGCATGATCGGATATGGTGCCATGCTAATGGAAGGCTTGGTTGCCGTCTGCGCTTTGTTTGTAGCAGCAGCTATGCCTGCAGGTGACTACTGGGCAATCAACATCGACCTATCCAAAATTCACTTGCATGCGGAAACGTTGTCCAAGATGCATGCGGACGTGGATCATTTGCAAGATTTAGAACGTCAGGTCGGCGGCGAGACATTACGCGGAAGAACCGGGGGAGCGGTCACACTGGCTGTTGGGATGGCCAAGATCATGACTGACGCAATGCAACGGTTTTCGAGTACCATCGATATCGATAGCGTCATCAAATACTGGTTTCACTTTGCGATCATGTTTGAGGCACTCTTTATCCTCACAACGATCGACACAGGGACTCGGATAGCACGATTTCTTTTGCAGGAGGTGCTTGGAAGTGTTTTCCCGAAGTTCGGAAAAATGGATTGGTGGCCCGGTGTGTTCATCAGTACCGGACTGGTAACCTTGGCGTGGGGGGCTCTGATTTGGAGCAGTTCCATCGATACGATTTGGCCCATGTTCGGAATTGCAAACCAGCTGCTTGCGGGTATCGCATTGTGCATTGTATCGACATGGCTTTTTCAGTGCGGTCGCGGGCGATTTGTATGGGTCACCGCAATTCCACTGGCGTTTATCATGTCGACAACCTTTACAGCTGCAGCGCAAATGCTATCTGGCAGATTCATTCCCGATTTGCAAGTCGCATGGCAGAAAGGAAACCTACAACAAGGGCTTCAAGGTGGATTGTGTTTAACAGCGATCGTTTTTTTGATCATCTGCTTCGTCGTGATTTTTGGCAGTTCTGTTTCGAAGTGTGTGGCAGCGATGCCAAGATCAAGGTCTTGAAAAAAAGTAGGCTCATCCGGCGTTTCGGCGAGGTCAAGCGAGTAGTCTCTCAACCCCGCATTGGACAAAACCGCCGTTGCCAAACAGCGATTGCTGGAAGCCATAAAAGGGAGAATCCATTCGCGTAACTAGCGGGCAACCGACCTACTGCGAATCGACAACGTTCTTCAGACAATACACTGCAACGACTGGCGAAATGAAAACGTCGGGCGGATGCATAAGTAGCTTGCGGACCATCTCGTGATTCTCGTTCGACGTGGATAGGTCTTGATACGTGCTGTATCGCACTGCCCATGGCTCGGGATGATTTAACCCACGCGACACAATCAGGACTTCAAGCGGCATTCGGTCGTTCTCTGATTCAAGCGCACCTGTTAGTTTACCATGAAACTCGTTCCCTTCTTTGTGATCGAGAGCTCGCCGAACGATCTGGTCCGTTGCAAGCGTTACCAGATCCTCCAACCACTGTCGCCCATGTCCTGATAGCAGTCCATTCCCGTAGCATAGGCTTCCAGCCTGTGGTCCAAAATACCGCAGGCTTGTCCTGCTGGATTATTATGCTTCGAGGCTAAACGCAAATAGCGTGAGCGCAGCGCCCGACATGTACAACGCATGCTACAACTAAGAAATTTGAACGCAATCACCAAATCCCGTTCCGTCGCCATCATGAACACGCCAACACCAGACGCGGCACCGCCAAACCCAGTATCGCCAAACCCAGCGACCATGGACACAACACCGATCAATGTCAAACCCCAAAGCAATCTATTGACGGACATTGCATTGAGCCTCAGCGTCGTCTTATTCTTTATGGGGTTTGCATATTGGAAGAGTGTTGAACCAGAATCACTACCATGGCTGCGGCATGATTTCCGAAGCCACATCGGAGCGGAGTACGATTGTATAGCGCAGGCCATTCGAAAGGGCCGAGGGTTTAGCGATCCGTTCCAAATCGAGACCGGCCCGACAGCTTGGATGCCCCCCGTGCTGCCGTATTGGATGGCAGGAATATACTGGGCACATGGCGACGACCGATCGATGGTCATCTTTTGGATGGTTGTGCTACAAGGGGTCAGTACATGGCTAGCGTGTTTCATCGTGTTACGGGAATCCCGTCGGCTAAAGCATCTCGTCGCGGGAGTGATTATCGCAATCGCCATGTATACGACGAACATGTACCAACTCTTCCAACAGACGCACGACACCGGTTTGTTGCTGCTCGTAATCGGTTTGCTCTGGTTGGGCCTCCGTAGCCTAGGCCACGTGCGAATTCTCTGGGGTGCATGGGGCGCATTTTGTACACTTTGCAGCCCTATTATTGGAGGGGCATGGTTCATCATAACATTTTGGAGCCTACGCCCCAAGCAAAAAAAGTGGAGCGGGTTCAGCAGCCTGTCAATCGTATTTGGCGTGTGGCTTCTCTTGATTTCGCCATGGATGATTCGGAACTACGCTGAGTTTGGAAAATGGTTTCCGATCAAACCGAACGGCATGTACGAGCTATGGCAATCGCATTGTAAGGACATTGATGGTGTCTTGGACGCGGAGTCGAGTTCAGGACATCCCTGGCCAAGTGCAGGCGAGCAGCGCACTCGTTATCAAGAGATCGGCGAGATTGCATTTATCGAAGAGAAAGCAATCGAAGTTCGAAAGAGCATTCGCGAAAATCCATTGGGACTCTTGGAGCGAATTGCCAACCGAGGAGTTGCGGCGCTCGTTTTGTATACCCCGTTTTCGCAGATGGAAGAGAATTTCGCTGGCGGCTGGCCGACGTTCTTCGCGCGTTGTGGTCATCCGATGCCGTTAGTTGGCATCTTATTGCTCGCGGTGTTCGGTTCGATCCCAATATCCAGACCCGCCTTGATAACGATTGGGTTGTTCGGACTGTTGTTGATGCCGTATGTATTGGTCAGCTATTACGACCGGTACGCCGCGCCGCTCGTTGGGCTCAAGATGCTGCTGGTTTTGTACGGCTGGGACGCATTGAAGACTTGGCTAGTGTAGAACGGCTCTCCGAGCCGTTTATCGTTAGGGCAATCAGTACGATGTTGTGCTGGGTAGTCAACATGGACGAACCAAACCAATTTCATTTTTTGCATAAGGTACAACGTCGGTGCATAGAAGTGTTCGCATTGCAATCTCAAGTACCCTAAGGAGACCATGATGAACGAGTCGATTTAACTCGGAAATATAGACCTTTTGCGATCCGCAATAAATCTTTCAAGATTTTTGTTGACAAGGGGATTTTGAACCGCTCTATTCCCAACTAGTGGAAGATTGCAACGCCCGGATCGGTTCTTCACGAGGTTTCACGCCCATGAAGCTCACAAGCTCACAAGCTCACAAGCTAGTGTATGGTGGGGATTCTTGGTTGCGACCGATCCTCGATCGGCTCATGATCATACTCCGACTCTGCGATTTCGCCTTCTTTGGTCTAAGAATTGTCAACGACTTCAAAGTGCGCAATCGCATTTGGGCACCGGAGACGCGATTGTTTTTCAGGAACGAGCGTTAGGTGATCATGTGTAACGCAATTTTTGATTGGCGAATGATCAAGTTGGGAATAGCGGTTTTCATTGCGTCACTACTCATGGTTGCGGGAGTGACAAAGACATATTCGTCATCGATTCAGTTAGTTCACATGGGATTTGAAGTCCACGAGGTGTTGTTGGTATCGCTGGCAATTTGCGAACTAACGCTTGGTGGGATTCTTTTCCGCAACTTCAATAGCCAATTGCCTTGGATTCTGGTTGGCGGTGTATTCAGCTTATTCGCCGTATATTCCGGCATGGATTTGGAAAAACAATCTCCCTGTGGCTGCATGGGAAACGTGGAAGTAGACCGCAATTACATGGTCGTTTTGAATGTCATTGTGGCGGTCGTATCAGGAGGTGTGGCCATTTTAGGTTGGCTAAAGCCTAGTGGATTGCTGCAGGGAATTACGTGGGCTTGGCCCTCGTTGTTGAGCACTGGCGCGGTATCGGTAATCTTTCTTTCTGTGTTTCTACAGCTTTTTCAAATGCTGCCGACGGACCAACCATTCACGACCAATAAATATGTATCAGTAGATGAGTATGCACCCGAGACAGGTCACTTCACTTGCGTAGCTAGGGTATGCAATAAAACCAGTCACGACGTGCGTTTCCTGGGCGTTAAGCCACAATGTGGGGTCAATTGTTTTGCAAAGTTCCCTATCGTCTTCAAGCCAGGTAGATGTCACGAAATATCCATCGTTTCCAAGATGCCAGCAGGCAAATCGTGGGGCGAGATTTCCATCGAATATTATGCGGATATTAATGGTCGACTGATCGAAGACGATTTTTTTTTCACAGTCGATCTCGGGAAATTTGAGACTGTTGTTGTTCGGAACTGAAGCCCGCCGATGTAGGCGTTGTGAGGCAGTTTCGTTAGCTATTGCTTAGGAGCGATTTGATGAGTTCAAAATTTAAAGCGGCCGTTCTAGCCACAGTTGTGTTGTTAAGTTCAACGATTGCACTTAGCCGTGTGTATGCCGGACATTGCACCGACGGTGCTGGTGTTTGCCTTGCGAGGTCAGGTACGATTGCGGTCCCGGGATTTTGTACCCTGTCACCGCAGCCTTGTACTGTAACGCCGGGATTTCCCAACACCACCAGTTGTAAATGCCAAAACAATCCGGAATTCAACCAGGGGCACATGTGCCTTTGTATAGGAAGCTAATTCATTAGGATTTAGGATTGCGAAAGCACATCCCGTGAGGTCCAGGATTGTTTACCGCTCTGGCAATGCATTGAAGAAACCGAATGCAGTATAGATTCGGCCACCGCTGGTGCAGGCTGGAGCGGTAGACCATCATTTTGCTTCCCGTTAATAGTCGAATGGTAAATGGGAGCTCCAAACATCATACGAAGTAACCATTTGTCCGGAGGGAGGTTAAATCTAGCTTTCCTGGAGAGAATCCTTTTGAGGCCTACATGACAACAAAACGACGGTTTCTAAACTTGTTTGTCACCTTTTCGTTTGCGCAATGTGCTCTCCTTAGCAATGGGAGATGTGATGAGATTGAGCCAGCTAGGAAACATTGGGCTCAATTGGAATCTCTGCTTGCTATGCATTCAGTAACCTATAAACGGATTGCAGCAGATGCGACAACCTACACGGCTGGTGAATTTCTACGCAAAAACAAATATTACCTAACCACCGAAGAAATCAATGACCAAGCTGGCGTTCGGCTGTTTAACCCTGACTATAGGGCGACGATCGCCAAGGGTGAAAAGGAATCATGGCGGATTCGTTGGTTGGGATCGGATAATCGCATTTCCAGCGTTACCATGGGTGGATCCCAAAACGATCTATTCATCATGCAAATCTGCGATCCATCCAGTGTAGCAACAGTCTTGAAAAATCTGGATCTAGCCACCGATTTGAAATTGATCGAAGGCGGAGTCGGATTTTCCCTCAAAATTGCTGAAACGCTTCCAGATCACTGCGGTATCCCCAAAGAATACGCCGGCGCGCGTGTTCGCGTCTACGGCCCGCTAGATCAATACCCCACCAAGATTGAGATTCTTTTCGCTAGCGCATCTGTCGGTCCTAAAGGAGATCGACTGGAATATAAATCATTTGTCGAGATCCGTGAAACTCGCATCCCAACAATTGTTATGGCGTCGTATATCGATGCGTTCGACGGTGAATCAAAGAACCCAAGCGAATACCAATACGACTATGCAAGGTTTGACGAACCACTTGACACAAAACGCTGTTATCTGAGTTATTACGGTTTGCCGGAGCCCGGAGGCAGAAGCGACCGGTGGAGACTATTGCTCCTTCTGATTGCAGTCATCGGTGGGTTGTGCGTCGCTGGCTGGTGGCGGATGCGCCATTCGCAATTCAGAGGTTAGCTGTGGGCTATAAGCTGTCTTCTCCATGACCTCAGGATTTAATTGAAACGCGGGACTTCAAAGAATGTTGGGCGATTCTAAGCAGACTGTGCGCAGTGGACCCATCCTGTTGGTGTTGCTCATTGTGTTTCAGAGTGTTGCACTGCTGTGGAATGCGTATCAATGCTCTCCGGTTTTTGACGAGTTTGGACATTTTTATGCCGGTCTTGCCTACTTGCAGTCAGGAAACACAAAAATATTTAACGTCAATCCACCTCTATGCCGTGCTATTGGAGCCTTGCCAGCATATGCGATCTATCAGGATCGGTTGGCGGTTCCAGATACACGCCTGAGACGCTCGGAGTTTTCGAAGGGACGTGAATTGTTTATTGCCAATCCTTCCAAGATGCAGCGATCGGTATTCCTGGGGCGATGTTTGATGGCCTGCTTTAGCATGTTTGGGACGTACTTGCTTTATGCCTGGGGTGAGTCTATTCAAACGCACGGAGGAAAAATTGCAGCCGCCCTCTTCGTTGCACAGCCACAGATTGTCGGACATGGCTCATTGCTGACCTCGGATGTCGCCGTCAGCGTAATGATGCTGGCCACGACGTACGCGACTTACCTGATGGTCGCAAATCCAACCTGGATGAAATCTGTCGTGATTGGACTGGTACTGGGGATTTCCCTGTCGATCAAATTTACCGCGTTAATTATAGTTCCCCTAGTGGTGCTTGCCTACATCTGGAGACTGGACAAACAATCGCTATGGACTATGATTTCGCAGTCGATAGTTACGGTGGTTTTGGCTTGGATATTAGTCGGATTGCCGTATGGATTTTCGGGTGTCGGTCAACCACTGCGAGAATTGCCCCTGAGCAGCTTGCTAATAAATCGAGTTGTCTGTAGCTACCTAAACATCATCGACGCTCTACCGTGGATCTTCCAATTTTTGAAATGTAACCCGCTGCCCCAGGAGTATCTTCTGGGACTTGATCGGCAACAATGGGATTTTGAGATTGGCCTGCCTTCCTTTGCCGCTGGCCTGACGTCGAGCAAGGGTTGGTGGTGGTTCTATTTATATTCTATGCTCGTGAAACTGCCCACAGGAACACTATTGGTGTGTGCTTTGGGCCTAGTGGTATTTCTATCGGAAATCGTTGGCTGGATACGACGTTTGTGGATTCCGCTTGCCGTCCTAATGTCGGTAATTATCTTCACGGCATCGAAGGACGGTTTTGCCCAGCAGCATCGCTACATTTTGGCGGCTTACCCATTTCTGTTTCTCATTTTGGGTGTCATGCTGGCTAACTCACTCTCTCCAATGGTTCCCAACCAACAAAAGTTTCGTAGATGGATACCGCTACTGACTTACTGCGGTTTGGGGCTCAGCGTATTAGCTTGCATCCTATCCGCACCGAATTGGATTGCCTCGTTCAATATCTTCGCCGGTGGCAATCGGTTCGGGTACAAGACGCTTTTCAATGATGCCTCCGACTGGGGCCAGGACACCTATCGAATCGCCGACTGGTTGCACAATAACCCATCGGAAATTCGGACCCTGTTGTTGTCGACCACCAGCGGCCACGACGAGATCCGTGCCTGTGGTGGAACAGATTTTGAAGATTTCAGTCGCGAGCGATTTGAGACCTCGATTCGCAAGCGAGTTGTCATCAGCAAGAGCAATTTGGTTTGGCTGCCATCGAACGTACAAGATTTCTTGAATCGCTGTGGCAAGGAATACATAGGCTCAACACATATCGTGTTTTTAGTTGATTCAAACACTGCCGGCCAGCTGCCAAATCATGCGTTGCTCATCACCAGTACGATCGCGGACTAGTCGATTGTCGGATTTCAATCGTAGTTCTTCGGAAATGCACATATGGGGTTACTTCGAATGATTCTTGCCAAAACATGTTCTAGTAAAATTCATTCCGCCTTCACCCTCGTCGAACTTCTCGTTATTATCTCGATCATTTCGCTATTGATAGGTTTGTTGTTGCCAGCGATTCAGGCTGCGCGGGATGCGGCTCGGCGATTGCAGTGCTCGAATAACATCAAACAACTGGGGCTTGCGCTCCAAAGCCACGTTAGCGTCTTCAATGCCTTTCCTGGCAATGGTGGCTTTAAACCTGGTTCGACCATTAAAAACACCGCTGGCGTCAACGTAGCTGTTTTCACCGAAGATGTTTTTGACGGAACCCATTACGATTGGGGGATTGGTGTTCCGGGCGCTGCGCCGAAATCGCAAACGGGTTCCTGGGCGTTCGCTATTTTGCCATTCCTCGAACAGTCCGCTGCCTACGACCAAGTTGCTTGCCAAACCATACAACCAAGTTTTTTGTGTCCGTCGCGTGCTCGACCTGATCCGGTGCCTACCGTGAACGATGCGTTCGGTCGATATGAATCAGGCGGTTGGGCTTGGGCCAAGAGCGATTACTGCGGTAACGCCCGGATCATGCCCAACTTCCCTCGCTTCATGCGCGTCGCGGAACTCACCGATGGACTGAGTAACACGTACGCCATCGGCGAAAAAGCGTTTGATAAAACTGTCCATGTGGCTAGCTCTTGGTATTGGGACGAACCGCTATTTACCGGTGGCTCGAAAGGGACTGCCCGGGCTGGTATTGTCATTGTGCCCGATGGTCGCAACATTCCGTTCAAAGAGAACTGGGGGTCAGCACATCCCGGTGGTGCGATCTTTGGCAATGCGGATGGATCTACGCGACTGGTTAGCGATCAGATCAGCCATACCCTCATGCGGTCCTTGCTGACGCCCAACGGTGGTGAAATCGTAGGCGGAGAGGATTTGGAATGAGGCGAGCGAATTGTCTAACCTAAAAAGTGGGGTAGGCATCTTGCCTGCCGTAGGATCAGACTTTGGAGTTCACACAAGCTGGACGCTTTTGTCTCGTTCGCTGCGGCTGGAAGCCACAGCCACGTTGTTAGTCGTCGCCAGTGCTTGCTATTGTCCTGCAGAAGAAATCGTTATCGATCTTCGCAAGGCCAACAACGATCCATTAGTCGACTTGGTCCCGCCCCCGTCTGGCAGTCCTGACCGCGTTCAATCGACCCATGATGGTTTGCGAATTATGCAGTTCGCCGATGTTTCAGGTCGGCCAACTGGCATCGCAGGCTTTAAGTCGATGATCGCGGCCAGCGGTGACTTTCGCATTACCCTCGATCTGAAGATCACGAAATTAGCCGGACCCAAAGAAGGCTGGGGACACGGATTGATCTTCGCCGTGTTCCTCGACGACCAATCGCAAACAACATTGAAACTCAATCAAATCGCTTATCCCGGCCAAGATGCTCCGCAAGCGATGATTGAAATTAGTGGACGCGGTGTTCAATCGCCAACCTATCAACCTGGACGAGCGAATTTTCGAGATGGAAAGCTGACCATCGAACGACGTGGAAGCGTAGCCATCTTTTCCATCGAACAGACCAAAGAAAAAGTTTCCAACGAGATCGCAAGGCTTCCATGTCCGACTAGCGATGTGCGGACGGTTGAGGTTTGGAGCACGCGGGTCGACAAAGGAAATGTCCCCGCAGATATTTTGCTACGATCTCTGCGAATCGATGCCGACTCGTTTTATTCGTACAAGCGGCCCGTGCTCGGCTGGTTCACGTGGTGGCAATTGCTGATCGTCGCCAACGTCGCAGTGATCGGCGGATTGTTAGCCTATCGAGCCTGGAGCAATCGACGTGGCCAGTGACGGTCGAACCAAGCTGACCATTATCATTCCTGTTTACAACGAACGCGCAACGATCGTCCAAGTGATCGAACGGCTCAAGCAATCCGGTTGCGAAGGGTATGAATGGATCTTTGTCGACGACGGTTCCACCGATGGGTCAACACAACTTCTTCGGGAACATGTTCCAACGCATCAGAAGCTAATCGTTCAGTCCTCCAATCAAGGGAAATCGGCAGCGGTCCGAACGGGAATTGAGCAAGCGATCGGGGAGTGGATCATTGTTCAAGACGCGGATTTGGAATACAACCCAATCGAGATCCCGCGATTGTTGGAAGCTGCCGAATCATCTGCCTCGCAACCCGTAGCCGTCTACGGTCGCAGACCGAGTTATTGGCATGATCCCAGTCGCTGGATCTTTGCGTTGGGGGTGTTGGGGATCGATGTGGCGTTGTTGATTGTCTATCGACGTTGGGTTCGCGATCATGCGACCTGCTACAAACTAGTACCTCGACGATTGCTGCAATCGTTCGACTTGCAAGCGACTGGATTCGAAGGCTGTGTCGAGATCACAGCGAAACTGATGCGAGGTGGGACTCGCATTATTCAGATACCTATTGGATATGTACCGAGAAAAATGTCCGAAGGCAAGAAGCTAACTATCGGATATGGATGGACGGCACTGCGAAGCGTATGGCGATTTCGAAAATGAATGGTTAGCGAAAAATCGAGATTCCTTCGTTGATTATGCCGCAAGGGCAGCAAGCGTACGGGGCCATCCATCTTGTTTGCTTACGCCTGTCAAAATGGCATCAGTGCAAATTGGATGGCTCGGTGCCTTTTTCAGCAACGGCCATTCTCGCGGGCTTGTATACACGCAAGTCCCAGTCGGCTTGTTTGGGCAGATACTCGGGTGAAGTTTCAAATTCGAGTTCGACAGCGAACAAGGACCCTTGCGGGGCGGCCATCCACCAACGTTCCAACATTTCAAGCAATTGCTTTCCGTTGGATTTCCAAAGCGAGTATGGAGGACAACAAAAGACTACCCAGATTTGGTTGGGACTTTGAGCGAAGCGAGTACAATTGCTGGGGACACCCTTCGACCAATCGAGAACATCGGCTTGGATGACTTCGACTCGGTCCGAGATCCCAAGTGACTTTACATTTGACTGAATTTCGCGTGCTGCCGACTTCAAGATCTCGAAAACTACCCCCTTGGCTGCTCCTCGCGAGACGGTTTCGAAAGCCAGAATCCCTGTTCCGCCGAATAAATCGAACGCAATTGCATTTTCAAACGTACCACCGAGCAAACTCATGACGGCTTCTCGGGTTCGGTCCTTCATAGGCCTAGTTCTTGGGTCGACCGCAAATTGAATCTTGCGAGTTCGCAAGTTGCCAGCGATGATCCTTAGGGTGGTCGTTTCCAATGTGAGTTTTGTCCAATAGAGTCTTGAATCTTGCTGAGTACCCCTTCCGGAGCAACCCTCATCGCTAAAGAGTATGCCAACATGCTAATCAAAACAAACCATATACCTTGCTTTTCCCTTATTCTGTCGATTGTCGCGTGCTTGATTGCGTTTCCGGCAGATCTCTTACTTGGACAAGGAGCGGCTTCGCCAGCCAAGGTGCGTCAAACGCCAGAGGAGAGGGCAATTGAGAAGCAAAAAGCCATGGAATTGCAAAACGAACTGGCTTTGATTCGACAAAGGAGTTTTGGTCGGTTGCCCGAGGGGGACGATTCTGAGATTGGAAAACGTTACCAAGCGGCATTCGATCGATTTCAAGAGGCCGCAGTGGACCTGAACCAAGTTCAGATGACCTTTCATTTGGAACCGAAATTAACGCAGGCATTCAAAGAGCGAATCAACGAGCAATGGCAGTCAGGGATGCACAAAGGGCATCTTGCTAAAGAGAATTGGCTAAATGTCGCAGCCGAAACGTTTGCGAGCGATATTGAAAAATACGCTATCATCGGCGAAACGCTATGTGCAATGATGGTAGCCGACGTGGAATTGGATCGGATGGATGGATGGTTAGCCGCGTCCAAAGCGGTTGTGAACTCGAAGAAATTTGAAAGGGAGGAGGTACTCCGTGCAGCCAGCTTGATCGGCTACGCTCATTCCGATTTCGACTTCACCGAGGACTGTTTGACACGCTCCGAGCAGTTCCATAAAGCAGGCGAGACCAAGCCGAAGTTTATTGGTGAGATCAGCAGTCTTCGCGAAAAGTGGAAGCGAGAGCTTGAGTTTAGGCAAAAAGAGGCTGAGAAAAACGACAATCCTCGCGTGGAGATCATAACGACCAAGGGGCGGATGGTGCTTGAGTTGTATGAAGATTCCGCCCCAGAAACGGTGAAGAGTTTTGTATTTTTGGTCGAACGAGGTTTTTTTAGTCGCAAGTCCTTCTTTCGCGTGGAGAAGCATTTGTGCGCGCAATTTGGTTGTGAAAAAGGGGATGGAAAGGGAGATGCTGGGTACACGATTGCCAGCGAAGCAAATCTGCCTGGACATCGAGACCACTTTCGGGGCTCGATTGCGATGGCGCTTGGTTCGGATACCAATGGCAAGGTCATGCCCGAGACCGGCAGTTCCCAAGTATATTTGTCGTTCCTTCCGATGTCTCATTTAGACGGCTCGTACACTGTATTTGGTCGCATCGTTGAAGGGCGGGAAACGATGAACAACTTGCGTGTGATGAATCTTGCGGACCCAGAACAGAAGAAGGAAGGGAAGCAGCCTGACGTCATACTTTCTGCCAAAGTACTTCGGAAACGCGACACGGTTTACAAGCCACAAATCCTAGCCGGAAAGCTTCCCAAGTAGGTCCGGCTTTCATGTCAATGGAAAAAAGCGAAGCCATCGTTTTGAGGGTGGTTCCGTGGAGCGAGACCAGTATGGTGGTCACGTTGTTCACACGCGACTTTGGAAAAGTCTCCGCAATTGCACGGGGCGCTAGACGTCTTCGTAGCCCCTTCGAATCATCACTAGATTTGCTAGCCAAGTCGCAAGTCGTCTTTATCCAAAAAAGCAGTGATGCATTGGACCTGTTGACGGAGTCCAAACTAATTCGGCGATTTCGGTCCGGACAAATTGCATTGTTACCACTCTATTGCGGATACTATGTGGCCGATTTGTTGCTTGGCCTAACTGAGGACAATGAAAAAGCTCGCGAACTGTTTGAAGTAAGCGATAGAACGTTGATGGATCTCGATGCCCGTCAGAGCGAGGCCGAGATAGTACTGCGTTTTGAAATGCAGGTATTAAAACTGTTGGGGCATTTGCCAACTTTCCATCTATGCGCGTGTTGCGGAAATCCTGTACAGTCCGAACGAACCGGTTTGGGAGCATTGCTAGGCATTGCAGCCGGTGGGATTCTGTGCGGTGCTTGCGTGCCTGGCCAACAGTTTGTTATTCGCATTCGAAACCCGACCTTAGAAACTTTGATGGCGTATGCTTGCGAAGAGTGGAGCGGCAATCCGATGCCGATTCGCCCTGAATGTCGAGGCGAAATTCGATTCGTAATGGAACGATTCGTATCGAATTTGGCGGACAAGCGTTTGCGACTTACGGATTTTTTAGAGGAATTAAAGCGTTGACCACGATGGGCAACCTGAACAACAACCCCAAAAGCAAATCCGAGGGACACAGGATGTTTCGCCCCCTGCTAACCAACCTAGTGCCAAGTCCCAATTCAACTTTGGGTTTGAAGGTTTTGACACGTAGCGAAAGTCGTGAAGATTTTCGGCGATTTGCAGACTTGACGAAACTCTGGACACATTTCGCCACTCTAAAATCTAATCGGCATAAAGTAGTAGAGACTTCGCGATGCCGGAAACGCACACTCAATGTTATCGGAGTTCGTGCGGCAATTCTCATTGTGTTCCTCGTTCAATCCGGCTGCGCTTCACTGAACCTTTTTAAGAAAGAGGAAGACGAATACAGTCGAGCTCGTAACGCGATTAATGGCTATTCCGACAACGAAGGGAATTGGATTCGTCCCGAGGGAAGCAGGGCAGACAAATCGAGAGAAAGCAGTTTGCCAAAGGCTTTTCAGTTTATTCCTGGCTTAGCACCTGCGCCGATCAATAGAGAGCTCGCCAAATCAACTTATTCCGAAGCGGATGACCTGTTTACACAAGCGGCAAAACAAAAAGAAGGAAGCGGTGAGCGTCAAGCCAACTTTCGCGCAGCAGCAAGAAAATACAAACAGGCTGGCAAGCATTGGGTAAGTAGCGCATTGGAAGAGAACGCGCTTTACATGACTGC
The DNA here is from genome assembly GCA_031374515.1 of Pirellula sp. Taxonomy (GTDB): domain Bacteria; phylum Planctomycetota; class Planctomycetia; order Pirellulales; family Pirellulaceae; genus JBKCUI01. The sequence continues at coordinate 1,179 of JANMGH010000199.1, read as the reverse complement.
TGAGAGTTACTTCTTTGCGGAGGATTACCCAAAGTCAGAAGACTCCTTTGTCAAACTGCTTAAAGAACGACCACGGACCCGTTACCAAGACATGGTCGACAAGCGGTTGTTTGAAATAGGGCTGTTTTGGAGGCAATTCGATGATGAGTTTTATCATCTGAATTTGACGGACAATCGTAGACCTTTGAATGACACCAAACGGCATGCCGTTCGTGTGATGGAAAAGATGCGATTAAACAATCCCGTCGGCAAGTTGGCCGACGACGTCACCATGGAGTTGGCCAACATTTCTTTTAAGAAGGGGAACTGGACCGATGCTTTAGACACCTATAGCGATTTGATTTCTACCTATCCCGATAGCCCACATCAGTTTGATGCCCACTTCTTCGGCGTCAAAGCTGCCTTGAACTCTTATCAAGGAGCTGACTATTCGAGCGAGCCACTTGAAAAAGCCGAAAAAATGATCAAGCAAATGACGCGACAGTTTCGGGAAAAGGCGGAGGGAGAAAAGAAGCAAATCGAAGACGCGATGAAGGAAGTGCGATATCGCCGCGCCGAAAAGGAATTTTCATTCGCAACCTATCGATATAACAAACAAGAGGCACGAGCAGCTCGCATGCATTGCATGAAAATCCTAACCGAGTTCGGCGACACTCCTTTTTCGGACCAAGCCAAAGAGATTATGGAGAAGACGGGTGGTATGCCGGCCGAGCCCATTCAACAACTGGGCTGGTTGGCCGATCTGTTTCCGAATCCCAATAGAGACAAGTACACACAGCTAATCAAGCCGACGCCGAATATCGATGAGAAGGATAAGGAAACGCAGACCGCCTATGAGCGCACGGCTGGAAAGTCCTCGTCGAGTGCATTCAATGCGGATGGAACCACTCAACGATGATGTCGATGTCTCGATCTATGATCATTGCACTTGCTTTGTTTGGATGCATCGGGTGCGCTGGTTACAAGATAGGGACAAGAAGTCTCTATCGTACGGACGTGAGGACCATCCACGTACCGATCATAAAAAGCGAGTCGTTTCGACCTGAATTAGGGGTGATGCTGACAGAGTCGGTGCAAAAGGAAAAAAATCGCCGTACCCCATTTAAAATATCCAAAATTTAGACCCCCGAAAAGATTATTTTGTTCACACAAAACTCAAACACAAAAAAGGTCGTGATT
>JANMGH010000101.1:0-7846 GCA_031374515.1 Pirellula sp. | reverse complement strand
CGTCAAAGTATGAGCCGAGCAGGCGACTACTATGACAACGCTTTCATGGAATCTTGCTTTGGAAAATCAAGACAGAACTCGAAATGACCGAATACAAGAGCATGCAAGAAGCGGAGAAAGAGTTAGCCGAATACTTCGCTTACTACAACCGCGATCGAAAACACTCCGGCATCGGATATCAATCCCCTATTCAATTCGAAAACAATCAACGCGTTCATTCTAAGCTCTGAGCGCGCCCGGAATTACGGCACCACCTCAGTGGAAAGGTCGAAGTAGGTAGCCAGCAGCAACGTCCACAGTGTTGTCTGGTTTGAGGAAAAGCGGCCGATGGCTGGTTCGGAACTATGTCCAAATGTGGATGGGAAGCTCGCGGTGATGGAAGAATCAAAGCGACTGTTTCGATCCCGCAGGCATAGTCTAATCGGCTAGAGCCAACGCCCACAGGAATTGGATCCAATTTGTGGGATCGGCTGGATCCTGAGTAAGGAGGCTGCGGCTATTTTGCCGAGTCCCCAGTTGGTTCGATAGGTGATCGTGAAACTCTAGAATTCCATCGCCAATTTACGATCCCGCGAAGTGCAAGAATAAGTCCGGTCAATCCAACAGCGGTTCCTACCAAAAGTGAATCTCTCATTGCAACTTCTAGCGGCACTGATTTTCCGTCTATGTCGATATTGTGGATTCTGGCATTTGTTGGAAACCATCCGTACTCTTGGTTCAGCAGAACCAACCCAGGAAACGCAAGCGACACAGCGATTAAGATCACGACGGTCGAAGCAACGACGTAAATGAGCACGCTTCGCAACTTTAGCTCCGAAGGGCAGTTTGAAGTTGGCGGCTCAAAGGGACTCAGCATTGGTAAAGTCGTGGTGAATGAATCTATGTCTGTTCAGCGTTTCGATGTGAGCCATCGCCAATTTGCGTAAGTCTATCCGACGCATCCCTGCTCCAGCAATCAGCCAGCGCCGTAGTCATAGCCGAATTGGTCTAAAGCCTAGCTGTTGAAGGGGACGAAGCTAGACAGCAGGGGTCAACGTCCACATTGATTTGAACCAACTTGTGGAAACGCGGCTAGATCCCAGCTACGGCTGCGGCCACATTTGGATGGTATGACGCTGGTTGCTGGATTTGACATTTGCCGACTCCAGTTTCACCGCCAGAATTTTTTCCCCATTTCTTTGACGACGCGAAAGAAACCATTAGGATTACCTCTATTGATTTGGCAAAACAAACCAAAAGAAAGCGATTGAACACAATGGTTGGCAAAACATTTATCACCTTGTTGGTAGCGTGCGCTGTCGGATCGGGAATGCGAGCTCGATGTGATGAACTCAATGAAAAGCTGATTCCGGATGGGATTACGCGACGAGTCGGCGGTTACAGTCCACGCCGAGCTGAAATGGATCTTTCTGCGGATGCAATCAAGAAAGTGCCGGAGACTTTGGAAGCACCCAAGTTTGGCAAATTTACGATTGGAGACAAAAGCTGGCTTTTTGCCTTAGACGAACCAGAAGGCAAACCAGCCAAGCTCTTTATCGACACCAATGCTGACGGAGATTTGACCAACGATCCAGAGCCAAAATGGGAATCAAAAACGCAGGATGAATTTACGCAGTATAACGGCGTTGGGAAAATCGATTTGGGGTCAGGAAACATTGGATCGTTGGGGCTCTATCGGTTCGATCCAAGCGACAAACGTCGGGAGCAGTTAAAGAACACGCTGATGTTCTATCTAGACTTCGGGTTCGAATATGAATTCAAATTGGATGGCAAAAACTTCTCCACCTATGTTGCCGGAAAAGTAGAACCCCAATCAAGCCTTCCAATCGACCGAGATGGAAACAAAAAAGTAAGTCGAAGGTTTGAGACTGCTAAAATAGACGAGCCTTTTAACTTCACAGGTACCACCTATGAATTCAAGCTCGTGGATGGAAAACTCAATTTGTCTCAAGTCGATAAGGCCATTGAACAGTTGGAGATGCCACCGGACTTAGAGATTGGTAAGCGATCTCTGACGTTTACTGCAACCACTATGGACGGCGCGACAGTAAATTTTCCGCAGGATTTCGCGGGCAAACTAGTAATGCTGGATTTTTGGGCAACGTGGTGCGGTCCATGTATCGCTGAGATCCCGAACATGAAGCAAGCTTACGAAGATTGGCACGATGAAGGCTTTGAAATTTTGGGAATCAGTTTTGATCGAGAAAATATGGATGAGAAAATCGTCGAGTTTACCAAAGAACGCGAAATGCATTGGCCGCACATCTATGACGGCAAGTTTTGGGATGCGGCTATCGGTCGGATGCATGACGTGAGCGGAATCCCGTTTGTAATTTTGGTTGATGGAGATTCGCACAAAATACTAGCGACGGCCAAAGAGCTTCGGGGTAAGGGCTTATCCGATTTCATTGGTAAAGAGCTGGAGAAGAAAAAGGAATCGAAACAGAACTAATATTGTTGATTTCGCCTCGACGAACGTGTCTTGTTTCCTAAACGCATAGCAATCAAGCCTAAAATCCCCAAGTAAGCGGCAAGAGCCAATGCTCACAGTGTTTGGTCTAGGGTTAAGCCACTACTTGCCACTTAGCGGTTTAGGTTTGATGAAAGTGACAGCGTACGATCCATCTGGATTAAAAGTCACCGAACTGCTCGGCACAACTCGATAATTGCCCCTGTGATCGTACGTCGGCGGTATGTATATCATCGAAATCATTGTTACCGATTGTGTTGCATTACTGTAAAACAAGGCGATTTCGATGCCATCGCTGATTTTCCGCCACGTAACTTTTGCATCTGGATCGTTACTTGCCATTTGCGCACCGCCTATGTCCTTGAAACCTGCATCGTCGAGGATGTTCAACGCAGTGTAAATGGGAATACCAACCGCGATGGTAGTGGAGCCTTTTACCGTGGGTTCCGCGTCTTCTTTTGGCTTCACTGACTGAGGCGTCGTCTGAACGGAAGTCCACGTGGTTCCAGCCAAAAGCACGGCGACAAAGATAAGTGTTGACAATTGTGAATTCATCTTTACCCCATTGCTCGATTCGACCGGCAAGCTTTTCATTAAGAAACTAAGCGAAAAAACTCTCTCACAGTCTTTGGGCAACACAAGTCTATCTGACGCATCCCTCCTCCAGCAAGCAGCCAGCGCTGTAGTCCACGTAGCTTCTAGCCAACCTGTGGAAGGGACGGAGCTAGGTGGCTAGCGCCAAGGCTACGACCATTTCCACAGTGGTCGGGCTACCGGGACTAGTTCTGCGCCGTCAAACAGGGATGGAAAGATTGTGGGCGTGGGTGAGTTGGTTGCGGTTCGGACGATACAACAGGCGTAGTTTCCTACTAAATCGCGCTGTGGTCTGTTGGAGTGGGTGGATTTTGAAGAGTCGAGATAATCCGTGGATTGGGGCGATCCTTGATGGTCGCGAAAAGCTCCTTCGATCGATTGATGAAAAAATCCGTCGCTCTCTGCTCACCAACATCTATCTCCGTTAAAGCGTCTTTTACTCTTTGGATGTCTTCCATCCTGCAAGCAAAAAAAGTTGTATTCTCGGAGATTCTACTCACCCAAACCGCCACGCGTATTCCTCTCTTTTGAATCTTTGCAAGGAGGTGGCAAGCGTCTTCATCGGGTGGCAAATCCCGATCTGTCGCAAGACTTGTTGGATAAGCGAAGAATGTCCACGGACATTTACCTGAACGATGGTAGGTTTCCGCATCGAACAATAATTCGAATTGGATTGAGTCGGAATCCATGATTGACCTAAGAACGAACAACAATCCTGTAACAATCTCGAATCGCCACAATCCGCTTCAGTCTATCAAAAGTAGCGATCATAGTCGAATCTGCCAGCGCCTACGCCCACAGGGTTTATCCATCTTCAAGGCAGCGGCAAGTCCGGCTTCAATGCAATCCTTGACTCGTACTGCTTGCTGTATCGTCGATAAAGTATGAGCAGTGTCACCATAACCGGTGGAGTCGCAACAATCGTCCTACGAACCCACGCATAAGGATCCGATGTATACGTCTGCGGGCCGAGATTGAACGTTGCAGTTGTGAACACCATCAGAAATACGCCTACCAGAATTGACGCGCCAATTTTCATTAATGAGCGGATGAATCGATCACCGTTCTTAGAAAAAAAAATACGATCGCGGACAGCCCGAACAGAAAGGCGCATCCAAAGTTTGGATCAAGCATTGCCAATCCGTCTCGATCGAAGTATCTATGGAACTTCCAGACGTCATCAAAATATTCCGTCAGCGGAAAACCACGAGCCACATGAAAACCGCCAATGATAAAAAACGGGATTGTGTATCCAAGTAGGGTTAATGCAAAAATCGCGACGACACTACCCGCATAGCCACGCTGTCGCTGACTGGGTGTCAGCAACTGCGAGGTCGAAGAAGATTGGTATGGATTAAGCATTAAGCGATGGGTTTGTCCCGACTAGCGAAAGCAATTGATCCCTCGGGTAACGAAGCGGATCAAAACGAATTGAAGCCCGGCGCACAATAACCAACCCCACCTCTAGCTCGCTCCAGTCTATCCGACCCATCCCTCCTCCAGCAAGCAGCCAGCGCCGTAGCCGTAGCCGTAGCCGAATTGGTCTAAAGCCAAGCTGTGGAAGGAACGAAGCTAGGCCAGCGCCAACATCCACAGTTGTCATGCACCAACCTGTGGAAGCGGCGGATGCTGACTTCTGACTACGGCTTGTCAGTTAACGAGAGATGATCTTTGCTAATTCGTGCCCTCAATTCGTATTGACTTGGCACTCGTGGCCTTGCAACGCTTCTGCATTGCCTTAAGAAGATCCTGGCGTTCCTGGCTGATCGATTCGTCTTGAAGGCTTTGTTCAATGGACTGATCAATGGATTCGGCCTGCCAGGGGGAAATGTTCAGCTCGTCAAATATCTCGATGAAAACCGCTAAATTCGAGTCGTCGAGTCTGTTCGAAGCAAAGTAAAACGGAAAACGATATCGCTCTAATTTGTTCAGATACAATTGCCAAAACCAAGTTGCGGGACCGCTTGCATGAATATTCAAAATAGTTGGAATCAAATCTGGTTTGATCTCTCCGTAACCAGTGCGTGGTGGTGGATCCCAGTGCGGAGGTAAATCTTTCTCCGGATGTTCACGCGTCAATTGGCTAAGTTCGTCAATCGCACCCGTAAGCAGCAGTTTCTCAGCCCGCCATCGCAGCCATTGTTCGTGCTGAGTCCACGGCAAGAATGGCAATAAAAAGCCTAGTGCTACAATCGCGGTCATCCAGGCCGCTTTGGAAGCTGGCTGATTCTGCCCCTCAAACTCGCGAAGCTGCCACCGCCAAGGACTCTTCGCTGAGCAGCAAGTTAGGTACCCGATTATCCAAATGGGTGCCGTTACGACAGCACACGCTATCAACATCATCTTTACTCCCAGGATAATATCTTCACTCTCTGTGAGCCGTATGCCGCCCATGATCATGAAAACTGGGCTGGGAATTAATGTCAAAGCTGCGTACCCCATGCCAAGGCAAAAGACCATGACGGGCATCGTCGCCGCTATCAGACTCGCAGCGTACAGAACACTCACACATCGAATCATGAGCGTCACTCGCCATACCGAAACGATACCGAGCAAAGTCAAATTAGCCCGTGTGGCTCCTCCCGGATCCATGAATCGTTCAAAGGGAATTGCGTAGAGGCATGCCATCGGAGCAGTCATCCAGTAGACGTTGAGTATCGAGCCAAACTGGGTAAACAATGAAACATCGCGCACTGTCCTTGCCCAAGACAGGATTCCAACCAACAGAGCAATAGTAATGCATCCGATTACCGACGCAGCGAGAGGCAGAACCAAATGCCATGGTTCCCCGGTGAGGTACTCGCCATCGTATTCGCGCGCTATTCCTGCGGACAAAACAAAGATGAGGCCTAACCAGCGAGCCGAGTTACTGGAAGCGACGCTCAAAATTGAGTCTCGTTGAAACATCAGAAATCCCAAAAGCGTCTTCGGAGTAATCATCTTGCTCCCCGTATCCATTTTGGATGGTTTCTCCAGATTTGGGTTCTCAATCTTTTTCGCTTTCGGTTTTCTGATTCACCAAAGACCTCCGCAAGAATACGACGAAGTCCCAGTTCTAGCTCGCTGACGCTCAAGATGTCCGGAGTGAACACTACATCAAACAGATTGTAGTGCGACCAGGAACGATTTAAGAGTCGGTTCTGGCTCTCCAATCGACGATAGAGAGAGGTTCCGGGAAATGGAGTTTGGACTGTCAACTGGACCTCTGCGAGGCGGCTATTCGAAATAAAATTGGCAAGTCGATCGAGTGATTCGTTTGTTTCACCGTCCGCACCAACGATGAAGCAACCGTTGACGACTATTCCGTGGTCTTGAATTACATCAACGGCTTGCATGATACGGGTCAGTTGCGCATCTTTTCGTCCCATTCCGGCATATTGAAACGCCAGAGATTCGATCCCAACAAGAACTTGGACGCAACCGGAGCGCGCCAATGCTTTGACCAAGGCTGGATTCTCGCCAATCCTCCAATCGCTTTCCGTGAAGTAACGTACGGAATGCTCCTCGATTACTTCGAGCAACTCGAATGAGTCATTGCGACCAGCAAATGTGTTGTCGTCAGCTAGTTCAATCCATGGGGTTCTGTCGATTCGATGCAGCGATTCAAGTTCGCGTCCGATTCGGTCGGGCGGCTTGAAACGAACAGGTCCTAAAAGTCTGCTCGCACCACAAAACTCACAAGCCCAAGGACAGCCTCGCTGCGTTTGAATGGTCCATCGAGGTACTTTTTGAGACGGCAACAAATCGAAACGTGGCATAGGACTTAGGCTTAGATCAAACGGCCTTGCTGCTTGATATTGTTGCTTAAGTGCGTTCGAAAGAACGTCTGAAAGAATTTCTGGCCAAACGGCTTCGCCGTCTCCAATACAAACCGCGTTTGCGTGATGTCCAGCTTGTTTTGGGAGAACCGTGGCATGCAGCCCGCCAATGACGGTCGGAACTGCCACTTGACGCAATGCGTCGCACAATCGGTAAGCTTCGTCGATAGTAGCAGTGAGTGCACTGACAGCAACAATATCCGGCGAGAAAGCACGGACGTCCGCGACCAATGACTTGGATGATGCCGATGGGTGGTAGCTACAAGTCCATTCGTCGCTAAGCATGCCTGCCAGTGTTAACAAGCCAAGAGCGGGCAGTTCCCTAAGTGCTTCACCGCGTTCCCGCAATCCTGGCAAGGACATACCAAATTCGAGCATTTCAGCCGTACCGACACGAAGCCCGGTGAATGGAACAAAAGCTACGTGGGGCATTTGTGGGATTTCAGCTTGCTGTCAACAACCATTCCGTGAAACGAACGCCAGATTGGATCATAACATTGTATGGCTCGCAACGCTTTTAACTCTGCGGAAATGGATCCAGTCGATTCAGCTGGATCCGACCGATTCACCGCCCACAGTTTGGAACAGTTCTACGCCGCCTGTCGCCACTGTCCACAGGAATGTGCTGGAGCAAACCTGTTAACTAGTTTGTCTCGATCTCTCAAAATCCAGCCTCTCAACGACAGCACCCCTCTGTGGACATCAAGCTTGCCGAATCCGTCGGCTTAGACCAATTCGCTATCCACAGTTGGGAACGATGCCAGTTACCATTCGAACAGTTATAACATCAATTCACCATCAAACATCTCCAGCCCACTAGTGTCCTAGCCTAGTGTCTGTCCGTGAATTCATTTGACCAATAAAAAGATTGGGTTAAACGCAAAAAAGCTCCTCGAAGAACGAACCAATTTTGTTGGTTCTGTGTTGAATATGTTGGGAAAACAAGGATTCAAACACAATCTTC
>JANMGH010000077.1:0-2483 GCA_031374515.1 Pirellula sp. | reverse complement strand
CTATTTAATCGTCGATGGAGCGTTTCGCGACCAGGATTTGGAACTCCTGTTGAAAATGCGAGATCTGCAAGCAGTTCGTTTGTACAGTACACATGTTACTGAACACGGTGTCAAAGCATTTCACCTGAAGCATCCTTCTCTACGGATCGAAGTCTTTTCTCAAACGCACAAAGGCGACTCGGCTTCAAGGGACACGCTGATACTTGGACCAAATGCAAATGAAGTGATCTGTCAGAACTCAATTGACAAGTTGCAACTTTGGTATCCGCCTCAATCCTCTTGCGCGATAGACGAAAGATAACTGGTTCGCATACTTGAAGAACGTGCGATGCCTTCCCGATCCAAACGCTTTACTGCGGCTGTTATGGCAGAGAGTTGTCGAATGAGAAACTCGGTTCACCACAAAGGACGGATAGGATTTTGACTGCCAACACCAATCGTCGCACACCCAACGCATCGTTCACAATCGCCCTTGTAGGCATCGGCTGGATGGCGAGCTTCTTGGCATGGTCCATGGATCCGTCGGCACAATGCCCGGCAGTGATGTGCCTTATGAGCTGGCTTCGGCCGTAGCAGCTTCTCGCCTTTCTAGAAAGGTTTCGACAGCCAGCACTATCTCCAGCTACCAGGGCAACCTCATCGGCCCCATGGCGATCTCAGAACTCCATAGTCGGTGGATCCCTCCAAAGACTTCCTTGGGCGCAGCGCCATCATTGATTCGGTCTCCCCAGCCGATGCAGTGTTTCCAGCCTATTTCGATACTGACCTTCACCTGTATGTTCATGAAACCGGGCAGCCTGTGTTTGGCGTGAACGGCGAGTGCTTGCGTTTGGACGTTCCATTGATTCACGCTCGCGGCGAGATAAGTCCCGTTCTCCCACTTTGTCTTTTAGAAAATCTACCTGATTCCTAAATTTCGCACAATTCTCGAAAGATCACGTAACAGGACGCCGTGTCAGTTGTGTATCTCTATAGGAAACACTCATGACACCAACTCCGACCACTCGAGCCAGCTTGCTATTTCGACTTAGTGATTCTCAAGATCATGAAGCTTGGGTGGAGTTTGTCGAGACTTACGAGCCCATCATCTATCGCCAGTTGCGGAATTGCGGCTTGCAGGACGCGGACGCTCGGGAGTTGATGCAGGAGTTTCTCATCGCGGTTAACAAACGGATCGAGCACTGGGAATTGGCCAAGGAACGAGGCTCGTTTCGTGGCTGGCTGCGGCGAGTCGCCCGCAATCTGGTCATCAACTGGATGAAGCATGGGCAACGTCGCATGACTGCGTTCGGTGGTCCAGAGTCGCAATCGCTGTTCGCGGATATTGCGGCTGATGATTGTCCCGAATCGATCGAGTTCGATACTGAGCTTCGTCGGTCAACCTTTCAGCGCGCTTCCGAAAGCGTTCGGCAAGAGCAAAGCCCAAAAGCTTGGCAAGCGTTTTGGAGCACGGCCATCGATGGGAAAACGCCAGCGATCGTAGCGAGGGAACTTGGAATGAGCGTCGGAGCAGTGCGCGTGGCCAAGTGCCGCGTGTTGACTCGGCTAAAAGAAGTTGTTTTTACGTTGGAGAATGAATCATGAACGATGTTTGTTCGATTGAGCTACTAACCAAAGCGGTCGCGAATCGTTTATCGGCGGACGAAGAAGCGGCATTGTACGATCATCTCGAGCGATGCGAGGCGTGTTGTGCTCGGATGGAGCAACTTGCCGGTGGCGAGCAATGGCAGCAGGAAGCGGCGGCGTTGCTGACTACCGATGAGCTGGATGCTGCGGTCCCGGAGCCAATGGTCTGGTCGGAGGTCGATTTCAGCGTCGAACATTTAGAGCCAAGCGACGATGCGAGCGTGTTGGGCCAGCTTGGCGGCTACGATGTGCTCGCGATTGTTGGACGGGGTGGCATGGGAGTCGTGCTCAAGGCATTCGATCGCGAATTGAAACGACTTGTGGCGATCAAAGTGCTGGCTCCGCATCTGGCGCACAGCTCGGTGGCTCGCAAGCGATTTGCCCGGGAAGCGCAGGCCGCTGCCGCCGTGGTCAATCCGCATGTCATCGCCATTCATCACGTTCAGCCGACGGGCCGCTTACCGTTCTTGATCATGCCGCTGCTCACCGGTGAGTCTTTGGCTCAGCGTTTGAAGTCCCGCGCGCCTTTAGAGCTAACAGAAGTTTTGCGGATCGGGATGCAGGCTGCTGTGGGCTTGGCTGCGGCCCATGATCAGGGACTCGTCCATCGCGACGTGAAGCCAGCCAACATCTTTCTTGAAAAAGGGGTCGAGCGGGTCGTGATCACCGACTTTGGTTTGGCTCGCGCGGCGGACGACGTTTCGATGACTCGGCTGGGTGTCGTGGCGGGAACACCAGAATACATGTCGCCAGAACAAGCTCGCGGAGAGGCGCTGGATGGTCGCTCGGACCTCTTCAGCCTGGGTTGTGTCCTGTACGAGATGGCGACCGGTGTATCGCCCTTCCGATCCGATTCA
>JANMGH010000060.1:0-12568 GCA_031374515.1 Pirellula sp. | reverse complement strand
CGCCTGCTCGGGAGCCATATATCCAGCCGTTCCCAGAATCTGGCCAGTTTGTGTCAGGTCTGAATTGACAGTGGTTGATTTGGCCAAACCAAAGTCCGCAATGTAAGGTTTTAGTTGCGAATCGAGCAAGATATTGCTTGGCTTCAAATCGCGATGCACAATTCCTTTTGAGTGAGCGTACGAAATCGCCTGTGCCACAGGAATCAGAGTTTCGGCAATCTTAACGTGGGATAGTTGTTGTACCTTCACGACAGAGGACAAGTCTGTCCCGTCGATCCATTGCATTGAGAAGTAATCGAGTCCTTCGATTTGACCAACGTCGTAGACGGTTACTATGTTGGGATGGACGAGTTGTGACGCAAAACGAGTCTCCTCACGGAACCTAGCAAGCAGAACACTGCTTTGAGTGTCCTCGACGCCAAACCATTGGTCCGTCCGAACTAACTTGAGAGCTACTTCTCGAATGGGAACATCTCCTGAGTACTGCATCGCACGATAGACTACCCCCATCCCGCCGTGCCCAAGTACTTCCAAAAGCTCATACTGACCTAGTCGCTTTGGCAAGTCTCGACCGAAATGCGTTGGCATAGGTCCCATCGCGGAATCGGGTGCAATTGTTTCGGCCTCCATAAACACAGAATGAAGTAATTCGAGGTCGTTCGGAAATCTGGCAACGTAGCTTGCATATGGCAATGTACAGCCATGCTTGAGCCGGTACTCACGATCTAGTTTCAATAACTCTTGGAGCAATGCGCTCCTGTCAGATTCTATGCCCATTGCCAAATAATCTTCAATGACCGGCTCTGTGCCCCGAAGAAACTCGGCTTCAAACGCGTCGCAAATGGGGCCAATTCGTTGCAAGACTTGGCGTTCCACTTTCCACGAGAACATGTCATCGTTTGGCATTGTCTTTTTCCTCATCCGAACCTGGCTATCGTGATCGATACAAATCAATTGACATTGTGAGCAAGCCTACCAATCGTATCAAATGGTTTCGTGACGAGAACATTCTAGGAAATGGTGGTGCTCGGGATTCTCTACCTCAATCCAAGGGTTTAGAATGTTACTACCGTCCAAACCGAAATTCACTCGTTGTTCCCCTCACGCATCAAAAATTGTCGTCATGAACGCAGTTCGCTAGAACCTTGGTATCATCGAAAGCTCACCAGATGAATAAATCGCTCGACAACCATTCCGTTTCACAGCAGATGCTTGAGGTCCAACAGCAAGATGAAGCCGCAATCGCAGCTTTGTGGGAGAAGTATTACCCAGCCTTGGCTAGGTTCGCGGAAAAACGGCTCACAGCGATGGGAGTTCGGCAACGAGCATTCAATGGCGAAGATGTAGCAGCGAGCGCGCTGGTAAGCTTCTTTCGGGCTGTTCAACGAGATCGTTTTCCTCAGTTGGATTCTGAAGATGGGCTCTTCCGACTCCTCAGAAGGATTACGATTCGGAAAGTGATCGATCGAAAAAGGCAAAGCCAAACTCTCAAGGCGGGAAGTGGCGACGTGCGTGGGGAATCCGCGTTTGGCTCCCATTCAAGTTTAGAAAACGCCTTAGGCATCGATGCAGTTCAAGGCGAATCACCTTCACCTGAGTGGATCGCAATGATGGAAGAAGAATGCCAAGGGCTCTTTGCGTTACTTCCCAACGCGGAACTGCAATCCATCGCTTGTCTTCGACTAGAGGGATACAGCAACACCGAGATCGCCTCGAAAATTGGCAAGTCGGTCGCAACCGTAGAACGCCGACTTAGTGAAATCCGCGCGTACTGGAAGACATCAATCGAAAATACAAACCAAGATTCTCTCGATGATTAGTCGGTCCGATTCTATTGGTACTGGCGATGGTTGAGCACTCCATCTCCGACGTTGTCCGAATCTTTCAATTTCATACCAACTCGATCCAAAAAGTACTTTTGGATTTCGTAATTCCATGCGCGAATTCGAAGATGAAGTACCGTTCCCGGCTGCCCCCACACGTTAATGGATCAATGATCAATGATCATTAACTCCGGTCGCAATCTTCTCAATTCCACAACTCCGTCCTTGGTAATTCCACTTCCCCAATAACTTGCAAACAACATTCGAAGTGAGCCGACATTCTGTAGCTGTAGCAGTCCGACATCTGTCAGCTTCTCGCATCCCACAATATCAAGCATGGATAGCGATTGTAGTGCGCCTAGCTCTTCGAGGGAGGAGTTTGTGATGTGAGTGGCAGTCAATCTCAGCGTCCTCAGATTCTTCAACTTCAACAGGTGTTTGATGCCCAAATCGGTGATGGGAATGTAGTGCAAGTCCAGTTCCTCAAGGTTCGCCACTCGTCCTACGAATTCGAGACCTGCATCTGTGATCCGAATTTGAGAATTCGGTTGGCTGCCTCTCCCTAGCGCCAAATTCCGGACCTTCCTCGAACCATCCAATACATGCAACGCCTGGTCGTTGAAGCCATTGCCGAATACGATTCTTATGGTATCCACATTCGGCATTCCTTCCAATATTTGCAATCCTTTTGACGAAATTCCCGTTTCGGAAAGCAGGATTCTCCTCAATGACTGCATCCGACAAATCCGCTCAACTCCAATGTCCGTAACGTTTTTGGAAGCAAGTCTTAGTGATTCTAATGCACCCATTTCCGAAACTGCGTTTAATTCATCGTCGCTCTCAATAGTCCAAGAAAGTCGTTTCAACGTCTTCAATTTCGTGATTGCCGCAAGATCGGTCGATCGAAGCTTCCTCCAGGTCTTGATAACCTCAAGACCAGTGATCGACGATAATTGGCTCAAGTCGTTCAATTGACGGTGGTGGAAAGTGATTTCTTTGAGCCGCGGGACTTTCTTCAGAAGTTCCAAAAGCTCACGGTCACTGAGCGATACATGGCATTGCTCGATAAGCGATAAATCCATCAGATCGACAGACAAACCTCCCGCCGGATCGTCCACAAACCACTGGTCCTCGCCAGTAACATCATCTGTAACGGTAGCACCCGTTGTTTGATTCCAATTTGACACTACCAGGGCCTTCACCCTGTAAGGATCACTAGTTGACCTGTCTGACGGTCAAGCTCAGTTAATCGGATTGGATTTTTCCCCATTACATTTAGGTACTGACTCTGAGTCACTTCGTGCACACCCATGTAGTAGTCACTAACGATCGTTACGACCTGACGAGGCTGGTTCTCTTTCGAACCCTCCTCGCTCGATCCCATCTCAAACGTTCCCTTGCGGATCAAAACCAGTTTCATCCCGATGCTGTTGGTGATCTCTTTCGGTTGCTGGCCAAAAACGGGGCATACATCAGAGAGAGTAAGATTCACTACTAAGATAACAACGGCAAATTCCGCGGAGGCAAAGATTCTGTTGACGCTAAATTTCATCACGAGAACTCCCGAAATTTTGACAACTCGTAAAGGTCAATCAAGTTATTCATGGAATCGATCTTTCTGCAAGGCGACCAGTTCCATGTATTCCGACTGATCCGCTTCCGTGACCGAAGAAAGTTGGAGCTCCTTGGTGCGAGAAAACCCCAACATGAGTGTTGCAGCAATTGTCCCGCCCAAAGTTGCTGAAAAAACGATCAGGAAGCCGATGACCAAAACGCCGAGCCCACCCATCTGTGCATGATTTCGTTGCCCTATCAAACTCAGGATCAAATATCCTACTGGACAAATCATCGTGCCAACAACGCCTGCCAAGGCTCCTGCAAACAAAGTTGCGATTACCGAACGTACTCTCGCTGCTGACATAGCAAACCATGAAAACAGCGAGCACGAAACCACTGGAAGAATCACAATGACTGCCATTAGGCTAGGCACTCCTAATGCAAATAGCAAAACGAAGGCCATGCAAATGATTGTTATGATGGCCAATGTTCCTAGCAGATTTTTGCGAGAAGATTTCAAGGGAACTCCAGTGTGCTTCTGAATCAATTGATTGAATTTCTGTGATCCGCAGTTGATCGCTAGTTGTCGTTCGCCGAATCTCTCTTGAACTTAAGCAAGTTGATTCCAGCGTCTAGCCGACAAAATATCGCTTGTGCTATTACTGCAACTACGCACTACTATTGGATACCGCAATCGAGGTCATCATCCCCTCAGCAAATCCTGCAGCGTCTCAAGATAAACCGCTGCTGCTTGGAATATGCACAATGCGAAGTCGGGACAGGCCATCTTTGTGGAAATAAAAGCCGCGTGTCGGAGGTAATCGGACGCTTGTACAATTGTCGAGCCATCCATGAATTAGCCCGTCAGTCCCAACTGTGAAAATAGTCACTGCTAGGTTGCTGGCTAGGCCGATCCTGCAGGAGTACGACCGAAGTCAGCGAGTTTAGAAAGGACTGACTTTTAGTGGTTTGATGCGACCGACACAGTTTGGCTGCAGAAGGCTATAGACGTTTATTGTCGCCAACGCGGATAGCTACTTTTTCCGTCGCTGGTCAGGTTGATCTTGGTGCCACCTGCAGCAGGAATTCGAGCGACATTGAATGTCGTTTTACTACCACTGATAATCTTTTCGGAATACACCAAATAGTTTCCTTGGGGAGACCACATCGGGAGCCATTGGGACGTGCCATTATATTGCTTGCCAGCAATGTATTTCGTGAGCTGCAAACTGCTTGTTCCGTCTGAATTAATCGTCCAGATATCCACGATCTCTTGGTAACCTGAGTATTGAAAGCGATTGAAAGCGATTCGGCTACCGTCCGGGGACCAATTCGGGTTGTCGGCTTGGTTGACCAACCGCCGGGCTTCAACGTTCGTGCCGGTAAAATTGATAATGTCTATCACTTTGCCGATCCCCCATACCCAACGAGATAAAGCGACTTCGAAAGACACCGGAGACCAATCCTGCCTGCCGAGATTCACTTCATCGTAGCCTTCGTAGCTCCACAATCCAAATTCGTCAAAAACCGAACGACGAATTTCAAATACGATCGTCGGTTCCGAGGCAATAGGAATGCCATCCATCCATATGATGTCCACGACGAATAAGCGACCGATCCATTCCGTATCCGTCTCGTATACACCGCAATACGAGAAGAAGGAATCGTCTTTAGACCAGGCTGGCGGAATACCGTTGTGTCGCAAAACGGGATCGCTGGTAAGTTGAATGCTGAGGTTGTTCTGGTTGGTAGCAAACCATTGATAGTCTTCCGTACCAGTTACGTTTTGGAGCTTGAGGAACCAACGGAAATTACCATGCAGCTGCTGTGAAGGTTCACCAGCGATTGACTGCAACTTTCCACTTCCGTCACCCTTCATGCTCCAAGGCTGTCCGGAATTCGTGTAAAAGATCGTTCCCGTTGGCACTGGCGCGGGTGGGGCGTTTCCACCTCCACCTGGTTTCTGGGCCTGAGCTTGGACGCTGAACAAAAAAACCAGCACTAGCAGGCACAGAGAGTTAACGATGGGGTTTCGCGGTCGATTGAATGTCATTCTAAATTTCCCCGGGGGCATGAACCAGTTGGTGCTTCCGTACTTTGGCACTTTGCCGGACCTATTTCCGGCACACATTTGTCGGTCAATAGCAAACGTTACCCTGCGCGAGAGCGTTTGTCAATTTTCATCGTTTTGATAGGCGTAAAAAGCAATCCGGGGAGGTTGCATGACCAAGTTGCGTCATTCTTTCCACTGCGTTTCATAGAGGGGGCGGCATTGGGAATTGTCTGTTGCTGGCTAGGCCGATCCTGCAGGAGTACGATGCTGGGCACCCATTCCGTAGAAATTGGGCGCGCATAAAAGGAAAGTCGGTCAATGATCATTATCACTGAGGCAAAAGCCTTGCGTGATGTTTGGCTGCACTTGCAGCCACCGCTCCATCACAACAAAAAACGCTTGCCCAAGTTCCCCTGCCGCAGCGGCTAAGGTAGCTTGAAACCTAACAGCACCTAATGCCGCAGTGGTCAGGTGCAGCGATTAGTTCAGCCCTCTTCCTCGAAATGCCTTGGGATCCCGAGGCCGCGGCTAAGGGGGGCTGGGTGCCCATTTCATCCGGAGACTCTGTGCCAGGAACACGAATTGGTCCGTGACCTCGTCGATCCGCTTCTCAGTAGGCTTATCGCCTCCGTGCCCACCGCGTTCCTCGATTCGCAAGAGCACCGGCACTGGACCCGCCTGGGCATGCTGAAGAGCAGCGGCGAACTTGAAACTGTGCAGCGGGGCGACGCGGTCGTCGGTGTCCCCGGTGGTCACCAGCGTCGGGGGATACCGGGTTCCTTTCTTGACGTTATGGTATGGCGAATACGTTAGCAGCGCTCGGAACTCGTTCGGGTCGTCGGGCGAGCCGAACTCCGGAATGGCCTCATGCCCGTTCGTGAACTTGGGGAAGCGGAGCATATCGGTGAGCGGCACCTCACATAAACACGCGCCGAACAGGTCCGGCCGCTGGGTCAGCACCGCTGCGACGAGTAGCCCGCCGTTGCTGCCCCCTTCGATGGCGAGCTTCTCGGTCCGGGTGTACTTGTTGTCGATCAGCCATTCGCCAGCCGCGATGAAGTCGTCAAAGACATTCTGCCGCTTCAGTTTGGTGCCAGCCTGATGCCACTCGATTCCGTACTCGCCGCCGCCGCGGACGTTGGGAACGGCGTACACGCCGCCCGCCTCCATCCAAGCCAACGCGCTCACAGAGTACCACGGCTTAAGCGAGAAGCCGAAACCACCGTACCCGTACAGAAGGGTCGGGTGATTTCCCTCCAACTTCACGCCTTTCTTGTGGCTGATGAACATCGGCACCCGCGTTCCGTCCTTAGTTCGGTAGAACACTTGCTTCACTTCATAGTGGCTTGGGTCGAACGCGATTTTCATTTGCCGAAGCGGCGTACTCTTGCCGGTCGCCACGTCGTAGCGGTAGACGGTCGGCGGCGTGGCGAAGCTGGAGAACGAGTAAAACGTTTCGGTGTCCCTCGGATGGCCGCCGAAGCCGGACGCCGAGCCGATTGCTGGCAATTCCAGGTCGCGCACGTACTCCCCGCCCCGCGTGTACACCCGGACGCGCGTGCTTGCGTCCTTGAGGGAGATCGCCAGAAATCGCTCTCCGACAAAGCCGATGTCGATCAGCGTTTCCATCCCTTCGGGAATGATCTCCTTCCAGTTCTTCAGGTCGGGCTGGCGCGTGTCGATGGCAATGAGCCGCCGCCTAGGCGCGTCGCGGTTCGTCATGAAGTAGAACACGGGTCCGTCGTTGCCGATGAAGTGGAACTGGTACTCGAAGCTGTCGATCAGCTCGACAAAGTCCCCCTCTGAATTCGTGAGGTTCTTGTAGAAGATGCGGTGGCGATCGTCGTCGGCCTCTCGCACCACGAGGATCAAGTAGCGACCGTCCGGCGGCACCACAATCCCGCATTTCCACTCAGGGTGATCGGGCCATCGGTACACCAGCACGTCCTTGTCTTGCCCCGTCCCGACGCGGTGGTAGTAGATCTTCTGGTTCAGGTTGGCATCCTGAAGCCAAGTCTCGGGCCTTGGTTCGTCGTAGCGGTGGTAGAAGAACCCCTTGTGGTCGTCGGTCCACGCCGCTTGACCGGCCTTTATCCACTTCAACTCGTCGTCGAGTTGGCTGCCGGAAGCGACCTCCAGGATGCGCCACGTCTGACAGTCGGAACCCGCCTCGGAGACGCCGTAGGCAAGGTACCGACCGTCCCGGCTGAACGAAGTTCCGGTGAGAGCAATGGCCCCATCCTTTGACCACCGGTTGGGGTCGATCAGCAGCCGCGGCTCGGCGTCCGGTGTGTCGCTGACGTAGAGGGTGGCTTGGTTCCGGAGGCCGTCGTTGCGGAAGAAAGCGTGGCCCTTGCCTGCCCGCGTCGGCAAGGAGTCGCGCTCGTAGTTCCAGAGCCCCTTGAGTCGTTGGCGGATCACGTCGCGATCGGGGTGGCCGCCGAGGTACTTCGACGTCACCTCGTTCTGGGCACGCCCCCACGCGGCAACTTCCTTGGACTGTCGGATGTCGGCCTCTAGCCAACGGTACGGGTCCGCGACCACCGTGTCGTGGTAGCGATCGACCTGATCGACGCGGCGAGTCGGCGGATACGCGGGCGAACCGTCATCACCACGCATCGACCTCGACCCTCCCAAAATCGCCAAGACAATTTGTCCCGCTAGAAGAGGAAGTCGCATCAGAGAGTCCCTCCGGGTGCAATCGCGAGAGCCTGCAGGCCCAAAGAATCCAGGTAAGTCCTGGGTTTGAGGTGGGAACCATTCGAATAAAATCTGGCGACCCTGACCCGTGAACGTGCCTGCGGTTGTTCGTCATCTCTATTGGGAAGCATGAGTCGCCCTGTGTTGGAAGGGAGTACAAACGTAACGCTGTTAGTGTACCCGATCTCGTCACTGAGATTCGAGCATCTAGCTGTCTGGATTGGAAGCGATTTCAAGGTCTCCATCGTTACACGAAATCCGATTACTTTCGGTTCGGCAGCATTGCGATTGCTGATATCTAACCAAGCCTGTGTTTGAAGGCCCGATCAGTATCAACCAGTGGTTTTTGATCGACCGCATGCGATAGCAGGGATCGTCGGGTATTTATCAAGGTTTCGTATTATGTGCCATTCATAGGGTTCGTTTCGTCATGCGAGACCTTCAGAATCGCCCGCTCCCAGTCGATGAGCACGGCGTGCTGGACGTCGTCGATCCCCTCATCGAGTCAGCGCTTGAACGACCGGCATCCATCGCATTCTGCCAGAACGGTTCAATCTCAACTCGTCCTTCGACGACTTTTGCGTTCGGGGGGAGTAACTTGGCCTTTTCGTTATACATGGCCGCGGTCGCCTTCGGATCACCTTTGGCGTATGCCGCACTGAATGCGAGATTGGCTTGTTCAATCGCTTTCTTTGGGTCTTCTTAGACCAAAGTGCAGCGATCAATTTCCCATTGATCGGTGGAATTAGGTTGGATCAAATATCTCCCTTTGTTGAACCACACCCCTCAAAGCGCGGTTTTTGCGCAGGATGGTGGGCGAACCAGTGCAAACATTTAAACTGACTGACGGCGGCATCCTGCTTTACGAGGAATCCTTCCTGCCGTCCGAACTTGCTGACCAATACTTCGCTAAGTTGCGGGACCATTGTGCCTGGGAGCAGAAGTTGGGTATCTTCGGCCACATGCAACCGCGGCTGATTGCGTCCTATGGCGAGCCGGGCATCATCTATCGGTACTCTGGTCGGGACAACGTGGCGCTCCCCTGGACTCCGGACTTACTGGAGATCAAGGAGAAGATCGAAGCCGTCCGGGGATGTTACAATTATTGCCTGATGAACCGCTACCGCACTGGTCAGGACAGCGTGGGGATGCACGCCGATGACGAGCCGGAGATGGGTAACGTGATCGGCTCGTTGTCCCTGGGAGCGACGCGGACGTTTCGCATTAAGCACAACAAGACGAAAGAGACGATGAGTTTTCCCGTAGGCCACGGCACACTAATGATCATGGCCCAGACCATGCAGCAATTCTGGAAGCACGAAATTCCGAAGACGAGGGAAGCTGTCGGTGAGCGGATCAACTTGACGTTCAGACAGATCACCAAGGCGCAACTATGAATTACGGCTCCATCATGATCTTGTTCGCACTTGCTGTTGGAGTGACGATCAGCAATAGAGACCACCCAGCTTTTAAGATCACGACGAAGCGGGACAACGACCGAGTGGTAGTGGAAGCCGAGAAGGACAAAGTGGTATTCTCGATCTATAGCCCCTTCGGAATCAGCAAGGTTGTTATCGGACGAGCCGACGAAAAATGGCCGGAAGCCGTGGTGCTTCGACTTCACTTGACGGGACTAGAGAAATTCATCATTTCGAACGAAAAGGTGAAGCTCGAAGCGTCGGTGTCAAGTCATGACGGCAGAGTACGTCTTTGGAAAGACGGAAAAGAGGACTCGCTGCTGGACGCCAAAAGTCTGTTCTGGATGGAAATTCGAATGATTGGCGCCGATGGCAAACCAGCCAAGACCATTCCGTCGAAGAATGGTTACTTTGAAATGCCTTTGCCTAAAGTACTCTTTGAGGATAATCCAAAATCGATTTCGGTACACTGGATCGACTTCTATCGTTAACTCGTTTCCCTGCTGGCAACGACGCTTCCAGAGTTGTTGAGCTAGCCAGAATCCAGCCTCATTCCAAACTGTGGAAGCGGCTGCTGCTAGGTTGCTGGATAGACCGATCCTGCAGGAGTACGACGCTTTCCACAGTTGAGGAGCTTACCGTTGCATCCTGCCGAATTCGGGAATCTAGCAGCTTGGCACATCCTTGTGGAAATCGCAGAAGCCTGCCAAAAGGAAGCGGACGTTTTCACAAAGGAAGACGTCCTACTTCCAAAACGAACTTACCAGTTTCGAGGCATCCCTAAGTTTTTCCACCCCAGACGCTTGAATTATAGCCAACTAGGAATGGATCCAGCCCAATTTGAGAATCTCACCTACAGTTAATCTGAGCCTGCAACTGGCCGCGATGCCCGGGTTCGCTGTACCGCATGGTTAGGAGGCCGCGTATCTACTACTTGTTGGAGCCGACGGTTGAAAGAGTCCCGTTGAATTCGACAGCGAAGTGTATTCCATCGGGCGTCGAAAGGACAAAATCAGCCCTGCCGGATGCATTCGCCAAGCGTCCTGTTCCTCCGGTAAAGGTGTAGGTTCCCTTGGCCGTGGTGGGCGAAATAAACCCGCCCGTCACGATGCCGAAGAGTCGATCGCCATTCGCGGCGGTAAAGACGATATTCCCGGTGAGGGTGCCGGTGAGCGGGTTGAACAGCACCACTTCCCTCCGGGAGAATTGTCCGAGATGCGTCGCGTTTCCTTTCGCCAGCACCGTAAACACGACCCCTGCGGGATCGGGCGAGACACTCACAATTTCTCCCTCCGCTCTCCCTCGGAACGGCACCTGGTCGCCGGCCTGCGCAGGGTAAACCGCCGTAAGCGCGACTGCCGCCAGCAGAAGCGTAAGAATTTTCGACGTCGCGTTGTTTTTTGTTTTCATCGTGTTGTTCCTCTGATTTGTTTTTTGTTTATGGTATCTCGTCCCCGACGAACGAAATCTCTTGGTGGCCTAACAATCTTGGTGGCCTAACCAATAGTGTACAAGGGTTGTTCGGCTTCGAAGCTGGGAGCTAGGAAGACGAAAAGAAAGCTTATATGATACCGTCAATCGCCACCGGAAACTGGCATAAGATCGTATTGCCGGCGCCGAGGACATCTTCTTTGACTATCCCATCGATCTTCATATAGATTGTGCCACCCGATACTCCGTCCGGGTCGCTATCGGAAATTGGATTAGCATCGTCCGGCGACAAAGCCGATCCGGCCTTATCGGTTTTGGTTTCCCTCGAGGGAATTGAATTCTTTGAAGGTGTTCATTATTCATCGTTGTTCTTCTCCATAATCAACTTAAACCAGTGATTTCGAACCGTCTATGATATTGACAATTGCGACAAGCAATCGACCTCGATAGTACAATGCGTATTCTGTCGGACGAATGTCTCACAAATCACAGAACTTTTTCAGCTCATGAACTAGCCTCGCCTCCCGCCTCAGTCCAACCTGTGGAAATCGTCACTGCTAGGTTGCTGGCTAGGACCATCCTGCAGCAGTACGCCACTTTCACAGTCGATGAGGTAGCCTCGCATCCAATCGAAATCGGGAGTCTCGCTAACCGCACAACCTAGAGGAAATCGCAGAAGCGTGTCGGAAGGAAGCGGACGGATTCATAAACATACACTGTTGCTGGCTAGGCCGATCCTGCAGGCGTACGACGCTTCCACAGTTGATGGACAATCCGTGTGGGTATGGAAGCTTACCCGTCCCGAATGATTCGGCAATCAACCAAGGCCTAGAACAACGACGCTAATCCATTATATGATCGGCGGCGTTTCGCGCTCCCGCGATTATGTCGTGCGGGGAACGTTTGTCTCGCTGGGTGTCGAATTATCGGGGCGTAATTTCGGCCATCGGCTGTATCCAATCACGGGATCATTCGCACGATACATTCCTTGATACTCCCGACGTTCATTTCGAATTGTTCTTCATCACGGTTACGAGAATTGATGACCTTGATCAAAGAGATGGCAATCGCCTCATAACGACGAGCCTTAAACGGTACGATGTCGGCACTCATAAACAGTCTTTCTAAGAAGGGGAAAATCGAACTACAAGAAACTCTTTAAGAACTCCAAATCTGTGCGACCGAACAGTTCCGCTCGGACAGAGCTAGTACTGATGCGCCAAGCGTCGGGACCGGCAATACCGCGTGGGAGGACGACATAGCCAAGGATTTCCACATCGATGGAATCCGAGAGAAGTACTCCTAGCGTGATATCGATGACACTGCGTGGATCGGGCTCGATGGGCCAGTACGCCGTGTAGCCGATAGGAACGGGTACCGCTGGTTGGATGGACAGGCTCAGCTTCTTGTCGAGCACAAAGAAATCAGAGTAGGCAATTACATCCGGGAATAGCTTGCAAATACTCTCTTGTGCTATCGATCGAGCACGTTGAAGTTGCTCTTTGTGTAGTTGCTGAAACGCATTGTCCCAGGATCCAAATTGCCGTGCGTAGCTCGATGCCGGCAGCATTTCGGTTTGGCTTCGT
>JANMGH010000058.1:0-150786 GCA_031374515.1 Pirellula sp. | reverse complement strand
CTTCGCTGCTTGGCAGCACGTACAACACAGGCACTGGACAAAGCCATCTCGAAAGCAATCGCATCGATCACTTCGGATGACTGCTTAAACTGCTTCAAGGCCTGTGGCTATGGCCTACGAAAATCTTAAAGATGCTCTAGCGGATTGGAAAGCTCTCCAGCCAAGCTGCCGCTTCAAACCGGAGCAAAAGTACCATTCACTGACATTGTCTTTAACGGGTTTTGGCATGAAACCTCCTATCGTCAATATTCCTGTATATCCTCGGCCGTCAGCTCGCCTACCCCGTCAATGGTCCTTGACGAGTTGTGTTTCGACTTCAGTCGCTGACCGGCGATTTCAGAATCGTTGAATCCTTTTTAACTCGTTGGTTCTCACCGAAAACGAAAGGAATGTATTCCGTTGCAATGCTATCGGTACCGGACACCTTTTCACCCGCACAACGACCGCGGCGGCGAGCATGTACGCCCCAAACCATTCCACTAAGTGATCTGGTCAGACACGAGAGATGCAATGCGTGTACCTGCTAAATTAGCAATGACATTGTAGGACTATACCGCAAAACCAAGCGTCGATGTCATTGCGACCCTACAGATGTCTTGGATACCTGCGAACCTGTCCGTGCAGGAATAGCGGTCGTCGTTATACTCCGCTTCTCCATTTCACTCAAATACAGCGAACGGCAAGGCGATGGCCAACACCTTGGGGCTCTACGGTGTGCATGGTAATATCTTCGAATAGTGCGGGGATTGGTACACGGAAGTTAATCAACTTTTGGTCGCGATTGCCAAGTCCGGTGATCGAAGCGACAATATTCCCCAATGACCATCCAGCGAAGCGAGGAAGCGGACGTTTCTCGGGCGTTCGAGTTAAACTACGGCAGTGCGAATTCGAAACTGGAATCAAACGCCTCGTCAGCCTTATACCTTATATCTTAACTCATACCTTAACTCAAGGAAAAACATCCCATAATTCGACTTACCACAGATAGAGAGACAGCAATCGAAGTAACGAGGACCCAATAATGATAGTTCAATACTTAAGCGAATACATAACGGCGACGCATGGCGATGGACAAAAAATCGCTGAATTTGAAGCGCGCTACGGTTACACGCCAAAGCCTTACCTGCGTGATGGTATCAATGATGCACGATACTACAAGTTATCTAACTATCATCCGGACGAGCAAAGCCGCTACGAAGCTGCAGTCAGGCTTTTTGCAGTCGTCATTCATGAATCCAAAGTAGCGCCCCCTCGCGGCAAACAGCGTGAAGTGATTAGGCAATGGCTGCTGTGGCTAAGCGGACGCCAAGAATTCACGAGCATCGAAGAGTTGCAAGATTTGTGCAGGAAGGAGACAGGAGTCGATAGTGTTGAGACGATCAACAGCATTATCAACCAGACCTCGGAACTAAGGAAATGGCGACACGCCCGCTAGCGATGAGGAAAGTGGATCACGATATGCGACGACTCAGCCAAGTTTCCATGGGCTTCGATACTCTTTGGAAAGCGATTTTGATGCGTCCGCGTCTCCGACGATTGTTTCGGACTTGGGATCCCATTGAATCTTCTTACCTGACCGCACGGCAATGTTTCCCAAATGACACACGGTGGCCGAACGGTGACCGATACTGATATCCGCGGCTGGTGCTTTCCGACTCTTGACGCAGTCTAGAAAATTATTGACGTGGCTAACGTTGGCCTGCGAGCTGACGATCTTGGGCATATCGATGCCTTTCAGAAGTTCAGGCGGATTCGCAACCAGCCCCCCTCGATAAACAAACAGACTACCTTTCTCACCGACGAACTCGGTCCCTTGGTCCGAGCCCTTGGTATCCATTTTTTGTTTGCAGTTCATCACGACACCGCGCGCATAGGTGTACTTGATGTTCGTTGTATCCGGAGTCTCGTACCATCCATTTGGATTGTAGACTGCGGAGCCTTCGATGGTTGTCGGACCGCTTTCGTCCATCCCGAGTCCCCACTGTGCAACGTCTAGATGGTGCGCACCGAAGTTGGTTTGTTGACCGCCGCTATAGTCCCAATAGAAACGAAACAGGTAATGCAAACGGTTCACGTTGTAGGGACGCATTGGAGCGGGACCGAGCCAGCGGTTGTAGTCAAAACCTTGGGGTGGCGCACTGTCTGGCACAGGGCTTTTGGCGCGGGCAATCCAGTTTGGGCTTGGCAACGTCACGTTGACCGTCTGCACTTTGCCAAGCACCCCTTTTTGCAACAGCTCCACCGCCAATTTGAACTCGAAACCACTTCGTTGCATGCTGCCCGTTTGAACCACACGTTCATATTTCCGAGCTGCATTGATCATGGGTCTCCCTTCGCCAATGACCAAGGTGAGCGGTTTCTCACAATACACGTCCTTCCCAGACTTGCATGCCTCGATAGTCATGAGAGCATGCCATTGGTCTGGAACCGTAACAACAACAGCATCGATATCTTTAGCGTCCAGTATCCTTCTGTAGTCATCCGTCGTGGATACGGTCAGTCCAGCCTCCTTCTGAAGAAAGTCACTCGCTTCAGCCAAATAAGTCTTGTCCAAGTCACAAACGGATACAACGTTCTTGAGGAAATACTTCAAATTGTTTTTTGGACCACCTTGATTACCGACTCCGATCATCCCGATACGTACTCGCTCGCTAGGTGGCTGAGCCGCAAACAAAGAACGGTGGGTTCGAGGAGAAAGCCCAAGAATGGCTCCGCCGAATGCCGTCTCTTTCAAAAAAGACCGACGTGTTTTCGATGACATAGTCTAGGGCTCCTGTGGTATGAAGATGTAGCTGAATTCGAATTCTACTATTTTTGATTCAGCAGATAAGCAAGTAGCTCGAATATCTCGTCCTGCGTATATTGATCCATCAATCCACTAGGCATGATCGAAAGGGACGACTTGGTCATATTGGCAATTTCTTTGCGAGGGATCACTTTCGGTTCCTTTTGGTCAGCGCTGGCAAGAATCGAAATCGATTCTTTACTTTCTTCGATTAAGATTCCTGAGTAGACGACTTCATCCTCGGTCAAAACAGAGTAGGACGCGAACTTAGGATCGATCTTGTGGGATGGCTCCAAGATTTCCTGGAGGATGCCTGTTTTGTTGTTCTTCCAGCGAGTAGCAACATCGGTTAGCGATGGGCCGATATTGCGACCAGGTGTACCAATGGGATGGCATTGAGCGCATGTGGCTTCTTTGAAGACACGAGCTCCAATTGCATCGGATCGCCCACGTATACCTGACTCAATCTCGGACTGCAAATCGTGCAGCTTCCAATTTTTGACAAAAGAACGGTTGTTTCCAATCGGATCCTTGGGCACTTGCGGTTCCTTGAGCCAAGTGTCAAGATCGTTGACAACCACCATCACTCCATACATCCGCATCCAGTGGTTAGGAAACGTGCAGACATACGGATACTCACCTGGTTCGGCGGGAGCGATGAAGGTGAGACTTTCTTGTTTGTTGGCTGGTACCATGCCCGTTGCAAACAAAACGTCTTGATTTTTGGGAACGTACTGCTTTCCATCGGGGGCATCGTCTGGAGCCATACTTGCTGCCAGCAACGCGATGTCTTTGAGTTTGCCAGGTTTGGTAATGACCAAGTTGTGTGGCATGAGATCCTCATTCTTGAGAATGACTTGTGCAGGTCGACCGGCCTCGGCCGCAAAGTACTTGATGTCGTACCGCATTTCTTCGATAACCGTTGCCAAGCGAATCACTCGAACGCTGACAGCGTCCAGGCGTTTCCGATACTCTTTCGCGACACCTGGCCCCAATTGCGGAAGAAATCCCTCGACCAGTTGAATGGCATCTAAGAAGCTATCCTCCGTCCGCTTTGCAGCAGGCGTTGCCTCAGCCATCGTGACCAGTTCCTTGGCAAGCGACGCGATGAGCATCGGATCTCGTTCTGAAACAGGGATCTTAAGCAAAGCATGAATGACGTTCTGTTTCAATGCTTGAACCGGAAACAAGGCTGCAAGTTTCGCGAACGAGTCCCGTGCCTCAGATTCGATGGTCTCCAGCGACTTGATCGCAGCATTTTGGACATCGACCGATTTGCCTTCCATCATCAGACGAATCACCCGTGACCGAAGCGAGTTGCGATTGTCTGGCGACCCTATCCATGGAATAGCGGAAAGAAAGTCTATTTCGCGTACTTCGCTCTTATTAACCCATTCGGCCCAAGTGTTCTCCGACTCAAGAAGCAATATGGAAACCCAAGCCGCTCGGCGAGCATATCCTGAATTTCCATCTAGGGCTTGAAAGAGTGTTTCGGTTTGGGCTGACAACTGCTCTTTCGATTGCGAACTCATTATTTGAACGAGGTCTCGAGCATTGCGTTGGTTGTCATTAGATTCTTCGAGTTTATCCAATACTTTGATGACTTCCGCAACTACAGACGTTTCTTGGATAAGCGCCAACGACTCGATCGCATTCTTGCGATCGACCAGTGAAATGCCTAGCCTGGCTGCAATTGCAAAATGCACTGGAATGTATTTGGGATCGTCGCTTTTTCGGTCCACTAATAGGAGTTGTTCGTTGGTGAGCCGCTTCAATTGATACTCAATGACCTTCGGACTCTTGTCCAAGAAAATCTTCGGAGCTTCCACCTTGACGGGATCATGACCAGCATGATTGTGCTGAGCCAACACGGAAAGTCCTGTCCATGATACCGCTATCACTAGGCTCGTAGCCTGCTTCAAAAACCAACGCATCTTACTCGCTTTTAAAAAATAGGCGACTGAACTGCGTCTGGCAAAGACACCGTTCATAAACATCTTACGGCTGACTCTCGTACAACCTAATCGTTTCATCCAACGTGTATTGCAATTCGTCGTCTAAGTCGTAGTTCAAAACATCCAAGACAGCTTCTTGCATGTCCTTTGCTTTCAGATAGCTGCACGCACGAACCGCTTCGATTCGAACACGTCCATGTTTGTCATTAAGCTGTACCTTCATCAAGGCGTTGACCTCGGGAACTTGATCGCGCCAGTAGCAGAGCACGCGAGTCGCGGCTGCCCGGGCTTTCGGCTCGGAGCAGGCAAGCAATTCACGTAGCAGGTTCTCTTGGACGACGTTGTGAGTCTGATAGAGCCACAACCCTTCCAATCGCAGGTGAATCGAGTTGGAATCGGTGGCCGGTATTTTTTCAAGCCAAGTTTTTAGGCCAGCGACGACTTCCTCGGTCGGGCGAGCCGCCAACTCTCTTCGAACGCGATAACGAGTTCTATCTTCTGGTTCTTTCATGAGTTCTAACAGCGACGCTATCGATGCCTTATCGATCTGCGGTGCCGTCACGACGGGTCGAGCTTTGGCTGCAACTCTCCAGATTCGACCATGCGAGTGATCGCGATTTGGTTCGCGAAGATTGTGTTGCAAGTGGCCGATTAGTGCGTTGTGCCAATCGATAATATAGAGGGCACCGTCAGGGCCGAATTGCAAATCAACTGGCCTAAAGTTTCCGTCTTCGCAGAAGACGAGAGGTGTGACTTCTTTTCCTTCGAATCCAGAGTCCTTTTCCGCCATTGTATGCTGAAGAACACTTCGATCACCAATAACATTGTTGATCAAGAAGTTACCTTGATCCTTATCGAAGAACTGACGGCTCGAAACGATCTCACAACCGGACGAGGGACGGGTTCGCTTCTCGATAAAATGCCGAGGTTCTTTTTTGATCTTGGAACCTGGATTGTCGTGTCCCTTGGCTTGAGCTCCACCCGGATGTTTGTCCGGATAGATGGATTTGCCTGATATGGGAGTTGCCCAATAGTTGTAGCCTGGGGAAGCGTCTGCGATAAAGTTTTGCCCCCATTTGTCAAACACATGGCCCCATGGATTGGCAAACGAAAGGGACGAATGCACTTCCATTCTTTCTGTTCTTGGATCGTAACGCCAAACACCCGCTTCCGATAGCCGTTGCAATCCATAGGGGGACTCCACCTGTGATTGCTTGAATGTGCCTTCGTTGAAGTACAGGGCTCCGTCCGGCCCCCATTCAAACGCGGCCAACCCGTGATGCGAGTCCGCCGTATCAAATCCGAAGAGCTTGCGAACGCGTGTGTCTGCTTTGTCATCGCCGTCGGTGTCCTTCAAGAACAGGATGTCCGGTTGTTCAGCGACATACGCACCTCCATGCCCAAGCTCAAAGCCGGTCGGCTGGTGAAGTCCATCGGCAAAGACTTTGCATCGATCTGCGCGACCGTCACCGTTGTCGTCTTCGAGGATCAAGATCTTGTCATTGAGTTTGGTTTTGGGTTTCCATTGCGGATAGCTGGGCATCGTCGAGACCCACATCCTCCCTTTCGAGTCGAAGTTCATTGCGACGGGTTTGGCAAGATCAGGAAACATCTCTTCCGAAGCGACCAAGGTGATCTCGTAGCCTGGTGCCATCTTAAATTTCGATTGCTGCTGCTCGGCTGTGAGGTAGTCTAACGTTCCCAGCTTTCCTGCTTTTCGATTCGGATCCTTTTCATTTAACCCTACATTCGACTTGGGCTCAATAAATGGCAGCGTATTCGAGTCGTCGATACTATGTAGTGCAGGCTGACCTTGGGCGATCTCAGCGATGCGAGCATCGCGATTGGCACACATCTGGTCGAGGATCTCCCGCTCACGCTCCATGACTTCGCGGTTGCGATAGGTTCCATCGGATCCCGCTTCGCCACGCTGGCCGTAAATCGAATATCCATTAACGGCTCGATAGCGATGCCACCAATGAAAGTTCTTGTCATCGATGGCGGCGAGAAGCCTGGGATTTCCGTTCCGCTGTTTCGCCTCAGGGCCAAACAATCGATCATTGAGAATGGTTGCGAGAGCCGAATACCCCTCTTGGTTCAAATGAGAACCGTTGCTTGTCAGTCGTTTGTCTGTTTGCTCGAAAAGCGTCAATGTAGGTGCGAAGAGATCGGCGTAGCCAACCTTAGCCTCGGTGCAGACCTCCCGTAATGCAGCAGCATAGGCGGCAATGTTCGTATTGTGTTGATCACCGCTTGGAAGGTTTTTGTCGCCGGTGTTTTCAAAAGCGATAGGCGAAACAAACGCGATGCGTGGTTCACCTTTGCCTGAATAGTTTTGCTTTTTCGTATGCGAGATCAAGCCGCGAATCTCTTTCTTAAAATTGTCCAATCCGCTAGGACCGGCGAACGATTCGTTGAATCCAAAGAAGAAGAGAATGACCGAGGCCTTGGAGTGCGCAAGATGCAGGTCAGGTTCTCCAAAGTTCATCGATCGGATCCGAGTCACCACTTCATCGCCCGGAAAACACAAATTACGGACCGATAGTTCCAGTTCAGGGAATCGCTCGTAAAGGTCGCGTTCCCATTGATTGTAATGTTGAAGTCGTTCGCCAAGTGCATTTCCGACGAGACAAATCCTATCGCCTTTCTTCAATTCCAACTCAGCCGAAATTCCGAGTAATGCAAGGTGACTCCCAACTGGAACGAAGAATAGGCAAGCCAGCCAACTTGAAAGCCGATGGTAAGTCATTTGTCCGATGCACCGTGGGGAGAGAATTGAAAAGTAAGCGACTCTAGCATAAACACCAACGGGTATTCGCGAAAGGCTGTTGCAATCGGAGACAGGCTGAATGTCGCAAATCATGAATGACGTCGATGAGACCTGGTATTTCCGCAACCACCGAGGCATCACCTTGGAGCAGAGATCCATCTGCTCCAAGGTGATGCTGGATTTGAATTGCAAGACTCCGTGATGTTAGACGTTGGCATCGGTTATTCCAGGGGTGCTATATGACTGAATGCGGCGTGGCGGTGAATATTTTTAAGCAGCGATTGGGCACATGCTTTGGCAAATTCGTGGTCGTTGATTTCCATATTTAGCGCGCGCAGTTCGATGTCGTCGCGCAATCCCTCTTCGATCGCATGGAAGAGCGCATCATCTGCTGCTGGGTCGTAAAACGGTCCTCCCTCGACACTGATGACGCTAATTCCTCTTTTGGGTAGCAAGACTGTGGCCGGCGCAAGATAGTTGTTGACTTTCGCTGCCAGGATCCCACCGAGTTGTTTGCATTCATCGGCATTCGTTCTGAGCAAGGTAACTTGCGGATTGTGGATGTAGAGAGTGCGGTTCTCGAATTGCTTGGGAACGGATTGACGTTCGCCAAAGTTCACCATGTCCAAACAGCCCGGCACGACAACTGACGGAACGCCAGCCTTCGCGGCTGCGTCCAAACGCGTAGGGCCTGCCGACAGTGTCCCTCCGACCAACTCATCGGCCCACTCGGTGGTTGTAATGTCCAGAACGCCGGCCACCATACCACTTTCGATCAATGACTCCATCGTCCTACCACCTGTTCCAGTTGCATGAAATATGAGGACTTCATAACCGGCGCTTTCCAAAATCACCTTAGCGGTGTTCACGCAATCCGTTGTGTTGCCAAACATGCTCGCAACGATTAGCGGTCGCAAGCCATCGAGTTCGACGTTGGCATCCACCATGCCGCAAATAGCACCCGCGGCCCGAGCGAAAATCAATTTGGAAATGCGATTCAATCCTGCAACATCGACAATGCTCGGCATCATTGTGATATCTTTTGTGCCGAGATAATGAGCCGTATTGCCACTGGCGAGCGTCGACACCATCATTTTTGGAAAACCGATCGGAAGCGCCCGCATCGCAGCGGTGGCGATCGCGGTTCCGCCCCCTCCACCCATGGATATCACGCCGGAGATTTTCCCTTCACCGAACAATCGAGCGAGCAACTTGGGCGCTGCACTAGCCATAGCGGAAACGCATTCACCGCGATCTGCGCGCGCGACCAGCGACGCGAAATCAATTTGACCGCATGCAGCAACTTCTTCGCGTGTCACATGAGGCGTTACTTGCGGCATAGTGGACGTTCCTACGTCAATCAATAGCGGATCGTGTCCATGGTATCGAATACGATTCGCAATAAACGCGTGCTCGTGGCCTTTGGTATCAAGCGTGCCAAGGACGGCAATTGTCGCCATGGTGATCAGTCCTTGCGCCTGTCGGAGTTAGACGCGATGGGATGTTTCCGCATCACAGGAATCCGTTTGAACTGTTTGGTCAACTCAGTCAAAGACTCTTCAAAGGCCATACGCTCCAGGCTCGACGCTCCAACGAAACCGACGACGTCCGTATGTTCGTTGATGTAAGCTGCATCTTCAGGAGTCGAAATGGGGCCGCCGTGCGAGAGACAAATGACGTCACTACGAACGGTAGTTGCGGCCGACACGATCTCTTGTGTCCGCTGTGCAGCTTCCTCGAGCGAACAGGCCGCTTTGGTGACGCCGATTGCGCCGCCGATTGTCGTCCCCACGTGAGCGATAACAACATCAGCTCCCGCTTGGGCCATCGCAACGGCTTCTTCGGGCCTTGCCACATAAACGATCGTGAACAAATCCATCTGATGAGCTAGTGCGACGGTATCAATTTCTTTCTGGACACTCATTCCAGTCTCTTCGAGTATCTGACGAAACTGGCCGTCGATAATCGTGTGCGTCGGAAAGTTGTTGATGCCGGAAAACCCCATTTCTTTGACTTTCAGCAACCAGTGCCACATCCGTCGGCGGGGATCAGTAGCGTGAACGCCGCAGATCACAGGCACCTCTTCGACGACAGGTAGCACCTCAAATTCGCCTATTTCCATCGCCACCGCATTCGCATCGCAGTAGGCCATTAACCCCGCGGTTGAGCCATGCCCTGACATTCGAAAACGACCTGAGTTGTAAATGATGATAAGGTCGACCCCACCTTTTTCGAGAAATTTGGCACTGATGCCAGTTCCAGCACCCGCAGCGATGATCGGTTCGCCGCGATCCAGTGTCGCGCGCAAACGGGCGAGTACTTCGGATCGCGTGTAGGGATTTCCAATTCCAGTCCAAGGATTAGGCAAAATGTTACGCTTTCAATTCGTAGTGGCTACTCAGTTGGGCAGATTCGGCGTATCGCTGAGTTGTCGAACCACCGCTACGCGTTTATCGAGCGTTACTTGAGCCTGATGCTAAGGTGCAATGGATGCGAGAGTAGACGGCGGATGGAGACGGCGGATATCGCATGTCGTTCACCAATTTAGAAACCAGCACAGATGACCGCGTGAAAATTGCAACGGTTAAGAGAGCGACTTTTCAAACAGAGCAAGCAAACGAGCCCAGGCCTTTTCCGATTGCTCTTGGTTGTAAACTTTAGTGTCAGGAGGGCACCAACCATGCCCCGCTGAATAGACCTCGATCTCTGCATGCAGCTTTGCTTGCTCGAAGGCCTCTTTGAGCATCTTTTTTGCCTCCGGATCTCGCTGGTCATCGTTCTCGGCGATCGCGATCAGAAACTGTGCTTTCATCGATGGAATGAGCAAATGTGGGCTATCGGGATTTTTGGAAGCCAATCCTCCTCCATGAAATGTGCCCGCAGCCCCTACGCGATTAGGTACCGCTGCCGCAGTACGCATGACCATTGGTCCCCCCATACAATAGCCAATCGTGCCGATCTTCTTTTTCTTGTCGGTTTGCGGCTGAGCGTCGAGCCATCCAACAAACGCTTTGGCATCGTCGGTATGTGTTTTTGCATTCAGCGTACGAGCCAGCGGAGACACTTCTTGAATCGGTGTGCTACTAGCACTCGCTGCGACGGGCGATTTCTTGGTTCGATAGAATGGGTTGACTACAAGCACACTGTAGCCAGCTTCAGCAAGTCGCTTGCCCATTTGCCGAAAAGCTGGACGCAAACCAAATATATCTGGCCACACCAGTACTGCCGCGTGAGCGCCGTCTTTGGGTGTGACAAAGTATGCGTCACAGACACCGTCAAGCGTCTTGATTTCCACTTCATTGTCAGCCGTTTCAACGGCATACGCCGCCTTTGGCAGCATGAAGGCAGCTCCCATACCAGCAGAAACGATCAGGCCCAAATCTCTACGCGAATACTTTTTTACGTCCTCGTCAAAATGATCTTGATCGCACATGTTCTGTTGGTACCGTTTGTTGATGTTTGAATTGTCCGACCAAGTTCTTGATCCGTATACAAAATCGCGAGTCTCAGTAACTTATCCTCTCGAAACCCGCTGTTCGGATTATAGCATTCTTGTGCATACATTTCGCTATCCGGTTTAGGAAATATACTACCGTGAATTTACTTACATGGCTCAGGAAATGTGGTTAGGGTGACCTCCTCGCGGCCGATGGTGCCTAAGCGAATCGCCTATGGGCCGAAACTCGAACAAGAAAAGGGACTCGGACTGACACTTGCCATAGATCCGTTTTGCCGCATTTCATCTTTTGATGAGTTGCCAACCGTGATCTCCCCAGATCAGGACGATCGTATTGTCGGTAAACTTGCTTTTCTGCAGTGCATCCAACAATACTCAGAGGCAATAATCCACATAGCTATGACCAATGACTCAGCGGCTCAGGAACAGATTGCTCGTCACCACTGCTGTGATTAAGTCGGCAAGCCGATACTTGTTATCCTTCAAGTGAACGACGATCTTATCGACAGCTGGTCGATCACTCGATTCCATGCGTCGTCCCAACGCGTGGCTGAGCAATCGATTCGCCAACGTACGAACGAAGAACTCTTCTCGCTTGAGCAGCAACGCACGAAATTCTTCGGGGCTGGAAAATCTTTCTCCGCCAGCCAAGACACCCGATGTGTCAATCTTGATGGTTCGCTTTGAATCATAAAACTCACGCTTGCGACCGATCGGATCAAAGCCCTCCAATGCAAAACCCAATGGATCAAACTTGCGATGGCACTGATTGCAAGCCGCTGACTCACGGTGCTTCGCCAATTGATCGCGAATCGATACCATACCGCGAATATCCGGATCCAGTGCCGGTACTGCATCAGGGGGAGGAGGAACAGGCGTTCCAAGTATCGTCTCCATCAGCCAGATCCCGCGAATGACTGGGGAGGTCTCGATGCCGTTGGCAGATACGGTCAAAACACTCGCATGTCCCAACAGCCCGCCCCGATCCTTGTTTGCGTATTGCACACGGTGGAATTTGCCAGCCTCCGATACAGGGACTTGGTCAGCAACTCCGTAGAGCTTCGCTAGGTCACGATTCACAAACGAGTAGTCAGCGGAAAGGAATTCCAGGACGGAGGCGTTGCGATCGATCAAGTCTCGCATGAACAAACGCGTTTCCTGTTTCATCTCCGGTTCCAACCCAGCAGCGTAGTAAACTTGGGACTCTTTGGAATCCGGTGGCATGCTGCCAAGAGCTCTAAGATTCAGCCAACTATCCAAAAAATCCGCGACGAAAGAATTCGAAGCCACGCTTTGCAATAAACGGCGAGTCTCGGAACGGAGTACGTCGGTATCCGAGAGCTGTCCCGCGTCGGCCAGTTTTCGAAGCGAATCATCTGGCATCGTGGAGGTCAAGAAATACGAAAGCCGTTCTGCAATTCCATGATTTGACAGCTTCGTACTCTGCGAGTCCTCAGGGGGATTCAAATACAAGAAGGCGGGCGAACATAGGGTAGCCTTGATCGCATCTTTGTAGGCTTCCCATGGTGAATGGCCATCTGCGATGCGGCCTTGGTAGACTGACAGAAGGCCTGCCGATTCCTCTTGCGTTGCAGGTCGTCGATACGCTCGCGATGCGAAACGATGTAGCAACTCCGGTACACGCCTTGGTTCAAACGTATTGCCACCAAGCAAGATTTGCCGACTGGGCGAAGGCGACTGAATCTCAATAGGCCCGCGCAACCGAATCTCATGAATGCGAATCTGAGGTAAATGCCCAAACTTGATGACGGCTTTGCGCGCCTCGACGATGCCCTTGCTTTGGCGCACGTCTAGAGGCAGCGTATCGCTTTGGTTGCGAAGAACTCGGCCGTAAGAACCGCGCACATCGTGCATCCCGTTCTCGAACGTAAGTCGCGGAGCGAAACCTCTGTCGAGCGGAATCTTGAATGAATACCAATCCAGCTCATTGTCGTTGATGGTTGCTTCGGCCAAGAGCGGCTGAATCGGCTGAATGTGCACCATATCGCCGATCGCGGTGTTGCCAGGCCGAATCCCCATTCGAAAAGGTTCGTCCAAATCAATAAAGACCGTTTCCCGAGTATAGGGCGTGTCACGATGAAGTGCTTGAGCTCGCACTTTGACTTCATAATTGCCATCAAATGGGACGCCTGATGAAAATTCAGTAAGCGGACCATAGGCTCCTTCCGGTTTGTCGTTGAGTGGGTGATCGTAAAGCACCATATACTTGTTATCGAACGCATGCTTATGGGCACCCTTCAGCTCGTTCTGTTGAAAGAAGTCGCCGCTAAAGACCCATTCCTGCGGCATTGGCGGTGCTTGGGGTGCTAATGCCTTTTCTACGCATCGATCCGCTGCGTCGAGATACTTCTCAAGCAGGAAACCGGAGGTCACAAGCGTGTCGCCGAAATTGTCGAAGTGGTTCGATAGGTTATCTGCGGGGAACTCGATGGTTGGATCGAACATCGTCATGTCGATGGCGAGCAAGTCGCCAACGGTATTGCGGTATTCGCGTCGTGTCAAGCGCCGCAGCACGGTTTGCCCGCCAGTGCTTGCGGTTCTTTCGCGCTTCTCACGGAGCAAATGCGTCAATTGTGTAATCGTGCTCAGTCGATCATTAGTACTAGGCTGATCTGCATCCTCGGGCGGCATCGTTCCAAGGGTCATTTGATCAATGATCTCCTGCAATCGAAGCTGAGTGTCCCAATGGTCTTTTCCAAGATCCAACGTTTCGAATTCACGCTCGCCGCTGGGATCGTCGACCGTGTGGCAAGCAACGCAGTATGTGCGGAGAAAGACTTTTGCACTTTCCAATGAAGGGCTTTCCGCTTGCGAATCGTTTGCCAACCACAAGAACACCATCGCACAACCAGCCAGGCAAGTATTTCGCGAATGAGTCCTCATACCAGACCTCGCAAGGTACCAGTGCTCGTAGCAAATTGTTCTGTTTCCATTCCGAACTGCTGCAGTAGGGAAACGAACAAGTTGGTCAATGGCGGTCGATGCTTGGAGGCTCGGTCGAATGCCAACAATTTTCCGTGTTTGAATCCACCACCTGCCAACAGCACCGGCAAGTTTGTATTGGTGTGTGAATTGGCATTCCCCATTCCGCTTCCGAAAAGCACCATTGTTTGTTCGATCAAAGGTTGTCCACCTTCGTCAAGCTTTGATAATTTCTCGATGAAGTGTACGAATTGTTGCATTTGGTAGGTCTCCAAAGTGACCAGCGATTCGATTCGATGCTCAAGCTGACCGTGGTGCGAAAGCGCATGGTAGTCGCCGTTGACCCCCAAATCTCTCGGATTGAAATCGCCGCCAATTTCTAGCGTTGCGATACGAGTGGAATCGGTTTGTAGCGCCAGCGCGATTAGGTCGTACAGCAATGGTAGATCCTCAACCATGTTTCGGTTCTTGGGAGCGGGGATCGGTGCTTCGGGCTTAGGGATATCGAGCCAGTTGCGCCGCAGACCGATACGCCTTTCGACATCGCGCACGCTCGTTAGGTATTCGTCCAGCTTGTTACGATCTTGTTGGTTCAGTTTTCGCTGAAATCGATCTGCGTCACTCTTGACCATGTCCAGGATTGAACCCTGCAGTTTGAAGCGATCGGCGACGGCAAGTTTGTCTTGGATATTGACACCCGTGAAAAGCAACTTGAATAGTTGTTCGGGTCCTGGTACCGGGGGCACGCGCGTGCCTGTCCGCGTCCATGACAATTGGCAGCCCCCATGTATTCCACTTTCGCTGCCGATCGTTAATGTCGGAAACCGAGTCAATCCCGCTACGTGATCTGCAGCATATTGATCGATCGTCACGTTCGCATCAGGCCTCGACTTTGCATCGACTTGCCGAACGCCCGATAAGAATGAGTGGATCGAGAAATGGCCGCCACTGGTTCCGTGATCCAAACCACCAATCATCGTCATTCGGTCCCGAATGGCTTCAAGTGGAGCAGTGGTACGATTCAACTCAAAGTCACGATACTCGTTCATGCCGGTCGTCGCTTCGTCGGCAGCGGCTTGAGGCCAAAACGTTTCTGGATGGAAGCCGAGCATATTGCCAATGCAAACCATCCGCTTGGGACGCTGAGCACCGGCAACCTTGCCCAGCCGGGAACCAACAGCAGAGTCTTGAGCGAAAACACGGTCACCCAGCGATTCCAAAAGCGGTAGGGCAAGGCTGACTCCGCTGGCGCGCAGAAAGAAGCGACGGTTGGATGCAGAAGTAGACGGATTCGATGAGGTCATGTTACTCTTTGGGTCGGTATCAGGTGGGAATTAGGCTCGATGGCAAAGTCAAATTGTAGGGATATTCCGCGCCATGTAACTTTGGTCACAAAAAAGTGAATATAGTTTGATTATAGAGCAAATCTCCAACATCTGCTTCGTTTTCGATTGCAACTCTGACCCTTCACGCGCCCCAAAACGATTAACGCGCAGTACCTTCACACCGTGAGTCTTTCGTGACAATTGCCCTGTTGGATCTAGCTTTGACCGACTCCGAGTTTGGTAAGCTTGTGCACTGAAGAACGGTGTCAGCAGTCCCGCTGCATCGAAAAACAAACGTGAAGTTCCCAGTTTAGTTGACAGCAACACAACGCCATACCATGATTCTAAATGCGACTACATGCCTCCGACTGATGCTCTCCCTTTTGTATTCGCTCCTTTGTAGTACGGCCATTGCCGAGAATCCAACGTCTCCCTCGATCGAGCCAAGCGGGTTCATGGGTCGCCGGTTTCTAACTCTCAACACCGTCGTGAGAGTTCGCCAGATCGAGGTGACGCGAGACACAGCGCATGGGCCGGACGAATCAGCCGTCCATACGCCCGGCGAAGCCCGCACTTTCCGCGAGGCTATCGACAAAGCCTGGCCCGGAGCACGTATCACATGGGCCTTCAGTTGGCTCGCCCTTCACGACTCGCGCGACACCTACCGCGAATTGCGCGAGCTGGTCGTGAGTTATCAAGAGAAATTTGGTGATGAAATCACTTTCATTCCTGGTGCTTACTTCGCGAACATGTACAACACTCGCGAGCAAGTGAACCGCGATCTTCACGACGGCCTGCAACGCGTTTCCGAAATCGTCGGCAACGGCTATCGACCGAAGAGCGTGATAGCCGGATTTCTCTCTGCCGACAACCTGCGCTACCTTGCAGAAAAAGAAGGCATCCATGTCTGCCAGGGCAATATCTGGAGCCAATACGCAGTCGACAATGGCGACGGCGACGGATCGATCTGCTACCCATACTACCCGTCGCGCG
Organism: Pirellula sp.; assembly: GCA_031374515.1. GTDB lineage: Bacteria > Planctomycetota > Planctomycetia > Pirellulales > Pirellulaceae > JBKCUI01. Next base: position 134,558 of record JANMGH010000058.1, on the reverse strand, counting down.
AGCACTTCTGCAAACCGTCGAGAGGAGCCGAGGACTTCATCGACATCGTGAACCTCGACGGCTGGACAGTCGATTTTCTTTGCGCTCGCATTCCTGGCAGGAAGACGGTCAATGGCGAGCTATGGCGTAGCCGCCAGGGAGTCGGCCCAATTGAAACCTTGCTCGATATGGGCACGGATCGGGGGCTGAAGTCGATGCTTGCCACCACGGCGGCGCATTTCGACGACGGCTTCCAGCGCAACGGCTTCGCCTGGGTGACCTGCGGCTGGGAGATGAGCCTAGTCGAAGCCCGCAAGATTTATGGCTACGGCGGCCGCAACGGCATGGAAGGCTTGAACCTTTGGCTCACCGAGATCCGCAAGCGCTGGCCGGACGCAAAACTCATCACTCAAGGGGAGTTCGGCGAACTATGGCGCGCGCATTTCAAGAACAACGAAAAGCTCGACTACCGATTTCTCCAAAGCGGCTCCGGCATCCGCGCCTCTCAGGAAGATCTTGAAATCCGATGGTTCATGAACCGGGACTTCCGCCTCGCTCTACTGCGAAACTGGAAAGAAAACAGTACACCAATGGTAATCGATTTCACTCGATACGATCTCTCGGCCAAGGAACCGGTCGACCCCGAACTCGGCGGACACGCGCGCAACTGGAGTCTCATGAACCGGATCAACCAGAAGTGCATTCGTTCGCAGGACCAGCCTGTCCCGCTCAGTGTATTGACCTCCGTGGAACAGTCACTCATCCGGCAGCACTACCCGGAGCTTTTCGCTTCCGGCGCAAAGGCCGAGTAACCAAATTGGCTAACGTACCTCGCAGACCAGAACATCATTTGAAATCCGAAAGCCTTCCGTTGCAGTTCGCAAGCTGGAAGCTGACACCACATTCACTTCCAAGGCCCTTCAATGAAACGCAGATCCTTTCTCAACACTGCCACCGGAATCGCAGCCAGCATTGCGATGCCGCGGTTCGCCATCGGAAAGCCCGGCAAGTCCGCCAACAGTAAGCTCAATATCGCCTTCATCGGTTCCGGGGGTTGGATCGCCCAACAGCCCTACAAGCAGGGATGTTCCGAGGAAAACCTGGTCGCCTTCTGCGATGTGGACCGGATCCACTGCGCGGAAAACATGAAGAATTGGCGGAGTGATCAACCGTTCTTCGACGACTTCCGCGTCATGCTCGACAAGATGCACAAACAGATCGACGCGGTGGTCGTTTCCACACCCGACCATACGCACTTCGCAGCCACGATGGCGTCCATGGAACGAGGCATCCACGTTTACACTCAAAAGCCGCTTACCCATAACATCTGGCAAAGCCGGACTCTGGTGAAGGCCAAGGAACGCTACAAAGTAGTCACCCAAATGGGCAACCAAGGACACGCCGGCGACGGTATCCGCCAATCGATCGAGGCGGTGAAAGCTGGATTGATCGGCGATGTCAGCCAGGTCTTCTGCCGAAACGATGGGCCGGACATGGGCGGCAAGCACTTCGGCAACCCTGCCACCATGCCACCACCTTCCTCTTCAGTTCCTGACGGACTCGCCTGGGATCTGTGGCTAGGTCCAACGGATAAACGTGACTTCAACGTGGACTATCACCCAGCCAAGTGGCGTTCGTTCTGGGACTTCGGACTCGGCATGCTCGGTGACTTTGGCTGCCACACGTTTGACACTCCGGTGTGGGCACTTGATCTCGATCCACCCACGGTTGTTGAATGCCTGAACCGCGAAAAATCACTCCAGGGCGTGATTCCTACCGCCAGCCAGGTCCGGTTTCATTTCCCGGCCAAGGGCAATCGCGGTCCGGTGAAGCTCGACTGGTTTGATGGCCCGCAGGACTGGACCAGGATTGGCCGTATCGAAAAATTCGGTGCCGAACACGCCGCTCACCTGGGACTCGCCTGCTGGATGGTTGGGTCCAAAGGCATGCTCGGCTGCGGCACCCATGCCGGATCACCTCGCATCCAACCGGAGGAATTGAGCGAGCAATGGAAGGCAAGTCCCCCGGCGCAAACCGTCCCGCGTGTTGCGGGCGGTCCGTTCCGCGAGTGGCTGCGCGCGATCAAGGGCGATGGCCCTGAACCAGGATCGAACTTCGACTACGCCGCCAATCTTACCGAGATCATTCTGTTGGGAGTATTGGCCCAGCGATTCAACACTCGCATCGAATGGGATGCCAAGGCCGGCCGCATCACCAACCATACGGAGCTGAACGCCTTCGTTAGGGAACCGGCCCGTGATGGCTGGAACTTCGGCGAAGATCTTTGGAAACAAGGATGAATGCCGGCTATCTACTCAGGTTGCACCATCCGATAGTCGCTATCGTAGAATTTTAAGTGCCGGAGCCGCCAATCATCTGGTTCTCGGAACACCGGATTGGGTGATTGCACCTCCCACTTGCCGAGCTCGGCTAACATCGAACGCGTGCGATCCAACTGCTCTAACGCAACATCGTTTTGTTCGCTCGGGTCGTCGGAAAGGTGATACAGCATCGGCAGTCGGTCCGGAAGGCGAATCAGCTTCCAATCGTCGGTACGAATCGCGCTGCCAACAGTGTACGTCCACATCAGCGACTCGTGCGGAGGTTGCTCTTGATTGCCTCTTAAAAATGGCATCAGGTCCACACCCGTGATTCGTTCCGAAGGATTGATCGATACGCCTGCGGCGGTAAGAAAGGTAGGGAGGATATCCAACGAGGAAACCATCTCATCCTTCGTTATGCCGGTAGGCAAGGCTGCTGGCCATTTGAAGAACATCGGTACCCGTATGCCCCCTTCGAGCACAGTGGTTTTGCTGCCGCGGAAGGGCGCGTTGAGTGAGCCGTTGGAAATCCCCGGCGCGCACGGGCCTCCATTGTCGCTTAGGAACACCACGAATGTCTCGCGCTCGATACCCTGCGCGCGCACTTCGTTGAGGATCTTGCCGACATTTTGATCGAGGCGGTAAACCATCGCGCAATAGGTGCGTCTAAGCCGATCCTCGATGTGATCGAATAGCTTCATGTCCTCTTCGATGGCCTGCATCGGAGAGTGCGGGGCGGCGAAGGAAGCGAACAGGAAGAACGGGCGATCCTTGTGACGGCGGATGAAGTCAACACACTCGTTTCCCTGGTCGTCGGTTAGGTAAGTCAACGGCGCGGGCTCCTTGTAACTGCAATGGAGTTGGCCGGTCATTGCATTGCCACCGAGATCGGCACGGAAATAATCATGCGAGCCACCCAGAAAGCCCCAAAACTCATCAAAACCTCGCTTGAGCGGACTGAATTTTGGCAACTCGCCGAGATGCCATTTGCCAACGAGGCTCGTCGTGTAGCCAAGTGTCTGAAGACGCTGCGCTAGGGTCGTTTGATTCATCGGCAGCCCAACGAATTCCGGATCGTGGCCGGGTTGCACTGGAGCAAGGTTGTCCCGAAAGCCGAAGGATGCCTGGTGCCTTCCGGTCATCAGTCCAGCCCGAGAAGGAGCGCAAACGGACGAGGAGCAGTAGGCATTAGTGAAACGCACTCCGTCGGCAGCCAACGCGTCGATGTGCGGCGTGGAGATCTGCTTGCTGCCGGTGACGCTTAGGTCCCCGTAGCCAAGGTCGTCCGCTAGCATCAAGATGAAATTAGGTCGTTTTGGCGAGTCTGCCGAAGACATTGCCGATAGGGCAGCATGAACCAGAAAAAACAGAACGAAATAGACGAATAAATAGAATGGCTTCGAAGACATAGTTCAAAGGGTACAAAAAGGCGATCTAGTCGCTGGCATTCGGAGGGATGAGAGTGGTTTGTTGTTTGCACAATCGTAACAACAAGAGAGTATTCATGCTCAATTTGCTTTTGTAATTCATGGTCAAATTCTCGATGAAGATGCAAGTGCGGCACGACTTCGTATCGCATCGAAGCAAAGTGGGTAGAATCAATGTTCCTTCGTTCCACACATAATGCTCAAGAAGAGCGAGAGACTATGCACAGCTTGTTTGTAGATGGCCATCGCCAATTCCCCCCGCTTTCGTTCTTGGCTATCTGCCTAGTGTCGAATCTCTTATGGACCTCGAACAACGCCCTGGCGCAACCCCCGAGTCGTGACCCGATCAGCCTGACACACGGTCCGATGCTTGGCCAACCGACCACAAATTCAATGGTCGTTTGGGCACGCACTTCCGAGCAGGGCGAGTTCGCGATTCATTATGGGACGGATCCAAATCGACTGGACCTAGTAAGCCAGGTTGGTGCGACCACCATCGAGCGCGACAATACCGGGACGGCCAAGCTCGTCGATTTGCAGCCCGACACTCGCTATTACTACCAAGTTTGGGTCGACAAACGACCTCACGGCTTACCTGGTTCATTTCTGACTTTACCCAGCAAAGCGGCATCGAGAAATGATGCATACAATCCCAATGGACTATTTAATTTTCGTTTCCAAATCGGCTCGTGCGCGAATCAGAATCCGCTCAATGGTGCCGGGCACCGTGCCACGACCTATGAACATCTCAATCATGACTGGGCTGACAAAGTTCACTTCCACATCATGAATGGAGATTGGCTATACGAAGAACGGCGAACCTACCCACCTGAGGCTTGGCGATTGGTTCAAGGCTTGAGCCAGTTTCCGTTGATTGTGGAAATCATGCCCACGATTGTCGGCGTTTGGGAGAACTACAAGTTGTATCTGAGCCGCGGCGTCGAGTTGGCAAAATGGCATCGACACGTCCCAAGCTACTTTACCTTCGACGATCATGAATTGGTCAACGACATCTGGGGAGCCGGTGAAGCCGGCAAGCGACACCGCCGTACCGTCTTCCGCGATATCGGGACCCAAGCTTGGTTTGACTATCTGGGCTGGGCCAATCCGGTGGAACACAAACATCCGATCCACTTTGGCAAGGCATCGATGAAGGCGGGAAGCGACCTATTGGTCGACACCGATACTGACTTCACAAAACTGCCACTCAGTGAAATGCTCAACCTACACATCCACTGGGGCACACCAGAAGCCGGTGTGAACGAAATGATTTACGACAATGACGAGGGACATAAGAACTCCTACGTGTATGACATTGTCGAAGTGGTCGATCCGCATACGTTGCGTTTGCACATGCCGGCCAAAGTCGATGATCAAAAGATCAGTTACTCCATTGGACGACAAAGCTACGGCAAATTCCGGGTCGCCAATTGTGAGTTCTTTCTGCTTGATACTCGTGGCGATCGGGATATGCACGATGTAACCAAGCGTGACAAACCAGGAGTGTCGATGATTGGCAAGCCGCAGCGCGAATGGTTACTGAGATCGATGAAAGAAAGCGATGCCGATTTCTACTTCGTGATCTCAACGGTACCGTTCATGATCCCTCATTCCGGCGCAGGTGGCTTTGAGGCAGATGAGGAGAATAAAGAAGAAGCATGGACCGGGTTTATCAACGAACGCGAGATGCTAATCAATCAATGGGATAAAATGGGAAAGAAAGTTTTCGTGATGACGGGTGACCTGCATAACAGCTTTGCGATCAAGATTACGGAAAATGTTTGGGAGTTTTGCTGTGGACCGCACAATAGCGTGAATCATGTGCCCAAGCTAGATGAGAGCGATCGGCCAGCGACCGGTAAGTTTCAGTTTGGACCGAGGGAATGCGACATTCGTTGGAGCAGTTACATTCTTCCTGACGTTCCACGACTGGAGCGGTTGTACCCGCACTATTGTGTAGTCCAGGTGAACAACGTCTTCAATATGCCCAAAAAACTGGGCGAGAAACGTTTGGTTGCGTATCCGCACCCGCAGATTGTCTTTCAGTATTACGACGGCCGCACTGGCGAGCTTTCCTATGCCGAAGCCATATCATTGGATCGTTAAGGGTCGGGGCAATTTCGATCATCATGAACCCATTGCAGCAACTGCGTCGCAGATAAGTGCGTCTACGCGTCCATTTCGGGAACAGCGAACGGTTGACGATACTCACGTGACAAGAGCAGGTTCGCTTGCGCATTATTGATGAACTCCTCCTTTTCGCCATCGATGCGCAACTTCTGACCGACCACCATCTTTGTTTGATCAACAGGAATTCCTGCATCGGCCAAGTGTTGTTTGGTGCGACCAAGAGTTTCGAGGACCTCTTCCTGATTCTTGACAGAGCTTAGTCGGCTTGGGATATCAGCCATCACCGTTTCTTCCCCGAGTCGAAAAGAGATGTTGGCGATATGACAGAGCGCCGTAGATTGGTGCCCCTCCAAGATATCGGCGGTCAGATCCGACTGCTTGCGACTGCGAACTGCTTGGAGAAAATTCGCGAAATGATTTTCCGACTTACCCTCAAATGCACGAACGAGTTGGCCATTGGGATCATAGAGATTTGCATCCGCAATGATGCCCTCAGTGCCGTAAAAGAACCACATGGAATTGATCGTCGGATGAAACGGAGCCGTCTTTAAGCCGCGTGTTTCCGAGACAATCGTCTTCGATCCAAAGTCGAATACTGCGACCTGAGTGTTGGGTGTCTCCGCCGCATCGACGTATCCCAATCGGCCTCCATAGCTGACCACGCTTTGTCCCAACCCTGTAAGCCCCAATCCCCAACGGCAGATGTCAAGTGAATGAATATTGTTGTTGCCGATCTCACCATTACCCGTTTCCCAAAACCAATGCCAATCGTAATGGAACTTCGGGCGTTTGAGCTCGGTCATCGGTGCGGGACCAGCCCACAAGTTGTAGTCGCAACCGGCCGGCATTGCGCAATTTCCTGGCGCGCCGATCGAGCCACGTCCACTGTAGATAATGCTCCGCGCCAGAGCGACATCGCCCAGTTTGCCTTCGTGCATATGCTTGACCGCTTCTGCCAGCGCGCCTCGCGATCGGTTTTGAGTACCAGACTGGCAAATGCGACCGTACTTGCGGGCGGTTTGCACCATGCGACGCCCTTCGCTAACATTATGGCTGACGGGTTTCTCGCAGTAGACGTCTTTACCTGCTTGCATTGCCCAAATCGAAGCGAGTGCATGCCAATGGTTCGGAGTCGCGACAAATACGACATCGACCGACTTATCGTCGAATGCCTTTCTTAGATCCTGGATCTTTTTCGGCATCGGGCGATTCAGCTCTACCAGCAAAGCCCCAACTTCGTCTGCCCGATCCAAGTCAGGATCGCAGACATAGGCGATATCGCAGCCGTTTAGTTTTGCCAGCTCGCGCGCATGCGCTTTGCCGCGAATGCCACAACCAATGATGGCCGCCGTTAGTTTCTCATTGGCACTGACGGAGACATTTTCAGCCGCCACCAACATCGTAGGCAAACAAGCAGCAGCCGTTGCCATGACTGTGTCTTCAAATAATCGCCGCCGACTGAAAGTTTTCATAACATGTCCTTCATTGAGCTTGATATGCTTGATACGCCTCAGACTTGCCTCTGACGCTTCACTCAAGTGAAACGGACATGCCGAGCCTCTTGCAAGTGAATCCGACCGCCGACCCGTAGACTTTGTCGGAGCAGCGCAGGAACCGCCAGTGCAATGCATAACAAATGGACATTTGCACCGCTCATTATGCAAACTAAGAATAACTCTCCGGCATTACCATGCAAAGACCTTATTCGCACCACAGACAAGGCCTTACGTCACAACTCATCGCTCAACACGACCCGCTTTCTTTGACGCTTCCCTCTTTTTCGTAGAGAAATCGCTGTCCCCTTTGCTATTACCTATAGTGAATGCGGTTGTCTCACATCGTTTGTTGGAGGCAGAACAGACACCCCGATACCACGAATGGCGCCGATAGAATTATTTTAGCCGTAGACCATGCTCGACCCGAAGCCTAAGAAGCGCACACCTAGCCAAACGATCCAGGATTACTTTGCTTCGAAAGAGCAAAAGCCGTTTCGATTTCAACGCGACGCCTGGAAAGCATACGGCGATGGTTGCAGCGGCTTGGTTCACTCTGCCACTGGAACCGGCAAGACACTGGCGGTGTGGCTCGGCCCAATACTTCAGTGGCTTAAGCAGAATCCCATACGCGGCGAGTGGAATCCGAAGTCCCCGCCGCCGATACGCGTTCTTTGGATCACACCTATGCGAGCATTGGCTGCTGACACCGAAAACGCGTTGCGTGCGCCTATTGTAGGGATAGGTTTACCCTGGCTCTTGGAATCTCGAACTGGTGATAGCAGTGCGAGCTTGAAAGCGAAGCAGCTTAAGCGATTGCCAACTGCATTGATCACCACGCCGGAGAGCCTGTGCTTGCTGTTGACACATGCTTCGCTGCAACCGCAACTCAGTGGTATCGAAGCGGTGATTGTAGACGAATGGCACGAACTGCTGGGTAGCAAGCGCGGCGTTCAAGTGGAGTTGGCGCTGGCCAGGCTTCGCAAGTTCAACCCATCGCTGCGAACCTGGGGACTTTCCGCAACCCTTGGGAATCTCACGCAGGCCCGAGACGCGTTGGGAGGCGTTGCACTTGGCCAATCCCTACGCCTCATCGAGGGATCTGCCAAGAAACGAATACGGCTGGATTCACTCATTCCGGAAAAGATAGAGCGATTTCCATGGTCGGGGCATATTGGGGTTCGCATGGCCCCACAAGTCGCAGCGTTGATTGAGCAGGTCGGTAGTACGCTTGTCTTTGCGAATACGCGATCTCAGACCGAGATCTGGTATCAACATCTGCTCCATCATCGTCCGAATTGGGCAGGGCAAATCGCAGTACATCATGGTTCGTTGGACGTCAGCGTTCGCGATTGGGTTGAGGCAGGACTGCGGAACGGAAAACTGCGGGCAGTGGTGTGCACCAGCAGCCTCGATCTCGGTGTCGACTTTTCGGCAGTCGATCAGGTTATTCAAATTGGAAGCCCAAAGGGATCGGCGAGGATTCTTCAGCGTGCGGGCAGAAGTGGCCATCAACCGGGGGCGGAAAGCCGACTTACGTTTGTTCCTACAAATGCTATTGAACTTATCGAAATGGCGGCTGCGAAAGACGCAATTCAAAAAGGAAATTTGGAAGCTCGCCCTCTGCAAAAAAAGCCACTCGACGTTCTAGCACAACATGTGGTTACCATTGCGATAGGTGGCGGTTTCACGTCCGACGATCTGCTCCAAGAGGTTCGCTCCACGCATGCCTTTGAGTCGCTGCACCAGGACGAGTGGCAATGGGTACTGGACTTCGTCGTTCGAGGTGGGAGCTCTCTTGGTGCCTACCCAGAATTCCATCGCGTTCAGTTAGAAGATGACCGATACCATGTTTCGCTACGACGCATAACGACCTTGCACAGAATGAACATCGGCACCATTGTTTCCGACGCCTCCATGAAAGTGAAGTACTTGAGCGGCGGCATGCTAGGAACCGTCGAAGAGAGTTTCATTTCGAAGCTGAAGCCGAATGATCGCTTTTTATTTGCAGGTAAGCTGGTTCAGCTCGTACTCATTCGTGATAACGTTGCCTATGTGAAACGATCCAAGGGAACTCCCGACGCGGTTCCCAGATGGATGGGTGGCCGAATGCCCCTGTCCAGCGAGTTGAGCGAAGCTCTTCGTCTAAAGATCCAGGAGGCATCCGAAGGGCGATTTTCCGGTGCGGAAATGCAATCGCTCAAAGGGTTGTTCTCCGTTCAATCCAACTGGAGCATGGTGCCAAGACGGGACGAACTCTTGATCGAGCTGATCAAAGATCGGTCTGGTTACCAAGCTTTTCTATTTCCGTTTGATGGACGACTTGTTCATGAGGGGCTTGCTGCTCTGCTCGCGTACCGCCTATCAAGGATGCAAAAAACAACATTTAGTATGGCATGCAACGATCATGGCATTGTCTTGCAATCTCCACATGCAATACCGATTGAGAAAGCAATTGCAAACGGTCTCTTCTCCAACGATAGGCTTCAGGACGATATCCAGCAAAGCATGAATTCAACCGAAATGGCCAAAAGGCAATTCCGCCAGATTGCTCGAGTTTCAGGATTGATTCAATCGGGTTTGCCTGGGCAACGCAAGAGCACGAATCAGATTCAATCGAGCAGCAACCTATTCTTCGATGTTTTTTGCGAGTACGATCCAGGCAATCTTTTGCTTCAGCAATGCCGTAGCGAGGTGCTTGAGCAACAACTGGAGATCAAGCGATTGAGCGACACGTTGGCGAGAATGGAAGAGGGGCGTGTCGTGATCACACATCCACCCAGAGTAACGCCATTTGCGTTCTCATTGATGGTGGACAAGTTGAGGGAGCGACTGAGCAGCGAGACACTTGCAGAACGGATTGCCCGCATGCAGTCTTCGTTAGAGGCCGCTGCAGGATGTGGAGCTTAGCATACGATGTCATCACTAGCAGTGTCCATCGAGGGACTCGAATTTCTTCTTTTGGCTAGACGCGGCCTCTTCTGGCCCGAGCAAAAAACACTGTTTATTGCGGACACCCATTTTGGAAAGGAGGCAACTTTTCGCAGTCAGGGAGTCCCTGTACCTCGCGGTAGTACCAAGGGGACGTTGTCCACTATCGCAGCGATGGTTTCGGAGCATCAAGCCAGCCGATTGATTCTCTTGGGGGACATGTTCCACGCTCGGTCGTCGATTTCTGAAGACATTCGAAAAGCGCTGGACACGTTTTTTTCTGACAACGCACAGCTCCAGTTTACGTTAGTGCTTGGCAATCACGATCGCAACCTTCGTAAACTACCACCGAATTGGCCGATCGAGATTGTGGATTCGGGGACTCAGCTAGGAAGACTAAGTATTTCGCACATTCCCGAGGAACCTCGCCAAGGGTCCAGCCTGTTGCTATGCGGCCACATTCATCCTGCGTACCGCGTTCGGTCCCAATTCGATTCCGTTGGTAAGCTCCCATGCTTTTGGTTATCGCAACGACAACTGGTCTTGCCCGCGATTGGCGAGTTCACGGGAACACAATTGATAAAGCCATCTGACTCCGATCGCACTTGGGTCATTGCGGACGGGAATATCTTGGATGTCTCCAATACGAACCAGTCCCGGCGTCTTTCCTAGATGCCATCCAATTCTCGCCTTCGAACAAGCTTTGGCTCATGCCAGCAAGAACCTGGCTTAGTAAAAATACACTCAAGGCGTTGTAATCCGGCCAGCCGAATCATCAATCGTGGTCTTGTTCCGGTTCAGACCATACTTGAGCGAGACCATCTTCATCAATTTGAACGTGAATAATGTTTGCATGGCAGCAAACCGGACAATCCTCGACATACGTTTGGCTGCTCCCCTCCGCAAGGTCGAGCGGTATGACAATTTCTTCACCGCAAGAGTCACAAATGTAGTTGCAATCCGCCGGCATCGATCCGAGCCCCAACGTCACATGCCGCTCCATCGATTCTGGGCAATTCTGGACGCCGTCTGCGGCGCCCTCGGATTCAACGGAAATTAGTGGAATTCCACCTCGCTCAACAAGTTGCCGGCACGCCCACAAAAGTACCGACAAGCAACTTGCATCTGCAAGTCTATGATCTTCACCAACTTCAATAAGTTGCTCGCTAGCGAGCTTGCTCCGCGAAATCAGTTCTTCGCTATCCTCGAACGGAATTATATCGTCCTTTCGACTATGAAGGATTACTGAGTTGGCTTTAAGCGTTTTGACCTTGCCCCATTTCTTCCATGCGGGACAAAGGAGCACCAGAGGTTTCACCCCCGAACGAATGTTCAACGCGACAGCGCCACCTCGGGACGAACCCACGACACAGTCCGGTTCGTGAATGTCGAACTCTCTTTGCGCCCGTCGAACCGAAGCATCGAAGTCATCGTCGTCCAAGGATGGATTGAGGACGATGAAGCCTTGTTCCCTAAGATAGGTAGGCTTAACACCACCAGGCACGGACTGCCAACCATGAAGAAAAAGTATTTTCATTGTGAAACGGTTCCCGTTCGATCTATTTCCAACACCATCAACACTCTGCTTGCCTTCCAATTGGTCACCGGTGATCGTTGCGTAATCTATGACGCATGTAGGCGACAACAATTCCTACAGTATTTAATACGACCAAGATGAACGCCATACCAACGCAAGCAGCATTGTTTGTTCTCATCGCAAACCTGAAAACCGAAAAGAACACCGCAACCAACACCATTAAAACCAACAAAGTGCGAATCGTGAACTTTCCTGAAAGCCGATCTACTGTCTCAACACTGTAGCGGTGGAAATCGCTGATTAAAAGGACGCTCGAAATGGTCTGATGAACCAAGAAGACGATAGAAAACGGGACCGCGGCCCGATTAGGACCCAAATGCATGAAGGACTCCAAAACGACCAGACAGATAGCCATAACCGGTGTCATCATCAAAATCACAAAAGAACGCCAGCGGCGAGCCAAAGCCGCAAATACACCGGCGATGATGCCAGAGCAAGAACACATCCAACCGCTGATGAGAATCGAGTGGATTTCGATGGAAGCTATCAGCGTGGCGATACTAAGCCCCATGAGATGTATCGCGGCGGCCACGGATGCAGCCGAATCACGCCGTGATGGTGTAGCGGTACGAACCATCTCAGCCACCTCTTCGAACATCGGATTTGGGTCTGGGAGTGCCATAATTGCTGCACCGAATCATTGCCTTGGGCCAAACCTCGAGATCTTTCTTCTTGACGACATTCGCCGTGTGTTCCGTGTAGTGAGCGTCCATTTGCTTTAGAAACCACCCGTAGCGATGTGAAAATTCCACATCGTTTCAATGCTGATTCCGTTACCGGGCCCGTATCGAATTTCCGCGATTTGCACATTCCGAAACTCTCGACGAGTTTCGCTACCCAAAAACCTTATGTGGACAGAGCATTAGTAGTCTAACGCACAGCAAACACGGAAGGTAGGCAAAGTGGAATTTACATACCTCGATCTACAGCGTGAAAATGAAAAATTCCGATTCAAATCTTCACTAGCAACTTGTGAGCGACCTCCTAGGCAAGCCACTGCTTCATGATTTTACCGCCTACATCTGTCAAGCGGAAATCTCTTCCTTGGTGCCGATGCGTTAGCCGCAAGTGATCCATTCCAAAAAGATGGAGCATGGTCGCATGCATATCATTGATATGAACAGGATCCTTTGTGATTCCCCAACCCAACTCGTCCGTCTCACCATAGACTTGTCCGCCCTTAATCCCACCGCCTGCCATCCATAGTGTGAAAGCAAAAGGGTGGTGATCTCGCCCCGTGTTGGCATCACGTCCATTTCGATTTTCACCTAATGGCGTTCGTCCAAACTCCGACCCCCAAACCACGAGCGTACTGTCAAGCAGTCCGCGTTGCTTGAGATCTTTTAATAGCGCGGCGATCGGTTGATCCACGACCCAACTGTTGTAGCGTAAGTCTTGATCCAAATCGCTGTGTTGGTCCCAGGCTTCGTAAATAATGTTGACGAAACGAACACCGCGTTCCACCATTCGACGCGATAGCAAACAGTTGCGTGCGAAACTCAGATGCGCATTGGCAACATTGCCGCGCCCAGTTGCCTTGGGATGCTGTGCCCGCTCTACACCATAGTCGGCTAACGTCGATGCGGATTCACCCCGCAAATCGATCAACTCCGGTGCCGACGACTGCATTCGAAACGCCAACTCGTAGCTTGCAATGCGGCTTGCAATCTCCGGGTCAACCATTTCGCTATAACGGTTTTCGTTCAAAGTTCGCAATGCGTCCAATCCTCGACGCTGAAGTTCGTCAGGAAGTCCTGTTGGATTGGTTAAATTGAGAATAGGCTCTCCTTCGTTTCGAAACAATACGCCAGCGTAATGCGAAGGCAGAAAACCACTGGACCAGAGGGAGGAGCCGCCACTCGAACCTCGTCCACTTGTCAGCACAACATATCCTGGAAGATTTTGCGATTCCGTACCCAAGCCATAGGTAAGCCAACTGCCAACGGTCGGCAGCCCAAACGTACCGCGACCACTACTCAATAGCAGTTGGCCCGGATGGTGATTGAATTGCTCAGAGAACATGGAACGGATCATCAGAATGTCGTCGGCACACGTAGCAATGTTCGGTAGGAAATCGGAAAAGTCCATTCCGCATTCACCATGCTTCGACCACTTCCTCGCTGTACCCATCAATACAGCAGATTCTTTCTTGATAAACGCAAAACGAACCTTTTCCAACAATTCGCTCGGCAACGGTTTGCCGTGCAATTCGTTCAGTTTCGGTTTGGGGTCAAATAGATCCAATTGCGACGGGGCACCCGCTTGAAGCAGAAAAATGCAATTTTTCGCTTTTGGTGCAAAGTGAGGTGGCTTCGTCGCAAGCGGACTGTCCGCCTGCTCCGCACTCAGCATCGAACTGAGCGCTGCCAAGCCCAATCCACTTGCCGATGTGGTTAAAAAATCCCGTCGGACTTGATCGATTGTCTTCTGAAATGGAAACATGATTACTCGCGAGTGATAAACTCATCCAAATTCAGCAGAACACGAACCGTTGCGATCCAAGCCGCGTTCTCTTGAATTTCAATGTGGAGTGCAGGCAGATTGCCAACCATGGTTTTGGCATCGCTTAAGTGTTCTGCGTAAAAGCGTCGTGAAGCTTCTAACACATCGAGGAGGACCATGACCTCGCCATCCTTTGGCGGTCTGGCAAGGCATATTCGAAATGCATGTACCAGGTTGGACTTTGCGTCTGATGTTGTACTGGAATTGAGAAGAAGCTTTGCAAAGCCTTGTGCCGCTTCCACAAAGGACTCGTTATTCAAAACCACTAACGCTTGCAACGGTGTGTTTGATGTGTTGCGATCTACGCAGGTGAGATTGGCATCGGGGCAATCGAAAGTGATCAAATTGGGGTGGGGTGCCGTTCGCTTGAAGAATGTATCCATACCTCTTCGATAACGATCCGTATCTTTTGAAACAGTCCATTTAAAATTTCCGGCGTAACTCAATTCCGCAATGCCCGGTGGCAGCGCAGGAAACACACTGGGGCCGCCAATTGTGCGTGCCAACAAACCCGCTGCATCCAAACTGATATCTCGCACAATCTCTCCTTCAACGCGCAGGCGGTTTTGACACGCAAGCAGCTGATTCTCCGGATCGATTGTGGACAATTCCATCCTTCGTTTTGAAGACTGACGATAGGTTGCGGACATCACGATCTGCTTGATCAACTCTTTGCGCGACCATGCGATTGTCTGAATCGCGTTAGCGATTGGTTCGCGATCTAGTCCGACGAAGTTGCGAGCGAGCCAATCGAGGAGTTCTGGATGCGAGGGAGCATCGCCGCGAATACCGAAGTCGTTGGCCGACTTGACAATTCCTGTGCCGAACAACGTTCGCCAAACATGGTTTACGGTAACTCGAGGTGTCAACGGATTCTCCTTAGAAACAAGCCATTGCGCTAGATCCAATCGGTCACCGAGTAGGTTTGGGTTTCGTATAGGGAGGGCTTGTAGGGTGCTTAGACCACTGGGCTTGATCTCAACTTCTGAGACCGGCTCCAAGAACTCACCACGCCGCAGGACGAACGTCTTGCGAGGTTCCATGGTTCGCTGCCCAATGACTCGAACGTGATGCTCCGGTTTGACAGGTACCTTTTTCTTAATGGCGTTCAATTTTTCGACGAGCGGTTTGGTACTTGGATCGTTACCGCTGAAATAATCGAGCAATTCTTGACGCTGTGAATCATTTCGTTTGTCGGGCACCATTTTCAAAACCTTCGCAATGTTCTTAGGGATCTTTACCGCGTCCGATTCAGGCTGGTTTTCGATCTGAGCTTGAATCACTTTCTCCCATTTGGCTAGCGATAGACCCGTCTCTTTTTGTGCGTCTTGCAATGCAATTTGTGCAGTAGCAACCGCGGATTCGTGCGCTGCACGTGCCGTCTCATATTCGCGGATCTCTTCTTCGGATTTCGGTATCACAAAATTTTGCTCGTCGCCGTTATTGTAGAATGCGAACAACTGGTAATACTCGCGCTGACTGATCGCGTCGTATTTATGCGAGTGGCAGCGTGCGCATCCCACCGTCAAGCCAAGCCAAACAGCGCCGGTCGTTTCAGTGCGATCAAAACATGCCTCGACGCGAAACTGCTCTTGATCGGCACCTCCCTCGGTATTGGTCAATGTTTGGCGATGGAACGCAGTTGCCAACCGTTGCTTCTGCGTTGCTTGGGGGAGTAGATCGCCAGCGATTTGCTCGACGGTAAATTGATCGAATGGCATATCGGCATTGACCGCGTCAATCACCCAGTCTCGCCATAGATAAGCGTCTGGCCTTGGGTTGTCCTTCTCATAACCATCCGAGTCCGCATACCGAGCCATATCGAGCCAATGCCTTCCCCATCGCTCCCCGAAGTGCGGCGAGTCCAGCAATCGCTCCACAAGTTTTTCATATGCATTCAGATTGCTGTCGGATACAAATGCATCGACTTCAGCGACAGTTGGCAACAATCCGATCAAGTCCAAGCTCAACCGTCGAATGAGTGTGTAGCGGTCGGCTTCTGGGGACGGAACTAAACCATGGCTTTCCAATTTGGCAAGTATGAATTGATCGATTGGGTTGACGATCCAGTGCGAAGCGAAAACCTGCGGCGGGACATTAGCCTTCAACGGTCGATAGGCCCAATGCTGGTTTTGGGTGGATTCTGTGGAATGCGTTTCAGGCCACTTAGCTCCTTGATCGATCCATGCTCGGAGCACTTCGATTTCTACGCTAGAAAGTCTCTCACCATCTGGCGGCATGACTTTTTCGGAGTCGGTTGCGGCGACATAGTGGATCAATCTGCTCTCACCACTCTTGCCCGGCAAAAACGCTTTACCGGAATCACCCCCAAGGACAGCAAGCTCACCTCGATCGAGCCGAAAACCCGCTTCCTGTTTCACACTGTTGTGGCAGGACAAGCAATGTCTCGCAAAGATGGGTTGCACGTCGCGAGCGAATTCGATCTTACGATCATCCGTCGGTGCATCATTGGCGAGAAAAAGGACGGGGTTTGTTATTGCGTGAGCAACAACAAGTGCGAGTGTCCACATAGCATTAGGATGGAATAAAAACGAAGTGGCGGGGTAAAAAAGGGAAGAATCATTGTACATCACCCGCCATCACATGGAGCGAATTATCAAGACATCGTCCGAGGACGAATAAACCGGTGGTTGGCACCACCGGCTGGAGTCCATCGGTCCCTACCGGGACTAATAGAAAAATGAAAACTTGGTCGAATCCCTGATGATAAAAGGCTGTTGCTAAATCCTTGTTGCTAAATCCTTGAAACTAAATCCCTGTCGCTAATCCCTATTGCTAATCCCTGTTGCTAATCCCTGTCGCTAATCCCTGTTGCTAATCCCTGTTGCTAATCCCTGTCGCTAATCCCTGTCGCTAATCCCTGTCGCTAATCCTGGAGGGATGTTAGATTCGAGCCGGTGGTGCCAACCACCGGTGCATTGACCACCCTAACGCATTGAGCCCCGGTAGGGGCGATAGAATCTCGGGAATCCGTTTTGACCCTAACGCTAATTCAAGTCGAAATTAAAGTCATTCTTGGAAGCATTCGCTTCAACTTTTGCGGTGATTCCAGACTTGTTTTCGTCCAGGTACTTCAGAGGAATTGGCGATGGCTCTGGTTTGACACCACCTGAAAAGCCGGGCATGTCAGGGACCACTTCTGAAACATACTTAAAGGCAACCTTGTAATTGCCCTCCATAGCTCCATCGCCAGACTTTAAGGTTTGGAGTTCGAATTTCCCGCTTGCATCGGATGTGCCCTGTGCAATGAGTCCCGTCTTATCTGCGGGCATAAACATGACGTTGATTTTTCCAATGGGCTTATTTTTAAAGGTAACGACCCCCCTCACAGGGACCATTTGGGGGCCGCTATCTCCACAACCAACGAGCGTAAAAAACATACATAAAACTAGGCAATACAAACTCAATCGTTGGAACAACAAGACACTACCTCCTAAAAACTGACGGATGACTGAATTTCAAAACCAATCTTACCATGAAGCCTGGAGCGAACTCCAGGCTTTGTTAACGCGGTAGGCAAACAGCTAAGCCTTTTCTCAGGCATGGATCCAAGTTGTGAGGCCGCTTTTGTGAACTCTGACCAGATCACGGAATCAGTTATCCATCGAAACGACTTCTCCCGAGCTGATCGAGGCATAGCCACGGTAGACCTCGGTATCGATGCTTTCGCTTACGAACCGAACACTACCATCGCCGAGGCCGAAGTTTCCACCTCCCGTATGTCGGCTATTGAAGTTGTAATTGTTTGGCCAGTCGCAATCCGCATTTCGAGAAAAATTGCCAGCAGGTAATCCGCATGTTGGCCATGGCTTCGGCCGACGCAAGCTAAAGTTTAGTGGAATTGCGGTGGTTGCAGTTACCGCATTTGGATTGTACCACCAGTTCCATTGGCTAAATTGTGGCAATGCCTCTCCAATTGCGAAGGTATTGGATGTCCCGTCGCTCAAGTCTCGCATGCGTGTGATTGGATTCGTATCCTGTTGGTTTGAAGACAGAATGCCGTTGCCAGCATTCAACCCATCAGCGTTGCCACCGTTCCGTCCTCCTAGCGTGTTTGGATGATTATAAATACCGTAGGCCCAGTTTCTGCCTGCGCAGGCTTTGTAATTGGTGATAGCCCAAGCATCAGCCGCGACAGCATCGGATCGATTGGCGAGACGACCACCATTGTGCTGGCCATCGGATGGGCAGAGGTACCCAGGAATGACGGTAGCTGCTACATCCCGGTTCCTCTGAATGGCAGCTGCGGTACCTGGAATTCCGCCGCTTAGCCGAAGTCCAACGCCGAAGTCGATGTTGTTGAACAGATTGTTCTGCTCAATAAACGGTAGAATCATCTGGGGCCAGCTCTTGCCGGTATCCGAGATTGCAAGCCCACCACCACCAAGACCTGGCCGGTTACGCCAAGCATAATTGATTGGAAAGTTTCTAAACGTATCGTGGTAGTTATGAAAGGAAAGGCCAAGCTGTTTAACATTATTTGAGCATTGCATTCGTCGAGCTGCTTCGCGCGCCGCCTGGACGGCAGGCAGTAGAAGTCCAACAAGAATTCCGATAATGGCAATGACAACAAGAAGTTCGACAAGTGTGAAAGCAGGTCTAAACCCAAAACGATTACGATGCATGGGATAACTCCGTAAGAAAAAGAAACTCAAGGACCCGCATCCAAAAGCTAACGCTTTTCGCTCAATGATGCTTAGTTGATCCTTACAGCCCTACAATGTAGTGCTTTAAGCACGCAGGAATCTAGACAAAACTCATTTCTTTTTTGAATTAATCCGTTTTCCACCAAAAAAGGGGGTGCTGTTCTTTTTTCAGAGGATGAAACTGTTTTCAACAATCTGTTACTCTTTAGGAGGCTTCTTTAGCTTCTTTCATCATTGGAAAACCAATGCTCTTGAGGTGTCCAGCATTTTGAGGCCCGCAACACAATAGATATGAACTCAATTCGAAACACTGCTCGATACCTCATGAGGTCGCAAATGTTCACTAAGTGCCTGTTAGCAACAATCGTCTGCACGCTAATCGGATGCAGTTCAAGTAACTTAGCAAAAAAACAAATCGTTGAGAAAACCAAAGAGCCACTCGCTACATTGGACGGAAATGTTGCACTCGACTTTAGTCCGGATGGCAAATGGCTCGCAATAGGTGCGGAGCTTATCGATACAAGCACTTGGAAAGTGGCCGCGATTCTCGAAGAGCGAGTATCCGACAAGAATCCGAAAAGCAAGAATCACTGGGGATACACGTCCATTGCATTCTCTCCCGATTCAAAGAAACTGGCACTCGGTGACCAAGATGGATCCCTTCGAATTCTTGAGGTTCCATCGATGGTGATGACTCAGGAGGTGTTAGCGCATGGTGCGAGGATTACGGGAATCGGATTTGGAAACGACAACGAGACGATCGTTACGACCAGTGTCGACAATTTTATTCGCATTCGCATTTGGAATTCACAGACCGGAAAGGAAGTGTTTCGAAGCGATAGCGTCGACAAAACCCGCAACGATCAAGACGGATCGGTCGCAGACATTGTTGGAGCCGTGGATGTCTTTGCGCTGAGCCCAAACCGGGAGGTGTTTGCTGTGGCCGATGTAAAGAGCAAAATCGCCATTGTGAACGTGCTTGACGGAAGAGTCTTGAACGAATTCAAGGGGCCGGATGGTGATAAAGTTGAAATGGACTCCCTAGCATTTTCTTCGGATTCGAGCAAGCTTCTGGTAGGCGTTACGCCCAACGTTTACATCTACAACCTGAATGGCGACCCAACAAATATCAAAATAGAAACCAAGGGGAACACCGAAGCGATTTACGTGAGAACGATGAACGAGAATGGGTTGCTTTCGATGTACTACGTCGATAAAAAGTCGCAGATGCCCATCGTTTCGTTTTACGACTTATCAAAAACGAAATCGCTTGGATCCTTTTTTCCTCATCAAGCACGCGGCGGCTATTGGGCCACTTCCCGTGACGGCCGGTTTATCGCTACGGTAGGTCGCGGAGGCCCCGTTCGGATCTGGAGTGTAGCAGAGGCGATGCGAGATCTTCTCCCTTAGTAGTCGTTGACTCTCCGTGATCACTAGGAGACATTGCCATTTTGGTGTGCTCGAGACGATTGACCTATTTCTGAGCGAAAAAAGAAATACGTACACGCGAGGCTGAGGCTCGTTAAGAAGTGCCAAAACGCATGGCCTTGAAGCCAGGCATCGGCGCCTGACCAACGTCCTGCGATGTCCAGTTGCCGGCACGCCACCCCGAACACGAGGGCCACAAAACTAGCGATTAACCATCGTTCGTCCATCTTGGGTTTGCGGCGCATTTGATCATGGATAGAGGAAAGCGAAACCGTCGCAATCAACACGCCGATCAATGTTGCTAAGACCTTGGACGACGACATCGACCATTTGTATTGAAATAGCAGTATGCTTGTAACGACTGCGAGCAAAACTGAGATTGGCCAAGTCAGTACAGACCTTGCTGTGCCTATTCGGAACCTCGGAATCCAGCGACCGATTCCAATCGCGATTAAGACCAAAAGCGGAGAGTACATGGCTGCCACATCTAGTTGTTGACCAAATCTTGTCAGGGAAGCATGAAAAAGGCCGCTTCCAACTCCGAGATAACAACAGGCCAATCCGAACACAAAACTAAGGCCTGGCGTGTTGACGAGATAGCCATATTCTCTTTCCCGTTTACGACACAAGTCCTGCCAACTGAATGCCAATGCGTAAAACCCGATCCAAACGTACGCCAGATTAGACCATACGTTGGCACGCGTACGAAAGAACGCGTTGAGGTCCACTCTCTCCGTATAAACTGGCTGTCGGAGTTCGTTGCTCTCGGGCCATCCGGACCAAATCTGGCTATCGACGCAATAGGTCGCGCACAACAACACCAAGGCGATCAATACGACGCCAATCAACGCGACGGAATGCACCACCAACGGTATGCTAGTAGGGCTGTTGGAGCGCATCGCACAAAAATTTCATGAGCGGTTTCGCGTTATCAAATGTAGCCATGAGCTTGTCACAAATATCTGCTTGAAAAAACTCTTTTTCGTTCAATGGCGTTATGCCTGCGAAGCTTTTGCGGCGAAGATCTTCGATCGCAGGGTGATTTGGATCGATTCCGCGAGGAGCGGTTTTGAGCGAGTCGCCGTCAAACTTGTACTGCGATACAAATTTTCTGTTGTTGCGAACCTTGTTCCAATTTGCGGTATCGTCCATGATCGCTTGCCGAATCGCAGCTAGTGGTTCCGATGCTGGCAGCCAAATACCCGCAGCGACAAAAGATGCGTTCGGCTCAAGATGAATATAGAGTCCGGGCGCATGGACATCACCTCCGAGCGAATGCCTAAAATGGATTCCTAAGTTCGTTTTGTAGGGTGTCTTGTCTTTGGCGAACCGCGTGTCCCGGTAGATCCGCATGATCGAGCCGCCGACTCGTTTTGGCTCTGCCAACAAATATCGGGAGTGCTTTGCCAGTCGAGGCTGCATTTGCAAGACAAAGTCCATCGCCGCGCACAGAACATCGTGCTCATATCTTGGCTTGTTCTCCGCGAACCACTCGCGTTCGTTGTTCGACTTCAGCTCGCGCAAGAAAGCGAAGAGCTTTGGTGTGAAAGGGGAACTTGTTTTGGAAGGTGCTTTCTTCATTCTTCATTATTGCCCCGAAACAAACGGATACATAAATCGATAATGGGCGACATCGAGATCGCCATGAATGCTAAAAGGGAGATCTTGTTCGAAGCGAGCCACTGCTCCTCCGGCAAAATCACGACGGCCCCTAGCAAGCCTAGCGCTGCGATCAAGAACATCTCGAAGCGATACGGACGCTGCCAAACCGAGTACCACAGTAGCACCATCCAAAAAGCCAAGAGCAGCCCAATGGTACCCATACCAAACCAACCAGAAATCGCTAGCAGTACAGCTAACAACCAGTAGTAGGGTCTGATTCTGGCTAGTTGATCGCGAAAACGCAGTATCAATCGAAGAATTGGGTTTTTCATGCTGAACAGGGCTACGCTACCATTCGGATTGCCAAGGCTTAGTGATGTTGAGAATAGCTCCCAAGAGGAGACTGCATACGCAGGCAGCGAGCAGCACTCGAAACCAATTCTGCATGATTCTTCCTACCACAATATCGACAATGCAAACAAGCGTTGGAAGGAACATGACCGAACTGATCAGCCAAAGAGGCAGCGACTTTGACTCAAAAAAAAACCGGCTGACGGCAATGCATGCTACCGCCATCATTCCGAGGGGAATCACGACGATGGAAAGTTGCCAGCCGAATTGCAATTTGGCAGACCTGCCGAAAAAAATGCCGACGATTGACGCTCCTGCAGCCACCCCAATTCCCAATGCTGCCAATAGGCCTAAACTCGCATAGGACTGGATCGCAATTGCCATTACGCAGCCCAACTGGCCAAGCACGGTCAGCGACACCCATCGCGCGCCATCGGATCCTGCGATCGAATTGAGCGAAGACGTATTGCACAAGATTGCAACACAACTCAATGCCATCCAAGGAAGCAACTTGGCCGATTGGTCTGCCCAGGCAGCACCTTCATTGAGGCAAACGAACAAAATACCAACCGAAATCAGCCCCGTTGCGTTGCCTGCCATCGCCGTGAAATGAATGGGCGTAGTGAACAACACACGGACGATGGCCATCGCTATTATGCTGCCAGGAATCATCCAAGCCATCCACTCCCACTGATACGAGGCACGCCAATTGAACCACTCCGACGGCTTGGCAATCAGATCGCGTTGCCATAGTTCGGAAGCGATCATGCCTGCAGCGCACACTATAGCCCCAAGTAGAGTTGCTCCAGTAATTCCTTGCACGGGTTCATCGTCGTACCAGTCCTCACCCCAATCTGTTTTGGCCAATAAATAGCATCCGATCGTGGAGCATATTGCAGGGAGCAACAAGCGCTGCAAAGCAATTTGAGTTTCAAAGTTCATTTTTGGGTCTATGGATCTTGGTGATCATCCTCGAGGTTCGGTGAACACGGGAGTCAACCGTCGGTAAGCAGTTTCGTCGAATGGTATATCGGTTTCCGCTAGGAAGAGCGATCCAGCCTCTGGCGAGTCGTCCCGCCGTTCCGCAGGCATGTTCTCTACTGCCGTTGTGATCACTAACCACATGCGACCGCGCCAGGCCACCCATTGCGGACAAGTTGCCTGTGGGCTACCGATCGTATGCCATACCTGCTCGATGTTTCCCGTCGCGATGGAATACTGAACGGTTCTTCCAAACGGAGCGGCAGTGGGGTTGTACAAAGAGACAATGATGCTCCGGCCGTCCAATGTCATTGTCATCCCATCTGGGACACCGGTATCTTCTGCCAAATCCACTACGACCCGTTCCGACTCGATTTGGCCTAAATCTGTATTGATACGATAAGCAACAACGCGTCTGGTGGGCGAATCGATGTCGAGCAATTCAATATGCGATGGCTCGACGGTCACTACGCATTTTCCATTGCTGCAAATTTGGTCCGCACGCAACCGAAAGAGCTTTGCATCCTCACCGCGCCAAAAGTACAGACCAGCCTTCTTGGTGCGAAACTCAAGATCTTTTGTTCCAAAAATCAGATTGCCATCCCAGGTAACTCCGTCGTTGACAATCGTTCCGTTGCAATCGCTGTCGATGTCATGAATGAAGGGAACGAACTGCTTGGAACGGATCGAGTAGATACCGATAGTTCGCTCGCACCCGACAACAAAATTTCCCTTATCTGTTGGGAAGGCAAAACCAGGTCTTCCCGGTAGGATGTGCGAAACATTGGTCTTGCTGTCCAGATCAAATACGTTCACAGAGCCAAACCCTGCGTCCGGACCATGCTGGATCGCTACCCATGAAAATCTACCCTCATCTATGGGATAAGGCCCTTCCGGTAAAAACCGAAGAGCACTCGATGGCGGGGAAAACAAAAGCGTTGTCGGTTTCAATTCCATTACGCTTTCTCAAACGCGGAATCAAACGCGCGACCACTTGGCGCAAAGTCGATGTTCTTGACAAAGCCTGCAGCTTCTTTTGCTCCGAATTCTCGATCCATTCCGCTATCCTCCCACTCCACGCTCAATGGGCCCGAGTAGCCGATATCGTTCAACGCACGGATGATCTCCTCAAAATTGACATTACCGCGACCCGGGCTACGGAAGTCCCATCCGCGACGTGGATCACCAAAATTGAGATGGCTAGCCAAGATACCAGATCGACCATTCAACTTGGTCGTCGCATCTTTGATGTGAACGTGATAGATGCGGTCAGGAAATGCCCTTAGGAATTCAACGGGGTCGATCCCTTGCCAAATCAAATGGCTGGGATCAAAGTTGAATCCAAACTCAGGGCGATTGTCGAGTGCGTCGAGGGCCATCTGAGCCGTATAGATATCGAAGGCAATTTCCGTCGGATGCACTTCCAATGCAAATCGGACCCCGTTCTTTGCAAACTCGTCTAAGATCGGGTTCCAACGTTTTGCGAGCAACGCGAATCCGTCATCGATCATCGATTGAGGGACGGGCGGAAAAGAATAGTTTAAGTGCCAAATACTCGAACCGGTAAATCCGTTGACAACTCCTACACCAAATTTCTTCGCAGCTCGGGCCGACGCTTTCATCTCTTCGATTGCGCGTTCATTGACTCCAGCAGGATTTCCATCTCCCCAAACATAGGGCGGGAGAATTGCTTTGTGACGCTGATCGATTGTGTCCAAAACGGCTTGGCCGACCAAATGCGCGCTGATTGCGTGACACTGTAGCCCTGCATCATTTAAAGCTGCTCGTTTGGATTCGCAATAGTTAGCATCCGAATTTGCTTTTTGAACTTCAAAATGGTCACCCCAACAAGCCAGTTCGATGCCATCGTAGCCGAATTCTTTGGTAAGCTGAACCATCTTGGAAAATGGCAAATCGGCCCATTGGCCGGTGAACAACGTGACAGGTCTGGCCATGCTAAAATTGTCTCCAATAGCAAAAAATTATGAGTCGTCGGAAAGGATGATGCAACAAAGAATAACATGATCCGCGGTCAAGTTACAGGCATAGGACGAGAATGAACCAAGACATCGCAATCGAGCATTCTACGGGGGGGCGCGATTTGACTCGCATCAGGAATCTGCGATATGAAATCTTGCGCAAACCGCTTGGAATGCCTTTTTCAGGCACGCTTTTTCCCGGAGATGACTCCGAATCGACTATTCACCTCCTCGCGGTCACCCAAGACGAACTCGTCGGTGTCGCTAGTTTGCTGGTCGGTGATTCGAATGCCATTCAATTGCGAGGGATGGCTGTTTCTCACCGTTTGCAACGGCGAGGGGTGGGGCACCAAATCGTAGAAGCCGCAAAGCAAATCGCGACGGAAGCCAACAAGTCACTGTGGTGCAATGCGAGATTGTCTGCAATTGGCTTCTACGAACGAGAAGCTTGGGTCCAATCCGGCGAAATGTTCGATATTCCCATAGTTGGCCCTCACATCGTCATGAAATGGGACACATTCGAGAAAAACAAAGTCTAAACAGTTACGAAAATGCTAAAATTGGGGTTAACCTTGGGAATCCTATTTGCGTTCTACTGTCCCATGCTTCAATTAGTCATACCCATACTGTAGATAGGCCAAAATGAACGAACAGCACCAAAAAGATGTCGTTCTCTATGACGGCCAATGTAACTTTTGTAGATCCCAAATCAATATTCTGCGTCGTTTGGATTACCGAGACCGACTTGAGTTTGTTTCCCTGCACGACCCACGCGTCGCAGCCGACTACCCCAACTTGACGTTCGACCAACTCATGGAACAGATTTGGATCGTGCCCCCGACAGGAGAAACCTACGGCGGGGCTTACGCATTGAGGTACCTATCGCGACGACTCCCGATCCTGTGGCCACTCGCCCCTCTTTTTCACTTCCCATTCACGATGCCGCTTTGGTCTTTTCTTTATCGTCAAGTTGCCAAGCGTCGATACAAGCTTGCAGGCCGCGATTGCGACGAGGGGGGCACTTGCTCCCTGCATCGTTAGAATCATGTTTGGTTGACTTTCGTTCCGTGCCATCATGATTGCAACCGTCCTTGCTAAAGACCAACTTCGAAGCCAGGCAATGTCGCTTGGCTTCTCTCTTTTCGGCGTGGCTAGTGCGCAATCAGCACCTGGATACACTCATCTCCTGGAATGGATTGAGCGGGGTTACGCGGGCGAGATGTCCTACATCCCAAAACGCTCCTCCGCATATGAACACCCAGACTCGGTGCTGGCGGGTTGCAACAGTGTGATCATGCTCGCCATGCCTTACACGGCCAACCCGCGCACGACACGAAGCAAAAGCGATTCCGAACTGGAACGCGGAAACGAGACGTCGCCATCATCGCAGTCCAATATTGGAAGTTATGCAACAGGCCAAGTCGACTACCATGACTTGATTCGACAGCGATTAAACGCGTTGATCCACTTCCTTGAGTCGATGTATCCAAGTTCGCAAAATCGCGGCGTGGTCGACACCGCACCGCTACTCGAGAGGGACTTTGCACGCTTGGCTGGCTTGGGCTGGATCGGAAAGAACACACTGCTATTAAACCGAACAGCAGGCAGTTACTTTTTTCTAGCTGCATTGCTTACAAGCGTCCCGTTTGCTGCGGACAATCCGTTCGAAGAAGACCACTGCGGATCCTGTACCGCCTGCTTGGACGCTTGCCCAACCTCAGCCTTCGTTGAGCCTCGCGTACTCGACGCCTCGCGATGTATCAGCTACTTGACCATAGAATACCGCGGCATTATTCCCTCGCATTTGAGTGAGAAAATGGACGGTTGGATATTTGGATGCGATGTTTGCCAAATGGTTTGTCCCTGGAATCGCAAACGCGAAGTTGAAGTGCCCAGTGAGTTGAGGGCAACAGATCTGATGGAATTAGGGTCATTGGAACACTGGCTAAAAATGGACGAAACCACGTTTCGAAAACTGTATCGCCACACCCCATTTTGGCGCACGAAGCTGAAAGGAATGCAGCGCAATGCAATGATCGCTGTCGTTCATGCGAATCGAACCGATCTGCAAGCGTTGGTGGAGACGTTTGCTAACAGCGATGATGAAGTACTGCGATCGACGAGTCATTGGTGTTCGTCAAATTGGAAATAAAACAGTGAACCGAAAACGCTACGATCCTTGCCACTGTTTCACGACTCGTACACTTGGACGCGGAGAACCCGCGTGGCTGTCGCAAGCCAACGAGCCTACTCGAGAACTACAATTCGTAGATCCGTAAGGTAGTTGCCCGACTGACGATCTACACTTCTTAGTGAAGTGGCATAATCGATTTTTGCGATTTCCAATTGTTCGGAAGCAGATTGTTATGCGCACACTCCATTGTCTCTAGGTTGCTCGGCGCCCGGTTAGCGACTTATCCTGGTTCACTGCTTCGGAATGCGAATCAAGGGCCGTAGCCACCGCGGGTTACTCGACCTGCAGGTTGTTAACGCTAGGCTGAGACTGAAACACCGGCGGCCGATTGGCACATCCCACAGTACCAGTTACCATCAATCCAAATAGCCACGTGCAGAGTTGGCTCATGTGGGCTTGGAGGAGCTTACCCATTCTTCGGTTGAACACTAGTTGGAAAACGTAAAATCTCATGCGTTAGATTTCGTCATTAGAGCAGCTATTGTTGATCGAAATCGGATGAGCACTACCGAGATATACTCAGCCAGGGGTACAATTTGCCGCTCAGCAGAGACTTCAATCTTCAATCTTCAATCTTCAATCTTCTAACCTTCCCCATGTTTACCAACGTCGAAATTGCTGTCGCCCTCGAAGAAATGGCGGATCTGCTTGAGTTATCAGGTGAAAACGCGTTTCGCATTCGCGCTTATCGCAACGGTGCCAAATCCATTCGCGACTTGAGCGAGTCGGTAGCTGAACTGATCCACTCTGGAACGGACCTGACTACGATCGATGGCATCGGTTCGACACTGGCTGAGAAGACGGCGGTGCTTGTGAAAACCGGCAACCTGCCGCAGTTGGACAAATTGCGAAAGGAGGTTCCGCCTACGCTACGCGACATTATGCAAGTGCCTGGCGTGGGTGCAAAGAAAGCGATGAAGATGTTTCAGGAGTTGCAGGTATTTGACTTGGCGAGTTTGCGAGCAGCCTGCGAAGCGGGTTTGGTTGCATCTATAAAAGGTTTTGGCGTCAAGACGCAGCAATCGATTTTACAAAACATGCAGATTGCAGAGAAGGCAGCGCAGCGCTTGATGATCGACCAAGCGGACTACTTGGTCGAACGCTTGAAGCGGCATATGCATCAATGCAATTCGATGCAACGTCTTGACTTTGCTGGGAGCTATCGACGTGGCAAGGAGACCATCGGCGATCTCGATATTTTGGTCATCAGCGACGACCATGATTCCGTAATGAACCACTTCGCATCCTTTCCCTCGATTCAAGAAACGATTGCGCGTGGCGAAACAAAAATGAGCGTGCGCGTGACCGATTCCTTTCAAGTCGACCTGAGAGTGGTGGCAGAAAAATCTTGGGGTGCGGCACTTCAATATTTCACAGGGAGCAAAGAGCATAACGTCCGTCTACGCGGGCTAGCAAAATCGAAGGGAATGAAGATCAATGAGTACGGGGTCTTCGACGCAAACGACGAAAGCAAAATGCTTGCGGGCGCAGACGAAGAGACCATCTACCAATTGGTCGGCATGCCTTGGGTCCCGCCCGAATTGCGCGAGGATCGAGGTGAATTCGAGCCAGCCTTTCAAAGCCGCTTTGCATCGCTGATCCAGCTGGCAAACATACGTGGCGATTTGCATATGCACACCGTCGCAACCGACGGCGAGAACACGATCGAGGAGATGGCGGCAGCAGCCAAAGCGAGAGGGCTAGAATACATCGCCATCACCGATCACTCCAAGCGGGTTAGTATGGCGCGAGGACTTGACGAATCGCGGTTGCTCAAGCAATGGGAGGAAATCGATGCAATCAACTCCAGTACTGACGGAAGTTTTCTTATTCTCAAGGGGGTCGAATGCGATATTTTGGAAGACGGCCGGCTGGACATAGCCGATGATTGCCTTTCGCAAGCGGATTGGGTGACGGCTAGTATTCATTACGGTCAGCGGCAGCCACGGGAGCAGATCACCAGACGCTTCTTAGGCGCTCTTGAAAACCCAAACGTGGACGCGTTCTCGCACCCAACCGGTCGGCTCATTTCGCGACGAGAGCCCTACGACGTGGATTTGTCCGCGGTGATCGATGCCGCTAAGACCCACGGAAAATTCTTGGAACTCAACGCCAACCCATCGCGATTGGATTTGAACGACATCAATACTGCGGCCGCGATTGCCGCGGGTGTAAGGATCGTAATCAATACCGACGCGCATAGCATTTCCAACTTAGACCTCATGAAGTTCGGGATCACTCAAGCGAGGCGCGCTGGTGTTGTCCCCGAAAATGTTCTCAATACGCTATCGCTGGTGGATCTGATAAAGAGGCTTAGACCTCAAACCACCTAAGACCTGAAACCTGAATCCTGCTCCCCCAATGGCAACCAAAGCGACTATTTACAAGGCTGAACTTGAGATTAGCGACATCGATCGTGGTTACTATGCTTCGCATAGTTTCACTATGGCACAGCATCCCTCGGAGAACGATAGGCGTTTGATGGCGAGACTGATTGCGTTTGCCTTGTTCGCTCACGAGCGGCTTGAGTTTGGTCGAGGGTTGAGCACTGAGGAAGATCCAGACTTGTGGCAACGCGACTACACGGGCGTGATTGAAAACTGGATCGAGCTCGGGCAACCGGAGGAACAAGCTGTAAGGCGCGCCTGCGGTCGTGCTCAACAGGTCACACTCGTGACATATAGTGGAAATTCCGCAGAGACTTGGTGGAGCAAAATGGAGAGCTCGTTGTCCCGGTCCAAGAATCTGACGGTTATTGACCTGGATTTAGCCGAGGTCGAGTTAGCGACGCGATTCTTGCAACGCACGATGCGGTTGCAAGTTATGATTCAGGAGGGATGCTGTCAGCTAATGAGCGGCGAAGAAGTCGTTAGCGTACGTCCGCGGTTTCGCTTGTCGTCTCAAGCCTAAGAATACCGCACGCTCCATTTTATGGAGCGCAAAAATGGGGTTCAGCAAGCACAATCGCCTTCGCGACGATTGTGCTATTCGAAGAGAATTCTGCGCTATTCGAGGAGAATTCGAATTTGTTACGAACCAATCGCAGTTTTTTTCCTACGCGATCGCAGGAAGCCGAACGAAGCACCTGAGACAGCCAGGCATATCATCGCAAAGCTTGAAGGCTCTGGAACCGCTGTTAGAAAGCCACGGATTTCTCCCGAACCGTTTGCCGCAGTGTGAACATTCACGTAAAACTGACCGTTTAATAACGCAGCAACATCGGTTGCCAAAATATTGACAGTACCGGAGAACCCTCCGTTAGCCGCGTTGCTATTCCAGCCCGCCAAGCTATCTAAGCCATATTTCACACCCGCGGTTTGGGTAAATGCTGCGGTACCACCACTAGCTGTGGGTCCATGGATATGTCCTGCGCTTGCATTTCCGGTTAAATTGGCGAACCCATTACCAGTTCCCCAGCCAAAATTGAGTGTCAAGTTTCTTGTCTGGTCATCAAATGTAACTCCAGTACCGATTTCACCGCCGCTTCCACCGACAATCGCCCCAGGCTCATTTCCAGCCAACAATCCATTCCCAACGCTTCCTCGGAAATCAAACTGAATGATCTCCGCAAAAACGCGAACCGGATCTGCAAGTACTGCTAAAAAGCCGAATAAGAAAAAACAGTTTCTAATACTCATAAATCTAAAATCCTTGAAAAAAAGTATATATACATCTCAACTACGAACCCTCAGTTTAGTCCCTTGAAATGTCAATATGCAATTCGGCACGGGAAATCTGTAGGTCGACGATACTTTTTTCAAAACAAATTGGCGTATCGCATGTTCGGGCAATGGAAGACCTAACGAACACTAACCGGCAATTTTCTTGCTGAAGCATCTTTCCACTCCCAAAAGCTTGGCAGGTGCAAACTAAGTCGTCCCCCCTTGTCGAGGCTCCAAAAATGGAAATTGACGCTTTCCGGGTTGGCAAGGGTCCGTTACTCTGACAAGTGTCCTAGGGCATTTGGATTGCTGGTTATTACCCTATTCGAAAGAGTTTTATGAAATTCAAGTTTCCAATAGTAATCATCGACGAAGACTTTCGGTCCGGCAACGCTTCGGGGCTAGGGATTCGAGCTTTGGCAGAAGCCATCGAGCGAGAGGGTACCGAAGTCGCCGGTGTAACCAACTATGGAGATTTATCGCAGTTTGCGCAGCAACAAAGCCGTGCATCCGCATTCATCCTTTCGATCGATGATGATGAATTCGCATCGGACGAAACGATGAAGTCGGCGCTTGAGAATTTGCGCAAGTTTATCGCAGAAATCCGTTTCAAGAACTCGGATATCCCCATCTTCCTTTACGGTGAGACTCGGACTTCACGCCATATACCCAACGCGATTCTTCGCGAGCTGCACGGCTTCATTCACATGTTTGAGGACACGCCTGAGTTTGTGGCCAGACACATTTTGCGCGAGGCCAAAGCGTATACGGATGGTTTGGCTCCCCCCTTCTTTCGCGCTTTGGTGGACTATGCGCAAGATGGTTCGTATTCGTGGCACTGCCCGGGTCACTCCGGCGGTGTCGCCTTTTTGAAGAGCCCCGTTGGACAAATGTTCCATCAATTCTTTGGTGAGAATATGCTGCGAGCCGACGTGTGCAATGCCGTTGAGGAGCTTGGACAACTACTGGACCACACCGGACCGGTTGCTGCATCGGAACGCAATGCGGCACGCATCTTTGGCGCCGACCATTGCTTTTTCGTCACCAATGGGACCTCGACATCGAACAAGATCGTCTGGCACTCGACCGTAGCCAGTGGGGACATCGTGGTCGTGGATCGAAACTGCCACAAATCGATTTTGCATTCGATCATCATGACCGGCGCAGTCCCGGTATTCTTGACTCCGACCCGAAACAATTTGGGAATCATCGGTCCGATTCCGCTCGACGAATTTCGACTCGAGAACATTCAGAAGAAGATTGAGGCCAATCCGTTTGCACGGGAAGCGCAAGCCAAGCATCCGGACCGAAAACCTCGTATTCTTACGATCACGCAAAGTACCTACGATGGGATCATCTACAACGTTGAGACGTTGCGTAAACTACTGGATGGCCAAATCGGAACGCTTCACTTTGACGAAGCTTGGTTGCCTCACGCAGCGTTCCATGAGTTTTACAAGGACATGCACGCGATCGGCCCAAACCGACCAGCCCCGTCCGACTCGATGATCTTTGCAACGCATTCGACGCACAAGTTGTTGGCCGGCATTTCGCAAGCGTCGCAGATTTTGGTGCGCGAACCTATCAACAAAAAGCTCGATCGAAACACATTCAACGAAGCCTACTTGATGCACGTATCCACTTCGCCGCAGTACGCGATCATCGCATCCTGCGACGTAGCTGCAGCCATGATGGAACCACCTGGAGGAACAGCCCTGGTGGAAGAATCGATCATGGAAGCGATCGATTTTCGCCGAGCCATGCGAAAGGTCGATGACGAATGGGGCAGCGATTGGTGGTTCAAGGTGTGGGGACCTGATCAGCTAGCAGAAGAAGGAATCGGTGAACGCGATGATTGGATGCTCAAGGCGGATGAGAACTGGCACGGCTTCGGGAACCTCGCTACCGGTTTCAACATGCTCGATCCGATTAAGGCAACGGTCATTACACCCGGACTCGACGTGTCCGGACATTTTGCCGAAACTGGAATCCCCGCATCGATTGTGACTCGCTATTTGGTCGAGCATGGTGTTATCGTGGAAAAGACGGGGCTCTACTCGTTCTTTATTATGTTCACGATCGGAATCACCAAGGGACGTTGGAATACATTGCTCAGTTCACTGCAGCAATTCAAAGATGATTACGACAAGAACCAACCGATGTGGAAGATTTTGCCGGAGTTTTGCCAGCAGTACCCTCGCTACGAAAAGATCGGACTCAAGGAGCTTTGCCGGCAGATTCACGAAACCTACAAGAAGCATGACGTGGCGCGCGTCACGACCGAAATGTATCTGTCTCCCATGCAACCCGCAATGAAGCCTTCCGATGCTTTTGCAATGATGGCGCACGACGAAATCGATCGTGTTGACATCGATGACTTGGAGGGACGTGCAACGGCAGTGTTGCTAACTCCATATCCGCCCGGAATCCCGCTGCTCATTCCTGGCGAGCGATTCAACAAAACGATCGTTGAGTACTTGCAGTTTGCGAGCATGTTCAACGAAAAATTCCCCGGCTTTGATACCGACATCCACGGATTAGTGGAGGAAGAGTTGGAAGGGGGAAAACGGCGATATTACGTCGATTGTGTTCGCATCGACGAACCACCACCGATGACGAAAAAGTCCGAAAAGAATCGCGAAAAGTCGACCATCAACGCCTAGCGTAGAATTCGACCGTAGTCGTTGCTTTCACTAGAGATCCAAGCCAAACGGAAACAATTTCAGGAATCCATCGAAGCGGAGCGACGTTGTCTACATCGCTCCGCCCAAATAACCGAATCGTTACCACGCTTCGCCTTTTGTGATATCCCAACCCTTGGCAGAACCCTCGGTCTTGGTGTCACCGTCAAACGAAATGTGCTGAAGCTTGATCTTCACGAAGTTGATCGCAAAAGACTCCGAAGCATAAGGGTCGCTTCCAGAGAAGTTAAAGTTCTCGATGACCGGTTCTGACAACGTCATCTTGAGGTAGACTTGATCGGTCTTTTCGCCACCGGTTTGAATAAAGTCAATGTAGCCTTCTTCCAAGCTCTTGCCGCAAATGCTTTGCATGAAGAGTTCGACCGAAGCGATATCGACTGGCTTCGAACACATGATGCTCGAGAAAGAAGGAGCACCAGTTTCCCGTTTCTTACCGACCGCACCCGCATCAATAGGGCGGCTGCTGTTGAAGCTAACCCCGTCGAGTTTGATCCACTCGGTGTGGTCCACAACATCGGACTCACCTTTGATTTTTGTTTTAAAGCTTAATAAGATCATAGATATATCCTGTAAAAATAGGGTGTGCCAGTTTACGCATTAGTGTCCGATTAGCCACTACGCTTTCGCGGAAGGGAGCTTGCTGACTAAGCGGAGCGAGACGGTCAGTCCCTCTAATTGATAGTGTGGTCTCAAGAAGAACTTCGAATTGTAATAGCCTGGGTTGCCTTCGATTGCTTCGACGACGACTTCAGCTGCCGCCAGAGGTCTCCTCGATTTGTCCAGCTCCGTTGCTGTCGCAGGATTGGACTCAACATATTTGCTGATCCATCCATTGAGCCAGGTCTGCATGTCGGACTGTTCCTTGAACGAACCAATTTTATCGCGGACGATGCACTTGAGATAATGCGCGAAGCGGCAAGTTGCAAATAGATAGGGGAGTCGACTCGCCAGTTGAGCGTTGGCGGTCGCATCGGTATCATCGAATTCAATGGGCTTGTTCAGCGACTGTGCACCGATAAACGCAGCGAAGTCACTGTTCTTTCGGAAGACCAAAGGAATGAAACCATTTTTTGCCAACTCGGCTTCACGTCGATCGCTTATTGAGATTTCCGTTGGACACTTGATATCGACTCCGCCATCATCGGTTGGGAAACAATGTACTGGCAAATTTTCGACTGCCCCGCCCGACTCGATCCCACGAATGCGCGAGCACCATCCATAAAGTTTGTAGGACCGATTGATGTTTCTGCCCATCGCGTATGCGCTGTTTGCCCAAACAAACTTGCTGTGGTCCGAGCCCGAAGTCTCCTCTTCGAACGCAAACTTCTCAACCGGATTGCTCTTGGCTCCATACGGTAGCCTTGCGAGGAAACGAGGCAAGGTTAGGCCAATGTACCGAGCATCTTCGTCTTCGCGCAGCGATCGCCAGCTTGCGTACTCACCGTTGCTGAAGATCTTCGTCAAATCGCGAGGGTTGCTGAGCTCTTGCCACGAACCCATTTGCATCAGCGTAGGACTTGCACCCGATATAAAGGGCGTATGGCTCGCGGCGCAGATCTTCGACACTTCTCTCAGAATTTCGACATCGACCGGTGTATGGTCAAAGTGGAAGTCGCCTACTAAACAGCCGTAGGGTTCACCGCCGAATTGGCCGTACTCTTCTTCGTACAGTTTCTTGAAGATCGGACTTTGGTCCCAGTTCGTACCCTTGAACTTCTTGAGGGTCTTGTGTAGATCGGACTTGGAGATGTTCAAGATGCGGATCTTGAGCATTTCGTCCGTTTCCGTGTTGTTAACAAGGTAGTAGAAGCCTCGCCACGCACCTTCCAGGGCGCGGAAATCCTCATGGTGGAGAATTTCGTTGATCTGTTCAGATAGCTTGCAATCGATGGCGGCGATGAGAGCTTCGATGTTCTTCATCGAGTCATCGCTAAGCGTAATGGTCTCAGCTAGGAGTTGCTCCGCCATCGTTCGAACAGCAGATTCAACTGCTTGTTTTGCGTTTTCACTTTTGGGTTGAAACTCCTGCTGAAGCAAGTTGGAGAATTCGTCGGTGGATAACCCACTGAGGACGATATTGCCAACCGTCCCGGTACTTCCTGTAATAGTGCTCATGATATTGTTGTTGATTGAGTTCGGGATTGGGATTGAGTGTTAGTTTTTGGACGCTGGTGGAGTCGCTGATGCATCTTTTGGAGCCGTACTAAGCGTCTTCAGCAACTCGGGATCCAACATGATTTGACTCACCAATTCCTCGGCCCCAGTCTTGCCATCCATATAGGTCAACAGGTTTGCCAATTGAGTCCGCGCCTCAAGCAGCCTTCGAAGTGGCTCCACTTTTTCTGCCACGCGATCGGGCGAAAAATCGTCCATGCTTTCGAATGTCATGTCGACCATCAGGTTCCCTTCGCCAGTCAATGTGTTCTTTACTGGAAAGCTGACGCGAGGCTTCATCGACTTCATGCGGTCGTTGAAGTTGTCGACGTCCACCGGCAGGAAATCTCGCTCTGCGACTGGCGGAAGCGGCTCGGTCGGCTTCCCAGATAGGTCGCTCATAACCCCCATTACAAATGGCAACTGAACTGTTTTTTCCGCACCGTAGAGTTCCACATCGTATTCGATTTGGACCCGTGGTGGCCTATTCCTTGCAATGAACTTTTGACTGCTCTCAGACAATTTAACACCTATGAATATAAAATGGTTTAAGCGGAAGATTCTTTACTTTTCTGCAGTCCATCGCTTCTTAGCTTCGCAACTCAATCCATTGGGCTACGCTACTTTCTATCGCATGACCATCCTGTCTATTTAGGACAGACGAGATGTTGCAAAAACTCATGACCTTCGTTTGGAGCGAGTTCCCGAATGATTTCGATGAAACTCATAGGAATCAAACGCTTGGCCCTTTGTAGAATCAGTGGAACAGGACTCGCTGGCTCGTACTGTTCAAAGTACGCACAGATCCCGTCTATCGCTACGGTCGCCTCGGAGCGAGATGATATCCGCACTGTCGTACGATTCGGTTCAACATCAATGGAAGGCGGATCCGGTTCTTGTGTAACCAAAAAGTCCTTGGCATCGACGCTAGTATCATCCGGTGGTTCCGTTGCTGTGATGTTCGACGCGAGCGCATTCAAACTGCATGACGCAGCCATGACTACTGGCTCCGCAACATGCGATCGGAGTATCTGCTCCGTTCGAGTCAGTGTTTCAAGCAATGGAGCGCCGGACCATCGTGCCATTCCTACCTTACCCAACACAAACTCATCCATGGCCGCAAAAGCGAGGATTGCTCTTTGAATAGCATTGATGGTCGCGTCGAGTTCGCCTCGATTCATCTCGCGAAAGATAACTCCCAATTCTGAGTCTGAGAGCTTGGACGGAGTATGAGTTGGACTGCCCGAAATAATCGAATGATAATCACGCAGCGTTATGCAGCCAAACGTTCGGTGCTCCGTCAATGGAATTTGCGAAATCCCTTGGATCAGCAAACTACTATCCACTAGATGGGACAGGATTCCAAGTCTCTCGGTCGGATCCTCTTTGTCCTCTGCATCCAAGCGAGGAAAGATACTGTCCCATAACTCAATCGTCCAGCTAGAAAGCAGTTCCAATCCGGCGGCTAACCCTGACCAATGATGTGTTCTACAAAGGCTCTCGACTAGCAGCACCCCAACTCGCAAATCGCGGGTACGGCCCGCAATTTCAAGGCAGCAGTTGCAAAGCTGTAACCATTCTGGGCCGCGCGCAGGCACTATCGTCGACCCGTACTGCACCTCAGGACGATATTCGCTTAGCCGGATCATCTCCAAGAAACGTTCGTCATACTCCAAATTGACGCCGCAAGCCCCGGCTCCCTTGCACTGTCCATGCAATTCTTGAAGTTGTGACAAATCCATCTAGATCACCGCAATCGCTTGATGCATTCTACAATGCTCCGTTACGCAAAGTGCATATCGAGACAAATGCATGCAAAGCACTACACTTTTCGCTGATGTTGGGATTGAAACGGCACTTCTAAGCAAAAGTCGACGTCCCAACTGCTACTTACACCGCTACTGCCAAGATCTGCGCAATCAGCATGATCAACAAAACGAGACACGTACCGCTAAGTAGCCATGTGGTCAAACGAAACGACTGCTCCATGGAATACCGCTCTTTTGTCCAGCTCAGAAATTCCTGTTGATCCATCGCGCGGGCTACTACTTGCTGGGAAAAACCCTGATGTGTCGGTTTCTCACCCGAGGCAGTAAAGTAGATGCCACTAAAGAGTGTTGGATCCTGGAGGCTAGGCAACTGAGGTTGGATCGCAATCGAATCGATTAGAAACGTTTGCAGCGCCTGGCCGAGTCGACCTCGACAGGCGATGATCAGCTGGAACAGCTTGTGATTTCCAGGTTGACTAAGGCCATTCGATGACCGAAAGCACTGGTAGACAGCTGCATTGACTGCAACAAGGGACCGTTGGCTCGCATTTCGAATCGACGTCCAATCAGGCAGCCTTTGAAGATCAAAAGCTTCCCCAAGGGAAGTTCTCAGCGATTTCTCTTGGCCCATTCTTCGAATCAATTCGCAAAAACCCGTCAACTCTTGCATGCGATCCATCACCACGGTCACTGGTGCCAATACACCAAGATGCTGTTGGATCTGTTTTGAGTCTCGGCGGAATGCCAACCCACATTGACGCGAAAACCTTGCGCAGTCCATCATCTGCGGGGCATCGACCCAAGCGATAATACCATTTATTGGAGCCATATTGGCCCTCGCCACTTTCAACCGCTTGCAAGTATCTTCAAGCAATGCCTGGTACCGCACTATTTCACTTGAGGCCAAAACAGAGAGACTTTGTTGCTTTAAGCGCACCATACAGTCCGTTTTGACAACCGCAGGACTTGGTTCGACTTTCAGTTCGTCAAAAAGCCTTTCGGTCGCTTCCAACGACTCAATGGCCGGCTCATGGCTGGCAGCCTGCACAGGGTTTGAAGCGTCCGAAGTCACCTGCGTAGCAAACGCGGATGTCACCTTGGTGAGAATGCGACTGCTACCTTCATACGTTTCGCCAGACACAACCATTGTTTGAGGAACCATCTCGCGGACTGGACCGGCGTGAAAACGATTCTCTGGTTGGCCAATGCAAGCTCTTGCATAACTATCCATTGCTGGCAGTGGAGTCGAATGCGAACGAACGAATTCCATGGATTCCAAAACCGCTATTTCGTCTTGCCTGTGAAACGCTAACCGACTTTGAGTTGCGCTAAAAGTTCCAACATCGCTGCAAAACAGAAGTATGCGATCCTGTGCGATGTACCAACGAAGAGGCGCAGCGTTGGATTTGGGAATTGGCTCCAAGCTCAACTTGATTCCAGAAGTTTGCAAAAAACTCGCTTGCGACTTCTCATTCTGGCAGCCCATGACGAGGAATAGCGGTAGGTCGCGAATGGACACCCCTCGCTTTCTGAGAGCGGTCATTCCAGCGTTCCAGGCGCCCTCGAGTTCACGCTCTCGAGCCGGCAGGTCATCGTTCCAAAGCCGGACTGTCCAGTAGGCGAGGAAGCAAATAATCCCTCCCAGAGAACCGAGGGACAACATTTGAGGCCATCCCACATAATCGCCCCAGGCAACCCGCTGCGGTTCCGAATCGAAAACAACCCAAGTGACAAGCGTTAGTAGTAACAGGCCGATCCCTAGACAGACTGCAACATAGCCAGCAATCGAGAATCGAAGCCAGTTTACAATTCGAATTTGTGGTGTTGTTTCAACCGATTCACTCATCGTTGACTATTTGCTCGAATGGATGAAATGATAAACGGCCCCATTGGTCAGCAACAACAACAAAGCCGCGACGCTCCACCATACAACCTGAGCTCGACCGTAGATCGGGGGAGCTCCCTCGATGCATCTCAGTGGACCAACCTGATCCGCAAACTCTGGTTCGCCCTCAATCATGCGCAACGTGCGGTCCAGCCAGAGTTCGATACTGGCTGGCCATTCCGAATTTCGACCTGTGGAGCTCTCCGGACCTTGCTCGGAATACATTCCTCTGAATCCTAACACAACGCAATTGTGAAACACTTCCAACGCATCGCGGCAAGGCATTCCAGAGGCCACTTTGGCTAATTCAAAAAAACGAAAACTGCAAATTCGGGTCTGGAACAAGTCCATCTCCAGGATATGGTTTCGCCACCAATTGGCACCCTCCCATGGCAACGTTAACAAGATCTCATCGATCCAGACAGCCACTGCGTAACGCGCCAATTCCCAAGATTTCGAAGCGCCTAACACGGTATCGGCGCGATCAAAAAGCGATAAAATAATGGCGTGCTGATGTTCCGCATCGCAAGGCTCATTTGTCTCCAATTGTTCAATAAGCTTGATCGCCGCATGAAAAATCGGATCGACTGCCGCTGCGAATTCAGGACGCATTACGCAACTCCAAAAAGGGCGAACTGCAGCGAATAGGTTTCTCTACCCGCAGCGATGAGGATCGAACGATTTCCGATCAATTCCTCACGATTCGCAATGCTCGAATCACTAATCCGCATCGCGAGCGTACCTGAGGCTACTACGTCCTTCCAAACCGAACTTTCCAATCCATCCACTTGATAGAAAACCCATTCCCCTGACTTGGGTAGCGAGGCGGGAATGTTAGAGCATCGTTTCAGTTCCAAGCCGGGAGCACGCGATGCAAATAGTTTTTCAACCTGTCCAACACTTCCTAGCTTCCAATCCAATTGACCAGTCGACATTATCTGATGCAGTAGATCAGCTTCAATGTTGCCTTTGTGAATACCTATAAACCAACGACGAGAAGTAGCGAATTGACTACGTTCAATAGTCAGTTGCATTCCGTTTTCGTTGCCGACAAACATGGTTTGACGATAGGGAGCGCGCTGCAAGCCGTCGACCGCGTTCAGGATCCGGCGTTTAAGCTCAAAGAAAATCCCACCCAAGTTTTCAT
Organism: Pirellula sp.; assembly: GCA_031374515.1. Classification (GTDB taxonomy): domain Bacteria; phylum Planctomycetota; class Planctomycetia; order Pirellulales; family Pirellulaceae; genus JBKCUI01. The sequence goes on along the minus strand of JANMGH010000058.1, from coordinate 93,657 downwards.
GATCATATGGCGACGTCGGCTTAGAATGTCGATTCGGATGCAGTAAGTCCAAAGTTCCAGCCAGCCTGGCCAACTCAACGTAAAGTGTCAGTGGATGGATCCCCCGAGAATTTGCCAAGACTCGCAAAACGGACGCTGCAGGATTGACCGCTTGAAGCACCAGCAATCGCTGCACATCCACAGGTGAATTAGCGTGAAGCGCTCCGCCCGTATCGAACAACTGCTTTGAATATTGTTCACTGCACTGTTGCATCAAATCATAAATTGAGGTCATGATTTGGCTGCGCAGGAGATTGCTTGAGGAACAATCCATCAACGGCGGAACGTAGTTTGCGTCCATTCTCAATTGAACATCATCGTCTTCACCTCTACGGACTCGCGCGATGCGAAGCACATCGTAGCCTGCCAAATCATCTGTACTTAACAGTACCCTCGCATTGAGTTCTCGCAGCTCCACCGGCTTGATACAAGCAGCATCCAACTCGTCTGGCAAATCCAACCATTGGGCACGAAAGCGGGAGCCGTTGCGATGGTCGGCTGAATCAACGTTTTTGTCTCCAAGCTTTAGCCGAGGTACTCCAACAAACACGTCTACGAAACGGACCTCGCGTTGGACACCATTGCCTACCGACCGGCCGTCCAAAGGTTGGTAGGAATTGGACTCAGAGAGTTTGGACAAAGACTCTAAAGAAGGCCGCAAGTCTCGGCGTTCCATCACAGAACCAGTCGACGACTCAATGATGGCACCGGCAGCCGTCTTGCAACGCAACAGATCGATCTGAAGAAACCCAGACGCAAGTGCATCGCTATTGATGGCCAACTCAAGCACTCCATAACTGTGCGGCGATTGCCACTGCTCGCCGGTGCAGATCCGCTCGGTCCAGTGCCGATCCCACGCTTGGAAGTGATGCGGCTGCAGGAAGAGTCCTTCGTGCCAATTAACGGCTGAGAATTGCATAAGGAGGGTGGCATATAGTGAAATCAAACATTTGGCTTACACCGCAACAATTCCTGTATCGACACAATCGACACAGACGATAAATCCAAATGCGTATCCTCAACTTCCCTAACTGACCGAATGCAAGCATTACCCGCCCGCTTGTCATTTCGCGATAGACGCGTTGCCTGTTGTCCGCGAATTTTCCCATGCAATCAGAATGAGTAGCCCGTGGTGCTAGCGACTTTGCTCGCATTTTTCATTATCCAGCTCGATGGTCCCACCGAGGCCGGTACTGTCGTGCACACGTACCCCATTCGAATGCTCCATGGGGATTTAGGTCCTACTTCGATCTTTCCCTCGATCGAGCAGAACTCGCAATCCTCCACCGTGTATCAGCAGGCACTTCCGCCAGCGTCTCTAATGCAAATGGCCCCTGGCCAGTCCGAGTACCCAAGTACACCTACCTACAGTCAGCCTGTTGACTTTCATTTCAGCGGATACCACGATTCGAACTTTGATGGTGCCAACGAAACCGGTCCCGCGTCGATAATCACTCCGCCTGTTGATTCCACACCCGACCCTTGGTCACCAGGTTTTTTCGAAACACAACACCAGTCGAAACCGCGGTTGGCACAAAATCCTCTTTTTCCCAAGCGTAGGGAAGGGCCTCGAGGGTTGAACCTCACGCATTTGTTTGGACGACGAATGGGCAGCGACTTCGGCTTGGGTTGCGAACGGGTCATGTATGCTCCGATGGTCATGGATACGGCGATCAGCAGTTCCTATGCTGGATTTCGAATCCGCTTCGATCGAGGACTTGCGTCCCCGGACAGGCTTGAGTATCTCTGGGCCAAGGCAGGCCGCGGCCCGGGTCCCGAGACTCGCGTCGATTTGATCGATACCGTTTATAGAACGGAACTGGGCAACGCACAGGCAGCACTGATCAGCGAGATCGGCATGCGAGCGCTCAATCCAGAAGTTAATAGCAATACTGTTGGCTTCGGCGACATGGTCCTAGGGGGCAAAGCGCTCGTGTACGATGGGCGCTGTACGAAGATATCATCCATTTTCCTTTCGTACCTCAATACAGGACCTACTCAACGTGGCTTGGGAACAGGCCACGTTTCGCTGGAGCCGGGCATGTTACTTCGCCACCAATGGAGCGACTTCACATTCCTGCACAGCGAGATCAAGTACAGGCTTCCCATCGCGGGTTCCGCGGGTTTTGCAGGAGACGTACTCACAACGGGATTCGGTCTAAGTACCATTTGGCGAGAATCCGATCGCTATGCGCTGATGCCAACCGTCGAGCTACAAACTCATTCGTTCTTGTTTGGTAGCGAAACGTTAGACACCGGGACAATTCAACGGGTCGACGGCATCACCGCCCTCGACGTGTTTCCTGGCATGCGATTAGCATACGCAAAATCAGCGATGGGTAGTTGGGAGATCGGCGTTGCTGGTGGTCTCACTTTTGCGGACCGAGATTGGTTTGACTCCCGAGTGGTATTGGATCTTAGGTGCATACGGTAGCGCCTGAATTCCCTCTTCCGACGCCGAGTCTCTAATCTGCCTCCCTATCCTTCGGCTTGACCACCTCTAAGTATTGCAATCCCTACAACCGGCAGGGCATTGCGGGTAAGCGCAGTAGCAAGTGGCCTAATTCCTGGGGAAGCATATGCAGGTGCCGTTTGGTGACCTAACTACTTTTGCTGATTGTCTAGATTCTTGACTCCTTAGCCGCGCGGTTGATTTACGTTTTGCCTCTCCCTATTGAGCGGCTGAGGAAGCAGACACGTGAGAGTTAACCCGTATGATCCCATCGATACCGAGTGATATCACATTGCCGAAACGACGTGCCGGCGATACGCCCGTCGTATTGAACAATAGCGTTCATTCTTCGCTTCAAGAATCTCGCTATGAGGTACTAGGGGAGCTGAGCCGCGGCGGATGCGGAATTGTATTGCGAGCCTTTGATCGACGATTGCAACGCAATGTCGTCCTAAAGAAGATATTGCCCGACATCCAGCGAGACGCGGAGGTTGAGGCCCGTTTTCTACATGAGGCTCGCATCACCGCGTGTCTGACTCACCCAGGGATTGTCCCGATCCACGACATGGGGACAGATCCCGATAGCGGCTCACCTTATTACGCGATGAAGTGGCTACAGGGAATTACTCTGGCCGAATCGATTTCGATCCACTATGCAAAGCCACACTGCAACACAATTGCCTACGCAACTCGTGAACTGCTCGATCGATTCGTGCAGGTATGCAAGACCATTTCGTATGCGCACAAACAAGGGGTGATTCATCGCGATCTCAAACCAGCAAATATATTGATTGGCGATTTTGGCGAAACCATCGTACTCGACTGGGGACTTGCCAAACTCCTGCCAGGTTCGCCGTACTGCTCAACGGAAGAGGCGCAAAACGAACGATCCAAACCCGAAGCGCGAGCCGATTTTGACCAAGCGAACAATGCACAAGAACTTACTGTCGCTGGCTCTGTGCTCGGGACCGCTGCTTATATGTCGCCGGAACAAGCAAAGGGTGAATCGCATCTAGTCGATGCCCGTTCCGATGTGTTTTCTCTTGGCAGCATACTGTACGAAATCCTAACGGGCCGTTCCCCCTTCCGATGTCCCACAGCGCAAGAGACTCTGCAGCACGTGATGCGCGTCGAGTACGCGCCGATACGAACCATAGCCCCCAAAGTCCCCCGAGCCTTGGCGGCCATTTGTGACAAAGCACTTAGGGAAATTCCAAGCGAACGGCATAAAAATGCATGCGAACTCGGCCGCGATCTTGAATCGTTTTTCGCTGGTGAGCACGTTGCAGCCTACCCTGAACCTTGGTGGGGCACTGTTGACCGATTTGCAAAGAAGCATCGAACCTTTGCATGGGCGTTCTTCGTCTCCTTGGCGGCCGTTTCGATTGCTTCGCTTTCCGCGGCAGTCTTGGTTCACCATGCGAGAAACAACGAAAGAAAGGCCAGAGTCTACGCAGACCAAGAGCACGCGGCCAAGACAATCTCGCTCGAAAATGAAAAGATAGCGCACCGAGTGGCTGTAACTCAATTGCAGTCCGCCAGAGAATCGGTTGACAGCTGGATACTTGGTCTGAACGCAGATCTCTCTCTCTATCCAGGCTTGAATGAGCTTCGTTTGCACGTTTTGGATCGAGCTCATTTGCATTTCCATACCCTCGCGAGCCAGCCTAGCAATAGCGCTATCATGAATCTCGAAGTTGCGAGAGCCAAAATGCGGCTCGGTGACATCGAACGTGCAATGCGGAATGACGATCAAGCGATAGTCTGTTACCAAGACGGCTTAGAACTGCTCGACGCTGCCCCCTCCGATCGCGATTCGGATTGGCTTGCAATCGAACGCGTTCAATGGGCCAGAGGCAAATTGGGCCTAGCCTCCGCCATGATCGAGGGAGATCGCCAGAAGGAAAGCGTGAATCAATGGATCGACGATGCCATCCATGTAATGCAGCAGATTGCCGATTCCTCATCGGAATATGCCGAATCTCGTAGAGTTATCGCACAAGCCATGCGACTACGGGCAACTTGCAGTTATGTTGAAGGAAATGTACAGCAAGCTGCAGCTGATGTATCCAAGGCAATCGATTTCGACGAACTCTTCAAAGTAAATGACCCACTGATGGATGCCCATCGAGCACAATTAGGCATGCTCGATGAACTCGCCAAGTACCGTTACGAACTAGGTGAATTTAATCAAGCCCACGACGCTTACCAACGCATTATTCACATCTACGATGAAATGCTTTCCAACGGTAGACGGCGTCCAGATTGGCTCGAGTCTCGCGCCAACGCAGAAGTGTATCTCGCAGCTTGCAACAGCCAATTGATTCAACCCAACGAAGCGGTCCTCGCTTTGGAGACAGCCGAAGAAGACCTACGCAATGCGTGGAAGATCTTTGGCGGTGAAGAAATGTATCACGACAAGGTTGCGAATGTGTACTACGGAATGGGTCAGTCGTTCTTGCTCACCGGTGACAGTGAACAAGCAGAACGGATCTTGTCTCTGAGCATCCAGTCGCTGCAGAGATCCGCCGGCGCGGGACAATTGACTTCGAAACTCCTCAAACGTGTCGCTCAGAATCAGATTTGGCTCGCTCTGGCGATGGAACAGCTACACCGAAACGACTTTGATTTGACTCTTAAGGATGTTGAATCCAACCTCAATAAAATCGCGACCATGCAGGAATCCGATGCTGAGCTCGATTTCTTGCTGACTCAGTATGCATGGTTACGGAGCCGACACCAAATTATTCGCGGTGAATTCGACATCGCAATGAAGACTATTGAAATGGAGTTTAGCCGCGCTTTGCAGACTGAAAAACAGGACGTTGCTCACCATGACCTGTACCAAGGAAGACTCTACCTGAATCGAGCTTCAATTTTCGCCGAACGCAACGAGCGGTTGGAGGCACAAACGTCCATCAACAAGGCCCGCGAGCTCTTGAAATCCGCATTGACGAGTATCGGAAGACCATCCGCTATGGCAGCTTTTTGCTTGATGCAATCGTGGTGTGAAGAAGCAGATTTGTCCCATGCTGAGCAAACGGAATGCAAAGCCCTTGCTCGTTCGATGGTGGAACGATATGCAACCTCACCTACGGCATGGTTTTGGTTAGCCGAAACATCCTTTCGGTTCGGGGACCCGGAGACCACGAATGTGGCAATCGTCAAACTCGAGCGTTTGCGCCGTCGCCAAACTCCAGAAGACAAACTCCTAATACATCTGATTCGGCACAAGGACAAACAGCCAATCAAAAAAGTTAATTCTGTTCAGATTGACCCATCTGACACGGATGTGCCTTCGGTCGAAGTGCAAAAGGGTACACACGCATGGTTCCTTAAACAGAGTTTGAATCATCCGTGATAGCTGGTTCCGGTGAAGATGAATTCCCTAGCAGAGGCAGTTCCTCTCATTGGATTTGAAATCCCAGTACATGCCGAAAGCAATCTTCCAATGTGGTCGATCGAAAGGGAAATCCTTCTTCGTTCAGTCGCTTGGATTCCACGCGATTACTCGCCAATAACATCGCGTCGGCCATTTCGCCAAGCAATGCTCTGAGAGCAAATGCTGGAGTTGGTAGAAGCGAAGGCCGATGGAGTACACGCCCCAGCGTCTTGCAAAAGGCTTGATTGTTCACTTGTTCTGGGGCCACGAAGTTGTAGACGCCCTCGCTGCGTGAGTTCGCTGCAAGGTACAAAAATCCGGCAGCGGCATCGTCGACATGAATCCAACTCCAAAACTGTCGGCCTTTGCCCATAGGACCACCCACCCCAAGCCGAAATGGAAGGAGCAGTTTAGGCAAAGCACCCTGTCTTGGATGCAACGCAATACCGAGCCGGCCAACCGCAACTCGCCCGCCTGTGTTTCCAAACTCATACGCCGCGCCCTCCCAGTCTCGCGCGAGGTTGGCTAGATAGTCCCCTCCATGTTTGGACTCTTCATCCAAGATGGTCTCCCCTTGATCGCCATAAATACCGACACCTGACGCACAAATGAATGCTTTAGGCGGAGCATCCAATCGACAAAGGTCTTGCACCAGCGCCTGCGTCCCTTGAACACGGCTCTCGCGGATCGATTGCTTCACAGAATCCGTCCAACGCATTGACGCAATCCCTTTGCCGGCCAGATGAATGACAGCATCCAGGCCTTGCACGACTGCGTTGTTGGAAAATCCCTTTCCTGGTTCCCAAACTACACTTACGGATGAGGTAGGGAATTCTTGCACGGCATCGACTGAGGATGGACGCAAAATTCGGATCGCTCGATGCCCCAAAACCGAAATCAAGTCGACAAGCCTACGTCCAATCATCCCTGTACTGCCCGTCACCCCTATCCGAAGAACGCGGTCAGCTACAAATGGACGAAGATAATTTTGCAGGACTAAGTCCGCTTGCGTCGTTCGATGCCGGTATGCAAACATTGCCGACAATTTCGCTTGCACAATGGGCAAACCAAAGCGGCCAACCAAACCGAACTTCGTATCGAACTCCACACGATCAACAAGCAAGGATCCAGTATTTCCATGGGCTTCAAAGACATGATCGTGGATCCAAGTTTTGAACGGTCCGGAAAGCTGGATATCCTGAAAGCTCTCAGGTGCATCAAGTTGTGTGTGGCGAGCCCTCCACTTGACGGTTACTCCGAACATTGAGTTGGCAATCAAAACCTCGGAGCCGACGGACAAAGAATCGCTCCGACTTTCGATCGAAATCTTTTCCCAAGGGGGAATTAGACGATTGAGAGCTCCGGGATTGGCGTGGTATTGAAATAGCTCTTGCTGACTACAATGCATCTCCGAAATGAGAGAGAACTTTGGCATGTACTACAATTCTGTTTCTTTCAGTGACGTGGCTTCGGACATTTCTCGAAGCTTGTCCAAGGCACGCTTTTCAAGTTGGCGAATTCGCTCTTTGGACACCCCTAGTCTATCCGCAAGCCGCTGAAGAGTCTGTACACGGCGATGCCCGCCAAGCGAAAAACGCGCTCGTATGATGAACTTCTCTCTCCGATCCAAGTGATCGAGCATCGTACCTAATCGAGATCTTAAGTCGTGCCAACGATGTTCACTCATCGATGACTCCTTCTGGTCATCGCTTATGTCCAAACCGTTTTCGTGAATGCTTCCCAGATTCCTCTGCCGATCTTTTTGCTTCTCCATCACGCTTCGATAGGTATTCCGGCGAACAACTTGGGTTGCATAGGTGCTGAACCGAAATCCTAGCCCCACGTCGAACTTGTCCACCGCACGAATCAACGCGACAATCCCATCGCTTAACAAATCATCGAATCCATTCTGCGGATTCACGAACTTCTTAACGATCGAAATGACCAATCGCATGTTGGATTTTACAATCCAGTCGCGATACCAATCGGCCGCTTTGAGCAAGCATTCGATACGTCGAAGGGTCCATGCATCTGCTACAACCATTTTGGATTTCAACGCATCGGCCCGAGATCGCAAATAATTCATTCGATTGAAGACACTTTTTTCCTCCTCGGGTGTAAGCAGTTTTGCCTCGCATAGACGCGCTAGATGGGCCGGCAAGGATGGAGCTTTGCTCAATTTGGCAGCGACGGACTCGAACCCGGTTCCAAGAAAGTAATCTCCCATGATTGATGACTCCGCCGAAGAGTCGTGGAAGCTTTCACTATCGATAAACTCAATTTTTCTGGCTTTGAGCCTTTTGAAAGCCCCTTCTGTTTCTTGCGGTGACTGCAAATCTGCAATCATCAATTGCATGAAATGCACAAACGACGCCTCGATAGCTGTTCGCCTAAACGTCTTCGGCAATTTGCCCGTTCGTTGCGTGCGACCCTCCGTGGCGGGAGCGACTAACTTTTTTCTCTTGGGGGTGGATGAAATCGACTTTGTCTGAATCATGGCGAACTCCGCACGGGGGGTTTCATTTGCACGTTTTGAAAGGATGTTTTGCACCGAGCTGTCAAACTATTCGCTAAAATGCAAATACCAGATTCGCCCAAATCGTTCTTTTTTAAATTTGTATGGCGTCGCACTAGACTAGACAAGTAAAGTATCCTGTAACTCCCGAGTGTTTTTTTATGGAGTTTGGCTACATTCCCCTAGCTAATCGGTGCAAAACAGCTAAATCGCAACGATAACGCGATATCTGCGCAGTAGAAAAATTTATTTCATTCAAAACGTTCAGGTTGTTTTTGGCAATTTAGTCTACATGGAGAATGTCCTATGGAAGACAGTTTCACCCCAAAGCAAGTCGCTTCGGCGTTGCAAGTCAGCGAATCGTCGGTGAAACGATGGTGCGATCGAGGTGAAATTCGAACCGATAGAACCATTGGAGGTCATCGTCGAATTCCGCTTGGTTTCCTGCTCGAATTCTTAGAATCGAACAATCGGAGACTTGTTGACCCGATGGCCATCGGCCTGGAAAACCAGAATGGGAGTTTAGTTAGTGCCCGCTCAAATACTCCGGATGTGTCAACGCCGTTGGTTCATTTGAGAGACGCCTTGCTCGCGGGCGAAGAAGCGGAGTGTCGCAGGATTGTTGGAAGATGGTTTTGGATGCAAGGTGGGATGGCTTCGCTAGCCGATGACTTGATTTGTCCGGCTTTCAAATCCATTGGCGATGCCTGGAGATGTGGCGAAGTCGACGTATTCCAAGAGAGATTGGCGTGCGAAATCATCCTCAGACTGGTGCATGAGCTGCGAAGGTTGATCCCTGAGGCAAGTGGCGCATCCCCGTTGGCGATGGGGGCCACGCCGTCAGGTGACTTGTATCAAATTGCGACTCTACTTACGGACATGGCCTTTCGAGAGCAAGGATGGCGGACGGCGAACCTAGGTTCGAACATCCCCTTCCCGAGCCTGCTTTCGGCAGCTAGAAAACATATGCCTAAGGTATTTTGGTTGAGTATTTCGCACGTGGAAGATGAAGGCCGATTTCTAGAGGAATACGGAGAATTTTCAAAACGTTTACCGAAAGGGGTCATCTTACTTGTAGGTGGACGAGCCCTGAACGACCAACTTCGTCCAAAAATGGTGTACTCATCCTATTGTGATGGCATGAGCCAACTAGCGACATTTGCCAAATCGCTCAAAACGTCTGCGCTGTCGAGAACAGCACAGATCTAAAATTTGGTGGGAAAGCCATCCATTAGGGAGATAGTAGAGTACAAAGAACTGCGTTCAGGCACTAGGATAGATTGCTCGTTCAAATCTTATCTACAACCAAAACCAATCTGCTCGTCATGTCTGCTATTCGCAACGATCTAGAGGGTTTCGATCTCGGGCTTCCAGATTTTTCTGATCCGACTGAGACTCCGTCGCCGTTGATACGCCAGACAAGACTTGCATCCGTCGCGCCGCACCATCCAACCCATGCCGAGAGGGCTGGTGGGGGCAACAAACTGTCCGAGCTTCTCCCGGACGCTAAGGAGGCGGCACCGGCTACTCGGCGATGGTTATGGACGACGGTTCCAAGTTGGATGATTAGCATGTTTGTCCACGTTGCCGCCATCCTTGTTCTGGCCGCGTGGAATCTTGAACCCATTCGCAATGAGCTTCGGATGATGTTGGTCTCTACGGAGTCTACCAGCGATGCAGATCTGGAAGACGTTTCGATGGACCAATCTGCTGAGCTCGTTGCAACCGAGAGCGAGGAAACACCCTCGGAGTCACCGACTGTCGATCCGACGATCGCGGAGCAGGTTGTCGATGTGAGTTACGCCAACGTGGTTGCAGCCAACATGCCGGCCATCACTTTGCCCAGCATGACTCAGAGCTTGATTCCAAAGAACGGCATTTCTGCGCAGGCCAATGTCGCGATGCGGGCAGGCCTAAACAGCCGATCGAAAGAAACAAAGCGAGACCTCTTGAGCAAGTTTGGGGGGTCGAGCGACACCGAGAAAGCGGTTTCGATGGCATTGAAATGGCTCGCGAATCATCAAGATCCGCAATCCGGCGCTTGGACGCTTGCGCATAGTCTGGTCTGCAAAGGGCAATGCGATCATCCGGGTGAACGTCGAGGCAGCCTCAACGCCGCAACGGGATTAGCCCTTATGTGCTTCTTAGGTGCTGGCCAAACTCATATCGAGGGAGAATACAAGGATACCGTTTTCAAAGGACTGAGTTTCCTGATCAGCAATATGAAGTTCCAAAAAGGGGAAGGCTCATGGTATGCAGGATCGGGATTTAAAGGATTCGACGACATGTACGCTCATGGAATCGCTACGATCGCGATGTGCGAAGCCTATGGCATGACCAAGGATCCGGCGCTGCGCGATGCTGCTCAAACCGGACTGAACTTCCTACGCTACGCGCAGAATTCTTCAACGGGCGGATGGCATTATGCTCCGAATGGTCTCGGGGACACTTCTGTGGTTGGCTGGCAAATGATGGCGCTTAAAAGCGGAGCGATGAGCGGCTTCGCAGTGGATATCGATGTTGTTCGCAAGGCCAACTTCTTCCTCGACCAGATGGCATTCGACGAAGGGGCGAGCTACCACTACGATTTCAATGCCAAAGGCAAGGGAGCAAAGTACAACCAAAGTTGTACCGCGTGCGCTGTTCTCTGTCGCATGTACTCTGGAATGCCAAAGGACCATCCGTCGATCAAGGCTGCCGTGGAAAAGTTTACCAAGGCCGGACCAAGCAAGACCGGGACCTACTACAACTACTACGCGACTCAGGTGCTCAAGCAATATGGCGGCAAAGAATGGGAAAACTGGAACGTTCGAATGCGTGATCAACTCTTGGCGACTCAAATCAACACTGGACATGCTGCAGGTAGTTGGTATTGGGATGACAACCACAGCACTGACAGCGGCGGACGATTCTACACGACCTGTATGGGTACCATGATCCTCGAGGTCTACTATCGCTACATGCCTCTTTACAACGAACAATCCGCCGAGGAAGCTTTTAAGTTGTAGTTTAAGCCGCGCGGCGGCCGGCGACCACTTCACACAACCATACGATGTAAGATCTCGCGGGCTGGCACGTCCAACCTACGTCTCGACCACAAGTCTCTTATTGAGCAAAATGAAAATGGATAAAAATTACTCCTCGTGGGCATTGCTAACTGGTGCATTTGCATTCGTCGTTTCCGGCATGGCACCTTTTGGGAACGCTCAGTCCTCCGGTGTTGCAGTTGTTGATTCCAAACCGACAATCGTCGACGGTTCTAAAGCGAAAACGGAAAAAGCAGTTTTGGCAGGGGGTTGCTTTTGGGGTATGGAAGACCTATTTCGCAAACAAACCGGTGTTGTCTCGACTCGGGTCGGATACACGGGCGGTAACGTAAAGAACGCTACGTATCGCAATCACGGGTCGCACGCCGAAGCGATCGAGGTGATATACGATCCGAGCAAAACGGACTTCCGAAAAATGCTGGAATTCTTCTTTCAAATCCATGATCCAACGACAAAGAATCGTCAAGGCAATGACCGCGGAGCTGCGTACCGTTCGGCGATCTTTTATACCAGCGACGAGCAAAAGCGAGTTGCGTTGGATACGATCGAGGATGTCAATGCAGCCGGTTTGTGGCCCGGTAAAGTCGTAACGGAAGTCAAAGCAGCCAGTGACTTCTGGGAAGCGGAGCCGGAGCATCAAGACTACCTGGTTCGAAATCCAGGCGGTTATACATGCCACTTCCCTCGCAAAGATTGGGTATTGCCAAAGCGAGCCAGCCCGATCAAATAACGTAGTGATAGTGTACAGCGTTACTCCGTTCCGTTTTTTCTCGGCTCCGAGAGCCGAGTTTCACTAACGTTCTACTCTTCTGGGAAAACCGGTCGCAAGCGGCAATAGTCTTCGGTCTCGTTGCGCTTTTCTTAGCCGAAAACAGAATCAAGAAATTCGCTTCATGCAAACAGGAACGGGATAGTGTCTAACCCACGCAAAAGCGGGTCTGCTCTCCCGTGCGGCCAGAGTTGCAATTCTTGGATTACAATACAAGGCCTACATTGTCCGCGGCCCTCGGCCTCCTACCGGTGATTCTCATGCTTGCCATCCCTAAGTCAAACTACTTGATTGCCTGTTTCCTAGTGCTTTTGACTAAGCAAATCGCACCGGCGCAGCGCATCGACTTCGACCACGACGTTAGACCGATTCTCTCGGAACACTGTTTTACCTGCCATGGTCCGGACGCGGATAAGCTGAAAGCAGGGTTGCGGATGGACCGCAAAGAATCGGTTTACTCGCAACTCGAATCAGGGGCAACGCCCGTTGTTCCTGGCGATGTCGCAAAAAGCGAGATGATTCGACGAATCGGATCGCAGGATCGGGACGATGTCATGCCCCCCGCCGAAGGCAAACCGCTTTCACCAAAGCAAATCCAAACGCTGACCCAATGGGTCAGCGAAGGGGCGTCCTGGGCAAACCACTGGTCCTTTGAAACGGTCAAAGCTCCTTCGGTCCCAAAAGAGAATCTAGCACCAGGCATCGTCGCCAACCCTATCGATGCGTTCGTCTTGGCCAAACTTCGATCGGAAGGTCTCTTGCAATCTCCGCGAGAAACGAAAGAGAAGTTGATACGCCGAGTCTCTCTCGATTTGACCGGCCTACCTCCTACTCTCCAAGAAGTGCAAGACTACCTCAACGATGCTTCTCCAAAGGCATTTGAATCGGTGGTTGACCGCCTGCTGAGCAGTCAACATTTCGGTGAACGACTTGCCATGCCTTGGCTCGATCTGGCTCGCTACGGGGATACCAGCGGGTATCACAACGACTCCCTTCGCGATATGTGGCTTTGGAGAGAGTGGGTGATCAACGCATTCAATGCAAACATGCCGTTTGATCAATTCACAGTAGAGCAGATCGCCGGCGACCTAATTCCAAATGCATCCATCCAGCAAAAGGTGGCGAGCGGATTTCACCGAAATGTCATGACCAGCGACGAAGGGGGTCTCATCGATGCCGAGTATCGGAATCTCTATGTCGTCGATCGCGTTGCAACGACCGGCGTCACTTGGTTGGGAATGACGGTCGCTTGCGCACAATGCCACGATCACAAGTACGATCCGATTACTCAAGCGGATTTTTATAACCTTTATGCCTTCTTCAATAATGTGCCAGAGAACGGCAAAGACGGCGTTCGCGATCGCAACCCCATGCCTTATCTTCGCGTTGCGTCGTCACAAGAGGAACAGCAACTGAGCCAGTACGACAGGGACCTGACGACCTCGCAAGGAGAGTTGACCGAACTAACCAAAACGCTCGCCGAGAAGCAAGCGAATTGGGAAAAGGAGTTTGTCAGCCAGTTCGCCACAACCCAATCCATAAAACCGCTTGTTCGATTTCCGTTGGACGAAAATGGAGATGGGCTCACCGCCGACGGCCAATCCATCGTAGCCAATCCCCATGGCGAACTTCGTTTCGAAGAGGGCGCAGTCGAAAAGAGCTTTCAAACTAGGAGCAAAGCTTGGTTTGAATACGGTGAGCAATTCTCTTTTGAAAAGGACGAGCCCTTTAGCGTCTCCTGCTTTCTATCCGTGCAACCTCAGGGGGGTGCACCGTTCGGTAAAATGGACGACAAAGAGGGTGCACGAGGCTGGGACGTTGAGTTTCACGGTCTGAAACCCAGTGTCCATCTGATCCATCGTTGGCCCGACGATGCGATCCACATTCAAGCAGAAGAGGACCTGCCGGCCAAAACTTTTACACACATTGCCATGACCTACGATGGCTCGGGGAAAGCGACGGGACTCAAGCTCTACGTCAATGGACTATTAGCCAAAACCTCAATCATGAAAGATGCTTTGGCCGGAAGCATTCGCACTAAAACTCCTTTCAGCATCGGACGGCGTGGCGACGCCAGCACCCCGTTTAGCGGACACATAGATGATCTATGCATTTACAATTCTGAACTCACATCTGCCGAGCTCTCTGCAGTCGCGTCAGCCGAAACTCACAAACTGGCTGTGATCCCTGCGACCGATCGAACGCAGAAGCAAAAGGAGCAAATCGAAAAGGTCTTCAGGCAAACGCAAGTCCCTGAGTTTGCCACCTTGCAAAAATTGGTCAATGAACAGCGCAAGCGAAAAGAAGATTACGAGCGTTCTCTCCCCAACACGATGGTCATGTCGGAGTTAGAAAAGCCACGTGAAACGTTCATCAAGGTGCGAGGCAATTACGATCAGGATGGTAGGAAGGTCGAAGCAGCCGTACCCGCGTTTTTACCTCAGGTCACAAAACGACCCGACGCCAAGCCTCTCAACCGACTCGATCTGGCCAAGTGGCTCGTCGCGCCCGAGCATCCGTTGACCGCCCGAGTCACCATCAACCGTTGGTGGTCCATGCTAATGGGGACTGGAATCGTCAAGACGTTGAGCGATTTTGGCTCGCAAGGGGAGCGTCCAAGTCACCCCGAACTGCTCGATTGGCTTGCTGCGGACTTTATGAAAGATTGGGATACGAAGCGCGCGATCAAACAAATCGTTCTCAGCGCCACCTACCAACAAACAGCTCAAGTTTCTGCAAAGTTGCTAGCTCGCGATCAAGAGAATCGACTGCTGGCCAGAGGGCCACGGCAGCGACTGGATGCCGAGTTGCTCCGTGACAACGCTTTGTCCATCGCCGGCATTCTCAATCCGAAGATCGGAGGCAAGAGCATCAAGCCGTCGCAACCCGAAGGAACATGGGAGATCAACGAAATGAGCGGTTACAAATACGAAAAGTCGCAAGGGGCCGACCTCTATCGTAGAGGACTGTACGTCTATTGGCGCCGCTCGACGGTCTATCCGTCGTTTGTGACACTAGACGCACCCACTCGCGAATTCTGTCTCTCGCAACGCGCCAAGACGAGCACTCCACTCCAGTCGCTTGTTTTGATGAACGACCCCGTGTTTGTCGAAGCAGCCCGCGCGATGGCCCAACGTATCCTTGCCGAACCCAATCTTGACGATGCCAGTCGATTGGAATTCGCATGGCGTCTAGCCCTGTCGCGAATCCCCAATGCGAACGAACGGACTGTTTTGAGCAGAATGCTTGTGCAACAGCAAAACACCTTTAAAAATGATCCCGAAGCTGCGAAGAAACTGGTTGCCGTTGGTGATTTGCCTAAGCCGAGCAACCTCAATGACAGCGAACTCGCCGCTTGGACAGCGTTCAGCAACGTTTTGCTCAACTTGAATGAGACAATTTCCAACTAGCAGCATCACTCCCAGACGGCACCCAACTTTAAAAACACGCCGGAGCCCCGTAGCGAAAATCGTCATGACTGTCGGTGATCTAAAGACCTTCCGAAACTCTTGATAGGTTTCGTTACCCTAAAACTTAAATCTGGACAAAGCACAAACCATGTACGTAAATCCAAATACTCAATCGTCGGTCAATCGACGCAACTTCCTGCACGGTAGCTCCACAGGCATGGGTGCCCTCGCTTTGGCCTCGCTGCTCAATCCCAGTGCTTTTGCTGGCGAGCAACCGGTCAGGTTGGACCGACTCGAAGTTCCAGGCGCGCTCAAGCAGCTGCACTTCGCCCCCAAGGCAAAGCGTATTATCTATCTATTCATGTCCGGCGCTCCGTCGCAATTGGATCTGTTTGATCCCAAGCCCAAGCTGAACGAAATGACCGGCAAGGATCTGCCGGATAGCGTGCGTAAAGGGCAACGCATTACCACCATGACCAGCGGTCAGAAAAATCTCTTCTGCGTCGGTTCGCCATTCAAGTTCGCCAAACACGGCAAGGTTGGTATGGATGTTTCTGAACTATTGCCCTACCTTTCGAAGGTTGTAGATGAGTGCACCTTTGTTCGATCGATGAACACCGATCCAATCAATCATGACCCCGCAGTTACATTCTTTGCAACCGGCAACCAACAACCAGGACGGCCTACCATGGGGGCTTGGTTGTCCTATGGATTGGGCTGCACCAATTCCGACTTACCGGCATTCGTTGTCCTGACAAGTGGAGGAGGGGGTCAGACTCTACAGACTCGATACTGGGGCAACGGGTTCCTGCCCGCTCAGTTTGGCGGTGTTCAGTTTCGCAATGCCGGCGATCCCGTGCTGTTTGTTTCGAATCCGCCGGGTGTCAACAGTCAAACGCGTCGTCAGTTGCTAGACGCAACGAACGAGCTGAATCGAATGGCATTGAGCGATATAGGTGATCCAGCAATCGCAGCTCAGATCGAAAACTACGAATTGGCGTTCCGCATGCAATCCAGCGTTCCTGAGTTAGCGGACATTAGCAACGAGTCGAAAGCAACACTCGATTCCTACGGCGCTACTCCTGGTAAACCGTCGTTTGCAAACAATTGCTTGCTAGCGCGACGGTTGGCAGAACGGGGTGTTCGTTTCATCCAACTCTGCCACCGCGACTGGGACCATCATGGCGATTTGCCAAAAGGGTTGCCGACCAAATGCAAGGAGACCGACCAAGCGTCCGCAGCGCTTTTGCTCGATCTCAAACAACGCGGTTTGCTCGAGGATACGATCGTGGTCTGGGGCGGCGAATTTGGTAGAACTTCTTACAGTCAAGGAGAAATCAAACCCGATAATTTTGGTCGCGACCATCATCCCCGTTGCTTTACCATTTGGATGGCGGGTGGAGGTTTGAAGAGGGGCTATATCCACGGTGAAACCGATGACTTCGGATACAACGTCACACGTGATCCGGTCCATGTGCATGATTTGCATGCTACGCTCTTGGATCTCCTAGGGGTCGACCACAAGAAACTAATCTACCGTCACGAAGGACGCGATTATCGACTGACAGATGTAGCAGGAATCGTTGCAAAAGACCTGATCGCGTAATCTGAAATGGCCAATCAACGACCAGCACAAACGCACTTCAAAAAAGAGTTACGGTGAATCCAAATATTTTTCTAAATATTCGCATTAAATATTGCAACGGCAACTTTAGCGTGATAAAACGTCCCTAACGTCAATTATTGGGGGTTTGGCCGTCTTTAACGGCTTCCGTTGCATTTTTTTTGAGAGGTAATCTAATGACTCTATTGGGACGAAGGCGAAAAACAGGGTTCACACTTGTCGAACTCCTGGTGGTTATTGCAATTATTGGAATTTTGGTTGGCTTGCTTTTACCCGCCGTTCAATCGGCTCGCGAAGCAGCAAGACGGATGCAGTGCACAAACCATTTAAAGCAATGGGGGCTTGCATTTCACAATCATCACGACACATTCAAGAGATTCCCAAAAGGCTCGTCCAATGGCGCGGCGAAGCGTCAAACTTGGGTGATGTACCTTTGGCCTTATGTTGAGCAGTCTGCACTATACAACACATCGAATCTGGCCGAGCATTTCTACCAACCACCAAATACAGTTCATGGCACGCTGAATGGCACGACGGGAAAGCGAGTGCCTATCTACCTTTGCCCAAGCGACAATGGCACAATCGATCAAAACGTTGGAACGTACCAGAGAACTCGCGGGAATTACGTAGTGAACTGGGGCAATGTTTGGTATGGCCAACCCGATAATTCGACACCACCACCGCCGAACAAGGCACCATTCTTCAACGTCAATGGGGCGCGAGCGAATCCTGGAAAAGTAACGTTTGGGAGTATTACCGATGGAACCTCCAACACACTCTTGATGGCAGAATATCTCATCGCCAAAAGCCCTAACGACAACGACTGGCGTGGAGATATCCACAATGACGATGGGGTGTTTCGCTTCCACACTTTGCTCACTCCAAACACATCTTCACCAGACATTATCAGCAATGGTTGGTTTCAAGTAACCAACGATCCCAAAATGCCAGCGGCGGCAGGTGCGAATCAACGTAATGCGGCTAGAAGCAGACATACCGGTGGTGTCAATGCGGCACGCTGCGATGGGTCGATTGGATTCGTTTCAGACAGCGTTAATTTAGTGGTTTGGCAAGCCATGGGATCGATGGACGGGGCCGAAGTTGCCAGCATCGACAACTGACCCGTTCTAAGGTCAGGCTAACCTGATTATTCACGATTGGTAGCGGAATGCGTCAAGCATTTCGAGATTTGAATTTGTCTTGACAAACCGAAAGCCTTGACGGCTTCCGCTACCTTCACTCATTAGTCTCAATTTGCCGAGGCGTTCTGTCAGCGTTTGGAAATTGAGCGTTTTGTGGGAGGCGTTCGTGAATCGTTTTCTGCGCGTTTATTATGTTCCTTTTTCTAGCATTCAATTTTGGGAGAATTTCTTTGAATCGTACTATATTCGTTGGGCTCTTGGCCTGTTTCGCAACTCTCTCTTGTTTCACGGGTTGCGGTCCAGAATCCAACGTGGCAACCATCTCCGGGTCCATTAGCATCGACGGCAAACCGACAGATAGCGGATCGATCTCGTTTATTCCGGTGAATGGAGAAGGACCGACCGCAGGATCGGAAATCAAACAAGGAAAGTACACGTCTCAAGCCGCGATAGGGGAGTGCAAGGTCGAGATAAGGGTTTCGAAAGTTGTCGGCAAGAAGAAACTCTACGATACCCCCGACAGCCCTGTCCAAGACTTGATGGAAGAGATATTGCCCGCTAAGTTCAACGAAGCAACCGAGCTACGCGTTGAGGTTAAGCGAGGTACAAATGAGAAGAACTGGGAGCTAAAGACAAAGTAAGATTGGCTGCCGAAAAGAACTCGAAGCATTTCCAGCGACCTTAGACCCTTAGACATTGTTCAGCAATTTCTTGCAGACGTTGCCTTCGTTTTGGGTCGCTCTTTCGGGTCTGCCTTGATGTGCGTACACCAACTTCCAGTGGTCGACGCCTAACATATGCAGAATGGTTGCATGCAAATCATGGACATGCAATCGATCCTCGATCGCATGCAGGCCGATCTCATCTGTTTTGCCGATCGTCTGTCCACCGCGAACACCCCCGCCCGCCATCCACATGGTGAACCCGTATGCATTGTGATCGCGGCCGTCACCCTTCTCGCTCATCGGTGTGCGCCCGAATTCACCGCCCCAAATAACGAGCGTGCTGTCCAATAAACCTCGTTCTTTGAGATCCTGGAGCAATCCAGCGACCGGTTTGTCGCTGGTGAGGCACATCTTGCCATGATTTTTCTCGATAGCCGAGTGCGAATCCCATTTGCTACCCGCACCATGATAAAGCTGTACAAAACGAACGCCTCGTTCGACGAGTCGCCGGGCGAGCAAGCAGTTCTTGCCAAAGGAAACCGTTTCTTTATCGTTGATGCCGTACATCGCTTGGGTACGCTCCGACTCCTGGGATAGGTCGACCGCTTCGGGCGCTTGCGCTTGCATTCGAAAAGCGAGTTCGTATGAGTTGATACGTGCTTCCAATTCGGAGTCGATGGAACGATTGACAAAGTGCTGCTGGTTGATCTCTTTCAAGAGGCGGAGTTTCGCCGACTGTCGGTCTGCTCCTACTTTGTCCGGAGTTTTCAAAAAGTCGATCGGCGCTTTGGTGCCATTGAGCGCGATCCCCTGGTAGCTTGCGGGCATGAAGCCTGCTGACCAATTGCGAGGGCCATTGATTACGTGTCCATCGCCATCCTCGATAACAACAAAGGCAGGTAGGTTTTCGTTGGCTGTCCCCAATCCATAATTGACCCAACTCCCCAGCGATGGACGGCCACCGAGGATAGATCCTGAATTCATTTGGCAGACGCCGTTGGAATGGTTCAGTCCGTTTGCCCAACAGGACCGAATGACAGCGAGGTCATCGGCATGTTTCGCTGTATGGGGCAACCAATCGGAGACCCATAGTCCGCTTTCACCATGTTGCGCCCATTTTCGCTTGCTAGGCATCAATGGAGCATCGTATTCCCCCATCGGCGTTATAATGGGCCCAAAGCTTTCCGGTAGCGGCTTGCCGGCCAACTTTTCAAGTTCTGGTTTGGGATCAAATAAATCGATATGGCTCGGCCCACCCTCCATAAACAAGAAAATGACACTCTTGGCCGTTGGATTATGGTGTGCCCCATCGGAAGGTCCTCGGGACTTATCCGCGGCTCCGACCAAGTTGGGCATCAACGAGGCTAAGGCCAGCGAACCGAAGCCAGCTCCTGCCTGTCGCAACATATCGCGGCGATCTAGGTAACCGCTGCCGCGAGAAATAGTTTTGAATTGCATGTCAATGGCTCGTTATTCCATATGCAGGAATGAATTCGAATTGATCAAAACGTGACAATAGTCGACGAACAAGACTCGCCAATCCTGTTTGTCGGCGTTGGTTGTGGACTCGTTTGCTTCGATAAATCTCGTGGCCGATTCCATTTCGGTCTCCGACGGTGACCTTAGGAAAACTCGCGTGAAGGCCTCTTCGACCGATGCCTGCGGCGTCGACTTCAGGGAAACAA
Source organism: Pirellula sp. (assembly GCA_031374515.1). GTDB lineage: Bacteria > Planctomycetota > Planctomycetia > Pirellulales > Pirellulaceae > JBKCUI01. The sequence goes on along the minus strand of JANMGH010000058.1, from coordinate 72,927 downwards.
TTTGTTTTGCCATGTTCTCAGCGCGAGCATTTACCCATTCCGAGTTCATCATCATGAGCGATTGGAGCGGCGTTGTGGTTGCATTGCGTTTTGCGGTCGATGTGCTCCCGTCTGGGGAGTCGAACAGCGACAAGAATCGGTCCTGAGCGTTTCTCATGGAGCGAACAAAAATCGAACGAACTGGCTTTGAAGCGTCCAAGGAATTTCCCTGCTGCATCGGCTTGAGTTCACCCGATGCAGTGAGGATCGAATCCCGAATCTGCTCTGCGTCCAAGCGACGAGGGGAATATCGCCAAAGCCATCGATTGTCAGGGTCGACTTGCAACGAAGCAGTCGCGGTGGATGGGTAGGCCGATTGGCGGTAGGTTCGGCTATTGACGATCCATCGATGGAGCGACTTGAAGCGTCCGCCATCGCGAGCAAACTGCGTTGCGAGATAATCGAGAAGTTCTGGGTGTGTTGGCGGTTCCGTAAGCCGTCCAAAGTCACTGGCGTTAGCAACGATTCCTCGGCCGAAATGCTGCTGCCAAACGCGATTGACAATCACACGCCAAGTCAATTGATTTTCGGGTTCAACCAACCAATTCGCCAATGCAAGTCGACGACCGCTCGAATTGCGATCGGGCAGGGGCACGATGGACATCGCTTCAGGCGTGAGGATGGATGGTATTCCAGGCAATATCGGCCCCAGTCCATTCTTGCCAGGAATGTAGACTTCGGCTGGCACCATGCCAGCATCAGTTGCCGTTAGTGAAACGGGCAACGTTTCAGGCTTTGGCGCAGGCAGTTGTTTTAGATACTCCTTGGCAAGCTGCAGTTCTTTCTGCATTTCGCTCGGTAGAACTTTGTCCCATTTGATCTCCTTGACATCGCGTGCTTGTTGCAGAGAGGCAAGATGGGCTAGCTGTTTTTCACGCGTCGTTCTCTCGCTCTCGAGTTTGCTTAAAGCGGGGCGGACTTCGGGTGGGAATTTGGCGATCGCTGAACGTACAACTTTTTCGCGAATTGGTGACTCGATCGCTTCGATCGTGTTGAGGAACGGGGCTGCAGCTTCGCGCCATGATCTTTCATCAATATGATTGCGTTCAATTTGCTCTGGGGTCGCTGCTGGCAAATCCTCTCTCGGAATAAGCCCAGAGAAATAGGCCTGCAGGCGGAAGTAATCTTTTTGAAGAATTGGATCAAACTTGTGATCATGACAACGGGCGCATCCGTAGCCCAATCCCATAAAGGCTTCGCCGGTGACGTCGGTCAAATCATTGAGAATGGCTGTCCACTGGCCTGTTACATCGCGTTGATTGTATTCGTAAATCCAAAGCCTTAAATATCCACTGGCATCCCGGCACTCGAGCGAACTCGGATCAATCTCATCGCCCGCTAGTTGCTCGCGAACAAAATCGCTGTAGGGCTTGTCATCGTTAAAGGACCGAATGACGTAATCTCGGTAGCGATAAGCCGTGGGTCGAAAATCGTCTTGTTTGTAACCATCGGACTCAGCGAAACGGACCAAGTCTAACCAAAACCGGCCCCAACGTTCGCCGTACCGAGGATCGTCAAGCAAACGATCGACCAAGTTGGAATATGCATTTTCTTTCGGCGCTGCCAGGAATTCAGCGACCTCTTTGTAGGTTGGACCGACACCTATCAAATCGAGGTAAACGCGTCGCATCAACGCCACGCTTTCTGCAGATTCCGCGAACGCAAGTTTGCGAAAAAGAAGACCCTCTTCGACCAGCAAATCCAACCTTTCGCTAACGGATTCGCTTTCGATTCGTTCAACGGATTTGTGGGGCTGAAAGAACCAGTACGATCTATCCTCGTCGTTGAATCCCTTTTCCCCTTTTTTTCCAGCAGACATGGACTCGGTTTTAGCAGGCCAGAAACTCCCCTCATTCACCCATTGCTCGAGTATCTGGATTTTGTCCTCCGCGAGCTTGCCCGAAGGTGGCATCTCGAGGTCCCTGTAGTTGATGGCCGAAAGTATCAAACTGTCCTTTAGCGAGCCAACGTCTAACAGGGCGCCGTTTTCCCCCCCTTTGACAAATGCAGTTTGACTATCAAGCCGCAAACCACCCTCTTGTTTCTCGTCGCCGTGACATCGAACACAATGATCAATCAATAGAGGCCGAACTTTGGACTCAAAAAAACGGGTCTGTTCGACCAGGTTCTCTTCGGAAACATCTCCTGCAATCGCAAACTCGGAAGAAAGGACTTGGCAGGATAGAAGAAGGCATAAAAGAGAGAGTGTTTTCTTAGTTTTGTTCATCAACCATCGCTTCCGAAAACGACTCAGACTGCAGCTTTACAAGTCTGCATTTGGGGCGGGAATCGCCAATATTGGCGACTTCAGGTAACTGCCTATTGTATCTTCGGCGAACAGCTGGTGTCAACGCAGCCCAATGCGACTAGGTCCATACCGCGTAGAGGAGCAGCGCCAAAATTGCCGTCCCACAGATGGTTTTCAAGAGCGTTCCTAGCATTTTACCCCATAAAGCCCCCCAACCGATCCGAATACTGGCTTCCCAGTCCTTGCCGCTCCATCGTTCACCAACAACAGCGCCGCCAAAAGCACCTACTCCACCGAAGAGCAGTGCCGCAATCAGGCTACCGATAACGGGGATTGGGATCCCGACGAAGAGTCCTACTACCGCTCCAACAATGGATCCAAGAATGGCCAACGCGCTGCCGCGCCGCGATCCCCCTAGTTTTTGAACCCCCGCAGCTCCGGCTACGAACTCCGCAATTTCGCCGGTCATCCCCAACAACACAATGGATACCATCGTCGGCGAGTGGATGTCGATGTGAACTGATTCGTTGACGAAATACGCCAATGCACCTGCGATGGCTACCAACCCCCAATTGCCGGGAAAACCGAGCAATGTCCCAATCCAAAAAATGGGTGCGACAACGGTAACCAAGCTAGCAATCAATGTGTTCAAAGGTTCATTCAGGTTGTTGAGAATCGCCCGCAAGGCTCAAGATTGGAACAAAGTTCAAATACGCGTCAGGAAATTGAAAGGCTCACTGTCTCGAATAGAGAAGGCTACTCGTCACTCGCCTACCTGTCTTCGGTGATGATTTCGCTTTCTTTGAAATTGTGAAGTTCTTTTGCGGATGTTGGCGGGCGGCCCCGAAATTGGTTATGCTAGTCTACGGTTAACCTTCAGTGTTTCGGTTTTTGAGCGATCACCCACCGGGAGGAAACAGGATGAGCGAGAGCTCTGCGTTAGATTGCAGTGTATTGGTACTCAATCGTTTCTATATGGCCGTGCGGGTCATTGATGTCCGCCGAGCGATGACCCTGTTGTATCGTGGTTGTGCTGAAGTTATCGTGATCGAAGACGAACAATATGCGAACTATGACTTCGAGAATTGGTGCGAGTTGTCCGATCTTCATGCGTTGGAAAAGCAGAATGGAGAGGATTTCATTCGGACTCCAACTCGAGAATTGCAAGTCCCTCGAATTGTCCGCTTGGTGCTTTACGATCGCGTACCGAAATCAACGGTTCGTTTCAACCGGAAAACTCTGTTTGCACGCGACGGTTACCGTTGCCAGTATTGCTCCCAGACGCGCCCGATGAGTCAGCTAAGCCTTGACCACGTCGTCCCCCGTTCTCAAGGGGGGAGAACCACTTGGGAAAATGTGGTTTGTTCATGCTTATCTTGCAACAGCAAAAAGGGGGGACGGACGCCACTGCAAGCTTCCATGAGATTGCTTACAACACCCGTCAGACCCCATACCAACCCAGGCATGGCGATAACACTGAATGATCCTCGCTATGTTTCATGGAAGACTTTCTTGCCAAACTCCGTCAGCAACTAATCCGCTCCTAGTCGCTTTCCTTTCTCACTTTGACTAACCGCTCGAGGCGCAACCGGAGGATGACCCGTCCGTGGGTTCAGACTAAGGCGCAGGTGCAATTCGAGATGGATCCAGCATGTACTTGATTGCGACGGCGGTATTGCTCTTTCCGATCATCAGGTCGGCTGGGAACTTCGCAAACTGCCGGAAGCTGTTCCGAATTTCTGCCGCATTCATGGAATTGATTGCCCATCCGGCAAGATATTGAAGACGTAAATTGCGATCCGTATTCACGACAGCGTCAGCAAGCCAAGGGGTCAGATCCTCGTTGCGTCCTGCATAGCAACGGGCCAATGCAATCGTTGATCCCATCTGCACGTCGGTCAAGGACCGAGCTACACGATCGTAATCTCGACTGCCTAATCTCTCTTCCAAAAGATCTAAATCGATTGGGCTCGAACGATCCTGAGATAGCATAACCATGTCATAGCCCTGGCCGTTGTCATCGTTGCACCAAAGAGATCCATTGGGAAAGGACGAGAAGAAAGTGGCGACTTCGCTTTTTACTGCGGGCAGGCTTGATTCATAGAGTGGAACCCACTGTGTGATAACGCCACCTGGATTCAGATGCTGTTTGCATAGATCGAAATACTCTTTGGAATACAAAGTCGCTGCCCCTTTGACCCACGGATGAATTGGATCCGAGGTGATCACATCGAATTTCTCTTTGGTAACCAACATAAAATGACGAGCGTCATCGAGAATAATCTCAACCCTTGGATCCTTGATAACGTCGTGGTTGGATTTGCCAAAGTACTCGCCTGCGGCAGCAGGAATCAACGGTTCTATTTCGCAAATCACGATGCGTTCAACCGATGGATGTACTACAAATGTACCTGCGGTAACCGCCGCTCCGCAACCGACAACCAACACGCTTTTTGGATGCTTGCAGATGAGTGCTGGGAGATGGCCTAACATGCGCTGCAACCGCATGTCCTGAGGCTCGCTGGAGGCGACTACTTTCCCGCTCACGTGGAAGTTGCGAACGCCATTTTCGAACTCGGAGACCGCAATCGACGCGCTCAATCCATCGGCGTTGTATAGGTAGTTCGGCTCGTCTTTCCATGTAACCAAATAACGTCCGTAGGCAGCCAACCCCAACGGAGGCGATGGCAACCACGCAACTAGAGCCAAGCTCACGATCGCCCCAATGATGATACCCATTTGTTGCATGCCGAATTCCCTTGCCGATTTTCGAGAGAAGACAAGCAAAAGGATAGCCCCGATCAATGGCGCAGTGACGAGACACCGTTGTGCTTGCAAAATCCCGAATTTTGGGATAGCAATCCAAGTAAAGAGCAAGGCGCCGAAAATCGCTCCCAGCGTATTGGCCGCATAAACACTTGCAACCAATTTGGCAGGATCCTGGACGCGAGACGCGGAAGCCAACGCCAGGGGAAAACTAGTTCCCCAACACAAGGCGGCAGGGAAAACAGCCCACATGACTCTCGCGATGTCGAGTTGAAAACCAAACCATGGACTCAAAGACAACGAAGGATCGATTGGCCAATACGGTAAGGATTTGGCCATCATCCATGCTGCCCATGCGGCACTCAAGGCTGCCCCGACCTGACACCATGCGAAAGCAATACCTGGTTGCCGGTGATCGCGAGCCCAGGCAGCGCCCAGCCCACTCCCGATTCCGAGCCCAATAAGAAATACCGCTAGGATCAACGAAAACGTGTATACGGTTGCACCCAACATCAATGATAACTCGCGGGTCCAAACCACCTCGGCTCCCAATGCCGAAAATCCTGATAGCGCTATGACAACGTGCGAAATCGACAAGCCTGCCTTTGGTGTCTCCGCTCGATGCGTATCCGACCCGCTTTGCAGTTGGTTCGGTAGCGTCCTGCTCAGGACCCAACCCCCCAGTGCAACAAGGAAGTTGATAGTGACTGCGACCGAAGTGGCGATCACAATGTCGTATAACCTCAGCAGATAAAACGCTGCGACAAGACACCCCATGACGGCGCCAATGATGTTAGCGCTATAAAACATACCAATCCGAGCTGTCCCCAGTTGGTTGTTTGCAAACCATCGTGCTATCGCAGGCAGCGTGGCACCCATGAGCAATGTCGGAGGAAGTAAAAGACTTCCCGCAACAATTGCTCGAAGCAAGACACCCCCGCTGCCCGGCCCCACCCGTTCGACATAAAAATGCTCGACTAAGGGTAATGCAAAAAGCAAAACGATAGCCAACGCACCGATCAAGAATTCGAGTGCAGCATAGACACCCAAAGGATGCCAGCGCGCTGGAATGACCTTAGGATATAGCAAACTACCGAAACACATCCCACCCATAAAAATCGTCAATAGCACCGCCATCGATATCGCAGATGCTCCAACAACCAGCTGCAATGATTGAAACCAAACGACTTCATAGATCAGCGCAGAACAACCACTGCCAATAAAAAGAGGTAGTAGCCACAAGTGTTCCTGCCCGGAAGGCTGTAGTGCGTTGGAATGGGCCATTAATGGCTTTCAAAGGTAAATTCGAAAAAAATGGAGCTATACCCGAACGTATTGTAGCTACGGACTGGACGGGCGCATGACTGCCCACGCCAAGGCTCGCAAGAAAGAGGGAAGCTGGGTATTCATGGGTGTCTTTGGACGGGTGTCGTTGGAGGGGTGCTATACATTCGCTGGCAGTTTTCAGTCGACTACAATGGTCCAGATTGGGGTTTCTGCGAATTCAATGGAGAAAAACGGATGACAGAACGTGCTGTACTGGCTGGCGGTTGTTTTTGGGGAATGCAAGATTTGATCCGAAAGTTGCCTGGCGTCGAAAACACTCGCGTCGGATACACGGGCGGAGACGTTGCGCATGCAACTTACCGAAATCATGGCACGCATGCGGAAGGGATCGAGATCCTTTTTGATCCCGAAAAGATTTCGTATCGGCAGCTTCTGGAGTTCTTTTTCCAGATTCACGACCCTACCACACCCAATCGCCAAGGTAATGATCGAGGTAGTTCCTATCGATCTGCAATCTACTACGTGGACGAAAAACAAAAGCAAACAGCCATCGAAACGATTGCAGAGGTGAATGCATCGGGACGTTGGCCCGGCAAGATAGTTACCGAATTAGCCACAGTCGGTGATTTCTGGGGAGCAGAACCCGAGCACCAAGACTATTTGATGAATTTCCCTAACGGCTATACGTGCCACTTCCCTCGCCCCAACTGGGTGCTGGGCAAGTAATATTCGTTGGGACTACATTCCAGTGATACGAAAAAGCACGGCCACGCCAGTGGCCACCGTGCTGTTGGCAACACAATTCTATTCGAGTCTATCCGCGGCTATGAAAGTCCAGCCGTGGTTTGCGTACCGCTTGGCAACGTAGGCGGCTGCCGTTCTCATGTTGTCAAGTGATGGTTCGAAACTCTCAATCGAAGTAAACAAAATGACCGAGGCTGCTCAGCTTACTGTACTGTGTTTGGCTGCGGCCTTGGGTGGCGCGGTTAATTCGGTAGCTGGGGGCGGAACCTTGCTGACCTTTCCTGCTTTGTTATGGGTGCTGGGCCCATCTGCGGCAGCTAGCGTTATTGCGAACGCAACCAGTACGATAGCGCTGTTTCCTGGTTCGATCGCCGCAGCCTGGGGCTATCGGCGTGAATTGTCGGGCTCGAAAAAATGGATCGCAACATTAGCGTTCCCGTCGCTCGTCGGGGCGGCAATTGGAACTTGGCTGGTTGCCAAGCGGGATCCACAAGAGTTTCAGATTCTCGTGCCATGGCTTATTGCTATCGCGACCATGTTGTTTCTCATGCAACCTACGATTACACGATGGACTGGAATCGGCAAGCCGCACGCCGTACCGTCGCGAACCACACGGTTCGCGATCATCGCGTTTCAATTTTTAATCGCGATCTACGGAGGCTATTTCGGTGCGGGAATTGGAATCTTAATGCTGACCGCGCTCGCCTTGATGGGCATTGCCGATATTCACTACATGAATGGCATTAAGACGGTATTGGCATCGACCATCAATGGCGTTTCGGTAGTGATGTTCATTCAGCTGGGAAAAGCCCATTGGGGCTTCGCAATTCCAATGGCCCTTGCCTCGATCGCAGGGGGGATTGCGGGCGTCAGCCTAGCCCGACGTGTGAACAAGAATGCGGTGCGCTATGGAGTGATTGCAATCGGCTTGGTGCTTTCGCTTTATTACTTCGTGCGAACCTATTCGGTGATACTATTGTGTTTTGAGCCGACACGCATTTTCGATGGTTTGTGACAATGATCTGCGTGTTTGCGACCCTGCTCGCCTCTTTCTGATGCACAAAAACCTGAATAAACCACCGGTCGAGGCGGTGGAATTCAATATTGCCGCATTCTGACAATACCGCAGGCTTGACCTGCTGGACAATTTTGATTCTTTGTCGGATTGAAGCGATCACTCTGCTTAGTCAAGCATCGTAACGCAATCCAACGCCGAAAGCGTTGGATTGGGTGACAGTCGGACAATCTCCGAATGCGAATTTCAATAGCGAGCAGTACCCCAGACAGAATTCGAATCTGTGACCTCAGCTTTAGGAAAGCCGCGCTCTATCCAACTGAGCTACTGGGGCAGCAAGGAAAACACTGTATCAGATGATCGACTTGGCTTCTAGGGGTTTGATCGTCTACCGTTTTATGCACCAAAATATTTGCCTCGTCCGAAGAATCTGTGGGTAGTTTTTGGCTATGGAAGATTCCCATGATGGTGATAAAACGCTGCAGTAATGGTTTCATACACCTTGAAACCGTACGCTTTTCTCAAGGTCCATTTCGCCTTGTTGTTGACGCCCTTCGAGAATCGTCGTTTAGCCGCGATAGCGGCGGCATTTGGTAGCCGTGGGGCTTGCCCCATGGGCTTTTGGTCATAATCAAATAGGACTGTGTTCCGAACGCTCCGCCGCTTCTTTACCAAAGGGACGGCCGCCGAAGAGAATAGGATGGAGTTGCATGAGGGCATGGCCGAATACACAGGTATTGTGCTGGGTGCGGGCACCGAAGCGAGATCCTATGCGATTCGCGCTTTGAAGTCCAAGCCGGAAAAGCTGGAGACATTTGTCCGTTCCTTTGCTTACCTTTCAGGGCCGGCCTGTTCTTGTCATTTTTGGCTACAATGACAACCAACGGTTTGAATTCACAGCGGTGGATTGGTTTGGATTACTGCTCGCGAAAAAGAGGTACATTCGACGTTGGCTTCCCTTTTGGTTGTACGCGGTGCAAACATAGGCACCCACTATTTGATTCGCGAAACCAAACAAAACTTGGGACGCGATAGTCATTGCGATATCCAATTGGAGGACTCAGAGACATCTCGAAATCATGCAGAAATCGACTATACCGATGGCGACTACGTCCTTCGCGACTTGAAAAGTAGCAACGGTACCTTTGTCAACGGCAATCGAATCTCCGAGCATGTACTCCGTGTTGGTGACCGGGTGCAAATTGGCAAGCGGCTAATGTTGTTTCGCTTAGGGTTTCGCCCATTTGGACCTGCCGACAACGACGTCGACATTGTGCCAAGCAAAAGCACTGATTCCTCTCAAATTGTTGGACGCGTAGAAATCGAAAGGCAGTTGCAAGATCAGACGGATGATTGGACCGCAAAGCTACAAACCGATCGGGCTTCGTCGCAAGCCAAGAGCCATTGGGAGATAATGTACCGCACCTCGCTTGCGGTGAGCCGAACGCTGGATATTGACCAACTATTGCACCAGATCTTGGAACTGATTTTCCAATGGGTAAATTGCGACCGCGGCTGCATCATGCTAAGCGACCTCGAAACCGGTGATCTTCGACCGAGTTGCAGGCGCAATCGAGGAGCCAATTCCCCCTCCAATCGAATGACCATTAGCAAAACAATCCTGGACTATGTCTACAAAAAGGAAGAAGGGGTGCTGACAAGCGATGCCTGCGAAGACGAGCGATGGAATGCCAGCGTGAGCATCTCCGCTGGAGGCATCCGCGAAGCGATTTGTGTGCCGATGAAAGGGCGCTACGGAAGCGTAGGCGTGATCTACATTGACACCTCAGTCTCCGCTGGCCAATTCGCGATGAATCCAGAAAAAGTTTTCAACGAAGAACATCTAAAAATGCTCGTCGCCATCGGACATCAAGCGGCTCTGGCGATCGAAGACACCAACTACTATCAAAGCATGGTACAAGCCGAACGTCTCGCAGCGATGGGACAAACGATCGCAACGCTGTCGCATCACATCAAGAATATCGTACAAGGACTCCGTGGCGGTGGCTACTTGATCGATCAAGGGATCAAAGGGGGAGACATGAACACTGTCCAAAACGGCTGGCGGATTTGCGAACGCAATCAGGACAGAATAGAGTCTTTCGTCCTAGACATGCTCACGATGAGCAAGGATCGCCAACCAAACAGAACCAACGTAGATCTACGCACGATCATAGATGAAGTGATCGAGTTGACCGCTTCGCGTGCTGCCGAGAAATCCATTTCAATGCGTTGGGAACGACCCGCTGTGTTCCGAGTCATGATGCTCGATGGCGAGGCAATCCACCGAGCCCTTATGAACCTGGTGGTGAATGCACTCGATGCATGCGCTGACAAGCCCGGTGGGTGCGTGGAACTCGCGCTATTTGAATGCAAGGAGTTTGCTAGAATCCAAGTGCGCGACAATGGAACTGGAATTGTCCCCAACGACCTTGGTCGCATCTTCTCCATGTTTGAGTCGAACAAGGGAAATCGCGGGACCGGACTCGGATTGCCCGTCAGTCTCAAAATCGCCAAGGAACATGGAGGAACTATTGAGGTACGGTCTGAAGTCGGAACCGGCACGGAGTTTGAATTGATGCTCCCATGGAAATCGAACCGAGCGACCCAGCCGCAGGAATCCGCACCCACGATTCCTGGATAGCGAATGCATTGCCAATTCTAAAGGTTGGAAAAAAACGACACTCGTTAGCGAAGGCCGCCGTGCAACACGATGAAACAAAGTATCCCGCAGAAGCGTGTGGGATTCAATGAAAAGGATTGCAGCCTTTGGTTGCGATCAGCGAGAAGTGTCCAACAACTACCCCTTTATTTCAAAGATCGCCTCCACCTCAACCGCCGAGTTGGTTGGAATCTGAGCGAACCCGAGTGCGCTTCGAGCATGGTACCCATCTCCGTTCTTCCCGAATATTTCATGTAACAAGTCGCTGCACCCATTGATCACCAAGTGCTGCTCGTGAAATTCGAGAGTCGAGTTGACGCAACCAAGCAATTTAACAACCCTCAATCCATCGAGCGTTCCGTGCGCATTCCAGATCGAATTCAAAATTTTCACTGCACACTCGCGAGCCGCGGCCTTGCCTTCCTCGACCGAAACTCCTGCACCCAACTTGCCTTTGCTGTCACTTACGTGGCCAGAGGTAAACAGCAAATTGCCTGACTTGACCACCATCGCCAAGTAACCCGGCTCTTGTTTCGTGAACTTGATATTCAACGCGATCGCTTTTTCTTGTGGTGACATGCTTAAATTCCAACAACGGGGGGGTTCGATCTACGGGGACGTTCGCCAATTGTACTAGAAGCTGCTCATTCTTGGTCACGCGAGCGGAAGGTGACATTTCAATAATTTGTTGCTCTCAAAAGTTCCCATCCCACGATCCCTGTGAGGCAACCCATGCAACCATCACCAGCTATCTTTGCAAATTTCACAGTTAGGATTCCTGCGAATCTTGCGGCGGGCAAAATTCATGTTTGCCAGATCCATAACTAACATCTCGCCCGCCAGGGTCTCACCAACACCCGTAACCAGTTTGATCACTTCCATTGCAGCCGAACAGCCGACAGTTCCTGATACGGCGCCAAAGACTGGAAACTCGCGCCGCCAAGACTTCGGTGCGACGGGCGACAAACAGGCAAGGCAAGGTGTTACGCCAGGCAAAATGGTCGTCAAACTCCCTTCATACTCAAACATGGCGCATTCGACCATCGGCTTCCTCTGTTTTACAACGGCTCGATTCATGGCAAAGCGTTCTTCAAATAGGGGCGCGCAATCCACCACGATGCTTGCTCTGTCAACCAAGCGATCTGCATTCGCTTCGTTCACGTTTTCATCGTATGCTTCGATGGTCAAACGAGGATTGAGTTCCAACAGTCGCGATTTAGCTGTTTCAACACGCGAGTGACCAATCCTATCGAAGGACATCAGGAGTTGCCTATTCAGATCACTATGCCGGATAGGGCCTGCATGCGCCAGAACAATTCTGCCTATCCCGGCTGCAGCCAACTGATGCGCAACCGTTCCTCCAACCCCACCGACGCGAGAAATCAAAACACTCGCCCCCTTCAGCTTGCGCTGCCCCAGTTCGCCGATCCCCTCCGCCCACATTTGCCACTGATAAATGGACCGTTCCATGTCATCTAGCGCCGGCAGTCGCACCCCCTCCGCGCCCTCATCAACAATTTCCGTCATGTCTAGTTACCTGGTGTCGAGCAACGCAATCGATGCGATGCAGACCAAAATCATCGCGATAAGAATCGATCACAAAACAACGTGCGAGAGTGTTTAAGACAAACTATTCCACGGCACCCTTGGCCATGTATTGGGGGAATGCCTGAAAAGTGACCATCTTGTCGCGTACCAGTTCATGCTCCTCAAGCGTCTTGGTTACCGATGCTAGGTCCTTGCCCCGAAAGATCATAACCGCGACCCTACCTGACTCATTGTTCGATTTGCCCGGGAATTGGGCGGCAAAACCAAGTTTGCCTTCATCGAACTGCTTTTTCGCAAAGGCAGCATATGAGGAAGCCACGGACTGGTCTTGCGACTTCTCCGTCCATTTTGGGCCGCGACTTACAATTGCAATCACGCTCTCTTCCATTGTGAAATCTTCTGTTATCAGACGCAGCTTGCCAACGATCGTTTTGAACTGATGTAGTTCTGCCTTCATAAACCCCTCGGAGACATAGGGATCAGGTAAGAACTTCGACTCCGCATCGGCGATCGAATCCGCATGGACAACTACAATGCCACGCGTTTTTTTATTCGGATCTGCACATGGGCCAGCGACGGTCAAGGAATCGATTTTGGCGAGGCGTCCGAAGTTTTCTAGGTGAGCCGCTTGCTTTTGCTTAACAACCTCTGGCGATATTCCTTCTGTCGATTTCCCAGTCGTTAGAAATACAAAATAGTCGCGGTTCTCGTCCCCAGCGAATGCGATGTGCATGGGTGCAAGCGCCACAACGATCATCGCTGCAATGGTTTGGAAGTAAGGCATGTCCATAATCCTGTCGGCTAGATAAATGAAAATTCGTCTGCGTGACACGCATCACACGAATCGTTACGATTCACACTAAGACAAGATATCATCGATCGCTTTTCCATGATCGATGTCGAGACGTTTTCGCCCTGGAATTTCTAGTTTGCGTGAATCGAGTCCAATTTGCTTTAGAATGGTCGCGTGAATATCAGTGACGTAGTGCCGATTCTCTACTGCGTGGAATCCAATTTCGTCCGTTGCTCCATGCACCACACCACCTTGAACTCCACCACCAGCAAGCCATACGGAAAATCCATAGATGTGATGATCTCGGCCATCGGAACCTTGTGTACCTGGCGTTCGACCAAATTCGCTTGCAAAGACAACGAGCGTTGTCTCAAGCAAGCCTCGCTGTTTCAGATCCTTCAGGAGAGCCGCGATCGGCTTGTCGACGGCGAGAAAGTTCTTTTCGTGATTGGCCTTGAGGCCGCTGTGCGCGTCCCATTCTCCCGCACCTCCAGCCCCATGTTGCACTTGTATGAATCGAACTCCGCGTTCAACGAGTCGGCGCGTCGCCAGCATTTGCATCCCAAACTCCTTGGTCGCGGGCTCGTTTAAACCATACATTTCCAGCGTTGACTTTGACTCCGATTCAAAGTCGAGCGAGTCTGGAACGGACGACTGCATTCGAAACGCTAATTCGTATGCTTTGATGCGTGCCTCCATCGCGCTATCGTGCGGGTACGTACTGGATCGCAAACGATTTAGCCCATTGACCAATTCAAATCCTAGCTTTTGTTCTGCCGGACTGATGGAAAGCGCAGGCGCACCAAAGTCGAGAGGGTTCTTGGGATCGACTCGAATTGGAACTGCATCATGTGCTGGCCCAAGGTAGTGCCCATCTTTGATATTCCAGTATTCGCGATTGCCCATCGAGATGAACTGTGGCAGGTTGTCGTTCAATGAACCGAGTCCATAGTGAACCCAAGCGCCCAGAGTTGGGAACTCACCATCTAGCATGTGTCGCCCAGAGTGGAATTGGGTTTGAGCGCCATGGTTATCGTCTGTAGTCCACATTGATCGGACCACCGCTAGGTCATCCGCGCAGCTTCCAATATTTGGTACCCAATCGCTCATTTCGATGCCAGACCGACCATACTTACGGTAGCCGACCTGCAGCGGATAGAGCTTGTTGCGTTGTTGGCCATTTGCATCATTGATCACGGTGACGCGAGCTAGCTTGAGACGTTCCGGGTTTTGGACATCCGCAAAGGGTGTCTCGTTGATCGACTTTCCCGCATACCTGTTCAATTCTGGCTTGGGATCAAACGATTCGGCTTGCGAGACGCCACCATTCATAAAGAGCCAAACGACACTATTGGCCTTGGGTGGGAAGTGCGGTTGGCCATTCGGCGGGCGCCATTCGGATCCATCGTCTGCTCGCAGGATTCCGTCTCGAGCTAGCATGGCTCCGATCGCCAAACTAGAAAATCCAGTACCGAAGTCTGCCAGAAACGACCTGCGGGTTGTTCGGCATCCCCTTCCATCGTTGCATTGATTTTGCAGCACGGTATTGAAGCCTTTATCGAATCGTTATGAAATCATTGTGGTTGATCAATCCACGCACCAAGCCAGTTCTCGCGCGTTGCGTCCGCTGGGCCGGTTCTATTTGGTCAACAATGTTCATCATCTTGGACATCATATGCTCGATCCAATTCAGTTCTTCCACCAACGGTTCATCGGCCAGAATCGCCCTGAATGCGGTCCGAGCAAATTCGCGGTCCGTAGCCATTGGATGCGACTCCTCAATGCGCTTTGCAATGCGATCCACCATTTCCATTGCAAGTTTACTATTCTCAAGCGCTAATGCCTGTTGTGGAACGATACTCTCTCCACGTCGATAGCAATCCAATACATTTGCATCATCAAATGCCGACAACATTTTGTTGTGTTCGTTGTGCGAATGAACAAAGTAGAGACTGCGTCGACGCGATTTTTCGTCCGCAGCGGCAATCGACGGTCCGCCCATCTTGCAATCCAAATCGCCAGCCAAAAAAATCAAACTGTCACGAATCATTTGAGACTCCATCCGATTCGAATTCATGCGCCAGTAGTACTTATTCTCTGGATCGATCGCGAAACTGCTGGCCGCTCCAGCATTGGAGGATGTTCGTCGGTACGCGTCGGAGGAAACTAGGATTCGATGAATATGCTTCATGCTCCACTGGTGGTCCATCAATTCGACCGCTAGCCAATCAAGCAGTTTCGGATGTGTTGGTGCAATCCCCTTGCGTCCAAAATCAAACACTGTCGGGACTAGTGGCTTCCCAAAATGCCGAGTCCAGATATGGTTGACGGCAACACGAGCAGCCAATGGATTTTGTCGATCCGTTAGCCAATTTGCGAACGCGGATCGTCGGCCGGTACTGCGTTGAGGAAAGGCTTTTTTTCTGGATTCTTCGGATTCAAGGTTGGATTCCGCCGACTTCTCCGCGCCCCGAAGTGAACGGTAATCTTCCCCAGGTGCATCTATTTGTTTCGCAGCAGATTCGAGCGAAACTTGAGCCGCAGTCAGCTTCTTTCGGTTTGCCTCCTTGTTCTCGGATGCGGATTTAAGTAGTGCCAACTCAGCCCGACAGACTTCCTCGTCTGCGTTGGCCAAAGTCACTTTCCTGTCCGCTAGGGCAGTGAGTTTCGCAACTCGAACCCGCTCCTCAGGCGATAGGTCGCTTGCCTTTGCAAGGTCCGCAGCAAATCGCAATGGAATCGCTTCGAGTTCCAAACCCCATTTTTTGAGTGTTTTCTCGGCGATAGTTAGTTCCAAAGCAGCCTGGTCGTGCAACGAGTGTTCCGGTGGCTTGGCTGCGAGCTGAGTCTGTGCCGTTCTTATCGCCTCGTTGGCAAGTTGAATCTTTTTTCGAGTATCGGATAGATAGCTAGCCAAAACGTACTGTCGTAATGCCGGCTGCGTAGCCTCGCGAGGCAGTGTAACGGGCTCGATCTTGAAGTCACGCGCATTCAACAAATTGGGGACGGCCGGAAGCAATGGCATCGAGGTGATAGGGTTGCGATCATCGCCTCGAGCGTGCAAGTAGGTTGGCAAGTCAAGATTGCAATCAAAGGCTCGCGGTATGCCATCCTTCTCAAAATCGATGACCCCAGGAACCATTTCTGTGCGGATTTGGTAGGGCTCGAAAACAGCGCGAAGACGATAGTAATCTTCTTGACTGATCGGGTCGTACTTATGATCGTGGCACTTGCAACAGTTGAAAGTCAGACCGAGCATCGCTTTGGAAGTGTGTTCAATGGTTTCGTCCAGCCAACTGGTTCTGTTGAATTTGAAATACTGTCTTGCCAGAAATCCCGTAGCCCGTAGTCTGTCCAAGTCATTAGGGAAAATTTCGTCTGCAGCCAGCATCTCGCGAAGCATTGAATCGTAGCCTGCGTCTTGATTGAGTGACTCAACGATCCAATCGCGCCAATGCCACATGTGTTTTTGAGAGTTGCGAACCTCAGCACCCAATCCCCACCAGTCGCTATACCGCCAAATATCCATCCAATGGCGCCCCCAGCGTTCGCCATATTGAGGGTTGGTCAAAAGTTTTTCGACCACGCGCTGACGAGCTTCCGCCGAATGATCTAATGCAAAGTCTTCGAGTTGCTGTTCACTAGGGGGTAGGCCAATCAGATCGAGCGACACTCTCCGCAGCCAAACGCCAGGCTCCGCATCGGGCTGAGGTACCAAACCCTTTGCATGAAGTTGCTCAGCGAGAAAGGCATCGATTGGGTTGCTGGAATTCGAGCGATGGTCGACGGGCACTTCGGGGCGTTCCGGTGCTCGGAAGGCCCAATGGTCTTTAGGGTCGCGCTCAGGTTCTTCGCTCTGTGGATGAACGGCTCCTTCGTTCAGCCATTTTGCAATCGCGTCGATTTGCGATCCCAGAAGCGGCTCGCCTTCCGGTGGCATTCGCTGCGATTCATCGTGTGAAGCAACACGTAAAAGGATCGGGCTGATGGCAGCAGAGCCTGCTTGAATTACGGCTCCATTTTCTCCGCCTGCGAACATGAACTGGACCGTATCCAGTCGCAAACCGGATTCTTGCTTGAGTGTTCCATGGCACGCATAGCAACGGGCTTTCAGTACAGGCTTAACCGACTTGAGATAGAGATCGAAGTCTTCCGCAAAAGCAAACGAGCTCCCAGCAGCCAATAAAGTGGCAACCAGAATCAATTCCAGGCAAACGAGGAGAGCTTGCTTTGGTCGAAGCTCCACAAACGCATGCAACGTTGACACGAAGGAATTCATACGGGTAGGTGGGATTACTAAGGCAGGAGGGATGCTCGAGTGCGACACTTTCGAATTTTTAGTATAGTCGTGATCAAGGGAACACGCTTCATTTCCAAACGAATTACCGCAAGAACGCCTCAAACAATCCGCCGTCTACAGAGATAAGTTGTCCCGTTGTTTTGCTCAGCCGCTGGCTAACAAGCAAAAAATACGCTTCGGCTTGATCGGCAGGGGTAATGGGTGATTTGGTTAATGTGCGATCGGCATAGAACTGAGCCAGTTTCGCGACCAACGATTCCGTCGCCTCATCTTGCGAGTAGTCGATGCGATACTTTGCAAGTGAGCCTATAACGCGATCGCGAGGAAACATCGCACTGCCTTGAACCACGGTCGCCGGGGCAACACCGTTGACTCGAACGAGCGGAGCAAGTTCAATAGCAAGTTCACGAACGAGATGATTTGCCGCAGCTTTGCTGGTATCGTAGGCAACGCTCCCTTTCTTTGCAACCGCAGCATTCGCGCTGGTCGTGAGTACGAGATTTCCGTGCAATCCCTGCTCGAGCCAATTTTTTTGTGCCTCGTCAGCGACCAAGTAACTGCCAGTCACATTGATTGCAAAAGTGAGTGCCCACTTATCATCCGGAATATGTCCAGTAGTATCCGACGGTACAAAGATTCCAGCAGTCACACAAATGGAATCGAAGCCGCCATAAGCTAGGCTGACTTGATCCAACATGGCTCTGATGCTGTTTCGTTTCGTTATGTCACAAGCTATTCCCACGGCTGGCCCACAGCCGGAAATGCCGCTTCCAGCAACGCCAATTCCTAGCCCGTGTTTATCGGTTATCTCTTTCGCCGTAGCATTTGCCGATTCCGCATTGAGATCGACACAAACAATATGTGCACCCTCACGCACCAAGCGATGCGCTGTCTCCTTGCCAATGCCCGAACCTGCACCGATCACGATGATGACCTGACGAGCGAGCTCTTTTTCTGCTGGCATGCGCTTCAGTTTTGCTTCCTCCAGCAACCAATACTCAATATCGAAAGCTTCTTGCAATGGCAAAGCAATGTAATGATCGATCGCTTCAGCACCTCGCATGACTTCAACTGCACAGTTATAAAATTCGGCGGTGACGCGCGATTCGGATTTGTCCTTGCCCCAAGCGATCATGCCGAGACCTGGAATTAGCATGACGGTCGGATTTGGATCGCGCATGGCCGGCGAGTTTGGCCGCTTACAAGTGTTGTAGTAGGTCTCGTAATCTTGCCTGTATTTTTCAAGCCCGAGTGCAAGCTTGACCTTCAACGACACGGCCGTTTCGGTTTGGGGATTCCAGTCGACATAGAGTGGTTTGATCTTGGTTCTTAGAAAATGGTCCGGACAACTGGTCCCGAGTTCGGCCAAACGAGGTGCATCCTGGGAGTTTACAAAACGCATGATGGTTGCATCATCCTGAATTGTTCCAACGAATCGGCGTTTCGCACTGATTTGTCCGCGAAGCCAGGGCAGTATCGCGGCCAGCGTCTTGTGCCGTGAATCTTGTTCGAGCGTTTGGTACTTCATGCCTCCGAACGCCGACCTGTCCCCGCCCTTGGCTTCATACTTAGCATCGATATAAGCGGCCGCCTTCTCGATCATTTCCAACGTAAGGGTATAACATGCTTTCTCGTCATCCGCCCAAGATATGAAACCATGCTGTCCCATCATGATGGCTTGCAGTTTGGGATTCTTTTTGGAGATCTCTTGCATGGCCAACCCCAACTCGAAACCTGGTCGCATCCAAGGGACGTACGCCATTTCCCCACAAAAAATCTCTTGCGTGAGTTCTTGGCAACGGTGACTCGCGGCGATAGCGATGATTGCGTTTGGGTGCATGTGGTCAACATGCTTGCCAGGAAGAAAACTATGCAGCGGCGTATCGATGGACGACGCGCGAGGGTTCAGATTGAACGTGGTATGCGTGTACATGCCTACCATGTCGTCTTCTGCTTGCCCTTTGTACCCCTTGTCCGGTCGGCTAGCGTACAGCTGCTGCATATCCAGAAGCTTGTTTTGGTAGAGCGATGAAAAGTTCTCCCGCGTAGAGGTCCGAAGGTCCCCGCCAGATCCTTTGACCCACAATACTTCGGTGATCGCACCGGTGAGCGGATCCTTCTCGAGAATCTTTGCCGAGGTGTTGCCGCCACCGGTATTGGTAATTCGTTGGTCAGATCCCAATAAATTGGAGCGATAAATCAATCGGGCAACCGGATCCAAACTCGCGGCTTTTTTATCATCCCACGCGTAGCAGACAAACTTGAATGACTTCATTGAATCAACCTGAACTGGGTAAGGAATCTTTCTATTTGTCACAGGGTACCAAATCTTGTGCATTTCCGACTGCTGTACATCCGTCTCAGGCTTGATTTTTCGATGGAGACGACCGGACCCCAACCCACTCTGGCTCGATTCGCGGAGCTCGCGACGTTTCTTATCTTGCAATGACCCTATTTTTAGAAGCGTCTAAAACGTAGAATAGTCGGGGCCGGCAAAGCAAAGGCCAGCAAAAAAAGTTATTGCCCCATCACAACTTTAGGAAGAAAACATGATTCGACCCCGCCTATCAGGAAAACTTGCCATTTGCTTTGGCCTTGGATGTACCCTTTCGACAGCATCCATCCTGTTTGGCGAAGATTGGCCAACATTCCGTGGACCGAATCGAACGTCGGTCGTCAACGATTCCAAATTGCTAAAATCATGGCCAACCGAAGGTCCTAAACTACTTTGGGAAGGATCCGGGGCAGGCCGAGGCTACGCGAGCCTCGCCATCGTTGGCGACAAGATGTACACGTTGGGTGATGGCCTCTCGACTCAAAAAGACGCTGATGAGTATTTGAGTTGTTTCGACAAACGGACTGGCAAACAAGTTTGGGCAACGAAAACAGGGGCACCCTGGACTAAAGGGAATTCCAACTGGCAAAGCTCGCGCAGTACTCCGACGGTTAACGAGGGCAGAGTCTACGTCCTTACTCCCGACGGACAATTGTTGTGTTGCGACGCATCGGACGGCAAAGTCAGTTGGCGGAAAGACTTGAAGAAAGATTTTGGCGGAGAGAAAGCAGATAATTGGGGCTATAGTGAATCCGTGCATGTCGATGCAGACAAAGTAATTTGCACACCTGGAGGTTCGAAGTCTACCGTTGTTGCTTTAGACAAGAAAACGGGCTCCACACTTTGGACTTGCAAAAACCCAAATGACATAGGAGCAGGCCATTCTTCGATAGTGACGTCAAAAGTTGGCAAAACCAAAGTCTATATTCAATCTACTGGCAGTGGCCTGATGGGGTTTGCCGACGGTGGAAATCTTCTCTGGACATACCCAATTGTCAAAAATACTGCTGTGATACCGACACCCATCGTTCGCGATGACTTGGTCTTCTTTCCTGTTGGTTACAAGAAAGACAAAGGTGGTGCTGCATTAATTAAACAATTGCCATCGACCGACGGCAAAGTAACCATCAACGAAGTGTATGGAATGAAACTCGATTTAGCAAACAAACATGGAGGCGTTGTATTAGTCGGTGACTACGTCTATGGCGATTCTGATGATGCTGGACGTCCTTATTGTGCTGAGTTGATGACCGGGGAAATTAAGTGGAACACGAAAGGGTCTGGTTCGGGATCTGCAGTGGTAATCGCGGGAGGGGACCGCTTGTATATCCAATACCAAAATGGAGTTATGGTCTTAGCCGAGGCCAATCCTGCAGAATACAAAGAAACCGGTTCGTTCAAGATTCCAGGTAGCGGAGAACGTCCAAGCTGGTCGCATCCCGTGATCCTGGATGGGAAACTATACATTCGTGAACAAGACAAGATCCTGTGCTACGATATTCGTGCCTAGGAAGGCAGGCCACAGTTTCAAACGTGTGCCGCAGGAGATAGCCGCATTTGTAAACCTAATTGTTCTTTGACGCGGCTAGCGCCCGCGGCTCAGTAAACTCGCACAGCAGACGCCACCTAAGTGCAGGTTGCCAAACTGCAATCGCAGCATACAAACAGGCGAGCAGCCTGTTCTACATACAATCCAATCCTATACCGGAGTTCCTACCATGAAGTCTCTGTTTGCAGCGTTACTTCCAGTCGGCGCATTGTTTACTTGCTTCGTTGGCTGTGAATCGCAATCGGTTGACGTTGTCGACTTGAACAAAGTCGTAGATGCGCTCGTCGCCGTATTGGACGAAGGAAAGTTGCCCAAGAATGCGGCTACCAAAGAGGGTGGCGAGGCGATTGTGACGGCTACAGGAGTCGACACGGAGTTCTCTAGTTCCCCGGAGATTTCGACGACAAATATTCCGAACACCGTGGTTCAGACAGTCGAGGTGCAGCCCATTGAGCCTGAAAAACAGGACCCGACGAAAGAGTCTGACTTCCTAAAGAAATATGCGGCCAAACTGAACGAAATGAAGGCCATGAACGGCCCTCTCGGAGTCAACATGACCGCCGGTGGTGAAATCGTCGGCTTCCACGACCCAAATCAGAACATGATTCAGGATATGGGAGAGGCCAAGGAGTTTACAGTCACCATCGATGTTGCAAACAATCGACTCGTAGCCTCTGACAACCATGGGTACCACAGGCCGCACGGTTACGGATTTAGTCCCGGTGGAATGATGATGGGCTATATGTTGGGCTCCATGATGGGACGCCAAAACAGCTTTTACTCCGGCGCGATGGCGTCGAACAAACCCGGCTTTTCCAATACGGCGATGAGCCCAGCGAATTACCATCAGTCGGCTGTCAAGTCTGTACGAAGCACTCGAACGGCTAGCAGCTCTGCGGCGAGGGCTCGCACCGGATCCAAAGGTTTCAGTTTTGGGAAGTAGTCCTTCATCGGATTCTGAAGCCAAACCGTCAACGAAGCTCTCAACGCATCAGAACGGATGGCTTCTGCTCTCGGTTTTGATCGTGGCCCTGTGCGGCATCGCCTATGAACTCATCATCGCGGCCGTATCTAGCTACCTGCTGGGAAACAGCGTTGCGCAATTCTCGATCACCATTGGGCTCTTCATGTTCGCCATGGGAATCGGTTCTTATCTTACCAAGTTCATTCACGAACACCTTGTCGAACGATTCATTCAAATCGAGATCGCTGTCGCGTTGGTCGGGGGACTTTCTGCAGCCCTCCTTTTCCTGGTGTTCCCGTACTACGCTCTGTACAAACCGACCATGTACGGACTCATTCTACTCATAGGCACCTTGGTCGGGCTTGAGATCCCGCTACTCACTCGCATCCTGTCGAGATCAGCCGGCTTTTCGGAGTCTTTGGCCCACGTTTTGAGCCTCGATTACATCGGAGCATTGATTGGTTCTGTTGGATTTCCGCTTTTATTGCTACCAAGTCTAGGTCTGTTTCGCTCATCGTTCGCGATCGGGCTATTAAATATTTCGGTCGCTGCCATCGCGTTAAGCCTTTTCGGTTCATCGCATCCCAAAGTGCGAACCTATTGGAAGTATGCGATTCTGGTGATTGGAATACTGCTCGCTGCGCTGTTAGCGTCGGGGCGTATCACCCAGTTTGCCGAAGGGCAACTCTTTGCAGACGAAGTGATCTACACGGAACAAACAGCGTACCAACGTATCGTGCTGACCAGCCACCCTCGCAATGGCGAGGTGCGCCTCTATCTCGATGGCCACTTGCAGTTCGCAGCCCTGGATGAGCATCGCTACCATGAATCGCTTGTTCACCCAATCATGAGCACCGGAAAGCCACCAAAAAAGATACTTGTTTTGGGTGGAGGCGACGGGCTAGCCATTCGCGAGGTTTTGAAATTCCCGTCCGTCGAGTCGATCGAGTTGGTGGATATCGATTCAAGCATTACCGAGCTAAGCAAAAAATTCAACGTCATCCGCGAGCTTAACAGCGATAGCCTCATCGACCCGCGAGTGCGCATCATTCACGACGACGCATTCAACTTCGTCCGACAAGTGTTCGCATTGATCAAGGAAAAGGAAGGCTGGTACGATCGTATCATCATCGATCTACCCGATCCGCATAGCGAAACTCTCAACAAGCTGTACAGCAAAGAGTTTTACAAGCTGATCCATCGTATATTGAGCCAGGATGGCGCGATCGTAACGCAAAGCAGTTCTCCAGTCATCACGCGCGAAGCCTTCTGGTGCATCGAATCAACGATCACGGCGGCCGGATTCCGTGTGCTGCCATATCGCACACACCTTAACTCGTTCGGCGAATGGGGATTTCAATTGGCGGTCAAGTCAACCAACGCGGTCAAACTCCAAGAAATCGTTCTTGCCGAGGTGCCCAGAAAGTACTTGTCGAATGAAGTCTTCCAGGGCTCACAAATCTTCGCACTGGACGATGGCCGAGTTCCATCACCCATCAACACTCTGTTCGAGCCCAAGCTATACATGCTCTACGAGTACGGGTTGGCAAAATGACGAACGGGCGCTCCGTCAAAAAAGTCACGAAAGCTCGCATCGAGGCCCCCCCCAGTCGCTTGATAGAGATTCGAGGCGCACGCACGCATAACTTAAAGAATGTTGACCTGGATATCCCGCGAGGCAAGTTGACGGTTATCACAGGCGTCAGCGGCAGCGGGAAAAGCTCGCTCGCATTTGATACGCTTTTCGCAGAAGGACGACGGCAATATATGGAGAGCTTGTCGAGCTACGCTCGGCAGTTCCTAGAGCAGATCGAACGACCGGATGTCGATTCCATTCGTGGGTTGCAACCCGCATTGTGTATCGATCAACAGCAAGGGGTGCTCAGTCCTCGTAGCACAGTGGGTACTGTCACCGAGATATATGACTATCTGCGAGTGCTGATGGCGCGGGTTGCTACCCCTGCATGTCCCGAATGCGGCGAGCTTATCGATCGCCAGCCTCCGAGCCAAATCCTTGATTCGATTTGCGAATTGGGTATCGGCACCAAACTGACCTTGCTGGCACCGATGGTGATTGGCCGTAAAGGCGGTCATGCCGACGTCTTCGAACGCATATCCAAAGCTGGGCTGCTTCGGGTACGCATTGACGGCGAGCTTTATGAGATCGAATCGCTCCCAACCTTGGCCATCCGCAAGGAACATTCCATCTCTGCCATTGTCGATCGATTGGTGGTACGCGAAGATAGCCGCGACCGGATCGAGCAGGCGATGACGGTTGCGTTGCGACTGAGCAATGGTCTAGTAGAAATCGCGGCATTCTCGCCTGAAAAATCAATCCCCGAGGAAGTGACCTACTCCACACGCTTTGCCTGTATCGCTTGCGGCGTGAGCATTGTCGAGATAGAACCTCGCACCTTCAGTTTTAATAGTCCTTATGGCGCTTGCCCCGTATGCGAGGGTTTTGGCTATCTGGATGGCACGCCCACGTCGCAGTGCCATGAATGCAAAGGTCAACGACTAAGAAAGGGCTCGTTGGCAATTCGCCTCAATGGACTTTCGATCGCGCAAATAGCGAAGATGCCATTAGATGCAGCTGCAGCTTGGTTCCAAGAGCTCACCCTAACGGATCGCCAATCCAAGATTGGACAACCGATTCTAAAAGAGATTCTGCAACGCTTGGCTTTTCTAAAAGAAGTTGGACTTACGTATCTCACGTTAGACCGACCAGCGGAATCCTTAAGTGGCGGCGAATTACAGCGAGTTCGGTTGGCCACGAGCATAGGGACTGGCTTGGTAGGCGTATGCTATGTCCTGGATGAGCCATCGGTCGGCTTGCACCCGCTCGACACGGAACGATTGATCGCCTCGCTGCGTGCGCTTCAGCAGCGTGGGAACACGGTCGTGGTGGTCGAACATGATGAAGAGGTAATGCGCGCTGCCGATTTGCTAGTGGATATCGGTCCTGGCGCAGGGAAACTGGGCGGCAAAATCCTCGCCGTCGGCAAGCCTTCGGAATTTCAGAAAATCGATTCCCTGACCGCTCGTTACCTACAACATGCTATTCCGATGCCCCAGAGCAGGAAGAGGACAGTAGGCGAAACCCATCCTTCCTTGACCTTGTCCGGTATCTCGATGCATAACTTGGACCAGGTGCGCGTCGATTTCCCGTTGGGTCGATTTATTGGTGTTGTCGGCGTGAGTGGAAGTGGTAAGAGTACAATCGTTCACGACTCGTTGGCGGCCGCGGTTCAGAATGCTCTAAAGAAACAGCCGTTGCCAACGCACGTCCAGAGAATGACCGGGATCGATGGAATTGACAAACTGATCGAGGTAGACCAGTCCCCAATCGGCCGCACACCCAGAAGCATCCCAGCAACTTATTGCGGCTTTTGGGACGAGATACGAAAGGTCTACGCGAAAACAAAGGATGCCAAACAGCGGGGCTTCACGGCAGCTAGGTTTAGCTTCAATTCCGGTGTTGGACGATGTGATGCATGTGGTGGACAAGGAAGACAAAAGCTTGAGATGAGTTTCTTGTCCGATGTTTATGTCCCCTGCCCACAATGCAGGGGACGCCGATTCAATCGAGCGACTTTGGCAGTGAAGTTCAAGGAAAAGTCGATCGCGGATTGCTTGGAGATGAGCATCTCGGACGCGGCCGCATTTTTTGATGCTATCCCAAAACTGAGTATTCCCCTTCAGTGCCTAGTGCAAGTCGGCTTAGGTTACATTTCCTTAGGCCAACCCTCAAACACATTCAGCGGTGGTGAAGCGCAACGGATCAAACTGGCGAGCGAGCTAGCCAAGCCAGGAACGGGCAAGACACTTTATTTGCTAGATGAGCCCACCACGGGCCTCCATTTGCACGACGTAGTACGGCTGATCGATGTTCTCCAGGTTTTGGTGGAAAAAGGAAACACTGTCATTGTCGTCGAGCATCATTTGGATTTGATACGTTGTTGCGACTGGGTGATCGATGTTGGGCCAGGAGGCGGCGGGAGCGGCGGCAAGGTCCTCGGTTTTGGGCCTCCGGATGTCATCTCGCAGAATCTCGATTCACCAACAGGACTAGCACTTGCCCGCCATTGACTTGGCCCGTAACTAACCTAGCTGGTGCTTATTGTTTTTTAATTGACTCTAGATGTCAGTCTCGCAATCCGAGATTGATGCGATTGCCCGACAATTGAGAAAATGCCTTTTGTGTATTATCCAAAAGCAACTTTAAATCACCTGGTCCATCCAACGAGAACACCAGTTGCATCTCTGTTGCATAAATACTGATTCCCGCTTCTGGCATCCTCAACGTGAATTCCGTACATTCGGGATCGTATTCTAGATTTGCAGCTAAGCATTCGATTTCTTCGATGTCGTCAATCTTCGATTCCAGTTCGAGATTGACCGCCAACTCAAAAACAACCCGCTTGCAATACTTCGAAAAAATTCCCAAGAATCTCGGGTCGTCTATCGCCTCGGCATTACGAAAAGATCGAACCTCCGTTGATAACAAATACCGTTCGGCATCATCGGGATCCTGAATCAAACAAATATTTACATCAAAATCAGGACCCTTGATCGACGCGGTCGACGCTACGTTGGTAAAACTGAGATCCTTGCGTTTGTAGCGGAACATTTCTCTCAGCTTTTCGAAAATCTCAGTTGCCTGAGCAGTCACTTCTGCTGCCCCCGCCTTCTCGACAAAGTCACGTTCCCAATCGTTGTGAGTCGAGAGCGATGTCTTGGGTTTACTGTATCCGCGAAGCTCTCGAACCCGACCTCGCATTTCCCCTATCAAACTGGAGTCTTTGATGGGGTTTGATGTTACGGCAAGTGAAGGTTGCCCTTTTTGCAGTCGATCCGCAAAGTCGACGATTAGCGTTTCCTTCACCTTGCTTCCATACAAGACAGGAGACTGCTTCACCGCCCCCGCAACCGTTACGCGAAGGAGACGAGGAACTTCGGCCGCGAGATAACTTTGCAGTGTCCTTGTCGTCATCCGAAAGTCCTTTTCCATGGATTCTTTCGCTGCCCCCTTGAGCGATTGGATCAGGCAGTGAGTCCAAATGCCATGATCCAGAGATCCACTGGGATGGGAAACTTCGTTGGGTTTGCATGAAACGAACACGGATCGTTTCGGAGACTCCTTGCAAAAGATCTGAAGTTCCTCCGACGGAAACTTGTTGTCTAAGTCTGTTTTCAATTCGCTACAAATTGGGAAAGCACCGTGGCTGCCATCCAAGAAAAGCAGTATTTGCCTGCACTCAATCTTGCGAAGTCTGTTCAACATTTCACTGAGCGGCATACTCGTTTCCAAAACGTCCGTGCAACGCGTATCGAAAGTAGCAATGACTCCTTGCTCTTGAAGCGATGGCATATGCCCCTTGTAGAAAAGGACAAACCGATCTTCAGGTCCTACTTTACGAAGAGATTCGCGAAGATTTGATTCAATAGCGACTAAGGTCGCTTCCGCACTGATGAGTTTCACACAGTCAATGTCCTCTACGCCCAATTCCTGCCATGCTTGTACGAATCCTTGTGCGTCCTGTTCAGCATAGACGACCGTTTGGAACGTCGTATCTTGATAATCTTCGACGGCAACTGCAAAGACATGGGTTCTCGGTATCATGAGTGTGAGTCTAGCAAAGACATCTAGAATCGTGTAGATGTAGGTTGATAGCTCGGAACGCGGCTAGCCCAGCGTGGTGAAGAAGTGATCCCCAGCGGCATATTGCGTGCTGACAAACTATCCACTAGAAATACGGTCTCTCTTCGGAAAAGCCTGATTTTCCTCAAATTGGTGCGGATTCCGGGTTTGGCTCCCATTCTGCCGTTGTGGTTCCTCTGAAAGTGACATGTTTCGTTCAGGATTTCGAATCGTTGATTATGCTGGAATCCAATTGTGAATCGCAATTCCTAATCGTAGTGGAGTGAATAGTGCATCAAGGTAACTTGCCAGTCTCAAAAATGGATCCAAGTACGTTGCCAACTCTCTTTGGCCATCCCACCGGGCTCTACACCTTGTTTTTCGCAGAGATGTGGGAACGTTTCTCGTACTACGGAATGCGAGCCTTGTTGTTGCTGTATATGCTCAAGGGGTTTTTAGGCTATGGTGATAGGGACGCCAATTCCGTCTATGGAGCCTATACAGCGCTTATCTACATGACTCCACTTTTTGGAGGCATGATCGCGGACCGAATGCTCGGCAAGCGAACCGCAGTGGTTATCGGCGGATTGCTGATGGCCGCGGGCCATTTGCTTATGATGATACAAACGGAACTGGGCTTTTTTTGTGCACTCGGTTTCTTGATCGCCGGCAATGGGTTTTTCAAACCCAATATTTCTTCTATGGTGGGCGAACTCTACACCGATGAAAGCACGAAGCGAGATAGCGGTTTCACGATCTTTTATATTGGCGTAAACCTTGGTGGAGGAATTTCGCCACTTCTCTGCGGCTACATTGGCGAGACCTATGGTTGGGAAAAGGGCTTCGGGCTTGCGACCATCGGAATGCTCGTTGGACTCGCTGTTTTTGTCGCCCCCAATTTTGTTACGCAAGTGCTTATCGCGGCGGCAGCAGCAACCAGTGTGGTTGCAATGTTGAAGTACAACGCGGGCGATACCTTTTCACTCATTTCAACTTACTTTGTCGTGTTCTCGCTGATTATTTCAGCCATCGTTGCGATCACCGCATTGACTCGAGGGGGTCTACCTAAAGAGATCGGCATCGCTCCTTTTCCAAATTTGTGGAGCCAGAACTTGGTCAAAGTCTTGATGGGAATCGTGATCGCGATCCCCGTGTTTGTGGTACTCGTTTCCGGATTCAAAGTGGTCCCCGGTTTCAGCGAACAACTTACATTGATTCCCGAATCCTTTATCAAACCAATGCAGGAAAGCCCAAACAAACTGGTAAAGGGTTTGGCGACCTTTGTCGAAGAGGCTAGCCGTCCCGCTGGACTCGTTTTGGCATTATCCGGAATTATCGCAACCATCTATCTGATTCGCGAGGCACTGCGAATGAGCAAGATCGCGAGAGAACGGATGTTCGTGGTCTTTATTCTTACCTTTTTCTCGATTTGGTTTTGGGCATTCTTCGAACAGCAAGGCAGTTCTGTCAATAACTTTGCGGACCGCAACATCGATCGGGTTAGCGAAGCGAGACTTGTTTCCGATGCAGACGTTGACAAATCCGTTGAGCTTCGGCTAACTGCGGATAGCGAATTGAAGGGCATGGAGTATTTTAGCCAAGAATTCCTTGGCCATGAGAACGGGTCGACCAATGTTAACGCACAGATTGAGAAAGCGATTCGAAGAGTGGAGTTAGCAAAAGAAGAATCTAAACGCATGGCGGACGACAAACTCACAGCGACCATTGCCGATCTGCAAAAGGAACCCCGGATGACCATGACTGCGATGACATACCTGCGCGAATTTGCAAAGCAAGGTGGTGCAACGCTCGAAGACAAGAAGATCGAATGGAAATATACGAAAGAGAATGTTGGCAAAATCGGATTAGGCGGAGCTGAAATTCCGGCTTCGGTTTTTCAAGCGGTCAACAGCATTTTCATCATTCTTTTAGGTCTCGTCCTCACCGGCATCTGGAGTTTTCTAGGTGCCTACGGGTTGGAACCTACGGCCCCATATAAGTTTGCGTTGAGCCTAATCCAGGTCGGATTGGCATTCGCAATGCTTTACATCGGAGCGCAAAACGCTGACTCGGACGGTATGGTTTCATCGTTTTGGCTTCTTTTGCTTTTCTTTTTCCTGACGACAGGAGAGCTTTGCCTATCTCCAATCGGCCTCTCGATGGTGACCAAGTTGACGCCAGCTCAACTTGTTAGCACCGTAATGGGCTCCTGGTTCTTGGCGACCGCGTTCGCGCAATTCCTTGCCGGTATTATCGCGCAATTTGCAAACGTGAACGAAGGGGGTGGAACCATTGTCCCCATTCCCTCTGCAACCGTACACATTTATGGCGATGTCTATAAACTGTTGGCTATACTGGCATGTGGCTCTGGTTTGATATGCTTAGCTTTGTCGCCTCTGTTGATGAAGTGGATGCATATCGGCAAGATCGATCCGGAAGCATAATCATGTTGTTTGATTCGCAAGAAATTCTCGCGTTAGCCAAGCAAGGGGACGAATCCGCCAAAGGGGAGCTATTGAATCGGTTTCGCCCCTACCTCAACGTCATCGCTCAGCGGCATCTCGACGAACGATTGCAAGGACGACTGGACTACGCCGATGTTGTTCAAATTACCTTTCTCGAGGCGACACGTGACTTTGACCATTTCCGAGGCGATACAGTAGAGTCGTTGCTTGCTTGGCTGCGAAATATCCTGCGCAACAATGTGTCCACGGCCCATCAACAACACCTTACCGCCCAAAAACGTTCCGCTCGAAAAGAGGTACGTCTTCGCATCAATTCCGAATCGGGCGGAAGTTCGCTAGGCATGCAAGATATCGTTCCCTCCGAGTCCTCTTCGCCAAGTCAGCGCATGATGCGAGACGAAGCGTCCGTCGTGCTTGCCATTTGCCTAGAACAGATCCCACTCTCGCAACGCGATGCGATACGGATGCGTTACTTGGAGGGGATGTCGCTCAAGGAGATTTCCGAGCGTATCAACAAGTCGGAAATGGCTGTCGCTGGCTTACTGAAACGTGGGCTTCGTGCGCTTCGAGAAGAAATGGCAACAAGACAAAATGGCCTAAGCGCTTAGCCCAAATTAGTATGCCAGCTAAATGCTGGCAATTACTGAGAGACAGAGATTCACGATATAAGGTAGGATTCGTTTTTCAACATCATGTTGATTAGGCTGCTCCATTGTTGGCGGATGGATGCGATTTCTTCCAGTGTTGATGAGCTGCTCGAATCTCCTTGAGATGCATCCAATGGCCATGTGTTTTTGATGTGCTAGAAACCATGGTTTCGGGCGAAATCTCCCCCTTTTCAATCTTGTGCAAAAACTCGGACTCCGCGATCGGGCCGACCGTTTTCGACTTGCCAAAAAAACTCTTCTTCATAAAAAACCAATCAGCAGACATCCCTCATTCTCCTTATCGAATTAAAACAAAAAAATTGCATGAAGGCTTACTTCGAGAATGTTCGGTTACAAATTTTCAACACGCAATTTTAACGAAAGTTTCTTTGCAAAACCTAGATTGCCCATTGGCTTTTACCAGAATTCTTCTGATGTCTTTGCGGGCACAATCGCGTCCGTTTGTGGGCGACTATACCGCCATTGCGGAACATTGCGTTGGTTTCTCTCCACAAACAATGGCTCGGATTAGGACTTCGCCCAGACATCGCGAACGGCTTATTCCCCCTGTAACTTGCCACTTTTCCCTGGTGCGACGTCGCTTGGCAAAAATGCAGGTTGTTCGCTAGCGACTTTGGTTGCAGAGACTGATTGCCTTTCGTTGTTCAGCAGAGCCGCCAAATTCGGCGGGACACTCCGCAAATGGAGATCCCGTTGCGGGAACGATATCTCGATGCCCGCTGCTGCAAATCGTTTCTTAATCTGTGAGTGAAGGTCGTGGCGTGTCGGGAGTCGCTGGTCTAAGTTTGCTAAATAGAATCTTGCCTTGAGATCCAGTGTGCTATCGCCAAATTGTTCAAAGTACGCAGTTGCTGGTGGCTCGCTCAGTACATTCGGATGGTTCGAGCAAACTTCACGTAGCAAAGAACAAGCGATCTCTGGATCCGAATCATAAGACACCCCCACTTGAATGACTACGCGGTTTGTTGAATCCGTTAGTGTCCAGTTCAGCAACCGACCCGTGATCAAGTCTTTGTTCGGAATGATAAGCTCTTGTTGATCAAAATTGGTGACAGTTGTCGCTCTCATCCTGATTCGCGACACAGTCCCAGTCGTGTCTCCTAAAGTGATAACATCGCCAACGCGTATCGGTTGCTCGAACAGCAAAATCAACCCAGAAACAAAGTTGGCAAAAATCTCTTGCAGGCCGAACCCCAATCCAACCCCTAACGCCGCAACCAACCATTGGATACTAGCCCACCGCACACCCAGACTATTGAACGTCAATGCAATGCCCAAGATCAGCAAAGTGTACCTGGATAGCGACGCAATTGCATAGCGAACGGCATTCTCGATCGGTAAATGTTGCAGCAGGGCGATCTCGAGCAAGCCTGGTAAATTTCTTGCAGCGACGGCCGTCATGATGGCAATTGGAATTGCAACGAACAGGTCGGCCAATGTGATCCAAGTCGGCTTGTCAGGCGTGGGTCCGTCGACCGTCCACAGTTGGACCGATTCCAAAACGCCAACTGCCGGTAAGACTCCAGACCAGATGAAGGCCAAGGCGCCGATAGCGGCAAACACCAATGTGCTACGGATTAAACGAACCGTCTGTGCGTTGATTTGCGCTAGGTCCGATCTTGAGTCTGTCGCGCTGGCAATGCTGCTGGGAGTGCTTGAGTTTGTCGACCCCGGGTCGCGCCGTCGAGCCTCCTCCAGTCTCTGCCGGGCCTGCGATACAACTATCTCACGTCTCCGCAGCAACAGCCATCGATGTATCAAACTCGATAGCAACAGAATACCGACCAAAGTGATGAAGGTCGTATGCAACAGCATCGTGAGCCGAATGGCCGTATAATGGTAACCCATCAGGCTCATTCCCATCAACGCCAATGGCCCTACGCCAAAGCCTGTGTACCAAATGTACTTCAATCGATCGATCCATCCGCCGGCATTGCGGCTCAGGAAGTCGCTGAAGACACCGTTGCGGGGATGCAGCAACACCAGCAAATAAATAAAGCATAGGGACAACACTAGGCAATAGGTGAGCCTTCCTAACGAGTTCTCCCATCGCGTTTCACTAAATTGTGCAACAATTCCTACCACCGTAACTGCGGGAATCGCCAAATCAATAAACCACCTCAAGTTCTTCCGCAACAATTGTGTGGAACGACTGGGCCATTGAAAATGATTCTCGGCTAGGCCACCCGAGCGGCTGATTTGTCGGATCATCTCCAAGGGAAAGAAGTATCGAGCGCTGACCAGAAGCCCCATCGCAATGGAATCGACAAAGGGGTTTCCTTCCGATGTGCTAATCAATCGCCATCCAAGAGTTAGGTGTAGCAACGCAAGAGGTGAGCTTAGCAGGATGCAGTACAGGACCACTTTGGCTGTTGGCATAAAACTAGTGCAGTTGGATTTCGTTGCAATCGATCCCTGTGTTTGAATCTGTTTCTTAAACCGCTTGAGGTTTAGAAGCAACGTTCCAAAACAAGAGATGCCCAGCAAGTAGCCCCACGGATGCGTTTGCAAATCGAACCACAATTGCCTCGGGATGAGTCGCCAGTTCTGCAAATCGAATAGCCACTGGATCGATGGCCAGAGCTGCCGAAAATCGGACTTATTGATCGGTTCACTGGAGCGAATCCAAAGTACGTGTTCGTCGATAAAAGAGCGGTAGCGTCGCACCTGGTCTATGGTCTTCTGGTTGGTGTCCGCTAGGTTGAACAGAAGATCAATGTAGTTGTTCGCATCGCGAAGGAACTCGTCCACGATTCGATGTTCCAATGCTTGAAGCATGCGCCTTTGTTCATAAACCGGTGCGTTTTCAAATTGATAAAGCGAGTTGGTGGGTATTGGGGATGCCTGTGTATCCAGGGAAAATGATGGTGATGCTTTCCAATCCTCTAGCTCAAGAACCAGCGTTTGCGTGGAAAGATGCTTGGTCTGGTATTCTCGCTGCCGTTGAGCCAATTGGCCGATGTCGGGTAACTCATTTCGCTGCTTGCGAAGCATCAAACCAACCCAACTGTTGAAATTCGAGACGTGCTTGTTGCTCTTCGTCGAAATGCGGTCCGACATATTCTTGAATCGATCTGCCAAGATCTTCAGTTCGCTACCCGCGGAGTCTACATCCAACCTAAGCGACGTTGATTGCTTGGCTAGTTCAAGCCAATCTTCAACCCGTTTTACAATCGTCTCAGCGGACTTCTTGAGCTCCGGCGCAGCCTGCAGTACGAGTCCTTTCGCGACGCTCATCTGGTTCTCAATCAATATTTCACGTCGCTTGCTCAGCTGATCATTCACTTCTTTGAGACGAGCCTGCTGAAACTTTTCTTCGGCAATTAGCACCTCTTTTGTAATAGGGAGTAATTCCTGTTCCGCGTCGTATGTTCGTTGCTCTTGTTCCAGCAATCGCTTGCGTTCGGCAAGCGCTAAGAGTTTGGCTCGCAATAGTAATGTCGTGGCCTCGCGGATCCTCGGGTCCACACCGTCCACAGCCGGAATCGCTAACTCCTCATTGAGCTTGTTTGTTGTTATTTGATTGTTCGCCAGCAAAGTAGCGAGTTCTTTGCGACGCGTATCGCGCGAAACAATCGCCGTTTCGACCCGCACTCGACCATCTGTTGCAGCCTGCGCCAACGCCTGAACTTCGAGTTGATAAGATTGGAGCGTTTCTATTCGAGACGTCGACTGCAACGTCCCTTCCGAAAAAACAATCCGCGGTCGTGGATTCTCTTTCCGCTTTTTAGCTTCGGCTGTAGCAACTGGGGCCGCTTCATAAGCGACAATAAACTCCTTGATGACCTTTTCGCTTTCCGTTCGATTTTTTAGCTCGGCTAGTATTGCTTCGTAGGTTGCAATAAGCGTTTGCTTGAGTGTTGGATCAAGATCTGTAGCCGCTTGAAACTGCTGAAGACGGTTGTTCACCGCTTCAGGAGTAATCGAGATAGCGTCACTAACCGGAGCAGGTCGTGGACTCTGCTGTGCTGCCGGCGCCGCGACCTGATTGGACTGGCCTGCTAAGCGGACTTGCGGATTCATACCCGATACTTGTTGCCCCGGAACGATCTCCGGATGCGATAGTCGGTATTGGGGTGGATGAGGTTGCGTTGGCGGAATCAACTGAATTTGCGCCTGGACACCAGCAGCCATCGCAAACGCCAAAAGCCATGTGC
Organism: Pirellula sp.; assembly: GCA_031374515.1. GTDB lineage: Bacteria > Planctomycetota > Planctomycetia > Pirellulales > Pirellulaceae > JBKCUI01. Next base: position 37,746 of record JANMGH010000058.1, on the reverse strand, counting down.
ATAAAGCCGGTTGCCATCGCAGCATGCTGAACCGTGCAAGCGGCATTCTCCATTTCTCAACGTAGTTTCCCATACCGGGTAAATAGGGGATTTCCGAGCTTCGATCAAGACCGCGAACGCGACCACCCTTGCAAGTCAATGCTAGCATTTAGTTGTCGCTTGAAATCCACCCGATACAGATCGCCCAATGTTTTGCTCGGCTCGGGCTAGGAGATCTGCCCACTTTTGAGCCAATGATCTGCTTGATTTCGGTCGAACAAACTTCTTCTTCAGCAAAAAAACTGGAACAACCACTGGTCTAAACTGTAGGATTCAATCCCACCGCAGGCTTGACCTGCTGGATTATTCCGTTTCTTGACTAGATTGGAGGCTATCGCCCTGCTGCTTCCCAAATCCTCACGCAATCCGAAAAGTTCGAGAAAACACCATGGAGATGTCCGGTTCTTGCCGCCGACGCTCGGCCGATTCCAAAAACCCTCCCGCTTGTTTCTGGTTGATTGTGATTGCATTTGTTTGCAATACCGCTCAACTCCTCTCGCAAGAGACGTTGACGAGACCGCTAGACGAGTCTATTCCGAAATACGAACTGAGCGACTGTGTGTTTGTTCAAAAAGGCGATTTACCGATCATTCTTTCTGCACCTCACGGTGGGCTTAGAGAAGTACCGGGTGTTTCGGAACGGACTGGAACCGGATTGAAATCTGGGCCGTCCGGTTTCTTTACTGGTCGCGACTCAGGAACGGAAGAGTTAACGCACGAAGTCTCTAAGGAGCTTGAGAGACGATTTGGAAAAGCACCTTACGTTGTTATTTCTAGAGTCCATCGCAAGTTCATGGACCCGAATCGCCCAGCCGATATCGCGTACGAAGACCCGATCATCAAACCCATATACGATCACTATCACGGCACTTTATCATCCTATTGCCGCGAAGTGACCGACCGATTTCAAGCGGGTGTGCTGATTGACATTCATGGACAAGGCACTCGCCGAGACACTGTATTTCGTGGCACAAAGAACGGCTTAACGGTTTCACACCTGCGAGCTACTTTTGGCGAAGCAGCCCACCATGGGCCCCATAGTCTCTTTGGATTGCTCGGCGCACGCGGCTGGACTGTCCATCCGTCCGAGACAACCGAAAAGGAACAAACGGGCTTTACAGGGGGCTTTATCGTTCAGTCGTATGGCAACCAATTGGCGTCGCCCATCGATGCTATGCAACTCGAATTTGGAGCCGAATACAGGGTCGCAGGCCGCAGGGCCAAAACGGCACAGGTTTTAGCCGATGCGCTTCTTGAGTATGCCTCGCAATACCTGCGAGTGGTCGTCGAAAAGAACTGAACATTATGACACTTCTCGCCACCCCCACTTCCCTCGCGGCGCGCCACAACAGTCCTCCTCCTTCGACCTTTGACTCACAGCTTCTTCACTTTGAAACTTCGAAATGCGACCGGGTCACTATGCCCCGCAAGACCGATATGCCCTTTGCGACGGTCAAGTCCTTTGGGCAGGGTCTCGATTTGGCTGCGGTCGAACTGGTCGATGTCGACGTCCAGAATCTTAGTTCCGTTCAGGGTGACTTGAATCGTCTGATCTCGAACCTGGATCTCTTGGTAGTTCCACTCTCCGACCGGACGGAGGAAACCATGTTTGGCACCGACGCAGTGATAGAGCGACCCATGGTATTGAAATGGTTTCAATGGAGTAGAGTGTTTGGCATTGTAGCCATCGCTGTCGATGACTTGGATCTCCAATCCATCGGAAGAGGAGTGGCCACCAAGAGGTGTTCGCAAGGCGATGCCGTTGTTTCCAGCGAGGGGCAATAGGAACTCAAAGCGAAGGATGAAATTTTCATATTCCTCTTTGCTGAGCAAATCCCCACCCTTACCCTTTTTGCAAACGATGGCGCCGTTTACGACTTCGTAGTTGTCCACTGCGCCCAACCAATTGCTTAGGTCTTTTCCATTGTTGAGTTCTACGAATCCATCTGGATCACGAGCAGCCAGTAACTTGTTTGCTTCCTCTGCATCGATCTCGCGGATAAATACGTTTCGCCAACGTATCTCGCTTCCATGCGTTTGTAATTGGATTGGCCCCTTGACATAAACAGGGTCTCGCATGAAACCGTTGGGCACTTTCGGTGCCTCCCGAGACTGATTTTGGGTATCGGATTTTCCATACGCAACATAGCCGCTCTTTTGATTGGCAAAAAAATTCTCTAAGATCGCATGGTCGACCACTATTTCTCCATTGAGAATGACCGTCACTCGTTCTCCAATCATGGTCATCTTGAGCGAATTCCACTCGCCAAAGGGTTTATCCATTTTCTTTAATGGGTCTTTGCCCGGCGAGCCTTTGCGGTTATTCCAAAGTCCTCCCGAACCCTTGTCTTGTCCAAGTCCACGCGGATCCCCTTCGGTCGAATCCCATATCTGAACCTGTGGTATGCCACGCAAGTAAACTCCACTGTCTCCTTTAGGGAGAGCCTTGTACTCCAAATGCAATTCAAAGTCTCCATAGTCCTTGTCCGTGGTCAAATAGAGTCCATTTCCATCGTTCACCAATTCCTTATTCTCAACTCGCCAGTGGACGTTGAGATGCTCTTCGGTTGGCTTTCCATTCTTGCCCACCGGGCCCCCTTCGATCGATTGCTTCTTGTACTTGGCTTGTTCTTCGGCCGACATGGACCAAAGTTCCTTGGGATCGCGAGTCGACCACCCATACCATCCACTCAGATCTTGCCCATTGAACAGCGAAGTGAATCCTGCCGGAGGTACTTTCTGAGCGGCAGCGGGCACAAAGCTGAAAAGCACTATCGACGCACCAAAAAGAATGGAGCCTGCAATTCGAATTGCCGCATGGAATTGAGGAAAATTCAGAATTGCGAACGCCATTTTTCGTATTCCTTTTTGCAACACTCTTGAAGCGGCTGGCCAATTATGTAGAGACAAATGCACATCTCACATGAAAAAAGTCTAAAACAAAGGCCGCTAATTGTACTCAATCCTATCACGTCAGTGGCTAGAAAAGCGATTCGTTGTCAATTCTCATTTGTTTGCATTGAATGGGGTTTCCCATTGTCAATTAAGTCGCCTGTGTTACAAAATGGGTGCGAATCTCGGGACCAGACTGAGATCTGAATCTAGACACTTTTATCTCACTTTCATCGATTTTTCATGAGCAACATCGAAAACTGCGTCATCATCGGGAGCGGACCAGCAGGTTGGTCTGCCGCAATTTATGCGGCGCGTGCGAATCTTCGCCCGCTTCTCTTCGAAGGGGCGATGACCGAAGAAAATCGGGTGAACGGTCGATACCCTATGGGTCAACTTGCTCAAACAACCGAAGTCGAAAACTACGCGGGATTCCCGTCCGGAAAACTTAAGGAATTTCTTGATTCCGCCATCGGTTCCGATCGCAAATACATGCTCCCACCCATCGAAGAACATGCTCACGCCGTCACCGGACCTGAGTTGATGGAATTGATGCGACAACAAGCGACGAACTTTGGCACGCGCGTCATAACCGACGACGTGGTAAGCGTCGATTTCTCCGGCAAGCCACTTCGACTGAACACCAGCGAAAATGGATCCTTCGAAACGCATACGGTCATCCTAGCAACCGGAGCAAGCGCCAATTATTTGGGTTTGCCAAGCGAAGAAAAATTTAAGAACAAAGGTGTTAGTGCCTGTGCTGTTTGCGATGGTGCCTTGCCTCGGTTCCGAAATAAGCCATTGGTAGTGGTAGGAGGGGGCGACTCCGCAGTTGAGGAAGCAACTTATCTTTCCAAGTACGCTTCGAAGGTTTACTTGATTCTACGACGGGGCGAAATGCGAGCCTCGAAGATTATGCAACAAAGAGCTTTGGCAAATGCGAAAATTGAGTTGGTCAAATTCTCTGTCATCGATGAGGTATTAGGTGACGCTGAAGACATGCGAGTGGGCGTAACTTCGATTCGAACCAAACATGTCGAAACGGGAGAAACAAAAACACTCGAAGCAGCTGGGATGTTTCTTGCCATCGGGCACACACCGAACACGAAGTTCCTAGGCGGTCAAGTTGAAAACCTGCCAAATGGTTATATTCGCTGGACCCAGCCTTATCGAACCTTTACGAGCGTAGAGGGAGTTTTTGCCGCGGGTGACGTCGCTGACGACTACTACCGACAAGCCATCACATCGGCCGGAACTGGATGTATGGCTGCCTTAGACGCGGAACGATATCTTGCGAGCGTCGGAGTTCACTAGAGAGTGAAAACCCATGATCAACCGATCGTTGTTCGCGGAGCGCGCGAACACAATCTCAAAAGTGTCGATCTCACTCTTCCACGCAATCAACTCATTTGCTTTACCGGTGTTTCTGGCAGTGGCAAAAGCTCACTCGCTTTTGACACCCTCTACGCCGAAGGCCAACGTCGCTATCTCGAAAGTCTTTCAACCTACGCCCGCCAATTTGTCGGACAGCTCCCAAAGCCTGATGTCGACTTTCTCTCCGGCCTAAGCCCTTCAATCTCCATCAGCCAAAAGTCTACTGGAAACAATCCGCGTTCGACTGTTGGCACCATCACCGAACTTCACGATTTTTTGCGAGTACTATTTGCCCGCGTTGGGACCGGTTTTTGTCCGGAATGCAATTCCGAAATTTCATCGCAAACTCGCGATCAAATGGTCGAGCGTATCCAAGCGATCGAATCGAAAACTACCTACCTCTTCTTAGCACCCGTCATTCGGGGCCAAAAAGGCGAGCATCGAGATTTGTTCGATGAACTTCGGCGCCAAGGCTTTAATCGTGCCCGCGTCGATGGCATAGTCTGCTTGCTCAGCGAACCTCCTGATTTGGAACGTCAGATCAAACACAATATCGAATTGGTTGTCGACCGGATCGACATCCAACACGCCTCGCGACAACGCATTGCGGAAGCGGTCGACAACGCAATGAAATACGGTGAAGGCACCATGCTGTTATCGCCTGTGGTTTCCGCGATCGAGGTAGTGGCTGCGATTGAAACCAAGAAAAAAGTGAGTCGAAAGAAAAAATCGCTTACTCAGGCGGAATTCGATCCTGTCGTCGCCTCTGCACCTACAGTAACGAACAAGAAGATGGACACGAGCAATCCATCGCAGGATATTGTTTTTTCATCAACCTACGCCTGTGCCAAATGTGGAGTATCCTACCCACCCCCTTCGCCTCAATTGTTAAGCTTTAATTCACCCCAAGGAGCATGCAAGAACTGCGACGGGCTTGGAGAAACGTTTACCTTTACCGAAGACCGCCTGGTCACAGATGAAAACAAGTCGTTGAAGAATGGTGCCATCGACTTGATCGGGAAATCAACCGAGATGACTCGCTGGCTTCGGCGCTCGATTACCTACTTTGCAAATTATGTTGAGCACCTTAAGAAATTAGACCGCAATCACCTTCTGACCACTCCTTGGAAGAAACTAAAACAAGAGGAAAGGAATTGGCTCCTATTCGGATACCAGGGACTGAAAGTGCATTCCAAAGGCCGCGCGCTCCATGGGCAAGCCTTCACAGGTATTGTCGCCGATCTACTAGCCACCTACCGCGCCAGCAAGAATCCGATGGTAGTCAAGCAATACGAAAAGTATATGCAGACCAGCGCGTGCTGCGATTGCAACGGCACTCGACTCAATGCACAGGCGAGGTCGGTTCGCCTAAAATCCCTTGCACCTTCGTTCAAGGCCAATCCGTGGTTGGCTATCGGTGATTGCTCGCGACTACCGCTCGATCAATGTGCCCAGTTTTTTGCCTCGCTCGATTTAACCGAAAGACAAATCGCCATCGGCGGCGAAGCAATTAAAGAAGTGCGAGCACGATTGCAATTCTTGCTCGATGTAGGACTTTCTTACCTGTCGCTAGAACGCACAGCACCCACACTGTCCGGCGGTGAGTCCCAGCGTATTCGGTTGGCAAGCCAAATCGGTGCTGGCTTGGTTGGCGTCCTATATGTTCTCGATGAGCCGTCGATTGGATTGCACCCGCGCGACAACGACCGGTTGCTTTCGTCTCTAGTACGACTCCGCGACTTGGGCAATACCCTCATCGTGGTCGAACACGACGAAGACACGATGCGGGCCGCGGATACCATCGTCGATTTCGGCCCAGGACCAGGGGTTCGAGGAGGGGAACTATTGACTGCGGGCTCGATCGAGGAGATCGCCGCCAATCCCAAAAGTATCACTGGCGGTTTCCTCAACAGATCGCGACAGATCCATCGACCTGCGGAACGACGTCGAGGGAACGGCAACCGGGTCAAAGTGGTCGGTGCTAAGCACAATAACCTCAAGAACATTGACGTCGAAATCCCACTCGGTTGCTTTGTGGCGATCACGGGCGTTAGCGGCAGCGGCAAGAGCTCACTTATCTCCGATATCCTTTCGCCCGCCTTGCGAAACGCTCTTCAACGTGCAGAAGATAAGCCCGGGCCACACGACGCCATCGAAGGAATCGAATTCCTCGACAAAATAATCGACATCGACCAAAGCCCCATCGGTCGTACGCCTCGAAGCAATCCTGCTACCTACGTTAAGCTGTTTGACAATATACGCGACTTATTCGCAGAGCTCCCTGAATCGAAGCGGCGCGGTTTCACTCCCAGCACTTTTAGTTTCAATACCGAACAAGGGCGATGCTCTGCGTGCGACGGCCACGGTGCGAATCGGCTCGACATGGAGTTCCTCGCAGACCTATGGGTTCCTTGCGCTATCTGCGAAGGCAAACGGTATAGCCGCCCAACACTTCAAGTCGAGTTCAAGGGCAAATCGATCGCAGATTGCTTGGACCTTGACGTCCAACAGGCACTGGAACACTTCTCGGCATTCCCGAAAATTTATGAAAAACTGCAAACGCTACACGACGTCGGACTAGATTATCTGAAATTGGGTCAGCCTTCGCCAACTCTGTCAGGTGGCGAAGCACAACGTATCAAACTGTCGCGAGAACTTAGTCGACGCGCAACAGGTAAAACGCTCTATGTCCTGGACGAGCCTACAACGGGACTTCATTTCTATGATATCGATTTGCTCCTGAAGGTGCTGCAAAGCCTCGTCGACCTCGGCAATACCGTGATCGTCATTGAACACAACCTTGACTTGATCCAGGCAGCCGACTGGATCATCGACATGGGACCTGAAGGGGGCGCTGGAGGTGGCCGAATTCTCTGCCAAGGGACACCGGAAACAATCGCCAAACAGAAGAAGTCGTTTACGGGTGTTGCACTTAAGAAGTACTTTGAAACTCATCAACCAGACAAATCCAAGCCAATAAACAAAGCCAACCAAGCCAAAAAACCAACGGCCAAGAGCAATGCATTGCAAGACATCCAAGTGGTGGGTGCACAGCAACACAATCTAAAGAACGTCAACCTTACTCTACCCCGCAATCAAATGACCGTCTTCTGCGGCCAAAGCGGTAGTGGCAAGACATCGATGGCGATGGACACTATTTACGCGGAAGGGCAACGTCGTTTTGTTGAAAGCTTAAGCCCCTACGTTCGGCAGTTTGTCGGGCAGATGCCAAAGCCGGTCGTGGAACGCGTCGATGGACTGAGTCCTTCCGTAGCCATCGAACAACGCAACCTTTCCCACACGCCGCGGAGCACCGTGGGTACTGTGACGGAGGTCTATGATTACTTCCGTGTGCTTTTCGCCCGATTGGGACAAATGCACTGTATTCGATGCGATCTGCCGGTAAGTACGCAAACGAGTGATCAGATCGTCGATCGATTGATGGAACTTGGGTCGAAGTCGGGCACTCGAGCGCTTTTGCTTGCACCGATCACACCGCATTCCAATCAAACACCAGAGCAATTCTTTGCAGACCTGCAGCAGGATGGCTTCGTCCGAATTCGTATCAATGGCCGAACGCATGAAATCAATTTGTTGCCATCGCTTCAGAAGAAGAGCCGATACGAAATACAATTGGTCGTCGATCGTCTTCTATTGGATGGCAAAGACCGCAAGCGATTGAGCGATAGCGTCTCAACCGCTTTGACGATGGGCAACGGAGTCATCCAACTTGCTATCGTTGACGAGGAGCGAGCTGAAATGCATTGGGAAACCCATACATTCTCCTTGCAACTGGCGTGCGCTCCATGCGGTCTCTCCTTTCAATCGTTGACTCCCCATAGTTTCTCATTCAATACCGCTGTGGGTTGGTGCCCAAGCTGCAGTGGCCTTGGTACTCAAACTGGAACCGACCCCGCTGCGTCCGTAGATGAAAACCATTCGCTTGAGCAAGGTGCTCTGTTGTTATGGCCCTCGTTAGAGAACCCGCTCGCGCGTGGGATGCTACACGCGTTTTGCCGCGAGTCTGGAATTCCACTCAATCGCCCCGTTTCGCAACTATCGGTAGGACAACGTTCGGTCCTGTTCCATGGCTTGCTCGATCGCGAAATCAATGTACTCCAATCCGATATCGATTCTGCGTCACAAAAGGCCAAGGCCTCAGATCGAACGGTTGTCATGTCGTTTATCTATCGAGGGGTGTTTCCCGCATTAGAACTGGCATCCAATTCGAACATCGGTCTGCGTTTGCGGCTCTCCCGATTCCTGGCTGAGGTCCCTTGCACCGCATGTGGCGGCGCACGTGTTCGCCCAGAGGCTGCGCACGCCAGATTCCGTTCGTTCGCGATCGCAGACATCGGTCGTATGCCGATCGGCGAGCTGCTGACAGAATCCAAATCGTGGACCTTGGAGCGACGCGAAAAAAAGATTGCCGGCGAGCTCCATCGCGAAATCACGCAGCGATTGCAGTTCTTGTCCGACGTCGGATTGGACTACCTTACACTGGATCGATCTGCCAATACCTTGTCTGGTGGCGAGGCTCAGCGAATCCGGTTGGCTAGCCAACTCGGCAGCGGACTATGTGGCGTTTTGTACGTACTTGATGAACCGACTATCGGTTTGCATCCTAGGGACAACGATCGGCTCATTCGAGCCATGCACCGATTGCGCGATCTAGGCAACACATTGCTCGTGGTCGAGCACGATCGCGATGTGATTTCCAACAGTGATCAGCTTTGCGATTTCGGGCCCGGATCGGGACCTCTTGGAGGCACAGTCGTCGCTCAAGGTACGCCAAAACAAATCGTTAAACAAAAGGGATCCATCACAGGTCCGTTTCTAAGCGGCATGAAACAAATCGAAATACCCAGCCAACACCGTATCGCAATCCCCTCCGATGTATCTGCTTCCTGCAACGACTGGACTCCGTTCGTCCATCCACCAAAGGGTTGGCTTACAATCAACGGTGCACGGGCCAACACGCTACGCAACATCAACGTTAGCATCCCACTTGGTTGCTTTACGGCAGTAACTGGCCCAAGCGGCAGTGGCAAAAGCAGCTTGATCAACGGCATTCTCTATCCTTCGTTGGCGAGATCGTTGCACCGCGCCGACTTGCAGGCCGGACTGCACGAGGGAATTGTTGGAACCAAAAACATCAACAAAGTCCTGCGCGTCGATCAATCACCGCTTGGCAATTCTCCATCCAGTAATCCCGCAACTTACACCGGTGTGTTCGAGCACATTCGGCAGTTGTTTGCAAAATTGCCTGAATCCAAAGTCCGCGGGCTGCATGCTGGCCATTTCAGCTTTAACGTCGAAGGTGGCCGATGCGAAAAATGCGAAGGCAACGGACAGATTCGAATCCAAATGCACTTCCTACCCGATGTTTGGATCGAATGCGATGCATGCCACGGCTCTCGATACTCCGAAGAAGTCCTTGCGGTTAAGTACCGAGGCAAGTCCATCAGTGATTTCCTCAAAATGTCAATTGGTGAAGCTCGTGACGTCACGAGCGAATTGACAAAGATCCACAACATGCTCAAAACGCTTTGCGATGTGGGACTCGATTATCTAGCGTTAGGACAAAGCGCCCCTACACTCAGCGGAGGCGAGGCCCAACGCGTGAAACTGGCTGCAGAACTCTGTCGGCCGGCAACAGGAGATACCATGTATCTACTCGATGAACCAACAACTGGCCTCCATTTTGAAGACATTCGCAAACTGATGCACGTGTTAAACGCCTTGGTGGATAGCGGCAATAGCGTGGTCGTAATCGAGCACAATCTCGATGTCATCAAATGTGCCGATTGGGTGATCGATATGGGACCCGAGGCGGGCAAGCAAGGCGGGCAAGTTGTCTTTGCAGGACCCGCCAAATCGCTCGCCAGTTATGCATCGGACACAAGCTACACCCTTCCCACTGCGAAAGCCGGTCCGAAATCGACAAAAAAGAAAGTTGCGAGGAAAACGCCGATTCCGCAGTCGATGGTCGCTGAAACCATAGTCACATCCGCGAAACTCCGCTCTTATACCGGGGAAGCGCTCGCACGAGTCCTTAATCCTGAAGTCGCAAAAAACTAGCGAATGTTGCTAGAGCAAATCGTGCGTCAAGCCTACGAGCGTTAGCTATGCGAGTGCTTTGTCCAAATATATTTTTAAGGTAGCGAAACTCGTCAAGAGTTTCGGAAAGTGTAAATCGCCGAAAGCCTTGACGACATTCGCTACGGGCAAAACCATACCAGCCGAGAAGCGAAAGATGGACAAGACACTAGCACTAGCCATCCTGCCAAACGCCAACCTCTTCCGATGAGTCAAAGTCCTTCGCATCGATAATCTTGATCAGATGATTTGGGCGCTTGGTCCGGTAGTATTGAAAAGTTTGTGAATAGGGCTGATCCACGGGGAGATGAAGGAACCGTTGATCGATACCCCATTTGCTTTCCGTGATTATGGTTCCATCGCGAAGCACGCCCTGTACCAGTGCTGTGTGCAGAATGCGTCCGAGATCGTCGCGATAAATGACCACATCGTCCGGTTGCGGATCCACCACTACGACGTAACGATTGTCACATAGGATGCGATCCACATCGCGGCCCTTCAGCAGAAATTGTCCGTTCGTGAAAACCCAACCGTGGCAATTGGACATTCGATCCGCTTGTTCACGATGGATTCCTACGTGATTGAAGCTCTTAAACTTTTCCTCGGAAGAGAGCAAATACTCTTCGAACATTTCCTCACTTGCAGATAGGCCATAAAGCGGAACAACTGTCCCATCATCCGTGACCCCCAATGCAAGACTATTTACCTGGACAGCGCCAGGAAGCACGTCCTCAAGGCCGACGAGGTTAAAATTCATACTGCGAACGCTGACGCGGTGGTAACTCCATCCCGTCATGCCCATCGCGATCAAGATCATCGCCCAGGAATGCACGCTTCGTCGAATCATGGCGGCTTGACCTCTAAAAGCGTTCACTCGATACGCATAGAGAATAAAAGCGGAAAAAACGAGCAAACATGCGAAATCCGAATAGAGTTCGTAATGTCTCGATGTAAGAGCCCTAGATTCCTGAATCCAATCAATGGCGATAACAGAAGCCGCTCCGACCAGCAAAACGCCAAACAATTTCTCTAAGGCCGACTGAGGATTCGCACCCAGGATGACTCGCCAAACGCTGCGTCCCAGCAGCACTAAGCTAATCCCTAAGGCGACCACTAAGGATGGAATCAGGATGAAATGTGTCAACTTTTGCTCGGACAAGAGTAGAAAAAAGGGGCCACCGGTACTTGGCTTTAGTCGAAACACCATCCTGCGCGAGAAGTTTCGTTTAAAATGAGGAAACGCGATGAGATCAAATGCAAGCTATGCGTTTTACGCCGGCTTGGACCGGCGTTTGGAATTGCGGCTTCGACCCTGATTTATTCAACAGTCCAGAGTATTTGACCACTGAACATTGGCTTACTTCATCCCCTTTAAGAACGAATCGTCGAAATCGACCATACCTTCACCCGTCCCAAAGGACAGGGAAGTTGGCTTTGGGGTCAATCCATACTTTTCACAGAACTTGCTTACAACCGGCATGGTTTCTTTTCGAAATTTGTCGCCACCGAATAGCGCAATCGCGTCTTTTGGGTCACTGTAGAATCGAGTTTGGGTAACCACTTTTTTCATATCTGCAAGTTCCAATTGGGCAAACTTGGCACCGATACCAATAAGAGTTTTGTCGGCTGTAGCTGGATCTGCCATACGTTTGTTCATTGCATAAAAAGTCTCGAGAATGGCGACTGCAAACTCTTTTCCGCCAGGCTTCTTTAGCGAATCTGCACCCACGACAACCATGTCGATGATCTCTTCGGGGATGCTGGATGAATCGAAAAGCACTTTGGAATCTGGGCGCTTGGCCAACGACTGCATCACAAACGGATTCCATACCATAATCGACTGAATGTTGTCCGTTTTGCCTTGGAACGCCTGTGCGGCTTTCTCGGGATCCATTTGCGAGAACGGAAACTTGGCAGGCTCCTTACCAAGTTTCTCTAAACATCGATCGAAGCAATATTGAGAAACGCTCTTCTCTAGCCCCTTGGTCACTTTGCCAGCCAGCGCATCGACCGAATCGATGCCCGCAACAATGCAGGCGTCCGCGCCATTGGACGTCGATGTTGGCATGATTGCTACGCTCTTGCGTGACGACGCAGGACCGAGGATGTCGATGTTGGTTATACACACCGCATCGGCATTCGAGTTTCCGTAAAGGGTAATGCAGCTATCATAGTCCACCAACTTCAGCTCGATATCCACGTTGTACTTTTTTTCGATCGAGCCCAATTTGCCAGCTTCACCATCGATCAAGCCCACGTCGCTTGCCACCCCAAAAATGCTCCAAGACGGATATTCGCTCCAAGCGAGCACGAACTTCGGTGCAGCTATTGGTTTCGTTTTTTGGTCCGCGTTTGCAACTTCCTTTTCTGCGGGCTTGTTATCACAGCCCACCATCATCGTAGTGAGAGCTAGTACGGAAAACCATCGTAGGGATCCAATTCGTTTCATCGTCGTAACCTTTGCTTTAACAGTTATTTTCAGTAGGTCGCTCTTGCCGAGAGCGACTTTGTAGTTGGCTGCGTCTCTAAGCGACTCAGTCCTTTCGCGTCTCGCAGAGACGCGACTGCTTCTTTAGAATCAAAGCCTTCATTTCAAGTCTCAATTCGCCCGCCGCTACCCGACTTAATCCGATGGGCGGACGAACGCCAGGATTGTTGTACCCGGCACGTTCGACCTACCCCGAACCTCATGCCTCAGGAATTTTGGAGTCGCGCGGAGTGGACTCAACGGTCTCCTTCTTCGCTGAAATACCGATCAGGGCATCGAACTCGTCGTCCGCTGCACTTTTTTGCGCATACTCCATGAACTCCGATTCAGCTTTCTTGTTATCCATGCCAGCGAGTTCGCGAGAGATCCTCGCGTTGGCACTAGCCTTCTGTCTCAGCTCTCGCAATCGGTGCAGCTCTTCGTTCGTCTTGTCATCGGAGATTCCGTTGACCATGTCGGCAATTTGCTTTTCTTCGGTCGCCGATAGAATGTCTGCGACGGCATCATGTTTTTCTTCCTTGAGCTTGTCGAGATCTCGCATCAAAGATTGAATTTGGCTCTTGTGGCCATTCACGTTGGCCATGAGCTGCTTGAGATCGGCGTCGATTTCGTTGGCTCGCTGCTGTTTCTCAACGAGCGTACTTGTAAAATCCTTGAACGCAGACTGGCACTTAAGGTACTCGGGGTCGTTTCGGACAGCCGTTGCATCGCCATTGTATTTGTCGGCGATCTGCTTTGCGCGTGCGGCGGCGCCCGACTTGAGTTTTTCCAATTTCTGAATTTCTTCAGTCAGGCTACTGAGCTTGTCCTTTTTGCTCTCTTCCTGAGCGATCATTGCGCTGATCGCGTCTTTGTACTCGTTTAACCGCTTCTTCTTTTCTTGAATGATCTTGTCGAAGGTTGCTGATATCACGGTCGGATTGTTGCTCATCGAATCGGCAGCGGAATTCACTTTGCCGGTGAACATGTATCCGATTGCACGAAAGAAACGGCCAATGGCTCTGAACATCGAGAATCTACTCCTGTTAGTGGTCTGATCGGTGTCTATTCAATAAAGGTTGTCGAAATCGAAGGTCCCAATCTACTCCTTCATCCGCGCGTCGTAGTTTAAGGATCCCTCAAGCTCACGCATGCGCTCTTCCGTGCGCTTCGCAATTCGCAGCGAAGCGTCCAGTTCGTCGCGAAGACTTCCCAGGTCGCTTTGCTGCTCCTTGTCCATCAGTTCTTCGTAGTGCTTCACTGCGGACTGTATGTGTTCAATGCTCACCCGAATCTCGCTCAGCGTTTGTTCGCGTTCCTCCAAGACCTTCTTTCTTTGTTCGCCTGAGAGCCGCTCAGCGAGTCCATGCAATTTCAGTGACTGCTCCAGCTGCTCGGTAGCCGACCAAAAGAGCTGTCGCACCTGTTTGACAATTTCTTGACTTTGAATAACGATCCCGGGCTTCTTCGCGAACTCCTCAAAATCGTTGCGGCAAGTGCGCAACAGCGTCAGATAGTCCTTCGTTCGAAAGTCCTTATCGGACCTCAACCGATACTGAAGCTGATCCAGCTTGTCCTCTTCGTTCTTGAGTATCTTCTGAGCATCCTCGCGAAGGATCTTGGCAGCCACTTCGTCCGCGTAAAATATGACTCGGGTCGCAAGCCACCCAACACCGCCTAAGACGAAAGCCAGCCCCGCTACGTTCAAACTGTTTACACCCCCCGAACCCCAAGACACAAGCCATGCCGAAGCGCCAGCAACCATGGGCAAAACCACGGAAGGCGCCCACAGTAGTTCACTGGCGATTCTGGAACGAAAGTCTGTCAATGTTCTGTACTCAAGTGATATTCGGTAAGTGTGACTGGCCTGAATCGCCGCCAGACCTAGGCGCAAGAGCAAGCCATTTTTTTGGAACTCTAAGGAAACTCAGTACGGGATCTCGCCCACCGCAAAGGTGACTCGCGTTTCGCCCGTGATATCGCCAGGTATCGTTCGCATGCGCTGCTTTGGAATCCCGGCTGACTCCAAGTATTGTAGTGCACCCAGCCCCCGTTTGGCAGCCAGCACTTTGTTCGCCTCTATGTCCCCCAGATTCGATGCATTGCCTCGAATCATCAAGTAGTACTGAGGCCAAGCCTGAAGCCTTTCCGATAGTTCTTTGAGAATCAACTGACTTCGGTCGGTCAAGGTGGCACTGCCCCGTGAGAAAACAAGCTCAGGTACGTTCAATGTCCCAACGCTGACCAGTTCCGACCATTGCTTATCGGTCAGCTCCTTCAAAGCCAACTCCTCACGAATCGACTCGGATTGCACCCCTGGATAAAAATTCTTTGACATAATATGTTTCATAGGACGATCAAAATAAAGTCTGTTCCACTTACCATCAACGGGCTCGCGATCTATCGCGCCTGTGGATATCAACACTTTTGAAATGCGTTCCAGAATGTTCTCGATGTGGATTATCGCCCCTTGTCGCAATCCAAAATGGGCAAAATTCTCCTGAGTATTCTTCCATTGTATGCCTTCCACCATTTTCGCAGCTTGCTCAGACTCGATCGTCAGTTTCGTTAGTTTGGCATCGTCAAGCATCAGTTTCGACTGCTTGGCAGCATCCCGATAACTGAACAACGTCGTAAAATAGCTCTCAAGAATCGCCTCGACCACTGGTTCGTGCTTGATCAAGAAATCTCGGTTGACCACCAAAGTATCAACAATATAGCCCGTGAACTTGGAACTGTCGGTCAGAACATGCAATGCATCGTTCTTGAGCATCTGACTCACGTACGGCTCCCATACCACGTAAACATCGTTCGTAGATGGATCCGCTTTCTTGTAGCGTTCGATCAGTTGCTCCGGCGTTGCCAACGCGACAATTGCCTCTTTTGTGACCTGACTTAATCCAAAATCTTGGATAACCACTCTCGCTAATGTTTCACTGGGTGAGTCCCCAACCAAGACAAATCGAACTTCAGGAGAATTCAATCGATCCACGTTTTCAAATCGCTTTTTATACGCCAACATGGCATCCGCGCCGCGAGTCTCATCCACAATCGCAATAATAGTCGCCGGTGGCGTGTCCAGTTTCGAAAACGTCTTGAGCAACGCGTCCGCTGGAAACAACGCAAATTGCAAAGTCCCTTTTTCTAATGCCGCAGCCCGCACCGCATAATCTGGCCCATCGTCCACCAGCTTGAGCTTGATTCCTCGATTGGCCAATTGGTTTTGAAATTCAGAAGTCCGAAAGATGGCATATCCGGAAAAACTATCGATCCCAATCGAGATCTCTTGACTAAATCGACTCGTCCCTGATGTCGCCTCAACCGCTTCTTCGGCTTGCTTTTTGGCTACATCCGATTTGTTCTTTTCTCGAACTGGATCGATTACCAGTTTCCAAAGCGCGATACCGACCGCTAAGACAATAAGCCATACCAGCGAAGCTAAAATGATTTTTGTTTTCGACACTGCGAATCTCTCATTCCTTGTTTTATGAATCGAGTTGGACTCAACTATCCAACCACTTGCGACCTGCGATGCCCACTTCATCCGCCGAATGACCACCCATTTCCAGAGACTTGCTCATCACCCGCGATATCCATGTGATGGCATCGTTTCTGGTTGCGTTACGTTCATTCGGCGTTGTTGCAACTCCTTCTGCCTCCAAGTCGCTATTCCCCTCATACTCGATATTCGTTGCCCGAACGCCATCTTTGCCACCGAGATCAAAACGATCCGGCATTCCTACAATAATTCGTACTTTGGCCGGCAGGAACAATGCACTATAGACAGCCCATCCCGCTGGCGCTCCCTCTATCCAAATCGGCACAAGAGGAACACTCGCTCGCATAGCAACGATTGCAGCGCCGGGACGAATGGTCAAAAGTGGACTCCCACTCCGATTGATCCTCCCCTCCGGAAACATCCCCACAAATTTACCGCTCTGGGCTAGCGCAATGGCACGTCTCGTCGAAGCCGTGTCCACGCCACCTCGATTAGTAGGTATGGCCTGAAACATCCGCAATATGGGCCCAAATAAAAAATGTTGGAAGTACTCTCCCGCTACCATCCAGTGCACCCGACGCCCACCGACAAGCTGCACAAAAAACGGATCAACCGAACAACGATGATTGGCAATCAAAACCGCACCCCCGGACATGCGATCTCCTAACAACCGTCCCCGCGAGTCTTGATCCGTTCCGGGCCCTTGCTCCCCAGGTTCCCCCCGCCATTCTATCTCTACGCGCCACAAAACTCTGGCCAGCGCGTATACCGGCGCGTACAAAAGTCGCTCCCATGGCGTATACCGCCCAACCCCAAACAATGCGATCGTACAATAAAATATAATAATACAAGCAAATAAGATTAAAAATGTGACTGACGCGATAAGTTGTGTCATTTTGAGTTGAATTTCGCTAAGTCACAACGATGAAATGATTTAGGTCGGAAAACCTAGACCCAGAACACCATCATGAGCCGGTGTAATGATATCAAATCCTTTAAATCGCAGGGGATTCCTAAGAAACTTAGCAGAAAAGAGAGTAGCCAAGTCGACACTGTTTCGAGTATCGTAATGGACGTCGCAAGGTCACGATCTTAAGCCGGTCGAGCCCCGTGGCATCTCACCATCGAAGTGATATGTGGCTGAGTTTTGAAAGGTAGGAGCAGAGCCTAGCGGCCACGGGCTCTACACCGTTAATTGATTAGAAGCAGTAATCAATTGCCATTCAACTCTCGGTAACATGCAGCTCAACAACGAAGTCGCACACTCAACAGTGCACTGAGAATCAGCACCGCGCGATTGAACGGAAACTCGGAGTGCATGCTGCGATGATCAAGTGAGATGAACGGGCCGGCCGGCTATTTTTTCCCAAGTTTCGCCTGCGTAGAGGCGATCCTTTTGCACCCGCACAGCGGATGACCTGCCATCTCTAAACCAGCGCCGCGGTACGACCTGCCCCGATCTACATCACGCTTCTCCGCGGCTTCGCCAGTTAACTATCAACTCACTCATGGTTCCACCCACTGTTCACATCCCAGTCCTGCTCAAGGAAGTTATCCATTGGTCCGGCCTGGATCGACCGAGCCAGTGTGCCAGAACGTTGGTGGATGGTACGCTTGGGGGTGGAGGACATGCTTGGCATCTGATTGAATTCTTGAAGCCGAATGACTTCCTTATCGGTATCGATCGGGACGCAGGTGCTATCGAAAGAGTCACCGAGCTCTTTGATCGGCTGTTGCCACAAAATGTTGAAGCAAATGATCGCACCACTTGCCGAATTCGCCTCATTCAAAGCTCGTATCGCGACCTCCCCAACTTAATGGTCGACAACTCGATCCCATTGGCGGACTGCATCCTTTTGGACCTGGGGCTCTCCAGCGACCAATTGGAGGACACCAGCCGGGGCTTCTCCTTTCGAACTGGCGGAACATTAGACCTGCGGTTTTGCACCGACGAGGGGATTTCGGCAAGTGACCTCTTGGCCAAGATTGACGAAAAGGAACTTGCGGACATCATCTATCAATTCGGCGAGGAACGATTCAGCCGCAGAATCGCCAGAGCTATTGTGGAGCGACGGAGACACTCACCTATACGCACCGCCGAGGAACTTGCTGACTTGGTCCATCGATGTGTTCCTGGAGGTAAGATTCATGGACGCATCGATAGCGCCACTAGAACATTCCAAGCGCTTCGCATCGCAGTGAACAACGAGCTTGAACACTTAAAAACAGCCATTGAGAGACTCCCCAATTGCCTTGCACCAGGCGGACGATTACTAGTCATTTCATTCCATTCATTGGAAGACCGGATCGTTAAACACGCGATGAGAGAATGCGACCAACTCCAGGTGCTAACCAAAAAGCCAATCCTGCCCAGCGATATGGAAACATACGAAAACCCTCGGAGCCGCAGCGCAAAACTCCGAGTTGCTGAGCGAACAGCCAATTGAGCCGTCGCTGCACCAATTACTTCGAGTCACCAATCCTCAAGTAACCTGACCAAAGCAATGGATGGCTACCAGAAATCGTATTCTCCGACTTTGCTGCCGGAAGACCTTTGAACAGCGGCTCATTCCGTATTTCAAACTGCTCTTCCCATAGCGTCAAAACACTGCGTTGCCAAGCCTCAGACACGGACATGTCCGCCTGGTTCTCTTGAAAGGAACGCATCAACGCGACTGTACTTTCACCCCCTACTGTCCATCGTGAGACGGTCAGATGCCTTGTCCCTTGAGCAATGAGCGGCAAGGTAAGTCGAAGCCACTCGTCGGCTGTCGCTTGTGAGATCACCGTAGTCTGCGTTGACGCGTTCAATGCATTCACCCCCGGCAACACGAGCGTGGACGGTGTCCCCCACGGCAATCGCCCCCAGAAGCGAATGTTCGATTGATTCGAGATCGAATCCGTCGGAATGGGTCCAATCATGTCCCAACTCATCGTACCGTAAGCGTTGATACTATCGGATGCGATCTTAAAAAAGCGGCTCGGTGGATATACGGACAATTGCTTTGCGGAACCATCGAGGATGAATCGCTTCTTTCCCGCTAACTCCTCTCGCAGCTCTTTCGCTTTCGAACCCTCTAAAGTCAAAAAGTCATTCATATGCATATCGACGCCGTGCACCGACTTGGACACTGGCTTGGCATCCAATAGAAATGGCACCAGTCCCAAAGTGGGTGCATAGGTGATTCGGTGTTCAGAAATGCAAGGCAACGCACTCAAATGATCCGATAGTGGTAATATCTCGAACGGTAGATTCCAAAGACTGCCGTCTGGAACGATGACCCAGCGCTCTGCGGCAAGCATATTGGCCCAAATCTCTTTCGGAAACAACTGATTCCGAATCTCCATTCTTCGCGCAAAATCCCTGCTCTTCATCCATTCTATAAGTTCTCCTTCGCGATTCTTGAACACGAGTTGGCTTAGTAAACTCGTGGACTTACTCTCCAGGCTAGCGAAATCGGAGACGTCCCAAGACTTCCATTTGCCGGAAACACACAACGAACCACGCATTCGCCCCGACAAGGAGGAGAACATCAAAACAGCATCCGTCGGTCGCAAAGATTTGGCTAACAACTCTTGTGAATGACGTGGCGGAAAAGCCTCAGCAATATCGTAAGGGCCGATCGCGGCGGACCACAACATGGATTCTTGCGAAGAAGCCAATCGGATCACACCCTCCCATCTGCGCGTCTCGTCGTCAGACCACTTGCGCAAATCCCACTTCGGATTGACCATCAGCGGTGCGATCAACTGCTGGATCTTGGACACGTTTTGGTCAAGGATAGGGAGTTGCTTTCGGAGAAACACCTGCTCTCCGACGTTAACCACAAACCGATTGTCACCGTGAAGGAGCATTTGCAGATCAAAGACTCTTGACTCGAGTTCGTTGTGTCGGCGATACCTTCTGCGTTTGGCATCTTCAAGTGCCGCAACCACCTCGGCATCATCGCGCGTTCGGAGTTGAATATCCAGCAACATGTTGTTGGCTTCCGACTTGTCGACCATCAGCCAATCCAATTGTTCCAAGGGATGAACCCTCCAAAGGCCAGCCGTCGGCGACTTCAACAACTGCCCCAACAGCAATTCGGCAGTCGATTCCGGAAGGGCTTTGCTTTTGGTCAACTGAAGTGCCAGATCCAACTGAAAGAGGGCCGGAGAACCAATCCCCTTTTCATTGCCGCGTAAGTACCCGACGCTTTCAAACAGCTTGCTAATCCCCTCAGCATAGTTTCCTTCGGAGAAAGCGATTTTGGCTTGAGAATAACGCACAGCTGCCTCCGCTCGCGGCATGACAACGTGCTTTGGCAATAGCAATGTGGTCGCTGTCGTCCCTTGCTTCAAAGCTGTTTCAAAATCACCTATCCAAGCTGCCAAGCGGGCAACTTCAACATGGCCTCGAATGTTCACCAGCCGACTCTTAGTCGCTGACCATTGAACAATCTGCTGAACCATCTTCGAAGCGCCGACATCGTGCCCATTCGCAAACCCCGCAGCCGAAATGATTTCAACGGCTTCGTGCAAATGATCCATTTGTCCAGCTCGCCCTGCAACCACCGATGCTTCCACTGCGCGTTCCTCGGCCACCAATAACTCATTGGAATCCATTGCTAAATCCCCAAGGGCCAATAGCGCGACGGCCGTTAGTGGGTGGTCCAACCCATTTGCTAATGTCAAATTCTTCGTCAACAATTGAGCGGCTGCGATCCTGTCACCGGCCCCGATCGCGGCCATCGCATGGCAAACGTTCATGCCCGCTTGAATCGCTTCCGTTTGGCCGAAAACGTTCATGCTAAACGCCTTCAAAAGCGGGCCCGCCATCGGATTGTGCTTTGCGAGAGGGCCCAGCATCTGATAGCGACGGCGAAGCGCGATCGCTTGACAACGAAGGATCTCCATGGCGTCAATCGATAGCATCTTGCCCGTCATCCCTTGACTTGTGGGTAATTCAAGCAGTTGGTCACTTGAACCCAAAGCAATCGGCCAAGCTTCCGTGAACGCACCCATTTGAGTCCCTCGACCGTTCGCTGCCCAAGGTATTTCTCTTGGCCGAGACTCGGCACGTACGTTCCCCACCGATGGCTTCAACAGGGACAACCACCTCTGCGATGATAAGGAGATCTGCAAAGCTGCATCGTACCGCTCCAACGCCATCCCAATATCACACTGCTCCAAATAACACTCGCCCAATCGCACCAATGGAGGGACACTGTCAATTCCTCGTTGATTATTCACAACGCGTGACTGAGACAACGCAGTTTCAAATAGTGCCGCCGCTTGCGATGTCTGACTATCTGCAAAAAAATCGGCCGCGGTGTAGTACTCTGGCCGAATCAGATTGGCTACCGCTGCTCCCTTGGACGGTTGTAAATTCGCTTGAGCCAAACAATGGCAGCAATGCGAAGCAAGTATTGCTAACGTTGCCAAGACGACAAACGCTTTCCAAGTGGATTTTAGAATGAACAGTTGCATTGATGACTCTTCCGCTCTGAGCTACAGCTCACATGCTTAAATGTGCTAGCAAACTATTATGGATCGAAGCTCTCGCCGACGCCAACGTTTCGATCCGCGAAACCGGCAAAGTTTCACTCAAGCAGACATACGAAACACCCGATACAACCGATAGTATCGTCGACTTACATTGAGTTTGACGCAGCATCGAGCTGACCAAAAAGGTCGGTACCGGCCCCAGGAAAACGGAAATTCAGAAATGTTGAATTGCAAGAAACCCAACCTTGGTGTTTGGATGGTCGTAGCCGCGGGTTCGCTGGGAGTAGCTGCCAATACGGGCTGTCAAGTCCACGTCGCCGGCCAAACGCTGCCTAGTCCATACTACCTGACCGATGACGTTCAATATTTCCCAGCAGGCTCCGAAAACAAGCTAGCGAACGAAACGGCTGCACTAAAAGCTGCCCGCGAAGAAGCCAAAGCACGTCGATAGTCCGGAATCGCCTTCAAGGGCTGCGGCACTATTAGCGTCCAACCAACCTAAACCGAATGTCTTTCAATTTGAAATCCGGCAGCGCTGCTTTTAGATGCCGGAGCGCTTTGCTTTTGGAGTACTCTAACTCTGAGAGCACAATCGTATTCAAGGCGAAAACTTGCAATACTCCTCTGTGAATCTTCCCAACACGTGATTGGGATGCCAACGCGTCCCCAATCGCGATAATCCACTGCTCTTGCAAGATTTCAGTCGACTGCTGTGCCGCATATCCCTTCTCTACGATAAGCCGATTCACAATCGAGGAAATTGATTTTAGGCGCAGCCGCGAAGGCTGTTGCTTGGCCATATGATTGAGCCAGTAGGGATCTTCTTGTTCGTCCATGGCTTGGCTGGTCTGAACTCATGTGGTGTACCAAAACTAAATCTTCTTAAGCGACACCAAATACTCAATCAAATCGACCAAGCCTTGCTCGCTCATCGTTTCTTGTAAATTTTCCGGCATCAACGACTTCTCTTGCTTCTTGATCTCCGCGAGATCCTTTCGTTTGATCGTGCGCTCGATTCCTTTTGCGTCCTTGAGCGTTACGCTCTCAGGTGTGTCAGAAACCATCAACCCAATGATGATTTCATCCTCATCTGTCCTTGCGGCAAACGACTCATAGTTGTGACTTATCCCAGCACTCGGCGCCAAGATGGATGCGTATAAGGCATCTTTGGATAACTTGCTGCCAATCTCGGTCAACGCAGGGCCGACGTTCTTGCCCTCAGTACCTACTTGATGACACTGTGAACACGTCGCAACGCCATCGTAGAGCTTCTTCCCCTCTCTAACATTGCCATTCTTTTTGACTAAGACTTCCAGGGGTGGCAATGGGCTCTGCGAAGTCTTGATTGCTGGAAACAGTTCCGTAGCTGCTTTTCTCACTTCCGCATCCTCGGAATTGCGAAGCGTTGCTCCGATTAATATCTTCGCTTCGCCGGGCAGTTTGTTTGCTTTGGTAAGTTCGATCAGTTTTGCATGAAGTCCTTTGGTACGCGCCAGACCAACCACCGCATCGACCTTGATCACCTTGGACACACTTCCGTCCTCAAGCAGCGCAAGTCGAAGATCTTGGATCTGCTTTCCCTTTCCAGAGGTCATGACCTTGGAAAGTGACAATGTGCGTTCATCGGGAACCTTGGACAAAAAGGCTTTTGTTAGATCTGCCAACGCTCCCTGCTCCACTGCCAGCTCTAGCGCCTGAACCGACTGAGTATTCTCGCCCCACTTGACAGCTAAATCGATGAGCCGTGTACTCATTCCCGCAACCTTTAGCTTTTGAATGATCTTGAGTTGCGATGGGTCGTCCCCAAGCTGCTCAAGATGTCTTTTTACAGATTGCATCAACCTCGGATCGGCATTGAAATCAACACCTTCCAATCGCATTAGAGCTTCGACCACGATCTTGTCGCGGCGAATTTGGTCCGTATCCGCGCTCCGTGCGCGAGCGTGCTCAAGGAAACAGCATGTTGAAAGGAATGCGAGGCCCAGTAAGGATTTGTGGAGCATGGTCAAATTGCTGAAAGGAAAGGATAGTTTTTTAAAGAAATACGAATTGTATAGAACCGTTGTCCGCAACTGTTCCCGCCCTGCGTCTCCATCGTTGCAATGTCAGCCCTGATCTGAAGGTGCACCTGTTTTGCTCCTCGCGGTCTGAATTTCACCAACTCCTGAACAATGGAAACAATTCTTCTACTCTCTGCTCTTCTCTATTTCGAGCTTGCTAGATCCAGCAACATTCGCAGTGCTTTTTGCCTTGCATCCGCGTCTTGTAGGTCCAATGCGCGGAACATCGCAGAGATCTCGCTCTCGTTCAACTTTGGATTCTTCAATAAATCAGCTTGCATCTGCGCGGCACGCGAACCCCGAGCACGCCAAATGATTTGCTGACTGGATTTCGATTCGACCTCCCCCGTCGATATTTTCTTCCACGCCACCAAACAATCGTCCCAACGGTCGATCGCTGCGATCCCTAGCGCCTCCAAATACCAGCGATCTGCGCCATCGTATTTCATCGCAAGCCTTGACCAATACTCTGGCATCTCGCTCGACTTGTCCTCGCGCAACGCGACTGCGATCTCACGCAAAACAGCGACACTCGAATCGGACAAATACGACGGGACATAGTCTTTAGTCGCAAAGTTCGCCTGCCTCGCGATTCGGATGCCGGTAATGCGAACGTCTGCATCGGTATCTTTCATCGCCTTTTGCACAACTTGCTTGGCATCACCAACCTTGCTCAGTAGCCACAAAGCTCGTGCCCTCATACGAGGATTTTTGTCGGCTGCGAGTTTATTTAGTTCGCTAACCGCTCCGCTCTTCATTTTCACAAGAGTTTGGTAAGCCATGAAGCGAACGGAGTTGCAAGGATTTCGAAGAGCTTCAACAGCGCCGGCAGCGGTGGTCAAATCAAACTTGGGGACTGCGTATTTGGTGCCAGGCGGTGCGATGCGAAACAATCGACCTCGTTCCATGTCGACCATGTTGTGGCCTCCCACCCCTGGATCGTACCAATCCGATACAAACAACGAACCATCTGGAGCGACGCATACGTCCGCAGGTCGGAACCATTGGTCGTATTCACCTACCGCAATGTTCTCAATTGTCGCGGAATAGCCTGCACCATCCGGTTGGGTGATGTAAGAACGAACTACATTCGGACCTGCATCGCAATGGATCACTTGGTTTCGGAATTTTTCTGGCAGCATACTCCCTTCGTAGACTGCAATGCCCGTCGGAGAGCCAGCACCGGTGATCAAAACGTTCGGCACGACTCCGGGATCGTTCAGATGCCAGTGCCGCCGTGGGATTTCTGGCTCCCAGTTGGTGCGTTCGACTTGCCAGCCGGCACCGTTCGCTTCATCGGTATATCCGTAGTTGCCGAACTCCATCACGAAATTGATGCGTGTCGCCCGGTTGCCATCATCGTCGTTGTCCGATTGCCAAAGCGTTCCGAACGAATCGATTGATACTTCGTAGTTGTTTCGGAAATTGTGACCGAGCACTTCCATATCGCTGAGGTCTTCGTTGCAACGAAACACCATCCCTTGACGATAGGGTTTGCCTGAGTCATTGATCTCTCGGCCCCATCGGTCTTTCATAGGCTTGCCGTCGGTATCGCAAAGCCGATGCCCGGTGTTGCCATAATTGAAGTACATCTTGCCATCGGGACCGAACAGGAACGAGTGCACTGAGTGATCGTGTTGTGGATCTCCGGTCTTGGTCAAGATTGCTTTTTTGGAGTCGGGAATATCGTCGCCATTTTCATCGATAAACTCCCACACGTAGGGGGCCGCGCTGACGATGACTCGATTGCCTAGAACGCACAAGCCGAGCGCCGAGTCGATATCGCGCCCTTGATAGAAGACTTTCGACGTATCGACAACACCATCCTGGTTGGTGTCCTCGAGGATGAGGATTCGGTCCCCTTCTTTTCGATCGTCTTTGTGTTTGCGGTAGTTGACGACTTCGCAGGCCCAGATGCGACCTTTGTGATCGATATCGATATTGGTGAGGCTTTTGAGCATCGGTTCGGATGCCGCCAATGCAGCTTCTAAGCCTGCCGCAACGACCAGTCCGGCGACAGCTTTGTCGCGACTGCGCTGATCACCGTTAGCCACATTCCCAGATGGACCGCCACCCCAGTTGCCGAGTCCCTCAGGAACACTTTCAGCAGCGATGTGAAAGCGAACAGAGGTCGTCTCAGGTGAGCGAGATACACCACCGTGATCGAGCGCGCACCCTGTTTGAAACCGTTCGTAGCCCTCAGGCAGATTGAAACCGATCACGCTATTGGCGTGGGTTCCGATCCCTTTGACTGGTGTGGATCGCACTTGGAGCGGGCCACCCTCGACGTTTGCATTCTTGGCCGGGTTGCCGAATTCGCTCGAAGCCGCAAACCACTCCAAATCGAGCAGCGACTTTTCTCCTTGTTTGCCGACGAGTTTTGGTTCGACCCAATCGGCCCAATCGAAACCGATTCCATCGTCGCCAGCGGTAACGACCAAATAGAGTTTCTTGACTCCGGTGACATCCACATCGACATCGATTTGGTGGCGGGACGTTTTGTCGTTGACGGTTTGCGAGGAAAAAAGCAACTTACCTTTGGCTACCGGCTTGGTCGCGTCGGGAGTTGCGGTCGAGTTGGAAGAGATGAGTTGGAAGGCTTTTGCGATGTCTTCCGGTTTGAACTTTGCAGGAATCTGCTGGTCTTGGTTTTCCTTGAGTTGCTCGACCGACCTCGGTTCAACAATAACCCCAGCTTCAGGCACAGGTATATGCGCGGCCCAGAGGATCGCGTTAGCGACGAGTTTGGTCGGTTCTGTGCGACCCCAGTTCCAATGGAAGTGACCGCCAGTGAAGCCAAAGGATCGTCCGCCATCAGGACGTTCGGTCGCCCAAGCGACGTGTTGAAGATCGCCGCGAGCCACTTCTTTGCGTACGGTCGGATTACCGCTATGGGCACCATCGGGTCGGTCCATGGTGCTCGCAGGGGGGACGGCCGACAAGATGGGGGTCACCCCCTTCATGCCTTCAGGGAAACGCATATGAAAGTACCATTCGTCGCGAGTGGTGAATGGTTTGACGCCAGAGGTGATCGGGTGTTTGGGCAAGTTCTCGAATTTGGCATCCCAGTGAGGGTTAACGGACCAATCGGTTTCGAAATATCCGCCGAGCCACTTCAGGAACTCGGGACCGCCTTTATCGGTTGGCACTTCGACTGCATAATGGATGCAAACGAAGCCAACGCCGCGATCCATGTGTTTTTTGAGGTTCTCTAAGTGGGGCAAGGACGGATGCCCTTTACCGCCGTCGGAGTAGATGACGATCGCGTCCGCGTTATCGAGGACCGATGCATCGGCGGGCCAGCCGTCGCGGATGACTTCGCATTTGATGTTTTGGTCATTCTTTTGGATAACATCGGCCAGGAGCCGCGAGCCGGCATAGTGTTCATGCGAACCGTAGTCATGGCTCAGCTTGCCAGCGATGAAGACGATTCTTTTAGCGGCATTGTTAGTAGGGGTATTGTTAGTAGGGGCATCGTTTTCGGCACGAGCCATACCCGACAGGGTTAGGACGAAAAGAAGCCCGAGCCCGCCGAGGGCATTGAGACGAAGCAGCATAAAGGAACTCCATTCGAAGGAGAGGATGTTTTTGATGGTGGGATAGGCTTCTGGCCTGTCATGAAAGTTGCAGCCAGTCGCGATCCAAAAGGCAGCCGCGACGTGGCTTGAATTCGGCAAATCGGTTGCAGCCCCGCATTGTAGCGTGGCAAATCCAGTCTGGACAGCAAAGTCCGGATCAAATACACCAGGCTTGCCCTGCGGATCGTTCTGCTTTGCGGCTGAGATGCTAAAATCCCGAACGAATCCATTCGCAACAGGAGACGCCCCGGTGCATTTGCAATCCTACATTTCCGATGACCTTCGCATCGCTTGGTGCAACCGCATTTTGATCCGATGCCGAACTCATCGCCGCAGGCCACTCGAGCCACTCGAGAGGCTTACTCCCGAAATTCTTAAGCTCCTTCTTGAGCCCTATGGAGTTCACCTTCTCGAGTTGGCAACCACCCCGACCGAGTTTCAAGCGATGCTCAGCCTCAAACCAAATGAGTCCGCAACGACAGCCGCTAGCAAGACCAAAGGCCGTATCAGCAAATGGCTAACCGATCAGCTCGGTCCCAGCCTCAGCGACGACATCAGGCTTGCGCGAGGTTACTTTGCCGTTACGCTCGGCGAACCCGATAGCAAATCGATCGACGGCTACCTAAGCCGTCAATCGGAGCACCATGAATACGATCAGCAAGTGCGTCCGCCCGTCTATGTCCAATCGATTGATTACGACGATGAGAAACGGCAAGAGAAGTTAGCCACCGATCACGCTTCAACATTGCTTCGCTATCACGTGGTATTGGCAACTTGGCATCGACGCGGAGTTTTCATAGATGCAACGGCGAAATGTGTCACGGAGCGGTGGCGAGCGATGCAGGAAGGCTTTTTGATAGACAAAGTTTCCTTTGTACCGGATCACGTCCACATCGCGTTGACGATGCATCCAACGCGATCACCGCTCGCGGTGGTCACCTCGCTCATGAACGCATCGCAAGAGTTGATGTGGGAATGTCATCCGAGCGTCGTTATCAAATCCGCGGTTGAAAGGTTATGGCAACCCGGCGCATACATCGGCTCCTTTGGCGCGCTGAGCAGCAAAGCGATCAAAGCCTACATGCACCGATGGGGAAGCCTTCCGGAATGAAATACCCCAGGCTTGCCCTGGGGATATGTTCTGCTTTGTGGCTAAAAGCAGAGCGCTGGCGCGGCCCCGCCTCGCGTCTAGCCACAAAACCCGAACATATCCGCAGCACAAGGCATGCGGGATTCCATCGCAAAATAAATACC
Organism: Pirellula sp.; assembly: GCA_031374515.1. Classification (GTDB taxonomy): domain Bacteria; phylum Planctomycetota; class Planctomycetia; order Pirellulales; family Pirellulaceae; genus JBKCUI01. The sequence goes on along the minus strand of JANMGH010000058.1, from coordinate 8,997 downwards.
CCAGGCTTGCCCTGGGGATACGTTCTGCTTTGTGGCTAATAGCAGGCTTGCCCTGCAGATACGTTCTGCTTGTGGCTACAAACAGCCATATCCATCGGATATCTTCTATCCAGCCCTTCCAGAAACCATCTCCCCGATTCGGACACGCCACTGCCCATGGACGAATACAAATTCACCAACACCTGGTTTCGTTCAACAGCCAAGAGTGTTTGGGACAAAGTCGTTCCGCAGATCAAGCCTCGAAAGATCCTCGAGGTCGGTAGCTACGAGGGAGCAAGCGCTTGCTACATGATCGAAAAAATGGCGAGTATCCACCCTATCGAGTTGCATTGCATCGATACATGGGCTGGTGGAATTGAACATCAACCGGGCGGAGCCGTCGAATCCGACATGCAGTCGGTAGAAGTTCGCTTCAAACACAACATCGCACACGCGTTGCAAGAGGCCCCACAGGCTGTCGACCTACATGTGCACAAATGCTTTTCGGACGACGCTTTGGCAAAACTACTGGTCGATGGCAAAAAGAACTACTTCGACTTTATTTATATTGACGGTTCTCACCAAGCACCCGATGTACTATCCGATGCAGTAATCGCTTTCAAATTGCTACGAGTCGGCGGCCTAATCGTCTTTGATGATTACCTTTGGAGTGAAACCATGCCCTATGGCAGAGATCCACTTCGTTGCCCCAAACCTGCTATCGACGCGTTTGTTAATTTGAACTTCCGCAAGTTGCAGATCATCACTGCGCCACTGTACCAGCTTTATATGCAAAAAATATCCGTTTAACAAAACATTCAATTGCTGGCACTTAGATTGAACTCAAAACAGCCGGCAGCGACACTTCCGGACAGTCGACCGCTTGGTTAATGGATCGATGAATACAAAGCATATTCCTAGAGATCGTTCGTCCAAAAACATTCTCCGAATTACCGGCGAAGTTCGAAGGATTGAAAAGTGGTGGCACATGCCAATACATTCGATACCCCAAATCGTTGATCGTGCGGATCAGTGAATCAGACTTATCCTTTCTATCGTTCTCCAGATAAAGAAATGGCCTAAAACGACGGATCGTCTCGCAGGCACCGTGGATTGCTTCCTCTTCCATACCCTCGATGTCCATCTTGATGAAATGACAAGCCTTGAGCTCCAACTCATCGACGGAAGTTAAGGAAACCACCTCACCCTCCGAAGTCATGCCGACGCTTATCCCAGCGAAATTGAACTCTTTGTTGTAGTCCATTCGCGGCATAATCACCGTTCCAGACTTTTTGCCTACAGCTTGATGGAGACAATCTACGTTTTGAAGATCGTTCAATGCAATGTTAGCGCAAAGCGTTTGGAATACGATCCGCTGTGGCTCGAAGGCCATTACTCTGCCTTGAGGACCCACCAACTTCGCGATACACACGGTATGCGCTCCAATGTTGGCACCTAACTCTAGGACGGTCCAACCCGGACGTACGAGCTGTCGAAATGCTTCGCATTCCCCCTCGGAATACTCCCCGTAAAGCTGAAGCGAACGACCTATATAAATATCGTGCTCGTTGTAGAGCATCTTGCCATGTCGACACATTTTCAACTGGTTCACTGCTCGCTACCCCTTTTGCGAAATGATAGAGCGGTCGAATACTCGTTCGTTGCGCTCTATGCAAACCTTAGTTACGTTCTCCGTTTTCGCCAAGTACTTTCGATTAGTGTCGCAAAATTCTCAGCAAAAAGTCCTCCATTGCATAAGGGCGAGGTTCGAACACGCTCCCGTAAACCAGACCGAATGGAAGCCAGACTCCTCAAGTCTGCTGCGAATTGAACCGCCTTGGAGACGTATTCCTCGGGGCTGGAAGCAACCCATTCCGTCAACCCAACGTTGCTTAAGTGACTCAACGAATGACGGCCCGCGAACCACTTCCCGGGCCATGTGATAGTCGGCACCCCCATCCACAAAGCTTCGATTGTCGTAAGCCCACCACTATAGGGAAATGTGTCCAGCGCAATGTCAACCTGGCAATACAATCCAAGCAACTCTTTGGACGATGGTAAAAACGAAAAGTCAACTTGATCCTGAACGCTAAAACCAGCTAGTGCATCGCGAACGCGGAGCTGATTGGCCGAATCATTCCAGCCACAATAACTCAGCAATAGCCTTGACCCCGGAACTTTAGATAGGACCTCACCCCAAATCCTCAATACATGCGGATTTACTTTTGCAGGGTTGCACATGGCGCAGAACGTGACAAACCCGTTTCGTAGCGCAGGCAACGAGCTCACCTCTGGACAATCCTTGGGAGTAAGGTAACTGACATAGCCGTTTGGCATGCGCAATATTTCCTCCACATAATAGGATTCCGAGCCATTGGGAACGTGATAATTGTCCGCTATCAAGCCGTCCATTTCGCTCAATCCAGTCGTCCCAACATAACCAGCCCAACTGATCTGCAACGGAGCAACCCGTTTTGCAAATACCATCAGTCTGTTGTAGGCGGTGTGGCCCGCCAAATCAAAGAGAACGTCAATTTCGTCTTCGAGGATCTTGTCTGCTAGCCGATCATCGCTAATGGACGCGGTGTCGACCCATTGATGAACATTCGTTTCGATTTCAGAAGCCAACCAATCGCGACCCAAACGATCTGAATACACAAACGTCTGAAACCGACTGCGATCCAAGTACCGAAAGACGTTTGCGAGAAAGTAGCCCACCGGATGAGCCCCCAAATCCGCAGAAACAAAACCGAGCCGGAGCGGTCGATCCCCGGCCTTTGGTGGCCAGGTGCCTTTGGGCCGTTTTACCCCAATTGCATACTTTTCGTTCCATTTCCGGTGTTCATCTAATAGCGACTCAGGCGTCGTTTCAGTTCGATACTGCTGGCACATGAGAATACCATCATGTGAGTCCCGGTATTCACCTCGAATTTCGATCGCATTGCGAAATGACTGTTCGGCTTCTTCAAGTGCGCCCAAGCTCATTTGAATGCCTCCCTCCAATACCATCGACTCAGCGCTATTCGCCTCTAACGTCCTTGAGCGACGAACGCTCTCGAGAGCTTCGCTCAACGCCCCCTGCTTTTTCAGTGCAGATCCGTAGTTTGCAAAGGCTGTTGCGTAGGTCGTGTTGGTGGTGACCGCTTGCCTAAAGACGCGAATGGCGTTGGTTGTATCTCCGAGCGTGTTGTAAAGTAGGCCAAGGCTGTTGAGAACATGGATGTTGTTCGGGTCAATCTTAAAAGCCCGTTCCAACCATTGCTTACCTTCTTCTATTTGTTGTCGCGTCAGTAGAGTCGAAGCAAGACGACATAACGCATCAAGATTTGTTGGCGATAAACCGACTGCAGTTCGATAGTGTTCAATGGCTTGTTCAAATCGCTGAAGTCGCTTGTAGATTGCGCCCAGGCTCATATGGAGCTCGCTGTTCGCGGGGCAGCGAGAAACTGCAGTCGTCCCAATGGCTAACGCTTCGGACAATTTTCGTTGCTCTACGTAGAGGTTCATTAAACTTAAATGAGGAGATATTTTCGACGGATGCAGATCGATCGCAGTAACAAAGCATTTTTCCGCATCGAAATCTCTTCCAACCAATCGTAGAGATTTCCCTAAGTTGAAATACGCGTCTGCGCTATTTGGATCAAGTTGAAGCGCGCGTTGGTAGGCTGCGATTGCGTCCTCAATGCGCTCAGATCGCCGCAGAGCAACCCCAAGGTTTCCCCAAAAAACGGCGTTGTTGGGAGTTATTTCTGTGGCCTTCACAATAAGCTCGACCCCCTTCTCTGCATCTCCTTGCCCAAGGCGGACTAATCCCAACAAATGATTGGCATCCGCGTCGAGTGGACTCGCATTCAATATCGCGAGATAAATCGTAGCGGCCTCGTCCGTTCTGCCGGAATTGTGAAGGGTTAGCCCCCGTTGCAATAGCTCTTGAATCGTGGCCATAAGTGCTCTTTGTTAAACCTTAAGCAAATCGATTCATTTCCGGTTTCATCAAATTACCCAACCTTGAATGCATGCGATCGAATACCGTTGCCCAGTCACCGATCTTCGGTTGCCTAAACATCGTCATCGACGGATACCATGGGTTCTCTTCACGGTCATCATTCATCCAACGCCACTCTGCCGCAAAGGACTTGGCTAGCCAAACCGGTCGACCTAGTCCACCTGCCAAATGTGGAACCGCAGTGCAAGGTGAGATAACTAAATCCACGTTTTCCATTATCGCCGCAGTGTCCATAAATGCACCAGCATCTTTGTCGATGTTCTCAAACTGAGTCACTTCGAAGTCGACTGACTCAAGCTGTTCGGTTCCGTCCCCTCTTTGGAGACAAATCAAGTGAACACCTGGCGTGTTGGCTATATTTCGAAACTGATTCAACGGCACGCGCCTCAATTCGTCGTTGGCAAAATCCCGATTGCCTTGCCATGCGATCCCGATTCGAAACCCGTCTAAGAATGACATCTTGGATGCCCAGTGATTCACAAGCTCCGCGTCCGCATGCAAATAAGGAATTTCCCTGGGTACGCTTCGAAACGACGTTCCAAAAATGCCAGGCATACTCAGCAATGGCACCTGCAAATCATAAGATGGCAGTGGGTCCCCATCCGCGATAACCTGATCCAAATAGTCGCACCCCTTCATAAATTTGGCCAACGGTCGATGCGACAAAAATACTATCTTCCCTCCATTCTTTTGAACTAACTTTGCATAACGTATGAAGTGCAAAGAGTCACCCAATCCCTGTTCAGCATGAATCAACAACACTCTTCCATCCAGTGACTCCCCTCGCCACTCTGGCCGATTCAATTTCCGAGGCCCCATCTTCCCAAGTCGACGCTTTTCATAAAGCGGCCACCCCTTTTCGAATGCACCACTTTGAAGGTAGAGAAACCCTTGCATCATTTGGCTGTCAACATCATCGGGGCGAATTGCAAGTGCGTGCGCCACCGCTTCCTCTGCTTCTGCGGTCATTCCTCGTAGGTTCAAGATGGCTGCGAGTTGACAGTATGCGATACAACCAAATTCCTTCCACATCGCCTCGTCAATGTTTGCAACTTTTGGAAGCGACGTAACTCGCGATTCCTTCCGAGCCTCCCCTAATTCGATCGCGCGGCGCAGTACACTACTGGCTTCTTCAAACCGATTTTGCCCTGAAAGTACAAGTCCTAGATTACACAGTGCAGCGAAGAAGTCTGGTATCAAGGCCAAAGCGCGATGGCAAGCAGCTTCGGCTTCCTCAAACCTCTTCAAATTCTTAAGCGTCGTCGCCAGATTATTTTGCATCGCGGCATTGTCGGGCTCCAGCCTCGCTAGTTCTTCCCAACAGGTTACCGTACGCTCATCTGGCTCCGATTGCTGTAAAAGTATCTGACCAAGCCCTGCGAGCGCTTGCCGGTTCTTCGGTGCAACTTGAAGTATTTGTTCAAATTGCAATTTGGCTTCAGCTTCTTGCCCAAGCTTGAACAAAGCCGAAGCATAAGTCACTCGGATCTCTAAGACATTTGGCGCTAACTTCAAAACCTTGGCCAACTGATCCGCGCCCTCTTGCATCCTTCCCGCTTTGATTAATACAGTTCCCAAGTTTTTGTTGGCATCCAAATCGGTAGGCTCAATCGCAACCGCCTTCTTATAACTGGATGCCGCCTTTTCAAATTGCCCTAAACGTGAATACGCAGTCCCCAAATTGGTAAAAAGAGGTCCGTGACTGGGGTGTTTCAGGATAGCTTTTTCCAGCAGCTCAACAGCCTCTTCCGCCTGACCGTTTTGAACCAACATCGCACCCAACAGATGCACGCTGTCCTTGCTCTCCGGATAAATTTCCAGAATCTCGCGATAAACGCGACCAGCCTCCGCTAGCTTTCCCTCTTTGTGAAGCCTTAATCCAAGCTGAAGCGACGATAATTCCGGCGACACGAGCGCACTCCTAAAAAACGCCGTCCTTGAAAAACCCAAGTCAGACCCGGGTTGCATAACAAATGTCAATACGCTAACCCGTCAACATAGCGGACCGACGCAGTTGCTCGAGAATCTTGTCTACAGTTGCCTTATGTACTGCATTCATATCCACCGAACTATTCCCTTGGACATTGATATTCAACTTACCGCTTGCTGCCAATGCTCCAATGAATTCAGCAATGCCATCCTTAGTTCGTGCGCCATCCAACGCCGGTAGGACAATTCTCGTCAACGGATCCGCATTGAGCATCGAATGCCGCTGTGTTGTCAACATACTACCTTGCGTCGCTTGCAACCGTGCTAACGCCGACACAACAGGCTTGTCCGATATATCCATCACAAATCGGTCAGGTAATAGTCTTAAATCGATATCGCCGCGAACAACTAACTGCAACATGTTCGTGCTCACCAAGTTGGCAATCGAAACTTGCTCTCGCTCACCCACAACCAATAATTCTGACAACTTCTTCTGAACACGCTCACATATCTCCGAAGCAGTCAACGAACCAGGCCAAGATTCAGCCAAGGTGAAAACCAATGCCTTCAATGCAGAGTTTTTCGTCTGAATTCTTCGACCATTAGCACACTTAAAAGCAACCTCCACGTCCGGACTCAAGTTGTTTGCCAAATTGGGATCTTCTGCGCGAATGTTCCCAGCGAAGTAACCTCCCTCCACTCGTGCAGGACTGAGATGCCGGTCCAACTTGCGATCCTTATGACATAGCAACGACTGCCGAAACATGCGATTGGTGACGAAGTCGGTATACTGGCTCCGATGGTATACGTCCGACGTGAGCTTGGTCAGTGACTCCGCTGCCTTCGGCGTCAAATTGCTGGTAATCATTGTCGCAAGACTCGATTCACCCAAGAACTGCAGTTGCTGAGCCTTGGCCATCTCCATAAACTGATAAAAGAACATCGGGCGATTGTTCTCTTCCAAGTGTTCATGGAACAAGTAGGAATCTGGATGCTTGGCAAGCAGATCAAGTTCGCTTTTTAAAACCTGAGCATATGGAGTATTCTGACCTTCTGTGCTTTCCACAATGAAGGAAAGCAATGCCCGGGCTTGTTGGATCTTGCTTTTAGGATCCGTAAGATTCGAAACGTGATGGAGCATCATCTGGCGAATCATGCCGCGCATGAACCAACCCGGATACGCGTTGTAACTAATGTAAGCGACTCCATTCGGCGTCAATCGCTCACGGCAAATCTGCAAAATGCGCTCTTGAGCTACGGGTGGCACCCAAGAAAAAACACCATGGCAAAGTATGTAGTCGAATTGCCCAAAAGATTCATCAATCCCCTGAAAATCCTTTGCTATCAACTGAATGTTTTTAAGCTGAAGCGAATCAACTGTCTTCTGGCCATCCGCAATCTGTTTGCTTGAAAGATCGACTCCAACGATGCGGGCTTTGGGCATTTGAACTGCCAATGGGATGATATTGCCTCCGCCCGCACAACCGAGTTCAAGCACCGATGCAGTATCCGGCACTGCTGCGTCCAAGCTGAATAGCCTTGCCATCGTATAAATGTGGTCAGGATGCGTTGCCTCGAACGGATGACTCGGATACGGAATGTCGTCGTATGAATAAGATGCTAACTTCGGTGTTTCAGCTATTTCTGTCAATTTCTTTCCCCTAATCGATGACGACTGCCTCAAAACAACAGGTGCCCCTCATTCCGGAAAGCCTTATGCCCGGGAGAAAGAAGAGTCGGGCTATAGCTTACCTGGCCAAAGAAAAGCGTCAACAAACCGTATCTCGCATATGCTCCTTTTCCTTATCACAGAACCCTGCAATCCACAGCATCGATACAATTGCGACTTAAAATCTAACAGCAAACGAGCCTTCGGAAAATCAAGCCCCACTACGGCTGTTCTTTTTGCCTTAAACAAAGATTTCCGTTTCTTTGACATGCAAGAATAACCCTTGCTTTTAATCCACTTGGAACTCGAAAAGTTAGTTGCGTATTCCTGACGGGTTGAATATAACTCCCGCAGTCTATTTCGATTTCATCTTATAAACGCCTCCATTATGTCGGCACTTTATTTGCGAATGGAAATCTACCATGCCCAAGAAAAGTACATTCTTCTGTTTTGGCCCTCCAAAATCCGGAACAACCCTGCTTCAGCAATGCCTCAATCTTCACCCAATGGTTTCTTGCCCATCAGAACACCATTTGGACTTCTTGTTCGAACGATGTAGTTCGCTGTTTCAAGAATACAATCGCGGCTTGGATGTCACCGACCTACGAACAGGCGGACAGGGAGCAACCCACCTCCCGCCGGCTTCCGTAACCAACATTTTTCGATCTGTTGTTAACGAAATCCTCACCGTGTCCGCACAACACAAACCGATCTCAGGTATCAATGATAATTCTCTCTTCTCCTACTTTCCATTGTTCAAACAGCTGTTTCCTCAAGCCAGATTCATTGCAATATTCCGTCACCCCATTCCTAGAGCAGTTTCCGCTTGGCAACACAATTTGCTCCTAGCTCAAGAGGAACAAGATCCGACGCATCTTCAACTCTTGTACCAAGAAAAGAGCTACGATGACTGGATACTCTTGCTTGCGGATCAATTCAATCTTTCAGTCTCTCACTATCAAGAGGCATTCGCAAATGACCCAAACGCGATAGCGATCAAGTTCGAAGACCTAGTTATGGATAAATACAATGTACTAAATCGAATCTTCCGATTTCTTGACGCCTCTGAAGACCAAACAACAATTCAAAAAATCGTCGACATGACAGAATTCGAAGTAATGCGGTCCAAGGCGCGACGCCCCCATTTCTTTCGTTCTGCAAATACCGCCGCTGAGGATGAAAGTGTCTCCAAAGAGGTGCAAAAAGAAGTTCGCAAACGAACGGAACAAAGCCTCTCATTCCTCGGCTATTGACTATGCAGCCAGCTAGAAATTGGGGTTGATGGTCTTGCCCCGTAGCGAAAGTCGTCAAGACTTTCGGCGATCTGCATTTACCGAAACTCTTGACGAGTTTCGCTACTCAAAATGACGAGTTTCGCTACTCAAAATGAAGAGTTTCGCTACCCAAAAATCTA
>JANMGH010000056.1:0-14778 GCA_031374515.1 Pirellula sp. | reverse complement strand
ATATCCGTTTCGTTCAATCCATAGGAACCTGCTGACCGGAGAGCCGTATGCGGGAGAACCGCTCGTCCGGTTCGGAGGGAGGGGAGCCGCAACTCAATGCGGCTTGCCTACCCCTATCTTTGACTTTTGTCGGCTGTGTCCAGTGTACGACTCCGTTATAGCAACCAGAACTTTGCACTGGTTTGCTGCAAATCCTTAAATTACCGATTTTAGGATCACATCCAAATCCTGGAAATTCAAGGGCTTGAGCAAGTGATAATTGAAACCACAGACTTTTGTCTGCATTCGATCAAGGTCCTGCCCTCGGCCGGTCACTGCCACCAAACAGACAGACTTGTAGTTTGGATTCTCCCTAATCTTTTGAGCGAGATCCAAACCTGTCAAACCAGGCATCGCTAGATCGAGAAGGATCACTTGAGGACGCAATCGCTCGACTGCCGCTAAGCATCCTTCACTACCAATGCACATATGCGAATCATATCCATGCTTTTTTAGCAGAAGAGCCGTACTGCTGGCGTAATCTGCTTCGTCATCAACGATCAAAACTCGGGTCGCGTTTAACACTTCAGACATATCATTCCTTTGATTGAGAACTTGCTTACCGAAATATCCATTAAAAGCAACCAGAATTCTTATGGCCCACTGGCCCTTTTTAGAACGAGGGCAAGTGGACTATGGTCGCAATCGCCATCCTATAAACAACCCAAGCCCAAAACACCACGCGGCCGCGACTTCAGGCCGCGACTTTGCATAATCTTGCAAGAGACCGACCAGATCTCTTGCAGGCTCTGCCACATAATGGTTTCCGTATTCCATGGCGGTCTCTTTCGCAGAGGACGCAGCCATCGACAGTTGTTCTCCTGCCCCACGAAAACTATCTTGCGCGGTGTTCGACGTCGAACGATCGCTGGATTGATTGGTGTTTGTCATTTTGATATCCTTTTTTGAACGGTAATAGGAATTGAAAGAGAATGGACGCCAACTAGGCTTGCGCTTCTGCGTTGACAGTCTCGGCTAGAACAGACAAGGCTTCGTCGGTCTCTTCTTCCTCGTTGAGATTCAGCTTCAACAATTCCAGAGCATCTCCGTAACCTAAGAGTTTTGCCCATGTGCAGAGAGTGCCATACGTTGCAATCTCGTAGTGCTCTACTTTTTGCGCACAAGCAATCATCGCGGCATCCATCACCTCGGGTGAGGCTTTTTCTTCCATCATCGCTGACGCTTCCTTAATCAAACCTTTCATCGCTTCGCAAGTCTTCGCACGGGCAGGTTTGCCTGTTTCTGCAAAGGCCTTCTCTACACGAGTTGCTTGAACAATAGTTTGTTCGAGGTGTTTCTTAAACGCAGTCTTGAGTTCGTCGCTGGATGCGATATTCGCCATTTTTGGGATGGCTTCGATCAACTGACGCTCCGCACTTAAGATGTCTCGCAATTCGTCATGGAACAGGTCTGCAAGGTTTTTTAGCGGCATAATTTTCTCCACACATTTACTGGTTCGCGGTTTCGGCGGCCAAGTAAATTGGATGGCTCGCCACTGCACTACCATTGAATGCAAACCGTGTGCCTAAAGGGCATCGCTTTGGCACAAAACACAATATGGCTTCCTTGAGTACTCCTGAGTGTCGGGATAACGACCAGCCAGCATTCCTTTTCCTCAGGCTGATCGATTGGGAACCCTAATTTTCATTCGATATCGACCGATATTGAATTCGCGATACCTTGCTCCAACGTTTGCTCTCAGGAGCGTTATCCAAAGACAACCACTAATTTTTTAACGGCCAAAGCGTTGGGAAAAACCGGTATCACCCTCTGGTATTGTTTGGGTGGCCTATGACTACTATCTTATTATGGCACAGCGATTGCTTATCAAATGTTTTTGGTGGTAGCTTCTTGAAGAACCAGTTGAACGCGGTCTCGTTGTCCGCATCCAATCTTTGTGTCCTTGTTGGAGGTATTCTTATGCTCGACACTTTTACGGAAAACGACTGCAAAACAGACTTGCTCTTCATGTGAATTGAATGTCAACTTCGAAGGTGCGGTTGCGATACGACCAAGTCTTTTGAAGCTACTGGCTCGCAGGCGATAACCGATGTCAAGCAGCAAACGCCACTCAAATTTTGGACCTAATATTTTCATGGATTTCCAAACTCGACACGCGATGGCCTTGAAATACCTCTGTCAGCGGGAAAGGTTTGTAGAATATTACTCCACGCTGTTGGGCCGGTCCGTTCTATGATGTACGCAAAAGATTGTTTGCAGGAGTCTCTCGCGTATTCGAATACTTCGATCAACCAGGCGGTTTTTTCCCCTTCTGCTCTTGGCCTCATGTATCCAGCGGATGAAATTCTAATTACCACTGGGGAAGAATGCCTTGACCGACTTAAGGCTGAGGCGGCTCGGAATATCCAGTTAGATCGAATTGAAACGACTGACGTTTGCGGTCTCTCGCCATTAGGCGATAATTTTTCAACAATTGTTGCAGCCGCTATTAAAAAAGCTAGTGTGCAGGGAGTGATACTTACTGCCAGAATCCTTGGAGTCGAAGGTTCACTATGAACAACGAAGAGGAATTGCCGCTCCGCACGTTAGCGATGGAGAAGGCACAGATCGTTGAGTTGCTCAAGGTCACATTGGCAAGTGTTGGCGATGCTGTTATCAGTACCGATGCCAGCTCACGCATTACCTTAATGAATCGAATCGCGGAGCAGGAAACTGGCTGGAGTGAAGCTGAAGCATTAGGTAGACACTTGCCTGATATTTTCCACGCTATCGATGAGTCTAATCGACTGCCGATCGAGAATCTCGCCAAGAAGGCAATCGAACAAGGTGCCACGATTCTAGCCAAAAATGGGACTATCCTTGTTGCAAGGAATGGTAAAGAAAGAATCATCGAACACAGCGCTTCACCTATTAAGCGCGATGGTGGTCAAGTCGTCGGCGCAGTGCTGGTTTTGCGTGACATATCGGATCGCTATCAATTGGAACAGCAAGTCAAAGAACGTCATGATGCGGAAGATTTCTTAGCCTCTATCATCGAGTCCTCCAACGATGCCATTGTAAGCAAGACGCTCCAAGGTGTGATCCAAACTTGGAATCAAGGCGCTCAACGCCTTTTTGGATATTCCGCGGAGGAGGCGATCGGTTCGCATATATCGCTTATCATCCCACCAGAGCGAATGCAGGATGAAGTTCAGATTTTGAATCGAATTAGTTCTGGTGATCGCATCGACCACTACGAAACGGTCCGACGAAGGAACGACGGCAAGTTGATTCATGTTTCGATAACGGTTTCGCCCATTCGTAACAAATTAGGCGAAATTATCGGCGCATCAAAAATAGCGCGCGACATTTCGGACCGAATAGGTGCAGAGCTAGAATTGCAGCACAGCGAAGCACGATACCGTGCATTGGCAGAGGCTTCAGGAACCGTTGTCTGGCGTACAACTACCGAGGGAGAAGTGCTTTTTGCAAGTGATTACTGGAACAAGATTACTGGACAAACAGACCAGGAGAAGACAGGCTGGGGATGGCTAAATGCAATACACCAAGAGGACCGCGATCGGACGATTTCTTTGTGGAGAGAATCGCTAACAAAACAAACATTGCATGAGAACCAGTTTCGTGTACTCACACGCGACGGAAGCTACCGATGGTTTAGTGTTCGTGGAGTTCCTGTTTTCAATTCGGATGGTTCAGTGCGTGAGTGGGTGGGGGCCAATACAGATTGCCACGACCAAAAAATGGCCGCAGAAGAATTGCATGCCAGTGCGCAGCGATTTAAAACACTTGCTGACAACATTGTGCAGTTCGCTTGGATGGCAGATGCCACTGGGTGGATCAATTGGTACAACCAGCGTTGGTATGAATTCACTGGCACAACTCTCGATGAGATGGAGGGTTGGGGTTGGACGAAAGTCCACCATCCGGATCACGTCGACTCCGTGGTTGCTAAATTCCAGCATTCGTTGGATTCTGGCGAGCCTTGGGAAGACACTTTCTCGCTCCGCGGCAAGTCCGGAGAATTCCGCTGGTTTTTGTCTCACGCCTTGCCGATTCGACAAGACGGTCAAATCGTGAGTTGGTTTGGAACCAATACCGACATCACAGAGCATCGCAAAATTGAACAGTCACTTCGCGAATCGGAACAGCGATTGAGGTTAGCAACCGAAGCGACCGGTGTCGGAATTTGGGAATGGAATGTTCGCACAGGACAAGTTCGATGGGATGCACAAATGTTCCGCATCTACGGCGTCCCAGAAACCGTTGACGGCATAGTAGAGTATTCCGTTTGGAGCACTGCAGTTGTTCCCGAAGATTTGAGTCTTAACGAACAACTATTGCAAAACACGGTTAAGTCGCTTGGCAGTAGCAAGCGGGAATTTCGCATTCGACAAGCAAACACCCAAGAGATTCGCCATGTCCAAAGTGTCGAGACCGTTCGTATGAATGCTAATGGAGTTGCGGAATGGGTCGTGGGGACCAATCTCGATATTACCGAACGTAAGTTGGCCGAAGATTCATTGCGCATACTTGCGGCCGATTTATTGGAGATGGATCGCAAGAAGGATGAGTTTTTAGCTACGCTGGCCCATGAGCTTCGCAACCCTTTAGCGCCGATTCGAAGCGGTCTTCAGTTTCTACAAATGACTGGAATCAGTGATAGTGAGGCAGAAGAGACCAGAATCATGATGGAAAGACAACTTGCACAATTAGTACGACTCGTAGACGACTTGATGGATGTCAGCCGCATCGTTACTGGAAAAATCGAACTTCAAATGAAATCCGTGGAACTGCAAGAGGTCCTCGATAGTGCCATCGAAACAAGTCGTTCATTGATTGAACAAATGAATCACCAATTTTGTGTTACCCTGCCTGGAAAACCAATTCCGCTTGAAGCGGACCTCACGCGCTTGGCGCAGGTTTTCCTCAATTTGCTCAACAACGCCGCTAAATACAGTGAGCCAAACGGAAAGATATCCATCATCGCCGAACAAGCGGGGAACGAAGTTATCATTTCCATTCGGGACACCGGTATCGGTATTTCGATAGAGAAGTTGCCGCAGATTTTCGAAATGTTTACGCAGGCAGATCACTCCTTGGAGAAATCGCGAGGAGGTCTTGGGATAGGACTATCGCTAGTACGGCGGTTAGTCGAAATGCACGGTGGCACAGTGGAGGCAAAAAGCGACGGCGTCGGCAAGGGAAGTGAGTTTATTGTAAGACTCCCTATTCGTGTCGACCAACCTACTCCGGAACCGGCGACCCCTACGGCCGAAAAATCGTTCGCCCAAGCCTCACTTCGAATCCTTGTCGTGGATGACAATCGCGACAGCGCTATTACGCTTGCTATTTTGTTGCGGCGACTTGGACATCAGACCTTTACTGCGTTCGATGGAGAAGAAGCAGTCGCCGCCGCCCGAGAATTCCGACCACAAGTTGTTCTTCTCGATATCGGGTTACCAAAACTGAATGGTTATGAAGTATGCCGTTGGATTCGCGCCCAAAATCAGTCCGAACAGGTAACAATTATTGCCCAGACTGGTTGGGGGCAAGAAGAAACAAGACGAAAGACGCGCGATGCGGGATTCGACTACCATTTGGTCAAGCCGGTGGATCCCAATACACTTCGAAAAATACTGAACAACTTAACAACATAGAGCTGTCTATGTAGTCTTCGACGTTGGCTGGCAAGTAAGGTACCAATAAAAGCCACATACTTTAGCGGGATTCGGTTCACTCGTTTGACCGTAACCGGACAATGCGACTGGCTAGCGACTCACACTCAAACCGCTTCTTGCAATCCGAGATGCATCCAAGAACTCGAACAATGCAAACTATTGTTTGCCGACCGATACAGTTCTTTCAACTAGTATGCCGAAGGCCGCAATTCTATCGCGCACTTTACCCCTGGTGATTCCCAGTACTTCAGCAGTCTTTGATTGGTTGCCACTCGTTACGTCCAAGACTTTCGCGAAAAGGCGTCGCTCCATTTGTTCTAGTGCTTCTGCATAGATGTTGGTGGACCCGGCGGCAAGTCGCTCATCGATGAATTTGAAAAGTTGAAAATCATCTACTGTCGATGACCAAATGCACTCTTCCCGGATGCCAGTCGATTGGGGATTGTGCACATTGAGGTCATTGAGGTTGTTTTCAGTTTCGGCAACCACTGGGACCGTTAGTTCGGCCGTAGCTAGTGTCGATCGGACAGTCGCAGCGCCGACCACAAACGTGGGTAGATTGTCAACTCCAATGACTGTACCCGTGGTGTTGATAATTGAATGCCTTATTGCAGACTGGAGTTGACGAACGTTGCCTGGCCAATTGTAATGCAGCAGTAACTCGTAGGCGGCTGGCGACAGTCCTCGAATGTCTTTCTTTCCCATATCCGATTTGGCACGCCGCAGGAAATATTCAAGCAAAAGAGGAATGTCTTCGCTCCTTTCTCGCAAAGGTGGAAGGTCAACGGTGAATCCGTTCAATCGGTACAGCAAATCTTCTCGAAAAGTATTATCCTTGACCATGCTCTCCAACGGACGATTGGTAGCTGCAAGCACTCTGACGTTGGTACTTACGATCTCGTTTCCTCCAACCCTTTCGAATTTCTGCTCCTGAAGCAATCGCAAAACTTTACCTTGAATGATCGTCGACATGTCACCAATTTCATCGAGAAAAATGGTGCCGCCATCGCATTGCTCAAACCGCCCGACCCGCCTGCGTTCCGCACCGGTAAACGCCCCTTTTTCGTGTCCAAACAATTCACTCTCTAACAGCTGATCCGGTATGGCCGCACAGTTGACGGCTACAAAGGGCTTGTCCGCCCTATCGCTATGTTGTACCAATGCCCGTGCGACAAGTTCTTTGCCGCAACCGCTCTCGCCTCGAATGAGAACGGTTACGTTTTCGGCAGCAACACGTCCAATCGATTTGTACACCTCGATCATCGATTTAGATTTCCCAATGAATCGTTCACCTCCAGTTTCGCTTTCTCCAACCTGAAAAGCTACTGGCTCGTCCATCATCTGCCTCGCCTTGATCGCACTCAATGTAAGACTCTTGATCTGACCTATGTCGAGCGGTTTGGACAGGTAGTCAAATGCGCCTGCCCTCATCGCCTGGATGGCCGTTTCGCTCGAAGTATCACCTGTTATAAAAATGACCGGCAACTTTCGATCGATCGCACGGATCTTTCTAAACAGCTCCAGCCCATTGTGATTCGGCAGGTAGATATCAAGCAATACAACTGATGGCTGCTCTGATTCGAGCAGATCTAAACCCATGTCTCCATCGGAAGCTTGCACTAACGAAATGCCGGAATATCCGTTTAATCCAGTAGCAACGATATGCCGTACAGTTCGTTCGTCGTCGATTATTAGTACTTTGGTCAATTCAATTCCCTTCGACTAAAACACTTTTTCTAAAATCGTTGCTGATTTGATCAATCAAAAAGAAACTTTGCAATCGAATTCGCTTTTTCACAGAACTTACTTTGGGACAATGCTGTCGCGTGCTCGCTCGGATACCATACTGGCTGACCGTCGTTCGACTAGATTGCGCTGCCATAAAGCATTCGCAGTGATATTGCGTTCCCGCATTCTACCTCGAATCCGGAATTGGTGTTGGTTCGAATCCCAAGCAATAGCTTATATTCGGCATGCAATTTGCCAAGTCGATGAACTAGTTAACTTTTTGTTAGCTTCCAATCAAACAATTGAGAATAGTAAAAACCATGTCCCAAATTGACGTCGAACGAACATTGCGGGCATTGGACGGTAATAACGAACTTTTAAGGGACTTGGCGAGCATGTTCGTTGAGGATGCTCCCAAACTGTTTGAGCAATTAAGGTCTGCTTTGAGCGAGAGACAACCGATGAAGGCGAGATCGGCCGTGCATAGCTTAAAAGGACTCGCAGCAACATTTTTCGCAAAAACCAGTGTTGATTTGGCGCAGCGGCTCGAGGACGCGGCCGCGTGCGGGGATTTAGAGTTGTTTGCCTGCGGTGAACTCGATCGATTAGAAGTACATATCGCTGAACTGACTGCAGAATGCGCCGCGTTAGCCTGTGTCGATCGACCCTAATACTACAAAGCCCCGTGCGATTTCTGCAGAAATACAGCGGTGTGGCACGAGTGTTGCAACTAGTGGTCTGGGGCCGGGCCAAAACGAGGCCTGCTCGTGTATTACCTCATTCGGACCAATCCTCGAACTTACTTTCGGAGATCATCGCATGGATATCATCCTATTTCTTCCATTTGCGGCAATTGAGTATTCACTTATTTACATGTTAGGGGGCGGCGGATTGATCGGTGCCTTGGTCATTTTTGTTATTGCAAAGATGCTCAGACGGTAGACGAAGTCTTCATTCGGCGTGTAAACAAAGGCAATTTGCATTGAGCAGTTTTCGGATCATCGCAGTCCTGATTGGCCTAACTCTGTTCCCAAGGGTGGTTGTCGGAAAAGATAATTCCGCAACTGCCCAACTTGATTCTATAAAAAAACAACGAGTCCACCTTGCGGCTGAGCTTCGAGAAGCTAGCACTAAGGATGGGATCGAGTCCAGCGACGAGGCGAAGGCCAATCAAGGCTTGGTTGGATTGGGTGCGTTGGACTCTTTGCTAGCGCAACACGAAGCCAAGTTGAATGAGTTATTAACACTCACTCAAAAGCGGCAGGAAGCAAAGTTACTTGTCGAAAGAGTAGAGCAATTCAAGCCCGACGAGAAAAAGCCATATTCTTTCTTGATTGTGGAGTCGCTAAAGGATGAGCAGAAGAGGGAAGAACTCTCGGAGCAGTCGATAAGCCTTGATCTCAAATCCGCCAAGCAGCGTCTAGATTCCGCAAGGATCGCCCTGGAAGACAAGCAAAAAGCCACCAGAAGTACCGAGCCTAAAACTAGCTCCTCAATTGAGATGCCCAGGACGGAGGTTGAGCTCGACTCCGCCTTGGCATTGACACGCATCGGTTTGAGAAAAACTGAAAGTGATGTCCTGCAATGCCAGCTTGACATTTGTAAGCTAATGCAAGAACAACTAGCCGCGAAGCTCGCAGTCTACGAAAAGGGAGCAAAATTCAGCGTCGAAGACCGTGAAGCGAAGATCTTCGAACTGAAAACCGCTGAATCCACCTTTCAATTGCAGTGTACTGCAGCAGAACAACGCGTCGCATTTCTAGTTGCGTTGCAAACCCGTTTAAGCAGCGATGCATCGAGTGATTTGGCGAACGAACTCGCATTGCGAAGGGTTTCATATACACTTGAAATGTGTCAGGCAATTGCCCTGGAGTCGACTCTAGTCTCCGAATGTCTAGTAGACTCGCAATCACAGTGGCTACATCGTTTTGAGCTTCAAAATGCAGGAAAAGATAAGAAAAGCGATCTTAAGGACTGGAAAAGTAGCCTTGACGATTTACTTGACAGGATCGATACGTACAACGTCGCGTTTCATCGAAAACATGAGTCGATGCAATCTCGAACGGATTCCGCGATTCGTGAAACCGAGATGGGTAACCTCTCGTTAGACGAGAAGCGGTCACTGCTAGAATCGCAACGTTTCATTGACACCGCGTTGACCAAATGTTTTGACCAACTGCAAGCACTAAAAAGACCGTTGGTTCGATTCCAAAAGGAACTACGAACCGTCATCTCAAAAACGACCTCCATCTGGAGTACCAACCCTGCAGATCTTGTAAATGCCATTTTAGCTTACGAGTTGGTGGAGGTTGATGACGAGGGGATACCGGTCTCACGTGCACTGCTACTTACATTTCTGATCGCGCTTGGCATCTACGGTTCAGTACTGGTCAGCAAAGTCATTGCGAGACTTCTTTTCCCGTATTTAGGTGTAAAACCGGGCGTTGCCGTCGCGCTGCGTTCCATCGTTCGCTACGCTCTCTGCATTGTTTTTGGAATCGTCGCATTCAGACTGATGGGTATTCCACTCACTGCGTTTGCATTTCTCGGCGGCGCTGCGGCCATCGCCGTAGGATTCGGGAGTCAAGATGTGATGAACAACTTCATGAGTGGAGTAATCTTATTGACAGAACAGCCAATACGCGTAGGCGATGTCATCCTTCTCAGTGAAAACCAATGTATTGTCACGCACATCGGATTGCGTAGCACCCGACTCAAAAACTATCAAAATAATGAGCTGATAGTCCCTAACACCCTTCTTATCGAAAAACTGGTCACGAATCTTACACTTAGCGACAATCTCTTGCGCTTGGTCGTTCCTTTGGTAGTTGACCGAACAGAACCGATCAAAGATTCAATGCAACTCGTAATCCAAACACTCAAGAAAGAGAGTCGCGTCCATCAAGCGATGGAACCCATCGTCCTCTTGAAAGAAGTCGACACTTACTATTTGACTTTCGAAGTGCATTTCACAATTGAATTTGCGGATCCCATGGAAAGCCTGGTTGCGCAAAGCAACATCCTAGCCGTAATTGGCCAACTCTTTCCGACAAAGGCAAACACACCAGTGGACGCCGAAGAAACAGAGGAACCCCCAAACGATCAAAACACTCAAAACACTCAAAACAATCAGAGTGAGGATCCAGGAAAGCTGACGCGGGATCAACTCGAAAAGCAAATCAAAAAGCTTCAATCTTTTCTGATTAAAAAGAAGTGACGAAAAGAGCCCTTTCCGAATTCATCGATTCGCCGTCACTCGCTATAGCACACCCTCGCTGACTTAGGACATACCTGTCGGCAACGGATTCTCGTTCACCAAACACACCACCGCAACTTCTTACGGCCCCCCCGACGGACCCAATACACCATGATCCGACACGTATTTACTTTGCTTGTATTTTATTGCATTGAGCCTATAGCTCTAACACAAACCCTGCCTACGCCGGAAGCAGTTGCGACTGCGGAATCGTCCCCTCGTGACGAGCGGCTATTGCTGAGAATCCCAGCGAGTATGATCTCAAAATCCGTTAATCGAGATTTCAATCATATTGGAGCTGTCAATCAAATCTTGTTGGGAACATCCTCCATTGGGACGTCGGATTGCGTTGGTCACGTCTCTTGCGTTGTCGAAGACAACGCTTCCGGTGTGTCGATTCTCTGCCGCATAACTGGTACCGTCAAATCGGAAACACGCGGCACGAACGGCCCTGCAATCATTTGCTCCACGGCACTCACAAAATACATCGCTGTAAAGCGTCTGACTTTCGATGGTAGACTGTTTGCAGCAAATCCAGCGTCCGTTACTTCTTGCACTTCAGTGACGATAACCGGGATAGGGAGCACCATGCCCCGGCTGGCTGGACGTCTGGTGAAACGAGTCGCAGCGAACAAAGCACAGAATTCACATGCGGAAGTTGAGGCAATTGTTAAGTTACAGACCGAAGCGGAACTGTGCCAGAGAATCGATGTCGAATTCGATGCGAGAGTCGCTGGTTTGAACCGTCAATTCGCAAATAGACTTTCCATCCTGAAATATTTTCCAGGAACCAAGCCTCAATTAAGGCTTCGCAGCAAAAGTGATGGAGTTGAGCTGGCCCTATGCGAATCATCGCAACTTAGAATCGATATCGAAGACAGCCACCCATCGATCGGAGAGTCACTCGAGATTTGGTTGAAGCGGAGCGAAAACCTGGTGCCGACCGGAACGATGACCAAAATCCTATTCAAGGAAGCACCGACATGGCTTTCAAAATACCTTTCAGAAACTCCTGGCTTCCTAGATGGCGACGGGAAAAATTGGAGCGTTGACGTACAAGAGAAGTGGATTGTCGTAAAGCTACACCAATAGACGCTGCCAGCCCCCAGAGCAACAAAACGGTTGAAGACAGCGGTTTAACTCAATTAGCTTCTATATCCATCCACCAAATGCCAACGAATGATAAAAGTGACTCGGCAAGCTACCTTGGCTTGTTGCCTGCTCGTTCATTGATGCGTCCATATGCATCCTCCGCGGCAAGTCTCGCCTGATCCCATGTCATGGTCGTCGCACCACCCTCGGATTCCCATCGTTTTCTTGCTACAGATTCGCTCTCTTTCCAACTTAATGGCCTCGCGGGATCATAGGATTCCCATCCAGATTTGTACGCGGCCTCATAGTCTTCGTAAGAGTAGTCCTCTGAATAGTAAGGCTGCTCCGAATAGGCATCGCGCCAGTAATTGGCTTCTACTGTTGGGTCGATGTTTTCCGCGACGGCCTTCCCTGCATAGGCTCCTGCAACGCCTCCAGCAATGGTTCCCACCACCGTTCCAATAGGACCGGCCAGAGTTCCTGCCGCGGCGCCAGTGAGTGCTCCACCTAGGGCTGCTCCCAGCCCTGACCCTATCGGATGCGATCCAGTTTCTCCCGTGATCGGATCTTCGTTACTCAATTCTCGTCTGGTCGATTTCCCACCACTCAACTTTGGATCCATGATTTTATCTCCAGTAATTCCTAGGAACATATCTAATTTGCCGACGACAGTCGACAATGGATGCGATTGCAATTGCCATGCCAACCTTCCGCAGTCTAGCTGCCATGGCACTCGAACCAACTCTGAGCGAGTTTGGCACTGTGTTTGCACATGTAAGCGTTCGTAAAAGCGAAAGAGCCGAAACTTCCTCGACTCAGAACTCGTTTGCATTTCTACAACGCAAGGAAAACTCGAAAATGGAAAATTTAATACTCTACGGAAAAACGATTGCTTTCCTTGCAACTGACGGATTTGAGCAAATCGAATTGACCGAGCCGTGGAAGGCCATCAAGAACGCAGGAGGGACTGTTAAACTCGTTTCGCCTAAAATAGAAGGCACGATTCGTGGCGTTCATCACGACGTTCCTGGCGATGAGTTTGTTGTTGATGTCCTTTCCTCAGATGCAATTGTAGAGGAATACGATGCGCTCGTTTTGCCTGGTGGAGTGTTTAATCCCGACGCCCTTCGATTGGACCATGATTCCATTCAGTTTGTTCGCTCGTTCTTCGATGCTCACAAACCGGTTGCTGCCATTTGTCACGGTCCTTGGTTACTTATCGAAGCGGATGTCATTGATGGGCGAAAGCTCACTTCCTGGCCGAGTCTCAAAACGGATATTATCAACGCTGGAGGTACATGGTTAGATGAAGCATGCGTATGCGATGAAGGGCTGATAACCAGTCGTAGCCCAAAAGACCTCGCAGTATTTTGTGAGACGACGATTAAAGAATTTGCAAAAGGCGTGCCTGCCGTTCAACCTGAGCTATCAGACTCCACCCCCAATTAATTCAAAGACTAATTCCCCTCGATCAGCATTTCGGAGCGGCAGTCGCTGTCGCCATCAGCCACCTCTTCTGGAGCCGCGCTTACGAGCCTGAAGCAATACGGCGTTGGTGAGTTCACCGGTCCACTCGCCTTCACGGTCAGACCCTGAAGTGGCGTCGCTCCAGACCGCAAATAGCTCGTAGTCGTCCAACGGAAGATCGAGAATAGCCCACTATCGCCCCCTCTGCGGCATTGGCCAATTCTGCTCCACAAGCGGCACGCCACTTTTCACATGGTGATCGACTGCAAGAATCGTATTCATCGGAACGCCATAGTCTGTAGAATGGATTGAAAAACTACGTTGCGAGTTCCGTAACAAAAGTGGTTGCCAATTTTCCAAAACAACCAACATGCGACTAAAGAATGGAAATTGATTGGGGCGAGAATGGATACCCCACTCTCCACTATGAACGAATTCGCTCCGCGAGGAAGTATTCCCTAGTTGCCTTTGGAGTTACGGGATGCCTTTTCCTTTGTGGGCTCGGCGGATCGGTTTTCGGTTTCTTTCCGCCGCTGCTCGCAGCATTTTTCGGAGCCTTGTTTATTCTCTTTGGTTTGATTGGTGCTTTCGTATCGATTTACGACACGACTCGATACGTGCAAATCATTCCATACTTTCAACGGCAACTGGGCGGTATTGATACGTTTTTCGCAGGCCGCACGATGGTTTGCTTTCTGAAACAACTGGATCGCATCGCGGAGAAACAAAACTCCAAACCGATCTCCTCCTTTGGTTTCGCTGATGATCTTCTTGGCGAGGAATTGGTCTGGCATGATCCAAAGATTGGATTGCAAACCATATATGCGATCCAATCTGTTATGCAGCAATCGAATATTCCAGACGCTATTGGAAGACCATTACTATCGGACCTTACTAAGTGGCAGCATGCGTTGGAACGCGCTGCGTCCGAGCAGGTTTCGTTTTGCGTTTTGCTGCGTCATGGAGATTCGACTAGCGGGCACGAATGGGATGTCAGACAAGGTTCGGCGTTCTAGCTAGAACAGATCTCAAAAGAATCTAGATTTCAGCAACCAAGCCCAAAGGGCTGACACAACCTCTGCCGGTGGTGTAAACCAACGGTGTTAAGGTCAATGGAAGAATATTCCTGGCTTGGGTACAGAAACACTTGTGCAGCGAACTGCGTTCCAATGGCATTGTAGTAATGGACAACCTTTCCGCTCACAAGGTCGCTGGCGTCTGTGAAGCAGTTGAGAAAGTTGGGTCAGAAGTTCGCTATCTGTCTCCATACTCTCCAGACCTCAACCCGGTTGAGATTCGATTCAGCAAATTCAAAGCTTCTACGAACCGGCCAGAACCTCGCTACATTCTTCATGATCACTACAAAACTAAGCCCGACGAACCGCAAGGCGTCTAGCGCTTTGTCCACCTTAGCAATGGGGTTGATGGTCTTGCCCCGTAGCGAAAGTCGTCAAGACTTTCGGCGATCTGCATTTACCGAAACTCTTGACGAGTTTCGCTACTCAAAATGACGAGTTTCGCTACTCAAAATGAAGAGTTTCGCTACCCAAAAATCTA
>JANMGH010000026.1:0-25523 GCA_031374515.1 Pirellula sp. | reverse complement strand
AAATGGCGTCAAAGATGCGCTCGTCGCTCCCCCGTGCCGATCTTCTCCTGTTTCAAGTCGTAGACTGCGATACGAACAAGTAATCGCTTTAAAGCAACAGGGGAAATCGATTCGTGAGGTCGCAAAATTGACGGGAATAAGTCGAGGTGCCGTTCGAAGATTTTATCAAGCCGACAAATTTCCCGAACGCTTTCATCAACCAAGAACCGGTCGCATTTCGCCGTATCTTGAAGTGATCTCATGTCTTTGGCGTGAGGGCTGCCGGACTGCCCGCTCGATCCACGAAAATCTAGTACAGCAAGGGTTCAAAGGGTCATACTACATGGTTGTGCGTCATCTTCGACGCACTAAGCCCGAACTTGAATCCCAATCACCTGTGCCCGCCAGACGATGTCCTGTACGATCTCCGCGTTCGATCGCATGGCTATTAACGCGCCCAAGAGATAAGTTGTCAGAGTCGGAACATGAGCAAGTAAGACAGATCGAAAAAGGCTGTAGCGAAGTGCAGAATGCTACAGAAATCGTTCGCGATTTTTCGGAGATGATTCCTAATCGAGATTGTCTCAAGTGGGAGAATTGGCTTGAGCGAGCAACTGCGTCGACAGTACCACGAGCCGTTCGAGGTTTCGCATCTACATTAAAAAAGGATGCCGCCGCGATCAAAGCCGCCCTTGCACTTCCATGGAGCAACGGTCAACTCGAAGGCCAGATCAACAAACTCAAGATGCTCAAGCGACAAATGTATGGACGTGCGAATCTAAAACTGCTCGAACACCGCCTCCTTTGCGTCGCATGAATCACGCAAAGTGCGGAAGAACCCTTTTGAAGTGCAAATCGACACCAGCTATTGCCAGATGTACCCCTCCAAGCTAACGTCGCCGTGTGGCGTGAAGCTTCCGAACTGCTGGGGTCTCCACGATGTTCACGGAAACGTTTGGGAGTGGTGCGAAGACTTGTATGACTCTAGGGGCGCGGGCCGCGTGAACCGTGGTGGCGGTTGGCACAGCGTTGCATCGCTTTCCACGTCGGCGTTCCGCCTCACGAGCACTCGGACGATCCGTTCGCTCAACGACGGCTTCCGCGTGGCCCTGAGTCCGTCTGTCCGACGATTGAATCTGCGTCTGGTATTTTGATTCCGTCGCAAGGGATTTTCGTCATGGTGCGACCTCTGGCCGTGTTTCAAAGCGAGAATGTTTCGATGTCTTATTCCCTAAGTTTTTGATTTTGCGGATCACATTTTTTTGCGTTAGTACGCTGTTCGAAAAACCTTCTTGGTCTGGTAGTCGTGATTCAAGCGTGTCATTGCTGCTAGTCCATACAGGCCTACCAATGTCGGTAGACTCATCAACACCCACTTCGATGTACGCATAACGTCCTGACGAACCTGGCCCAGTGAATTGGATTGCATCACGGATTAGATTGTTCGAAGTGTATGTGTTGTCGAGCATCACCAGAAAGAGCCCAGCGTGCTTTGATCGCACAACCGTGTTGCTTTCGATTCGTCCAGACACACCAAAACAGCCTATCCCGTATCTCGCAACGTCGTTGATTCGATTGTCCTTTACGCTCACATCCGCACATCTAAGTACGTAGACCCCATCGCCGTCGCCACCTAGCGTCCCGATCCTTGCAATGTCGTTATTTGACACAGTTGCTCTGCGCGCGATCGATTTGCCTAGAGATCCGACAGCGATACCTTGACCGCACGAATCGATAGTGTTGTGCGTGACGTGATTGTTGCTTGCCGATCCAGTATTTTGAATTTTGATCGCAATCAGCGCGGTGTGATGCACGTCGTTTTTGTGCACATGGACTAGATTCACATCCGAGACATAGACCCCATGTTGCCCACCAATATCGTGAATCGTATTGTGGGAAATCGTAACGTTTCTGCTAAGATCCGCATTTGGTTTTGACGCAGCGCAAATCCCGAAGCAATGCTTGGATACATTGTTGTGGCTGATTGTCACGTCCGTGTTGAACAGTCCGTGTGACTTTACAAAATTATTGTTACCAGTTGATCCGATTGCAACGTCACTACCATTATCTTGAATGGTGTGCCCACCAACGCCTTCGACGTGATTTCTTTCGACAGTGATGCCCGTAACACCGCTCGACCATCGAATGCCACCACCGGCATGATTGTAAAGCTTGTTTTGAGTTATTAGCACGTCGCTGCATTCGTCGATTAGAATTCCAGCTACTCCGTTCCAAGAGACCCCCTCAGCCTTCCAAGGAGTTTCGGTGCCTTTTCCGTACAGCGTAAATCCACGTTGTTCTACCCCTGAGCACTGCAAGTACCTGAACGTCGCTTTGTTCACACCTGTCTGACGAATTATGGCACCGGCAGTTATCACCTTGATGTTTTTCAGGGACTTAAAGACGATCTCGCCATCAATCGCGAAGTCACCAATCGGGACAGAAAGAGTATCTCCGCTTTCGAGGTCCGCAGCGGCTGCAAGCAAGGCCGTTTTGAATTCCGCATTGGGTGTCAACGGACCATAATCCGACACGGTTTTCGTGTGGCTTTGCGTGATCATCATGGTTGCTATCCAGAACAGGTGAATCATTTCTATCCCTAATGTTGTGCCGACGAAGCTGCGGTTTCGGAAGCCAGTGAGATTGAGTCCAAGTCCCGTCGTTCAGCACGTTCGAGTGACTGCATGTGTCGGCGAGGTCGGAAACAATTTGCCAACCCTTGAACGACGGCTACTAAGCCCGACGCTGACAAGTGTACCTTGCAATCGCCAACCAAGGTGTAGTCTACTATCGGATTGGTAAGAAACTTTTGCGTGTCTCGGAAATATGTATCGCCATCATTCATGCCAAGCAGCCATTCCATTGGAATGCAAGGTATACCGTGATTGCGAGCCCAAGTATGAACTCGTTTCCTGCGTGCTCTATGCCAGCAACGCGCCCAGTCGTGAGATCTTCCCCACGTGGTGGGCCTTCGACCATGACTAGTTCGATTTTGTATTTGACGCACTGCGAAACCCCTTTAGACGCGCTCATGAGTGGCCCCTTTTAAAGCGCCTGACAACGCTATGGGTTAGCTCCGAAAAGTTTGTCTACCTCGGTACGGAAGCTCTTGTAGTCTTCACTTTCTTGGAAGGACTCGATTTTCATCGCTTCGTCAAATACGGCGCGGCATTGGGCGGCGTGTTCAAAATCCCCGAGCTTAAAATAGCTCATCGCAAGAAATCCCGAATCGGCTGGATGCGCAATTGATTTGTTCTCGCCAGCCATGTTCAATGGCAACGAACGCAACAGCAGCTTGATCACGTCGGCGTACCTTTCCAATCTAAAATAGGCGATGCCTAGCGTACCGGAGATTTTCGGCTGCTGTTCTGCCGCTAGCTGAAGCAGTTCTAAATTCTCGATTGATCGGCACGTTGGCCGAATATTCCGTCAATGGCAAAATCGCCTTCCACGAAAATGCCCGTCAACACAATCTTGCTTGGCATAATTGCCATTTGCTTGGTATGTATCGCATTCCCAATCGTTAGCTGGTATCTAGCATTCGTACGAGCATCAAATGCGGTTACAGCGATTATTAAATCTGGGGAGAAGCCAAATGACCAGTCGCTACGCCTCAATTCTTGTGAGTACAGCGCGGGACTAAAAAACCTACAGTCTATGGGTTTTCACTTTCGCCTCAACGTTACCAACCAATCCACCTATCCGCTGAAGTCAGTTCGGGTTTACGTTCGCCTGCTTAGGCAAGGTAGGCAGCTTCCGGATGGAGAAGCGACGGACACCGTAGACGTGAAAGGTGGTATCAACAGCGGGGAATCAATGGTGATCGTCGCTCAAGTTTCCAATTCGCAGCTCGGCCAATGGGACAGGATTGCAATTACAGAAAATGAACGGTTCGAGGTGTCTTTAGATCAGAAAGCTTGGGTTTCAGCAAAAGTGTCGGCTAGCCAACTTAAGAACATCGACCGGGACAAAAATCTTCAAATTCAGTACCCATCCAGGGATCCTGTCATGTCTGAACTGCTTAACCTGAGTCCATAAAATCGCATCGCACTACATGTTGATCGCGGGGTACATGCTCGTTGCCAATCGGAATCCCGCGGTAACGGAACCGTGAACGCAACAGTCGTCAGAATGGGTGTGCTTCTAGATGCGAATTTCGTCGCGGGCAGACCGGTGGCGTCCCGCCGCATCACAATATTGGTACCTGCCGCGCGCGAGTCACATAATAGCGACTTCGACCGAGAAAACCTACACTTTGTCCGCCAGAGTCTGGGTATGTTCCTGAGGTTGAACCGGCGACCTGTCGTACAATTGCCAACGCTCAATTTGCTGCGAGGACCAGTACGGTCTATTGGCGTCGAGGATGAACGGCTGCGGAATCTTGCCCACGGATCGCCATCGGGAGATGGTTTTCGAATGGACACCGAGGACCCGAGCAAGCGATTTCTGGTCAATGAGTGTTTGAATAGGCATGGTGTTGGGTGATCGCAGGAGCGAAGTTGGTTTAGACTTCATTGTCGACGCTCAAACGATGTTTTGCTATGAGCTGAGACGGATTGTCGATGAAACGAGTCTTTTTTATACCTGCGATCACAGATTCGGCGTAGGGTTACGATAGCTGTCGCTATCGTACAGGGCTTGATAGACTGTCTGGCCTTGCTCAGATCGTATTAGAGCCGGAGACCACAACCAAAATGCCGAAACTAACTGATTACCTGCACACAGCAGCGGCGGCCGAGTACATCGGTGTCGCTCAAAACACGCTTCGCAAATGGGCAGCGCGTGGTGACATTCCAATGCACCGGAATCCGGCAAACGGATACCCGCTCGAACTACTCCTTCGCGTCATAACCGTCAGCCTTAAAACAGTGAAGATTGTCAATAACTTGCCTGAATTGGAATTGGGAGAAGGCAAGTGAGCGCAGCTTCGGAATTGTACCAACGCCTGCAATCGCCTCAGTCGAATTTTTCGGGAGAAGACTGGCTTGCGCACCATACAAAGAGCGTTTGGAAAGGCGTCGAGAGGGTCCATTTTGACTTCAAGGAGAAACGCGATCGAAGAAATGCTGCGCTCGATGAAGAAGACAAAAAGAATCTAGCGAAGTCGATTTCTGGTTTTGCGAATAGCGGTGGTGGAGTTGTGATTTGGGGGATCACCGACAGTGGCGATAAAGCTCCGATTTCAGGCATAGTTGAGTTTTTGCAAAAATTGCTTGAAATGTGCAGTCATGTCACCGACCCAACCGTAATAGGAATCGACGGTACATTTATTCCTTCTTCTACCTCCCAATCTGACGGATATGCATTGCTCTATGTGCCTGAGAGCACAAGCCAACCGCATCGAGTAATTATCAAGCTTAAGGATCTCAATGGACATTACTATGTGCGGAGCGGCAGTTCGTTTGAAGTGGCGAGTCACGTTCAACTTGAAGACATGTTCGGAAGGCGACCTAAGCCAAAGTTAGAAATAGAATACGGCATCACTTCACGCCCATCGGTGAACAGTGTTGATTTGTCTGTTCTACTGACTCTGCATAATCGTGGCCGCGCATTGGCTAAATATCCTTATGTAGCCATCACCGTCAACTCACCCTACTACATCTGTTGTTGGGGATGTGATGGAAATGGGAAGACTGGACTTCCAACACTCGCTAGTGAAAATCTAATTTCATTCCCGAACACTGGAAGAAACAAGGGGCATCTTCGCGTCGAATTTGGCAGTCAGGGAGATTTGGTAATTCATAGTGGTGCGAGCATTAAGCTCACCTTGGTAAAGGGGGATTCTCTTGTCGCGTCGGAGTTGCCGAAACTATGCCTCAGGTGTGAGGTCGCTGCTGAAGGTTGTCCAGTGTCACCGACGGTCTATGAGATTTCTCCTACAGAATTACTCCTCCCAGCGACGTTTACGGCAAAAAAATGACAATCCAGGAGTTGTTTCAGCTTTGCAATAGTTTTGTGACGCTTTACCCAGAAGGAACTTGCAAATTAGCGATGGGTTATCCGATTGCGGGGCGTGGATTTTTTCCAGTGGTGTCTGGTTCGTTTCATAGTGGAAGCCTGACTACGCAACTCAAACCGCGTAAGCTGTTGTTTGTTGGTCAGGATTGGGGGTGTGAAGAAAACCTTGTTCCATTAACAAGAGACCAGGATAACGACATCAAAGTCGGAACGGGGAAGATTCTTCTGGAACTGCTCATTGAAGCAAAGATTCCTTTTCAAGAATGCTTCTTTACAAATGCTCTATTCGGTGTTCGATCGGGAGAGACCAATACGGGGGTGTCACCTGGTTGGAATCATTCAAAGTTCATTGGTCAGTGCGTCAAAGCATTGTTGGCTCAGATAGAAACCCTTCGACCGATTGGAATCGTTTGTTTGGGACTTCACGCCCCTGCATTGCTTTCACTTCTGATGCCTGAGTGCGAAGCATGGAATTCCGCTAGATCCTACAAGGCTATCGACGAAGCAAGTTGTGGGGTGCTCGATATTCAGTCTTGCCCAGGAATCAAGGTTGCTGCCATACTACTTCATCCCTCTTTTCGTCGGCCAAACGCGAAACATCGCAATTATGGAGGCGAGAATGGTCATAAAGCAGAGTTGAAGATATTGGCGGATGTATGGTCGCAAGCGTCGGTCCAACAGAAGCGAAGTGCCTTCTAGATAGTTGAGTCTACAAAACCAAATCTGCTTCGCGGTTGCCATCTTGCGAATGGTCGCCAGCATCTTGACCGCTCGCAAGTACCGGCGTTCAGCTCGTTCAATCCTTTCGGATTCATGCTTTACAAGATCGATTGATCGGTTCTTCGATTGTGTGTCTACCATTTCCAACCAGTGGAGATAAAGCCAAGTTTGGCAAACTCGCTCAATCAGAATGCGTTCGAGCTTTGGCGACTCATTCCAGCCAAGTTCAGCTCGCATTCGGTCCAATTTCTTCAAGAGAACAATCCGTGTCCCTTGCTGTTGGTCGCCAAGCATCACATTTAAGGTTGATTGTTCCAGACTGTTAGCGAGATTGCCCGCAATGTCGATAACGTTGTTCACATACACCAGCTTGTCGTTGTCCGTCAGCTCGCCTTTGAATTGGTCGTTTACCTTTTCTATGATCTCATTCAAGTATGCTTTTTGCTTTTCCTGAATGGAGCCACTGCCGGCAGCGGTTATCTGATCGAGCGCGGGGAACTCGCCGCCTGGCAACTTCAATTGCTGTTTGCCTTGGTTCTTTAGGTTGTAGTGGGTCAGCACCACGCTCGACAAGTCCACGCCACTCCTTCGCGCCCAAACTTCAGCAATGGAATCAGACGCTTGAAGAAGATCGATCGCTTTTCTATGTCCGTGTTTCCATAGTCAAAGATCTGCGATAGGAACGCATACAGCCGATGGAATGTTCCCATGTCGGCTCGGAACAGAATCAAAGCGTCCATCTGGTCTTTTTGCAGCGGCGGCTTCCGTCGGTACAAACTCTCGAATAGCAGTATCGAGTTTTTGGTCGAGCATGGTCTCTATTTCGTCGAACAACCCAAGCTCAGAGGCGTGGATTGCAACCAGAGCGCGATGGCCGGGTTCGCTGCACCGCATGGTTAGGCGGCATTTGGTTTCCTCCGGCGATGGTAAAGCACACCCAGCCCTCCAAGGGCGAGTAAGACAATGGTGCTCGGTTCGGGCACGGTGGGCAGTTCGGGCAACACCGACGTGAGGTGCAGGTTATCGAGGGAGAAGTCATTGCGGCCCGCGTTTCCGGAGCCCGTAATGGTCAATCCAATGAGATTCGTAAACGTCGACGGTAGCACGAAAGTCTGAAAGTCGGTGAGAGAACCTGGCCCGTCATTGACAAAGTCAAGGGAGAACGATGTTTGAACGGTTCCACCGCCGAACACGTCTCCCGTGAGAACAATCTGGCGCGCCCAGAAATCAGGCAGTCCAGAAAAAGACTCGGCTGCGTCAAACGATCTAAGTGAAAAGGCTTGTCCCGCTGCTGAGAAGCGCAACCTCCCGTCAACTTGCGTAAAAAGAGACTTAGTCCCGTTGTCAGGACCCGGCGGAAAGAACTGAAAGAACGGCCCGATCTCCACATTAACACTGCCAAGGTTTTCGATCCGATAGTTTTGTGAGGACAGGCTAAAGCCAGGACGTATGACACCGGGAAAGGGGACCTCCTCAAACGTGATCACAGTCTGCCCGTGAAGAGCACTTGCCGTCAGTGCGGAGAGGAGACATATGGAGTAGAGTATGTGTGGCCGTTTCATCGTTGCTGTTATGTTGTGGGTTTTGCGTTTCTGACTGGTGTTTGGCGCTGCCGCCTAACTTGTTTACTATCCCGGTTTGCGACTGTTATCCCTGAAGTTTGGGGAGTTATCCCTCATCTGTCAAATCTAATATCCCTGATTCAGGCTTAATATCCCGGTTTCAATCTTGGTGGCTGCATTGGCGAACTTCTCGGATACCAAGTAAAGCAAACCGGACTTGTCCAGTTTTTCGATTTGCGTGTGGAATTCGAACGATTCAAAGATATTGCGGACCGCCGGCGAAAACGCTTGGACATAGGCGAAGAGGTTTTCCTTGATGTGGTCCTGATCGCCCATCAGTTTATTCCTGTCGCGGGGCGAGGTGTTATAGAACAGATGGCCGGATTTCTTGAGAAGAAACGGTTCCGTGGTAACGCCGGCAGCGGACCGCTTTTCAAATTCCTTTAGAACGGCTTCTTTGGTCCCATCGAGCACGCAGTCCAATCGTCTTAACACGGTGAATGGCAGAATCACCTTGCCGTACTCAGAGTGCTTGTGGTCGCCACGCAGTAGATCGGCAACGGACCAAATAAACGACGAAAGGTTGGGTTGATTCATCTAGATTCCATCAAAGTGACACGGGTGAAGCTCGACTAGTATACTTGATTCCTGAAACCAGACAGCACAGCTAGAAAACTCGCGGTTCCATTCGGTTCCAAGACTTCGCGTGCTGTTCAATGGTTGGTCACGTTTCAAGTCATAACTCTGACAAACGAAAACTCATAATGTCCGGATCATCCATTTTCATTTTGAACGGTAATGCTGAACTCACAGAAATGAAGCAAGCGGAATTTGAAAATGAAGATCGATTGCAACAACTCGTGGCAAACCACCCAGAGCTTTTGATGGGGCAAAGTATCAATCCAGAAAACCCACGTCGCTGGCTGCTGGTGTCTCGAGAGATCGGAATTCAAGACCACGAAGATGGAGTTGATCGTTGGCGGCTCGATCACCTGTTTTTGGACCAGGACGGAGTGCCGACACTGATCGAAGTAAAAAGAGTGAGCGACCCAAGAGCACGTCGAGAAGTGGTAGCACAGATGCTCGACTACGCAGCCAATGCGGTCGTGACCTGGAAAGCCCAAACTCTTCGCACCATTTTCGAACTGCAATTTGAAGAATCCGACGAGAGTCCGGACGATCGAGTTCTTGCACTTGTTGGCAACGAGAAGACAGTCGACGAATTTTGGGAATCAGTGAAGACTAACTTAGCGGCACAGAAGATTCGGATGATCTTCTTAGCAGACAAGATTACGAAGGAACTAACGACAATTGTTAATTTCCTGAATCGTCAGATGGACCCCGCGGAGGTCTTAGCGGTGGAAGTGCAACACTACATTGATTCTGCAAATTCGTTCAAGACGCTGGTACCTGTTTTAATCGGATCTACCGCTGGGAGTAGGATACCACGCTCAAGTTCATCGAGCCTTGGTGACTTGATTAGCAAGGAAGAGTACTTACAAATCGTAGCGGATCAGCATTCGGAGAATCGACTGGCAACAGCCCGAAAAATCATTTCCTGGGCAGAGCAAAAGCCAATGAGGCTCTCAATGCGAAAAGGAGTCCGCGACACGGTTGTTATACCCGTGTACAGCTACAGCAAGCGAGACTTCTACCCGATTAGCGTTAAGCATCATGGAAAATTGGTTTTCCAAATGCGGTACTTGGTTAAATTCCAGCCGTTTAGTGACCCAGTCATTTTGTTGGAACTCGAACAAAAGCTTCGTGCACTGGCGGGATTTGATATTCGCGGTGGAATGTCCGGCTTGCCATATGTGGATATGGACAAGATGCAAAGCGATCAGCAAAGGGAGTCGCTGTTAAAAGTGCTGGACTGGATTTACGTCAAACTTGGATCGGCTTTCCCTGAAAACCAAGGCAATTGAAGATGACCAAGGAGTAGCCGACATCATCTCCATCGAAGCGACTGGTGAGACCGCAGGTATGCTGTTCCAATTGGGTATCAACCTATTCCTGCCTTGTTCGCCACCAAAACAGACACAAAATCCAAATCCCGCCGAGTCTACCACTTAATAAATGGAGATGTTAGCTCTTTGAAACCTGTGTCATGCCGAGCGCGAAACGCCTTTTCAGGATGTGCAAGCAAAAGATCTAACCCTTGCTTCAAACGCTCAGCGATCGTTATTCCCTTTAGTGTTTGCAAAACAGAAACCAAGTGTTGCTGGCAAATTGCATTCTGTAGTTTCGAATTAAGCTCAGGTGAATAAAACGAAATGATGCTCTGGACTACGCCATCGTCGTCGAGCATCGACAAAAACTGGTCATACATTGGAGATGCAGCGGGACTCACACCTTGTCGGTACGTAAGACCACGTCCAATTCGGCAAGTCAAAACAGTTCGGACCATCATGGGCATAAGCTCTTTTGGAATATCCGTTGATCGTTTGCAATATGACAATATTTCGGTCATTACAGGAGGTTCGTGGTAAAAATTGTGGCGACCAGTATTCGCATCTCGTAATTGAGAACAAAGGTTCTCTAAAGCTACTAGTCATGCGGGAAGCGATTCGTAAGCCTTACCGTCAACAATCCCTAGAAGTTCGATTCCCCGAGCGAGCTTGTCCCTTTCTAGATTTGTCCGATAGCCGTCAATCATTGCTCCGACCCGATATTTGACGCGCTCTTCCGCGTGGCACCATATTCCGGGAATTAATTGAGCAATGTTCTTTCTTTGCACTTGATCAGTGTCTCTGCCAACGAAGATTCCGAAAAAGGTAATCAGCAAATTGTGGACGTGTGGTAGTGAAAGGTTTTTTAGTTCTGACGCGAAACGCTGTGTGGTGTCCGCATCAATTACTGACGTCGCGTCACGAAGATTGTTGACAATCGACTTGATTCGAATCGCAGAATCACTCGGTCGGTCTTGTAGCACATCCTTAACGCACGTTTGCATCCAGCCGAGTAACTCGAACCCACCAATGCTCTCGACGTTCGGATGAGATGCCGCAACCTCGTTTCGCATCGTCAGAATATGGTCTAATTTGCGGTACACGACGTCAGAGATCAGTTCAAGCTTCAGGCAGGTATCAAGTAGCACGCTGTCCTTCAATCCACCCAAATCAGATTCGTCTTTGTACAATTCACGAAGTTTTCCGCCTACTGCCGCGTCGAAAAACAAATCGAGACCGTAAATTACTATCTTTCTGCGCAGGTTGAGAACTACTTCGTTCCAAATGTAATTGAGGGCGGCATCGAAGAGTCCAATGGCTGTTGCACCCACGAACTTAGACAAGTATCTCGCATCACGTTTCTCTTCCGGGCTAAGAGTATTTAGAAATGCAGGAAGGTTTGAAGCAACGATATCTCGTTCGGCAGTAGTCGCGATCACATTGTCGGTAGGCAAACCAATTTGCGTTAGGTAGCCCGTAAAGAGATTTGTCTCTGCAGCCAGTTCACGCGGTTCAATCTTGCGGACTGAAAGATCGTTATTCATTGATACTTCACATAGTGTGTCGGCAAA
This sequence comes from Pirellula sp., assembly GCA_031374515.1. Classification (GTDB taxonomy): domain Bacteria; phylum Planctomycetota; class Planctomycetia; order Pirellulales; family Pirellulaceae; genus JBKCUI01. The sequence continues at coordinate 13,784 of JANMGH010000026.1, read as the reverse complement.
TGTCCAGGGTTAGGACGGTTATCCCTGAAGTTTGGAGAGTGATCCTGAGTATGTCAAACCTATTGTCACAGATTGGGGTCGTTATCTCTATTTCAATCGGGTAGGAACTTTTGGCGTAGCATCAGGGTAGGTTGGACGGCTGCCTGAAATGATTCTATCGCTCCGTCCAACGCTACCAAGATTATGCCAACTCGATTGTCCGATGTATTGACGTCGTAAACTGCGATGTTACATGCGGCATCTTGGTTAGTCGCCAGCAAGTGAATGCAGCAACTATGCCGGCACACAAACAAGCTTTTCCTAATCTGTGCTAGCGTATGGTTTGACAGTGATGTCACCAATCTCTCGCTCCGCGTCCCTCAATCCCGCCAAGATCGGTCCGAGAATTCCCAACGCATAGTGGTCATCCAAGGAAATGGAGCCGAGAAGCTTTTCGACCGCTTGCCGACTATTCCGAACGGAATCCATCGCGACCATTAGACACATGGTTTTTTCATCAGTGATTGTTGCGTTATGAGAGTCGATCGATTCCAACTGCTGTACCAAATGCTGTACCCCTTGTTCAACTCCTATGTTTTCATTGGTGGCCAGGTGACTCTTAATCACCGGGTCCAAGGTTCGAGTCCTTGCGGGGGCACTCTTCTTTAACCCAAGGGTTTCTTGGGTTTCACTAGCCTTTTCATTGGGCTTCCCGGTGTATGCAATGGTTTCTCAATTTGCTGCTTGCCTTCACCCATTTTCTTTTGGCAAGAATAGCCCTCGGGTTTCTTAGCGCGAGTAGTTAGCTTGACCCCCTTTCCACTTGGAGAGACTTCACAGTAAGCCTTACCACGAAACCGATCGAGAATCGGCTTGCTCCATTCTGTGAATTCCCCACTTTCACTACACCCATCTAAGTCAATCCCAAGGAATTGGTCATCCTCAGAGAAGACGAACCCAATTTTGGGGAAGTGAGCAATTTCGTCAAATCTACGCCACGTCGTCGCGTCATTTGATTTTGCGTTTGGAACCTTTCGGCCATTTACCAGTTTCCAAGTAACCCACTGCTTGAGGCCCCTCATCTCCTTTGGAATCACATCAGCTAAAACTGTCTCTGTTGGCGTCGTTGCCATTGTTAAATATCCTATTAAACAAAAAGTGAGTTTCGCTTGCTAGACGAAGTAAAAATTGTTTCGACCAGTAGCTGCTGGTCGTTTTCCGTTTAGACACCTGCTGCAGCCTAATTCAGCAGAAAAACCGATGCAGGTTTCGATTCTGCGTCGTTATTGCGTTAGTGTCAGTTGGAACAGAAGCATCTAGATTCTCTTGCACATGCCGGCGTGATCATTGCGACGTATGTCACTTAGAGTGCAGCCTACAATCGATATGCGGTAAACCTAAAACCATCCTTGCTTGCAGATTCCGTGAATGTCCATCCGATTTGACTCAGCAGGTCCTCTCCAACTGCTATGAGTAAAGGTTTCGCTTTGCTATGCGACGTAAAAATAGTTCCGTCCAATTTGCAGCTGGACGTTTTTCGTTTGTTACGTGCTGCGACATAAGTCGGCAAAAGACTCCAAGTCTCGAATGTCATACCGTAAACTGCGGTCGATGCGGATGCATCGGATTCGCTTGCTTGCAGTTAGTTCACCGAGCTTACGAGGGCTGATGCTGAGCCACCTAGCTGCCTGCAATCGATCCATGAGCGCCGGTGGTTTTTCAATTTCGATTGTGCGTTTCATTTGCGTTCCCTTCGGTTCCGCTGTTGAGTTTGTAGGCCGTTCGGAACAGTTGTGTGAATTGAAACTTCCGCTGACACTCCCTGAAGTTTGTAGGTTGAGCTTGTCGCCGTGACATGGTGCATCAAGTAGGTGGCTTTAGGCGAACCTTAGATTTTTCGATGGAAATTGCGCATTCTTTGGGTTCTGCCGTAATATTTTGCCACAGGTCTACATTTTGCAATCGGGATGTAATTTCTTGTTTGCAATGGACAAGTATCTGGTGGAGGATCTGAGCCTCTGCTGATTCTGCGAAGGATTCGTTGGATCGGACAATCAAAAATACAAAACATGTATGCAAGGATGCAGGCAATGTCCCACTCTTCACGATCCCGTCTTTCCCCTCGTGCTCGAAATATCCTTCGTTCTCAAAGGCGATCTTGGTTTCTATCTGCGTTAATTGATGGCCTGGGCATGGCGTCCAACTTTGCCTCACCATCCTATCTTTATAGTCAGGATGTCAACAATTCGACAACGAAGAATCTGCAAACCAATGGGGTGGAAAACGCGGCTGGAGCGTACAACAACCTCAGCACCGGCGTGCTTAACTTCAATGGGCCGAGCGGTGCTGCCGAGTGGAGCTCCAACACTTTAACGATCACCAACGCAGGCTACGTGAACTTGGTTCGTGCCAACCTGGGCATCATCGGCGATGTCACCAACACGGGGCAGTTTTACATTGCGCCTCAAGGTGGCATCGTTCAGGTCGATGGGCACTTTACTGTGTCTGGTTCCACCGGCGCTGTGATCATTCATGGCGGCGGCATGGAACTGATCGGGGATCTTGATGGTACGCCAGCCAATTTTACCAACAACTCCACTGCCCTAAACGGAACGGTTATCGGTGCAAATAGGTATCTGACTGCGGACACCATTACCAATGCGTCCGGGGGAGTCATGACCAGTGCTGGGCGCCTCGAAGGCCGTGTTGCGATCGTCAACAATGGCACAATCAATGCGATGCTGCTACGAGCATGTTGAAGGGGAATGTTACCAATAACTACATTCTTAACGCTCGCGGAGCCATCGACGGGAACTTAACGAACGCGGCCGGCCAGCTCACTACCGTCAAAGGCAATCTAGCTCAGACAGGCAACCTGACAAACGCCGGGTCGCTCGATGTTGCTGATGGTAACTTGACCGGAACGAGTCAGTTGACGAACACTTCGACAATTACGATTGGCAATAGCCGAACTGTTTCGGCGGAAGATATCAAGAATAATTCCGGCGGTTCCATCACTCTTGGAAGTAACTCGATTCTCACTGGCACAAAACTCGAGAATAGTGCTTCGATCACTGTTGGTGCAGGTGGTACCGTTAGCTCAACCAGCACCACGACGGGTGAAGACCTTACGAACAAGGCTACGGGCACGATTACTTTCAGCGGAGCGACCGGAACTGCGAATCTGTCCAGTGGAACAGGCACGATTGTCAACAAGGGTGCTATCAACCTTAATGCCGGTACCGTATTGGTGACTGGTAACCTGACTGATGCTGGTACTGTTGCTATCGCAAACGGTGCTACATTCAAAACTGGCAGCGCTGATCAAACCATTGCCAATGCGATGACTCTGGCCGGTACATCGACCTTCGATACCAACGGATTTAGCGCCACTGCCTCAGGCAACATCACGGGTTCTGGAGGCCTGACCAAAACTGGGCTGGGCAATCTCACTCTGGATGGAACGAATACGTTTTCCGGCGCTTCATCGATTAACGCTGGACAACTGACACTCAAGGGTGGAAATGCGTTGGGAGACGCTGGTGCTCTTACGGTTGGAGCGGCGGGCAAACTGAGAGTGGAAAACAACGAGACCATTGGCTCATTGGCGGGTGCTGCCGGTAGCGAAACGAACCTAACCGCAGACCTGATAACCGGTGGTAACGACTCCAGCACAACCTACTCGGGCAAGATCATCGGCACTGGAAAACTGGCGAAAAATGGTACCGGAACCATGACGCTCACTGGTGCCAACGCCAACACCTACAGCGGCGGAGTCGATGTCAATGCAGGTACTTTGGTGGCGAGCACCAACGAGCAACTCGGTACTGGAACAGTAAACGTCGGATCCGATAGTACGCTTGAAGTCAACGAGGGAACAACACAGACGGTCGCCGGTTCATCTGTATTGACGGATGGAACTCTCAGAAATTCCGGCACCCTGAATTCCAGCACCAATATTTCTAGCGCTGGCTCTATTCAAAACCTTGGTGCGAGCAGTGTCATCAATGGCAGAATAACCAACCAAGGTGTCGACGCGATCATCGAGAATAAGGGCACCATCAACGGAGGCGTCACCAACATTTTCGGGACCGTGCAGAACGACACGGCCGCAAGTGTTATCAACGGTGGACTGAACAATTCTCGTTCCAGCGTCGTGAACAATACCGGTGAGATCAATGGACGTATTTCTAATCGAGGTACCCTAAACAGTGACACGGCGACCAGTGTCATCACCGGCGGACTCGATAATCGTTTCGATGCGAATCTTCGCAATCAGATCAGCGGTGAAATTCTCAATCAAGCTGACGTCAGATACGGAGGAACTCCAACCATCACCGTCACGGGTGATCTTGTCGGCAATAGCACGCTACTCAACCAGGATTCCGCCAAGCTGCACGTCAAGGATGGTAACTTCACCGGTATTACCACGTTGACGAATCAATCGACGAACGCAACCGGTGTGCAAATCGATGCGACTCGTACGCTTGGTGCGAACGCTATCACTAATCAAGTCGGTTCCACCATTGTGAACTCGGGGACTCTGCAATCAGCAACCGTGATCAACAATAGCGGAACGATCACCAACAACACCGGAGCGACAGCGAATGGCGGCATCAACAATGCCGATATAAAATCGCTGGTAACCAACAACGGCACCATCAACGGTGGTATCACGCAAAACTTTGGCACCGTAAATTCGCTTGATGCAGGGAGTGTCATTAACGGCGGCGTGAACAACTCGGGGTATGTCAACGCACAAAACCAGATCTCCGGCGCCATCGTGAATAATGCTCAGCACTCTTTCACCGATGTCACCCTTACGCACGCCCAAGCAAATGCTGCTGGAACCGTTACCTTCGGCACCGGAGCGTCAGCTCCAACTCTGAATCTCAACGCCAATGGTGGCGGTAGTTCTCGTGGAGTTAGAGGAAGCGGCGATCTAACCGTCGCACTCGTTTTTGATGCGACAACAGCGGGCAGCAGTTACGATCAAGGCAGCAACACCATTACTGTCAGTTTTACGGGCTCGTCTGCCACAAGTGAACAAATCCGTACGGCAATCAACGATGGAGATGCAGGAGATGTATTTACTGCAAACGGAGGTAATGGCGATGATGAAATCGACGCGGATATCAGCTCGATCGCATCTCTCACGGGTGGGCGCGATAGCGGTACCGCCTTGATTCGCGTTTTGGCCGATGCAACGGGATCAGCAGCCCAGAACAAGAGTGTTGCGATCGTCAACGATAGCACGATCGCTGCCGATACTGCGGTGGCCTCGATCGATTCGGCAAACGGAAACATCACTGTTCGGGTACGTGGCGATGTTGGCTATGGCGACATTGCGGCTGCAATCGATGACTTGAGTGGCTTCAATGCGTCCGTCACTTCCTCGGTGGGCGATCAAGGTTACAAAACCTTGGTCGACACTCCTCCCGCCGCGTCTACACTGACCAACGGTATCTTCAATGTCGAAGGAAACCTCGTCGCCGACAGTACCTTTGTCAACGGTGGCCATCTCAATCTCAACAATGGTGACCTGACCGGTATCACCACGTTGACCAACTCAGGTAACATTGCGGTGAAGGACGGATACCTACTCCAAGCTGGCACGGTCAATAACACGGCAGGGAAGATCGATCTGGGTTACGACTCGACACTGCAAGCTGGAACGCTTGCCAACAGCTCTGCCATTAACGTTTATGGCCAAGGAGATATCATTGCCAGCGGTACAATCACTAACAATGCGTCCGGCACGACAAAATTTGGCCTAGGGTCCACCGCCGCAAACGAGATGTCTGAACTGCGCAGTGATACCAACACCATCGTGAACAACGGACGAATCGACGTCACCAATGGGATTCTCAAAACGACTGGCAACATAAGTGGCAGTGGTACGATCGCCATGGGGGACGGCACAACGTTTCGAACAGGAAACAACAATCAAACGATAGCCAATAGCATGACTCTCGCCGATGAAGGGTACGCTAATTTCGATACGGCAGGTCTGGATGCGACCGTCTCCGGAACGATCAGTGGAAACGGCGATCTGTACAAGGTGGGAGCAGGGAATTTGACCCTGTCAGGCACCAATACTTTCACTGGTTCTGTCGGGGTTGACAACGGTCAGTTGACGTTACAAGGTGGGAATGCCATTGCAAACTCGACAGCCGTACGAGTCTATGCAGGAACCTTGAAAGTCTCGTCGGCAGAGACGATTGGCTCACTTGCCACGTCAGCCGGAACCCAAACTATTCTTAATGCAAACTTGACAATCGGTGGTAACAATGCCAATACCAGTTCGTCGGGAGTCATCAATGGCACTGCTGGCTTGGTCAAGCAAGGGATGGGGACGATGACCCTGAACGGTTCCACTGCGAATTCCTATGCAGGTGGGACAACGGTGAGCGGCGGTACTCTAGCCGCTTCCACTAATCAGCAATTGGGTAGCGGCACTGTTAGCGTTGGAACTGGGGCTACCTTGACCACCGGCAACAGCACGACTCAAACAGTTGCAGGGTTGTCGAATCAAGGCACGGTTTCGCTTGGTAACAGTGCGACACTCAATACGGGTTCGTCGCACTTCAACAACTCCGGCACGGTCAACGTGGGGACCAACTCAAGCATCGTAGATACGGGTGCGATCACGAACTCGGGAGCGATCAACTTCACGGGCGGCACGGCGACTCTTTCCAGCGGAACGAATTCGATCACCAACACCGGGAATATCAACCTCAATGCTGGTACCGTTCTGGTCAAGGGAAACATCGCGGGAAGTGGTTTGATCAACATGAACAACGGTACCACCCTCCGATCCGGCAACGCGAACCAACAGATTGCTAACGGCATCCGAGTCAATAGCGGTACAGCGGTCATCGATACCAACGGCAACAACGTCAATTTGACTGGTACCATTGCTGGCGTTGGAACGTTGAACAAAGTGGGCAATGGCAATTTGACTTGGGTTGGTCTCAACAATGGCAACGCGCTCATCAACTCGGGCGTGGTGATCACTTCGACGCAGAGCCAAGTGGGCAATATTCAGCTCTCCAATGGCTCGGGAGTGATCTTCAATCAAAATACAAGCGGTACGTATTCCGGCAATGTGACTGGGACTGGATCCTTTATTAAAGACGGCTCTGGAACAGTTACCATGATGGGGAACAGTGCCTACAGCGGAGGAACCAACGTCGTTGGTGGTACTCTCCGAGTCGGTAGCCACGGCACCGGTCAAGTACAAAGTAACGTCAACGTAGGTAGTGGAGGTACGCTCGGCGGTGGTGGCACGATTGTTGGAAACGTTGTGACCCAAGAGGGTGGACACATAGCAGCTGGCAATTCGATCGGAACGCTGAACATCACCGGGAATCTCAACGCAGGCGGAAGCGTAGTGGAGAACGAACTGAACGGCACGACCGGCGACTTGATCAATGTCACCGGCACAGCCAACATCGCAGGTGCGAGCCTTGCAAACCAGTTCGATCCGACAGCGTCCTACTCTACGCGACTGTATCGAGCCTTGAACGCAACAGGTGGAGTGTCCGGTCGATTTGCAAGCGTAACCAATACCAATGCACCGAGCGACTTCTTGATTTCGACCTACTACACACCGAACACCGCAAACGTTGTGTTGACTTCACTGTCCGACGCGACACTGGCCGCATCGACATCGACGTCCCTGTTGAGCAACGGCCAAAGCTACTTGACAACCATCATGAACCAAATGAACGGCTATCAGTTCGGCGGTTTGGGAATGATGGGTGGAGATAAGCAGCAAAAGACGGAGCGCAACGTATGGTTCAAGGGAGTGGGCGACTTCAACAAAATGGACGCGTCCGGAGTAGTACCCGGCTACTCCGCGAACATGGGTGGCGGCATTGTGGGGATCGATCGAGCGTTGGATGAAACCACGGATTTTGGAATCGCGGGCGGATACACAATGACCGATCTGCAAATGAAAAACGCGGCAAGGGCCAATGCGGACATCAACTCAGCTCGCTTTAATCTCTATGGAGCGCATTCCTTCGATTATCTGACCTTGTCCGGGATCGGCGGCTACGCCTATCACGATGTCGCAGCGAATCGCAATCTGCTTGGAATCGGTACTTCTAAAGGCAAGCAAGGTCAGAATGAAGCGTCGCTCAACTTCCAGTTGACCATGAATCCGAATGCTGACGGCCATTCGCTTCTCCCCTATCTCGGAATCCAGTGGGTGCATCTATCCCAAAATGCCTTCACCGAACAAGGAACTCCAGGCTTTGACATGGCGTTCAGCAAAGCAAGTGTCGATTCGCTAAGACCCTATCTTGGAATGGGTTATCAGTATCGAATGGTTCGCGAGTCGGGGCTGGTTGCGAGTCCATACTTGTTCGCGAGATACAGCCAAGAGACGATCATGAATTCGAACATCACCAACCTCTCCCTCAACGGTACGGACTTTACGGTCGCAGGAGTTCGGCCTAACCGAAACATTGTCGGCTTGGGTGGTGGTATCAACGCTCAACTCAGGCAGAACATCGATTGGTTCACGAGTTACAGCATCGATCTCGGAGATCGTGGCACGACCCAGAACGCTGCTGGTGGCCTAGGCTTTAAGTTCTAGCCCTGATATTTCATGCGACGTTTAATGATCAGCCGGAGGGCGCTAGCCCCCGGTTAGTGGTGGAGTAAACAATCGGAGGCTAGCTCAGAGTAGAGCAATTGTCTCAATTGCTCTTAGAATCGATTTGGACAATCGTTCGACAAAAAACTAGAACCCTAACAATTCAAGGATGATGACATGATGAAAAGCTTCAAAGTTGTACTCGCTTCCCTGGCCTGCATGGCAATCGCAGGTTGCGATCAGTTCAACAAGTCGAACAACGGCCCGGTCGCTGTTGTTGATCTCGATACCGTGGCACAAAAGCTTGGAAAAGACAAACAGATCCTGCAAATGATTGAGCAACGTCAAGGCAGTCTCAACGAACAGTTGGCTTCAACTCAGAACTCACTCATTCAGCAACTCAATCAAAAGAAGAGCGAGTTTGGTGAATTGAGCGAAGAGGAAACACAACAATTGGCGCAACTCCAGAGCAAGGCGAATACGATTCTTGCAACCACGCGAACGCAAGCCCAATCCAATTTGACCAGTTTCCAACAGGAGGTTGTAGACCGTTTTCGTGCCGAAACTAAGACGATCGTAATGGAGCTGGCTGCCAAAAAGGGTTGTCGTGTGGTGTTGTCCAAGAACGACAGTGTTGTATTCGGTTTTGATTCGACGGTCGATTTGACCGACGAAGTTGCGGCAACCATGCTGGCGAAAGCATTGCGCTCGCCATCACCCACAGTTCCGGTCAAACAAGCAGCAGCACAAACGAACCCGAAGAAGTAAGTACAAGCAATGCGGTGAGCGCTTCGATTGAGCGTTGGGCAGGGCTACGCGACTGAGCGTAGTGTAGTGAGAAACCGAACGATCCATCGGGCGAGCCGATGGGATTCTGTTGCGGCGAGTGCGGCCCGCGGTGCGTAGTGAGAAACCGAAGGATCCATCGGGCAAGCCGATGGGATTCTATTGCGGCTGCGAGCCGATTGGGTTCATCTTGCTACGGGGCAAGAATCCCGCTGGCTTGCCCAGCGGATGGTTCGGCTCTTGGCTACCCAAACGGTTGCCCCAATTTTCCAGAAATCCCGCTGGCTTGCCCAGCGGTAGCTTCGGCTTTTCACTACTGCCTATCGTATTGTCAGGCAGGGGCCGAAGTCGGTATTGACCAGCCAGCGGCCATCGCGGCTGAAGTCCATGCTGCTGCATGTGCCCCGCGTCGAAAGTTCCATCAGCCGATGCTTGCTCTTCCAATCCCAGATAGCAATTTTCCGATTGGCCATGGCAATTGCTAGTCGCTTTCCATCCGACGAAAAGCGAATCGAAGTAACGCTGGCTTCAACTGGAATTCGACCGATCTTCGTATGAATCTCACCCAACGCAATGATACTTACTTGAGATGATTCGTGGATGGCGAGCACTTGTTCATCCACGAAGTAATCGGAATGTGCTGGGATGTGGCCAGGTCCATCACCGATAATGCGACTTGATGCGACAGGTTCCGCGTCGAACTGCAACCGATGGACATGGTGATCGATTCCGATTGCGAACACACCCGAGTCGTCCGCCATTGGCATTACGACAAATGGGCCGTTGGCCAACTGCCATTCTTTCACCAAAGTCCGACGAGTCCAGTCGATGGCCGCGACTCCTCGCATCGTACCCACGTAAAGCCGCTCACCGTTCGGAGAAGCCGCCGCAGACCAAGAGGTTGAATCGATCGGCAATGCCTTGCTTTCAGCCGTTTCGCCCTCCCATCCAAGGGTCGCAAGCTCACACGCGTTACCTCGATCATCTGGTGTGGGTAGCGTTGCAATGACGGCTGCACCATCGGGATGAAAAACCGGTAGCCTTGACCATTCCAGTTTGAGGTGCTCCGGTGTCGAGAAGACCTTCGGAATAGTAGAGTCGAGCAGCGAACATCGAAAAATACCCTCTCTTGACCAAGTTTGATAAAGGCAAAACTCCGAGGAAGGCGATATCACGGTGCGTCGTCCCTCAGGATCAGGGAATACAGTCCGACCCGTGAATCGGTTCGCCGCCAGGCCCTGTAGCTCACGTCGTATTTCAAACATGCCATGTGGCAATATGGTGGCATACGTACCATCCAGCAACGAAACAATTTTGGTTTCACTCTTGGTTGGTAGTAAGACCGGATCGTTTCCTTGAACAATACAGTGAGTATCGGTGATGGCCATCCAAAGATTCTCGCTAGTCCGGTTCAGGCGGTGAATCGCCCCGTACTGCTCTTCGACCTCAAATAGAGTTTCAAGACGTTGATTGGGCTCAATGTGCACGACAACTACGTCCGATTGATCCCATTCGGTTTCAAAGACTGCTCCTGCCTGGGCAAATGCAACGCGAGACTCATCGTCGTTGAACTCGAAATCTTCAATGAGATTTTTGGGGTATCCGCAGACGTATCCCACTACGGACAAGTCGGACAATCGAAGCACAGCAAGTCGGTCGAAGGAACATCGAACAATGGCCAAAGATTTCCCGACCAACAATCCTTTATCAGCCAGCTTCCATCGCTTCAATTCGGTCTTATATAAAACGTCGCCTTGGGTGGCACTTAGTTTTCGCACGCTCCAAGTAGCGTGTTCAGATCCGTTGCCTTCAACCACGATCAAAGCAGGTGAGCCGTTTCCTGATTCCCATGCCAGCGAAGAATCACCATGAACGGGGAACGACCAAACTTCCGATAGTTGATTTGAGCTCTCCGGTGCATTCGCTTGTTTGTATCGATAGACTTTGAGACACGACGACGAAGACTGATGCATCAAGGCAGCGATGAACTCTCCGTCGTCGCTAATGGCAACGTGTTGGAATAGGCGTTGAAACTCAATAGGAGTCGGCTTGGCTGCGGTTTTTAGGTCAAGTCCAGATAGCCAGCGTCCGTCGGAAACGACAGCACAGGAACGATTTTGCGAAACACCAACGGAAACCGGTCCTTCTAATCCTGTCGGAATCGACAGAACGGGTGGCGGGATCAACGATAGCAAATATCGCCATTCCCAGCCACGCAGCGAGGCTTGGGTTTCATTAACAATTTGCTGTGCAAGGTAGGGTTGGCCGTTTTCGAGCTGAATGGTTGCTAGCTTAATACTTGAGGCGTAGGCGGAATGTTGAGCTACCGTCCGCTCGCGAACAGCGAGTTCTCTCGCTTCAGCTGCGCGACCTTCCGCGTCGATGGCGACACTCCGTTCGATGGCCAATTTGGCCGAGTATCGTCGCTCTCGAATTGCGAGCGTCACGCCAAACACCGCTGCCAAAAAACATGCCGCAAGTGAGGCGATGAGGGTGGCACTTTGCCAACGATAACGCGACGTGAGTTTGCGTAGCCGGTAGGCCAGGGAAGGAGGTTTGGCCAAGATAGGGTCCCCCCTGAGCCAATGCGTCAAATCGGTAGCGAGCTGCGACACAGACTCGTATCGTTGTTCGCGATCGACCGCCAAGGCTTTGCGGCAAATCGTATCCAAGTCGTCATCGATTCGTCTTCCCCGTGTATAGAGCGGACTATGTACGCTCGGTTTGATAGGAGGGTTTTCACGTTTGTAAGTCGACCATTTCGAGTGAGGGACCCGCTTCCACGTTTCATGTGGCCAAGGCGGGCACTGTGCGACCAGTTCATAGAGAACAACGCCCAGACTAAAGGCATCGCTCAAAGTATCCGTATCCTCCGTTCCATCGGCTTGCTCAGGGCTGATATAGCCAGGTGTCCCCATCGTAACGCCCAATTGAGTTACCCAGGTGTTCGAAGGCTCCATTTGCGCGGGCGCGTTCCAGGATTCGACCGCCTTGGCGAGTCCGAAGTCGATGACACGCGGGACCGATGCTCCGTCTTGGTAAGTAACAAGGATGTTTGCAGGTTTCAAATCGCGATGAATGATCCCTCTTTGGTGTGCATGATGTACGGCCCGACAAACTTCGATAAACAACTCCATTCGCGATTCAAGCGACAATCTCTCGGAGTCGCAGTAGTCCGTGATACGCAGACCGTCGATCTGCTCCATCACAAAATAGGGCCGTCCGTCGTCCGTGACGCCAGATTCAAAGACTCTTACGATACCAGGGTCTTCAAGGCGACGGAGTATAAGATGCTCCTGTTCGAATCGTGATAAAAACTCGGTCGTGTTGAGTCCCATTCGCATCACTTTGATCGCGAGTGGTGGTCGATTTGGCGATGCGCAATCGTTGATTGAATAGACTTCGGAAAAACCGCCCGATCCCAGGCTTTCTATTATTTTGAATCGATCGATTTGCGATCCAGGTCGAAACGCTACCGGTTTGCAACTCGGTACAGCAGACCCTCGCGACTCAGACACCGGAATCAATAGACAGGTGGAGCAGTAGTACGTTCCCGAAAGGGCAGGCGCGTGGCATGTTCTACAAGTCTCCTGAGACGGCATCAATGCTTTACCCTTACTCATTGCGTTGTTGCGAAAAGTGGATTGAAACACGCTCGGCAGGAGCCTCGCAATCCTTTTGTTTTAAAGACAAATGGGAATGCAAAGTTGCTTACCGAGGTTGACACATACCCCCTCTAGTATCATGTCAAAAAGCGTTAGTCCATTACTCGATATTTTTCGTATCACTCGGTATTCTTCGAGATTTGAAAGAGCCGCTTGACTTCGTCGTCGTATTCTTCGTCATCTTCTAGGGTGTCGAGGATTTGATTTCGTAGCTCCTGGGAATATCGTTTGCGAAGACGATGCAGATGGACTCGAAAATGGGGCATACTCACCCCGCATTGAGCGGCTGCGTCGGGCTGGCTTGCGCTATCTTCGTCACCGATGAGCCAAGGCCGAAGAGATTCAAACAGCTGCTGTTTTCCAGCGTCACGATACTGCTTAGCAAGCGACTCGATGGTATTGTGCAACAGGCTGGTCAACCATGCCTTGTCAAAGGCGTCCGCAGGAGTTGGTGCACGAGCAGCAATGCCTTGCAGTTCGGTTCGAAGTCCTTCATCTTCCAGACCGCTGATCGTAATTCGTCCCCCACGTTTCGCTGAATTGAGCGAGCGCCCACTTGTCCTCAAACCATTTCCAGTACGCACGTCCAATGCTTTGTTCGTGTTTTCTCTCGTACTCGTACTCAGCATCGCGGTACTCGTACTCGTACTCGATCGATCCCTCCGATACCGAATCAGTTCGCTGTATGAGTCGAGTCAACATCGACACGATCCGTTTCAGGTTGGTCTTGCCAACCCGATTTAGTTCAA
>JANMGH010000016.1:0-29647 GCA_031374515.1 Pirellula sp. | reverse complement strand
GATGTGGTGCGATCTGGTCTGGAACTTCAAGAAGTACTTCGGTCGCGGAAGTGCAGCCGGTTCGCCGGACAGTCTCAAAGAGTCGGCCTCAAAACGCAATCGCAAATTCGCTCCTGGACAAAATGCGGTTGCCGGTTGCTTTACAAATACCTAAGCGTTTCTTTTTCACTTGCATTTGCTCTTGGGTGGCAATACCGCGCAGAATGTTCAATGCACAAATTTGACTCATGAGGCACAACTTTGGCCCCTTTTTTAAGATTGCGGAGGAGGATGACATTCGTCTACCTACCAGGATTTGCCTTTGCGTCGATGGCTTAGAAGTCAATGGAGAGCTTCGGAATCTTGCAAGAAAATCGGTGCCTTAATTCCAGCGCTCGCGCAGTGCGAGAGCCCTGAGAGAGGGTTACTCAACCTGCTATGGTGTCAACATCGAAAGACGACCATTGGCGTACACGTCAACTTACATTCCCGTGTAGTTGAAGGGAGTTATCTTTGCCAACTCTGCCTTGACTTTTTCCGACACGTTCAGAGATTGAATGAATTGGGACATCGTCTTGGCATTGATGGCTTCATTGGTTCTAGTCAATCCTTTGAGCGCTTCGTAGGGTTCCGGGTATCCTTCACGCCGAAGTACCGTTTGGATCGCTTCAGCAACGACGGCCCAGTTCGCTTCGAGATCGGCGTTGATGGCCGCTTCGTTGAGTAGCACTTTCCCCAAGCCTTTTTGAATCGACTTGAATGCAATCAGTGTATGCGCGATGGGGACGCCAATATTGCGCAAGACCGTTGAGTCGGTGAGGTCCCGTTGCAATCTGGATATTGGGAGTTTGGCGCTTAGGTGCTCGAATATCGCATTGGCTATTCCCAAGTTCCCTTCGGCATTCTCGAAGTCGATCGGGTTGACCTTATGTGGCATAGCCGACGAACCCACTTCGCCCACTTTGATTTGCTGACGAAAGTAGTTCATCGAGATGTATGTCCAGAAGTCTCTACACAAATCGATCAAGATTGTATTGATTCGCTTCAATCCGTCGAAGTAGGCGGCCATGTTGTCGTAGTGCTCGATCTGCGTCGTAGGGCTGGACCGTTGAAGCCCTAATGAAGCGACAAACGCGTCTCCGAAGGCATTCCAATCCCGATCGGGATAAGCCACATGATGCGCGTTGAAGTTACCGGTGGCGCCACCAAACTTAGCCGAGAACGGGACTTGTGCAAGCAGCCTCGTTTGTTGTTCAATCCGCTCGCAGAATACGAAGATCTCTTTGCCGAGCCGTGTCGGAGAGGCCGGTTGGCCATGCGTTCTAGCAAGCATGGGAACTGCGGCCCATTCCGCCGCCATCGCTTTCAATTTTCCGGCAACCTTGTTCAAGGCTGGGAGCAAAACAGAAAAATGAGCTTCCTTGAGTAACAGCGGTGTTGCAGTATTATTGATATCTTGCGATGTCAAACCGAAGTGCACAAATTCCTTGACGCTCGACAGTCCGAGTTGGTCGAGTTTGCTCTTCATGAAGTACTCGACTGCTTTGACATCGTGGTTCGTCGTCCGTTCAATTTCCTTGATGCTCAACGCATCCGCTTCAGAAAAGATCTCAAAAATCGAACTTCGAAGTTTTGAAAATTGGTTCGGGGAAACGCTCGTAAGTTGAGGCAAAGGCAAGTTGCATAAAGCGATCAAGTATTCGGTTTCAATTCGAAGCCGATATCGAATCAGAGCTGCTTCGGAAAAGAAGGGGCTAAGTTCCGCGGTTTGTTGGCAATAGCGTCCATCGATTGGAGAAACGGCCCAAAGAGCGTTCTGAGTCATGAAATAGGCTGGAGCAAGAGGATCGGATCGTTAGACAATGCAAGCAATCTAGCGGTTTTTAGACCGATTGAAAATTGCTGTAGACGGCAACTTGGAAATTCTGCGACGATCCTTCAGGTGACACTGCATTGAAGATCAGGGGATGTTTGGCATGAGGTTGCGAACGTGAGGACAAAAAGAACGCTGTTTATTCTACTGCTTTGCCTTTGTAAGGTTATGTCGTCCGGCTGTGCCAATCGCAATCCATACAACCCTTATCCGCAGCAATACCAAGCTTATCCGTACGCTGGGCAGCCCGGGCAACTCGGTCAACAGATACAGCCAAGTCCGATGATCGGTCAGCCACAGCCCGGCGCAATGCAACCCGGCGCAATGCAACCCGGCGCACTTCAACCCGGCGCGATGCAGCCCGGTTATGGCTTTGCGCCAGTTCAGCAGCCACCCAACTACTACCAGCCTGGACCGGCCCCCGGATACTACGGGCAACAGGGCCCTTCTCCGTACTTTGGGCGGTAAAAGTAAAATGGCAAGGAGTTTTCTATTGATGCGTCATGCCAAGAGCGACTGGAACGATCTGAAATTGGCCGACAAAGCGAGACCGCTGAACCAACGTGGACGTATCGCTGCACCCATCATGGCCCAATGGATTTTCGAGAACGATCTCATGCCTGACATTGTACTTTGCAGCAGTGCGGTGAGAACGCAGCAAACGCTCGAGCTAATGGTACAGTATTGGTTTGCATTACCAAATGTTTCCTCCATCATTCATCAACCGGAGATCCTCATCGAGGACAATCTTTATCTTGCTTCCGAATCCACGATCTTGGCCGTGGCAAAAAGCGCCCCCAACCTAGAGTCCAAACAACGACTGCTGGTCCTGGGACACAATCCAGGTGTGGAAAAACTAGCGAGCATAATGAGCCAATGCGTGATTGAAATGCCAACTGGTGCCATCGCTGTTTTAGATAGCAATTCCCAAGAATCGGTATGGCCCGTCGATTGGTCGAGTTCTAAGTTGTGGAATTGGCGATGCCTCGTTAAACCGCGGGAAATAGATGGCAATGCTTTCTAAGAAAATGCCTTGTCGTTTTGTTAGACTTGCGCAAAGTGTGACGATTGAATGGACGATAGTATGATGCAAAGCATCGTCGAGTATTGGTTTTCGGCAACGCAATTCCGAACGCATAGGAGTTAGGTGAATGAGTCAAGTTAGCAAAGCACAATTGGTTGGATGGATTGCTACGAGCGTTCGATGGGCATCCTCAGCGAGTATTTTCGGCGCCGTTTGCATCAGCACAAGCTTCGCTGCGGAACGCGATCCTCAAGTGGTCAAGGCACTTGGCTATTCGCCTCGCCAGAACAACGTTAGTTACGACAAAGTCTCAGAGAAGGACATCGACGCTTGCACGAGCAAATACGAAACACGCAGTGGATTTGAAGGGCTCGTCATCTACAGCCCGGACGGCCAACCCCTTCGACGCTTTTCCGACGCCAATAGCGATCGGCAGGTGGATCAATGGTGTTACTACAAAGATGGAATTGAAGTCTATCGCGATATCGATAGCGATTTCAACGGAGCTGCGGACCAATACCGTTGGCTCGGAACAGGTGGCACCCGCTGGGGAATCGACAAGAATGAAGATGGCAAGATCGAGCAATGGAAAATGATCTCCGCTGAAGAAGTGACCATGGAGATTGTCGAAGCGATCAAGTTGCGAGACGAAGAGAGGTTCAAGAGACTTCTTATTTCCGATGCTGAGTTAAGGTCGCTTGGACTAGGAGAAGATAAAGGGGACCAATTAACAACGCGTCTTGAGAATGCAAGGAAGGGATTTACTGAGTTTGCAAAGACTCAAAAATTAGTTAGCGTTGGTACAAAGTGGGCCAACTTCGCCGCCGACAAACCCGGTATTGTCCCAGCGGGAACCGAGGGCGCCACTCAGGACATCGTCGCATACGAAAACGTCATTGCCGTCGTGGACAACGAAGGTGCAAGTCAACAACTGATGGTCGGGACACTTGTTCAGATCGGGACCGCTTGGCGGCTTGCGGACCTACCTCGCACCATTACCGACAATGCCGTGTTGGCAGACAGTGGCCTTTTCTTTCCGGCTTCGGCGAGCAATAGGGTTGGCTCGGTGTCTTCCGAGAGTGGCCTTTCGCAGGAAGTCCAACGCCTTCTTACTGAGCTCGAGAAAATCGAAGGAGCGATAAAAGATGAAACCGGTGACAGAAGCAAACTGCACGAGAACAAAGCGGTAGTTCTTCAGAAGTTGGTGAGCGCCAACAAGGGGAATGACCAAATGGAGCTCTGGGTCAAGCAATTTGCAGACTCTATCAGTTCTGCAGCGCAGGCCGGCGAATACCCAGAGGGAGTTGCGAAGCTGCGATTCCTCGAAACGCAGCTTAGCAATTTGCCAAAAGGAAAAGAACTCATACCGTACGTCACATACCGGATTATTGGCACTGACTACACCGTCAAGAGTGTGGAGGAAAAGGTCGATTTCGCAAAGCTCCAAGCAGAGTACATGGAGAAACTGGAGGAGTTTGCTCGCGAGTATCCAGAGAGTCTTGATGCTGCGGACGCCATGATTCAAATCGGGCTGAACCATGAGCTAGCAGGCGATGAAAAAGAATCCGTCAAATGGTACAGCAGAGTTGCTTCGAAGTTTTCGCAAACCATTCAAGGCAAAAAGGCATCTGGTGCAATGGCACGCCTTAGTTTGGAAGGTCGAGATTTTCGGCTTGTTGGCAAATCGCTCGAAGGCAAGCAAGTCGATACTGGCAATATGAAGGGACCGATCTTGGTCCATTATTGGGCGTCTTGGTGTACACCATGCAAAGCGGACATGGCAGAACTGAGAAAGATTCAAGCAAAATACGCTCGGCAGGATCTCAAAATCGTTGGCGTGAATCTGGACACGGACCCGCACGTGGCGCTCGAATCGCTGGACGGCGGAAAAGCATTTCCATGGCCACACATCCAAGAGCAAGGTGGTTTTGATAGCGACCTTGCAGTAGGACTTGGAGTACTGAGTGTCCCAGTCACCATTTTGATCGATGGAAGCGGAGAAGTTGTTAAACGAACATCGCACTTCAGCAAGCAAATGGAAGAAGCGCTTGAGACGTTGGTTGCAAAACCTGCAGCGAAACAAGCCGCGATGCAACCGCCTCCAAAACAGCCGACACCCAAGCAACCTTCACCGGCAACACAAACGAACAATAATAACGTGCGAAAGGCGCAGCAACCCGCGCCAGGGAAGAAAAACAACTAGGTCTGTCGAGGGATCAAAAAAGCGATGCGGGCTCGGCTTTGAGCAGTTTTCGAATCGCCAAAATGCCTGCAAAGGTACACATTAAAAACGATAGGCCGAACACTCCTGCTGCACGTTGCCAAGTCATAAACGTCGGGATACCGGAAAGTCCCGACGTGATTTGATAGAGTATCATCGCCGAAAGAAATGCGGGCAGATATCCTACCAAGGCGAGAATCCATGCTTGCCTCAAAACGGTTTGCGCGAGATAACTTGGTGCATAACCCATAGCTTTAAGGGTTGCATATTCAGGGAGTCGACTCGCCACATCTGTCGCTAGCACCATGTAGACGATGGCTGCACCAATGATAAACGATAGTGCTACCCCCATCGTAAAGATCATTCCGATCGGAGTCTCATTCAACCATCGTTTGCGTTCCCAAAATAACTGTTCTTCCATGGTGAGAATCTGAACTGCAAGTTCAGCCCGTGGTTCTCGCTGATGAAGCCACGAAACGATTGCCGCCTTGACTTTCTCCGGCTCCCTTCCTGTCTTGATGCGCACTAGTCCCAATGAAGCTCTGTTTCGGACGTCGATACCTGCGCGTCGCCCAAAGCCGACGTCGCTGACTAGAACCGCGCCGTTGGTCGCAAGCCCAGTCCCCAATTTGAAGTGTCCAGCAATTCGTGTCATCCTACCGCCCAGTTCGGTTGATTTCGAAATGTCATTGTCCGAAAAACGTTTGCAGTTGTCCGGTCCGTATTCTGCGCGTGTTGCCCGATCGATAAGCATTGCGTCCGGATCCTTGAGAAGTTCGATTTTTTCTGCTAACTCCTCCAATTGGATAACCGGTCGATCCAGCTGCATCCCCATCATTCCGACGGTACGGAACGAACCATCCGCGGGCGCGTCGGTGCATTTCTCGTTTTTGGGTGGATTCTGCCATCGATGAAGCATGATGTAGAAGGGATCGACAGCCTCCACATCGGGATGCGATGCAACCATGTTCATCCAGGCGCGTTCGATGGTACGCGGTTCGTAAAGATGAACGTAATCCGGTGACCTCAAAACCAAATCGCCGCTCAGTTTTCCGTAGACAATGGTAGCTGTGTTTCCTACGGCTCCTCGGAAACCTAGCTGCATAAAGATCAAAAGCAAAGCAAATGCAACCCCCAATACGCTGACTATGGCTCGGGTAGGTTGACTGATGAAGTTGAGTAGCGAGATCGGAGTCTTGCGAAAAACCTGTGACAACAATGGCTTTGCCTTTACATCATGCCTTGAGAATCCTGTGAAATGCAAGACAATCATAGCACGAAAACCATCCTCCTTTACCGGGTATTTATTTTGGCATCATTATCTCGAAGCGGCGTTTTTTCCGATGGCATGGATGGACGATTGGCCCGATTCAGCGAAAGTGTCTCTTTTGACCACCGACTCTACAGGCAAGACATTCGAGGATCGATCGCTCATGCCAGAATGCTTTGTCGCCAAGGACTATTGCTGCCAGAGGAATTTGAGGCGATTCATCGCGAACTCGTGGATATCCAGGGCGTTATTGAGCGAGGTGAAATGCCGTTCAAGATTGAACTGGAGGACATTCACATGCACATCGAGCAGGCATTAATAGATCGCATTGGCGACGTTGGGCGGAAGTTGCATACGGCACGATCGAGAAACGACCAGGTCTCTACCGATCTTAGGCTTTGGGTCCGAGAGCATCTCGACCGTGTCGATCTGTTGCTCAAGGATTTACAGCGAGCATTCCTAGTCCGATGCAGCATTGACCAAGGAGTTGTCATTCCTGCCTACACGCACATGCAGCGGGCACAACCTGTTCTCGCTGCTCACTATTGGCTTGCATATATTGAGAAACTCGAGCGAGATCGTGGACGACTTGCTGACTGCCGAAAACGCGTGAACATTTGCCCCCTGGGTGGCGCCGCAGTTGCTGGTACCAGTTTGCCGATCGATCGTCACTACACTGCCGAGTTGCTCGATTTCGAGGGTGTTGCAGCAAACAGCATCGATATCAGCAGTGATAGGGACTTCGCGGTCGAAGCCGTTTTTGTACTGACCATGATTTCTGAGCATTTGAGCGGATGGGCCGAGGAGTGGATCCTCTGGTCTACGACCGAGTTTGGCTTTATCAAGTTGCCTCAAACATTTTGTACCGGCAGTTCCATCATGCCCCAGAAAGTAAATCCAGACACGCTGGAACTGACGCGTGGTAAATCGGCTAGGGTTGTTGGCAACCTGCAAACCCTCTTGGTTTTAATTAAGGGGTTGCCGTTGGCCTACAACCGAGACTTGCAAGAAGACAAACCACCGCTCTTTGACTCCTTTGATACCGTCTCTGCTTGCCTGGAATTGGCGATCCCAATCGTCGAACAAACGGAGTTACAGGCCGATGCGATACTTGCCAAGATCGACCAGGGTTATCTTGATGCAACTGCACTCATGGAAGGTCTTATTGCAAGGGGAATGCCTCAGCGGACAGCGCACCACAAAGTGGGAGCGATGGTTGGAATTGCAAAGTCCAGAAAGGTTTCTCTTGCAGCACTTACCGACGAGGAAATCAAATCCGTTGACCAAACACTTGACGGTGCGATTCGCGATACGTTAGGAGTACAAGGTGCTATCCTGTCGTACCGCTCGTACGGTTCCAGCCATCCAGATCGGATCCGAGAACAAGTCGATCGGTGGAACGACTTACTTGACAGAACTTAAGCGCTACTGGATCGTGAGCTAAAAGGCTCGACACTCATTTAATAAACGACACTAAGTGAACGCATGCGACCGGACTTTGTATACTTCGATCTTGGCAATGTTTTGCTCTACTTCGATCACCGCCTCGCGGCCAGGAAAATGGCAAAGGTTGCTGGCGTCACGGCGGAGCAGATGCACGCCATCGTATTCGAAGCAAAATTGCAAATTGAATACGAAACTGGCTTGATCAGTGGCGTTCAGTATGTTTCTCGAATCGCCGACTCGATTGGTCGAGAACTTGATGTTGCGGATATGCTTCAAGCCGCGGCGGATATCTTTATTCCCAATCCGCACATACTATCAATACTCGAAGAGATTCGCGATTTAGGAATTCCGATGGGGTTACTATCCAATACATGCGAAGCGCATTGGAGTTGGATCACGGAGACTGGATACCCTCAAGTCGACGGATGGTTCTCTCCTATCGTACTTTCTTATGAAGTAAAAAGTATGAAGCCCGATTCGCATATTTACAATGAAGCTCAACGCTTAGCGGGACCAGAAGCTTCTCGCATTTTTTTTACCGATGACCGATTAGAGAATGTCGAAGCGGCGAGACGGGCAGGATGGATGGCTGAGATATTTACAAATGCTGACCGCCTACGAGAGTTGGTAGCGAATTGGCGATGAATCCTCGGCAGGCATCCGCGTAGGTTCGCTATGTACTTTCCGCATAAATTGCCACCCAATCGACATCAACCCTGGCTAAGATCCGATTCGCCAGATGCCAGATATTGGACGATGGCATCCATACGCGTTCAATGATGTCTGACAAAACCAGTTGTTCGCCCAGACTTACCAACGTAGTGTTGCGGAATCGATCGCTAGAAATGGTCGCAACTTTGCGACCTTCTAAGGTAGCTTTCTGCAGAGAATCGACTTGAGCCATCAATTGGTTGGGTACCAATACAACATTGCGAACGGCTCCGCCAAATTCCACTAAGTAGGGTCGAGACGAATCAATTTCCATTTCAAGGCTTCGTTTCGCCAGCGTTCCGGAATCAACATTGTTCTCTTTGGGGTTTTTGGTATTGATCACGTTGGCCGGATCCAATTCTTCCACAGAAATCGTTTTAGAAGCTTCCATGGCCGAGGTTTGACCCGTCCGAGTCTCCTGTGAATCCCGTGGTTTACTGGCTACGGAATGCTGCGTTGTTAGCAATAGGGTCGAGGAAACTAAAACCTCTTGAAACGATGTCGGTTTGTCATCATTTTCAATCGAAGGATCTACGCATTCTTGTAGCGTGCTCATAAGCTTGGCACCAATAATCGACTGAAAGGATCTGCGAATCTCTTTATTGATGGCATCGTCGCACTCTGATTGGAGCAGTGCGGATAGTAGGGAATTGGACTTGCTGGAATTGTCAAAACAGATTCCGAGCCGATTCGATAGTTCGTCGACCCATTTGGAAAGTTCGGAACAAATCAACTTGCACTCATTGAGCCACAAATCTTCAAGGTGGGACATATGCGAAGCCAATCTCGCCAGCATTTTTGCACCCAACGAATGAAATCGTGCCTCAAGCGCAGTCGTTTGCAATTGTTTGTCTTGCTCAGGTGTGCTCTTTTGCTCACCGCTATACAATCGCTCGAGTAGGGCATCATGATTATCGCAGAGTTTCTGCGAAACCACATGGAGCGAATTGGCATTCACGCTAAACTTCGTGCCAATCAATCGAACTATGTCTCGAAGATGTATTATCTCGATTGGCCCTATGAACCAACGCGAAATGAGCCATTCGCCTAGCTTTTGTTGAGTGGTTGTAAGCATAGAGGAGATGGAGTGTGTAGCGCATTGGACATCCACCGCCAACTGCTCGCAAAGTTGCTCAAGATCCCTGAGTTGCTCCAGATTCAGTGATGAATTTGGCTTGGGCAAATCGCACTCATCGGGGGTTTGGGCTGCAGTGGAGTCTGATTCCGATTCGGGGTCCACAGAACTGGACACAAGACAGTTCATACATTCTCGCACCCACGCCTGCGCCGTCCAGTGATTGCTTCGAAACATGTCTCCGACAAAGAAATCCATTTTTTCTAATAGTTTTGGATCTATTGCCTCAATATGTTCCATCCGCTGACTCCCATCGAGTCTTGGATCGTTAAGTGCGTTCAACCATTGAAGGCTTTTTTGCAAGCACAATCGATTTGCAGCTTCTTCCGGCTCGATATGGGTAGCAATTTCTACATTTCTAGAATTCACTGTATTGAGCCATTCGGTCCAGTCATGGCTAGAGTCTTCACGTGCGTTAGAATTCGACTCGTTTTTTGTTTTTTCAATGCGTTCGCCAAGTTCCGAGCAATTGTAAACCCAGGCGTAATGCGATGCTTGCTTGATCGCTTCTTCCCAATCTTCACTATTTCCGCATTGGCCGCCGTAGATAAGAGTAACATGATCGAATGGCGGTTGATTGATTGCCGTGGATTCAGGAATTTGGTCAATGGGTGAATGCAATCCTTCCGTTTGAAAATAGTGGTTGATCTCAGTCAAGCACGCCAGCGCGGAAGCAGTTGTCAAGTCCGATGATGCGAATCCATTGGGCGAAGCGCAAGTCAAGATCATTTCAATCCGGATTGGGGCTTCGAGGTCTGCGGCTATTTGCCTGACCATGAATCCAATTTCTGGAGCAATAACGCCGCCAGTCCCTCCATGCGCCGAGGAAATGATTTGAACATGAATGGGCTCGCCCGCGGCATCATCACCGTTACTCTTTGCGATTTCAAGAATCGATTCTTGTAGGGAGTAAAAGACGCGTGTCGCATTGTCGAGAAAGGCAAGCATCCCCAAAGGGCGCACTCCTTCGGTCTTCAATGATCTTGGAATGTTGTAGAGCCACCTGCGGCTCAACTGGCGAAAGTTGCTTTTGGTGTTTTCTCTGTAGTACTGAGGCGACTTCAATGGCATCAACAAAGTCGCGTGGTGAGGCAATCGTTCCTTCTTGTCCAGATCGAGAGCCGACTCAACGGTCTTTTGGTCCGAATCAATCAACAAGAAACCAAATTGTTCACAATCGAGACTGTCGGGCTGGGTTTCGACCATTCTCTCTCGCATTCCCATAAGTGCATGAGCACCAGTTGCCCCCAAACCGATGACAAAGCACTTTTTGGAATGGGTGTTTAATTCCGAGCCGACTACTTCATTCGGCAAATCTCGAATCTCGGCAAGCATGTGCAAAACCTCAACCCCTCGAACCGAAGTGACCGGGCTGATTTGACTTTGCGTACTCAAGCTGGAGGAGGAAACATGCTGTGGCTGAACAGGTGAATGGAGATGATTCGATCGCGAGAGGGCCTTGTTCGGGCGCTTCTTTATTTGCGAACTCAAAGGATTCTCCGTGGGTTGTATTGGAGCGGCCTGTGAGTGTGCCCGTTCCAGAGCGGCGATGAATTCTCGACTGTCGCTATACCTCATCTGTGGACGTTTTGCCAAAGCCTTAGCGAGAATCGGCCGTTCCAAGAGAGGAATGGCCTCAAGATTGGGGGCTTTATTCAAATGTTCATTTGCCAACTGAGCTGTTGTCCGCCCGCGAAAGGGGAATGTACCTGTGAGCAGTTCTTGGTAAACGATGGCGAGTGAGTATTGGTCGCTGAATCGTCCTGGTCTACCATCGAACATTTCCGGTGCAGCATAGGTTGGAGTTAAGCCACCCATCACGGACAAACTATTGGACTCGATATCTTTGATGAGTCCAAAGTCGGCAATCTTTACGCGGTCTGCAACGAGCAGCAGATTCGCGGGCTTGACGTCCAAGTGCTGAAGATCATGTTGTTGGCAAAGAAAGTCCAATCCCTCAGCTGAATCCCGCATGTACCCAATCAGCCGTTCACGCATAATCCCAACAAAGCCTTTTTGTTGGAACTCTATAAAACGATCGTGAAGCGAGCACTGAGCGAGCTCCGTGACGATTATCAGTTGGCCCTCGACGACTTCAATGCGCTCTAACGAAAGGATGAAGGGATGATTCACCTGTCGAACGCGCTGGAGTGACTTCAACTCTCCACTTGCACGATTACCTTCGATATTGCCGTGAACGAATTTGATTGCCTTTTTTAGCCCACCTGGAGCGTCGGCTAGCCAAACTTCGCCATAACCGCCAGCACCTAACTTATCGCGCAACACATAACCTGGTATAGGTTCAAAGCCCGCTTGAATACTGGAAGCTGTCATTACCATTAGGATCGCCTCTAAACCTGTGCACTAGGTATTGGGTTTGTTGATGGCATTTCTGCCATTGCAGGTAATTGCGTTGGACGAGGCAAGGAAGGAGCAGGCGCCTGCCTGAGGCCTTCAGGTTTTGATGCTCCGTTCCGGGTCGCTGTTGGTACTGGCCCAGCGACTTTGTTTTGTGGTATCGAGTTTGGATTGGCCAAGCTCGGTCGCTGATTAGCCATCGGGTCACGAAGGATTTCTGTGTTTAGGGTTTGCTCTCGACCCAATGGACCTATTTGTGCCGTCATCGAATTCTGCACCGGCCGATTATTAGGGAGTGCAACCGATGGATGGCTGACGCTTGGGCCGCCTTGACCTGGGACATCCCATCCAACTGGTTTGGAGTTCATGGCAACCGAAGACCGCATGATGGGTTGATTGCCAAAATAGTTTGTGCAGGCGAGGTCTAGGAACTCCGGTCTAAGTTCGACTCGTGCTGCACGGTATGCGCAGAGGCAAGTCACTTGATGCAAAAGATCGCGAGGGTGGCAACGACGAAGAGGACGGCCGACACTTCGGTAGTGTTTGACGATCAGTTTTTCGATTACGTCTGGTCGCCAGGTTACTTCCATACTCTCACATGCTCTCTTGAATAAATCCATGAATTCCTCGATCGATGGATCCCCAATATTGATTTTGAAAGGTACGCGTCGAAGGAAGGCTTCGTCAACTAGTTCTTCTGGCTGAAGATTTGTTGAAAACAGGATAGTCTGTTCGAAGGGCACGCAGAACTTTTTGCCAGTCGGCAGATTGAGGAAATCGTGTCGACTCTCCAACGGAACAATCCAACGATTTAGAAGCTCTGCAGGTGCAACCCGTTGCCGGCCAAAGTCATCGATCAGCAAACAACCGCAGTTGCTCTTCATTTGGAGTGGAGCTTCACAGGTATTGCTGCGCGGATCATGACGAATCTCCAGGTTCTCAAGTGTCAACTCGCCCCCGACGACAACCGTTGGGCGACGAATTCTAAGCCAACGGCTGTCATGTTCTTGGTTCGCCATAATTCCCGATGTCGTAGTCGGTGTATTGGATGCAACGTGATAAGATGCATCGAAGAGTTTAATGATCATTCCGTCTTCGATCAGCGCGTGCGGAATCCAAATCTCTTGGCCTCTGCAATTTGCGAGACAACGAGCCAACGTGGTCTTCCCGTTGCCAGGCGGTCCATATAAGAAAATACCGGAGTTACTGTTGATCGCTGGCCCCAGAAAATCCAACCAAGCGGGCTCGTACGTGACACCATCCAGTGCAGCCTTGAGCTCGTTGCATGTAATAGGCTCAAAGTTGCTCGCTTGAGCCTCAACGCTTAGAACGTAGTCCATTAATGGGACAGGAGCGGGTCCGGTGTACGACATTACCTTCTGATAACTCTGGGCTCTTTTTTGTCCATTCTCGGTCAAGCTGTAGTAGAAATCATTCAGGGGAGCCGGTCGTGCGTGCACCACCAATTGTCGTACTCGGAGTTGGGCGAGTTGCTGCTCAACGATTCGGAATGGTAATTTTACGCGATCGGTCATTCCACGTCCTGTAAGCGTTCCAATCGCGAGAAAGGTTTGAAGCACCAACGACTCGACGGACATTTCAGAGAGGCCGCATTCCTCGAGTGTCTTTGGCTCGTAGGGCCAAAACGCGTCTTCATTCAACGATGCGGGCAGACCGAAACTCGTGACTGCAGAGGTATCTCTAATTCCAAATAGTGGCTGCATAGACCCCTCCCTAACATCGGAGCGTACGAACTTATTAAAAGTTTTTATCTGATCGTCACAATCGATCTCGAAAGCCGTCGGGCTTCGCGTGTCATCGGCAATGAAAGGAGGTTCAGATTGAATGGAAATTGAAAGATGGGCTCAGAAGTAAAAATTGCAGCGACAAATTGCGAATTTCACTCGCCGCGCATATTTTGTGACCTAAATTAACCAGTTGAGGTCTGCTTCTAGCAGTCGAAAG
The DNA here is from genome assembly GCA_031374515.1 of Pirellula sp. Taxonomy (GTDB): domain Bacteria; phylum Planctomycetota; class Planctomycetia; order Pirellulales; family Pirellulaceae; genus JBKCUI01. The sequence goes on along the minus strand of JANMGH010000016.1, from coordinate 15,665 downwards.
TACGATTGACAGGATATCTGCCTCATTTGTTCAACACCAAAACAATAAGCCCATGATCAGCGACGTTGCCAAGCTTCACAAACCCCTTTCGACAAGTGCCCGTCGAAACAACAGTGAAGCGAGTACCGTTTGGATTCTCGCCTCAGTCGGCAATCAGATTTCCAATGCATTGACCGTAGTGCATCCAGTCCCTTTTTCCATTGGAAGGAAGGCTGGTTGCAGCTTACAGCTGCCATCCAAGACCGTTTCCAGTCATCACGCCGATCTTGCCATTCGGGACGGAAATCTCATCCTAATCGATAGACAGAGCACAAACGGAACTTACGTCAACGGACGACGTATCACCGACATTGTCACGTTACGGGCGGACGATTTAGTTCAGTTTGCAGATATGGCTTTTCGCATTCGGTGCGACGATCATGCAACCGCCTCGAACACACTTGCAGAAGATGTATGCGACCAGGCTCTAGCGCTCGTCCAATTTGATCGATTGATGGAGAAGAGGTTAGTCACTCCGTTCTTTCAGCCAATTGTTACGATCGATGGAACGAGTATTTTGGGATATGAGGTTTTAGCGAGAAGCCGAATGTTCGGACTCGAATCGAGTGCAGCTCTCTTCGGTGCAGCTGCCAAGTTGAACTTGGAAGTGGAATTGAGCCAGATGTTGAGATGGGAGGGGATTCGAGAAGGCATGACGTTGCCTGGTCGCACCCGTATCTATGTCAATACGCATCCTATGGAGCTGGGAAAAGCCGGACTCCTTGATTCGATGGCGTTGGTGCGACAGATGACCTCTGACCTCCCTATTACGTTGGAGATTCATGAATCTGCCATTACGAGTTCCGAAGAGATGTTTGAGCTCAGAAGTCGCTTGCGCGATTTGAACATCCAAATTGCATACGACGACTTTGGGGCCGGACAAAACAGACTGGCAGAACTTTGTAATGCTGCGCCGGATGTCTTGAAATTTGATATGGGATTGATTCGCGACATTGACAAGGCACCACCCGAGCGAATCAAGGTACTTGGATCCTTGGTCCGTATTGTGCTCGACCTAGGGGTCGTCCCTTTGGCTGAAGGGATTGAAAACGAAGCGGAAGCGAAGGTGTGCTTTGAGCTTGGTTTTGAAATGGCGCAGGGATATTACTTCGGCAGGCCAGCGCCGCCGAACAAAATCGTCGAATAGCGTCGATCGATTCGAACGCGGATTGTCCACTTAAGTGAAAAGTCAGCAAAGCGGAAAGGGAATCGGTTTTTTTAGGGTGGATCGTACCCACCGGCAGAGAATGGATGACATCTAGCAATGCGTTTCATCCCTTTCCAAGTTCCTCGTATCGCGCCGTATTTTTCAATTGCTTCTATCGTGTATTGAGAGCACGACGGGGAAAATCGACAATTGCTTCCCAAGAGTGGGCTCACGGCTCGTTGATAAAAACGCACTAGCGCGATGAGTGTGTATTGAACCCATTTTCGCATTCGAAGCACGATTAACGGTTAATTCGGTAGATTGGTGGGAGCCGCATTTTGCCAGGTGGCTTTGCGGGGAATGGCAATGGAACCACGGTCGCGGCGCTAGCGGACCGAACGGGTGAGTTGTTTAGGCCGTTTTGATACGACATCGATTCTTGATGACTAGCAGGCACCACGCGTGCCAACGCGTCGTCACTCGAATTTTGCCAATGATCAGGCACACTCAATATACCCGCCAAGGTTGGCTGCAAGCAGGCTTCGCGAAGGTGTTCTACCAAAATGCTTCGAACCTCAAGAATTGCTCGCGGTTTGCTGTGTATGTCTTGATGCTTTGATTCGACCATAATTTCGCTGACGACATCATCCATGTGTGCACTTTCAACCTCCACGATTCCATCGCTGAGTTCTGCTTCACCCCCAAACCAATTGGATTTATGAACCACGCCCACGATATTATGATACTTGACCCACGGAGCTCGACGTGCCCGCAACATCGTCGGAAAGATAGGAGATTGAGGACTTAGCGAATCGATACTCGTTGTGGTTGTGACTAGTTCTGTATTGCGAAACAGTCCCGGGTTCTGCCTGATGAGAGAGTTCCCTGTATCCGTGATACTGCTTGGCAGCTTGATCACTTTTCGCCCCACCCATCGCGTGTAGTCGTTCGAATAATTGCTTCCACGGTGCGGAGTTCCGATGGTCACAACACGTTTGATCGAATTGTTTGGATGAAAGAAAAGCGCTGCTGCTAATCTCTGCCTTTCAACCTCTTCACCCTTGACTTCTTGAAATGACTCATCGCTCAATATTCTCCAAAACTCTTCGCCGCTTTCGAGCGTTTGCAACCGCGAAACGAGTCCTCCCATACTATGCCCGACCAATACCATTTGATCTAGAACCGGGTGAATTGCGTTCGGATCCAGTGTGCGCCGTAATTCGAATAGGTCGCTTCGCATTTGGGTGGCACTTATCCAAAAAGGCTGCCCCGTCGGATACTGATAGAACCAAAATTGGTAGTTGCGCCGCAATTCATGGAATGACCTGAGATCATTGAACATGGGCATCCAGGTCAATGGGCTGGACCAAAGCCCATGCACCATCACAACTGGGATCCGATTGGGATCGTAGGGTTCGAGCATATAAACTCCCCGCAACTTCTCTGTTCGGTGCGGGTCCAGCAAACCTAGGGTACTGTTGGTCTGTTCCCGAAATTTTGGATTGTCCAAGAAAAAGGCCAGCGGTGTACTCAAATCCGACTGCAAGGGGACTTTGCGGTCATTCAAATCGATGTCCGTCGAATCCAAGGGGTCGTGTAGTTCCAACACGCACGGGTGACGATGCTGTGCGTCGCGCGATGCAACCACGGTAGGCGATGTGACTCGAAGCAATGCGGTTACAGGAAATGACAAACCTTCTGGGTAAAACTTCTCGATTGGCCCTTCTTCCTCGTGTGACTTGCGCACAGCGATCATCGGTACGCCCACGCCATAACTTACATTTGCCGATTGAAGCCCATTGACTTGAAAGTCGCTGCAAAATTTCAAACCGTCAAAGTCCGAATCACTCCATTTGCCTCGCGATACGACTTGCACGTCATAGTCCTTCTTCGACGTCGTTATCCGATAGCTGTTCCCAGGCTTTAGATTTCCTTGTCTGCTTACCATCCTCAACGTCGATTCAAGCGCAGCGTTGTAAAGGTCGCATGCTCCACGAAACTGGGGGTCGTAGGGATTTCGAGAAATATCCAATTCTGGACAGAACAGGTACAAGTAGGCATTGCTAACAGCCACGGTGTACATGTCTAAAGCCTGCCCTTCTCGATTCGCACGTTCAGCTTGCTTGCCTATCGTGTAAGCAAGTTCCGATATCGCATAGATCTTTTCGGCCCCTTTTTCGTCCATTGCAAGTTCTTGCATTTGAACAAGGCAGTCTTCCGGGTCTCGTTTATATGCATCTAATAGCGCATAGTGTCGTAACAGAGTTGTCGTGCGAGGCGTAACTTGCGGCCCAGTCCTGGATAATAGACCTAACGATTCCGTGAGCGGGTTGAATGGATTCTGCCTGATCTGTACGTACTTTTGGGAAGCACACCCCAGGCACAGCACAAGGCAGCAGCCTGCAAGGAAGGACACAGCAAAAGGGGCGGCTACCGGATTTCCCCGATCCCCTTCGGCGCGCATCACCCCTTTTGTTTGCATCGACCAAAAAAACATTTAGCTAATCAATCTCGCCACAACGAAATCACTCCACTGGAATTTCCACGATTCTTCAAGTGGTTACATAGCAACCAGGCGAGGTTTCGAGCAATGCCAATGGGCTAAAGCAGAGGTCTTGGGAAGCAGAGGTAATTTGGGCAAAATGCTTTTAGGTTCGCGCTCGCTAGCTAATCCCGCTCAAGCTTTAATCCTTGTTGGAAAATGGGACAGAGGACGCGTGCCTACCCCGTTTTTTTGGACTGAACGAGAGGAATCCACCGTTCCTCACGATTGCTGATTTCCGTGATACGAAGGCCAAACTTGTCTCCAATCTTGACAACTTCCCCTTCGGCAATCACATTTCCATCGATTTCCAGATTCAAGGGTCTGTCACACGGCTTGTCAAATTGAATCATGACTCCCGGTACAAATTGGAGGATTCGTTCCACTGGGATTTTTTGCTGAGCGAGCGTAACAGCCACATCGGTATCGATTTTCAGGAGACTCTTCCAAAACTCGACTTTGGCAGGATCGTCCGTCGAATGCGTTCTGATCGTACTCATGCCACCGAAACCTTGTGAAAAAGCAAAAAACACCAGCCGATTGGGAACTATCGACGTCAATCCATGCGGTTCTTGATCGCGACCCATCGAATTTATTGAAAGACTCTTATAATTGAGCGTTCGAATAATTGAGTGTTCGAAACTGTGTTTAGGATTTCCGTTGACAATTCACCCCCAATTCCATTCCAAAATGAGCGTTGCTCTCGAACCGCTGCCCTTTCCACCGTACCGTGAACTTGGGAACGAAACACTTCATGAGCGTATCAAGACCGCAAAGGTTGAGTTAGGTAAAAGCCTGCTCATTCTCGGCCATCATTACCAGCAAGATGAGGTTCTCGAACACGCTGACTTGAACGGCGATTCGTACCAATTAAGTAGATTGGCGGCCGATAGCACCGATTGCCGTACGATCGTATTCTGCGGAGTTCACTTTATGGCGGAAACGGCCGACATCTTGGCCAATCGCTCCGAAAAACTTCGATCGAGAAACGGTCAAAGGGTCGCTGTCGTTTTGCCGGATATGTCAGCAGGCTGTTCGATGGCGGACATGGCTGGAATTCGCCAAGTCGAAGCGGCTTGGCAACAATTAGGTGAAGTGATCGATACTGGCGACATTACCCCTGTTACTTATATCAATAGTGCGGCGAGCCTCAAGGCATTTTGCGGTCGCAACGGCGGAATCGTGTGTACGAGCAGTAACGCCAAGGCAGTCTTGGAATGGTCCTTTGCTCGGCGAAGACGGGTCTTCTTTTTCCCGGATCAGCACTTAGGTCGAAACACGGCGCTCAAGATGGCAATTTCAAATGCACAAATGCCCGTCTGGAATCCGCACGATGAGGAGCTAGGGGGCAATTCACAACAGGCGATTGAGGATTCGCGGGTCATTTTGTGGAAGGGACATTGTTCGGTCCATCAAATGTTCCAAGCGGATCACGTGGCTTCATTTCGCAAGAAATACGCTGGGATAAAAATCCTCGTCCATCCCGAGTGTCCTCAGGAAGTAAATGACATTGCAGACGTTTCGGGCTCGACTAGCAAAATCATTGAAACGGTGAGGAATGCCCCGCCCGGAACCAAGTGGGCCATTGGTACAGAACTCCATTTGGTCAATCGGCTCAAGAAAGAGCACCCGGAGCAAGAGATTTACTTTTTATCACCGCTGGTTTGCATGTGCGCTACCATGTATCGGATTGACCTAGCCCACCTTTGCTGGAGCTTGGAGAATATCATACATGGAACTATCGTAAATCAGATCGTCGTTCGTGAGGATGTCGCCAACTGGTCGCTGATCGCTCTCGAAAGAATGCTCAACGTTAAGTAGCTCCTAAAAAAGCAACTCCCAAAAACCATTTTAGAACTGTGCATTGACTGCACGCCGCTAGCGTAAGAAATCGAATCCTAATGATCAAGTTGCCGTTTGTGTTGTTGTTTACTGCCATGACCGCTTTGTTTTGGGGTGTGTATGGAATCCTGTTGCACCAAGGTACAGAGCAATTGGGTCACAGTTCCCTTCGCGCCTTTGTTGGTGTTGGCATCGCCTATTTTCTCATTGCAGTACTTGTTCCATTAGTGTTGCTAAGCCGCAAACCAGAAAAGGGATATTGGTCGATGGGAGGGACACTGCTGTCGCTATTCGCCGGTTCCGTGGGCGCGCTTGGCGCTTTGGGCGTGATCCTGGCGGTCGCTTTCAAGGGAAACCCGATTTATGTGATGCCGATTGTTTTTGGTTCGGCGCCCGTTGTGAACACTTTGGTGACTTCCTGGCTAAACAAGTCGTTCTCACAGATCAAGCCGACGTTTGTTCTGGGACTTGTATTAGTTGCACTCGGCGCTATCGGTGTTTTGGTGAACAAGCCCCTGAAAGCAGTTGCAGCAAAGCCGGAAGTCGTTGCCGTGGACGAAAAGACACCCGTACATGTCGAGGCAGCAGCCAACCCAATTGCCATCGGCGCATCTATTTGTTTAGCTGTCGTTTGCTGGGGAGCGTACGGTCCGTTTTTGCATCTTGGACAAATGAAAATGGGGGGCTCACGACTTCGCCCGTTTTGTTGTGTCGGCATCGCTTACTTTATCATTGCTGTCGCTGTGCCCGGTATGATCTTAATGGCAACTCCAGACAATGTAACGCTTGCTTGGGAAGAGATAGGGGGTGGGATGATGTGGTCCATCCTAGCGGGCGCTGCTGGCGCGATGGGTGCTTTAGGTATCATTATGGCCTTCAATTATGGAGGAAAGCCTATCTTTGTGATGCCGCTGGTTTTTGGTTTTGCGCCGGTGATCAATACACTCACTTCGTTGGTTGTTGGCGGTTCGCTGAACAAAGTATCGAGCTATTTCATCGGTTCGTTAATATTCGGAATTGCCGGTGCTGTCACAGTGTTGGTGTTCGCACCCAAAGCAAAACCACATGGTTCACCGACGCCTTCGCCTACACCAACTCCGGCCACAAAGCCTGCGAGTCCGTCTCCCGAACCAAGCTCACACACTTGAGCTGGCGGAGGGGCAACCGATGCAAACGGCGCATGGCCGATTAGTCATGCCAATGTACCAACCAAACAAAACTTGATTGCCCTGAATTGGATTCGCAGCGAGCGCATCCTGCAACTATCCCTAACGCTCACTTGATCATGTTTTGCATCATGTCATTCATTCCGGGGAAGAACTCGGCACCACCGGTAAGTTCTTTCACCTCATTGATGTGCATTTCTTTGGCTAATTTGACCGCTCGATTCATGGCATCTCGTGTCAGATGTTGTAGGAGCTCCTTGTTGTCGACCGACGCCAGCTCATCGGAAATGCTTATGAGAATGACGACTCCGAGCCCGCTCAGTTCAACATTGACTGTTGATGTGCCGGATGCGGCGCTTCCATAAACGCGGGCTGCTTCCAACCTCGCGTTCATCCCTTTGAGTTGCGACCCGATCTGGCCCATATTTTTCATGGCGCTTGCGAGGTTGGTCAGATTCTTGAACATTTAGGTTTACTTTTGAGGGAATTGGGACGGATGAAGACCATTTCGGATTTATTCCAACGCTGCTGATTCGAGCCCAACGGAATTGCGAAGTTGTTCTCGCAACGGGAGCTCCTCAACAGAAGCCGGTTGTGGCTTTTGAAATTCGAGGTGCGGTGCTAAAAGCTGATTATCGGCTGGATCGACACGCACAACTTGACCTTCAAAAACCTCCATAATCTGTTTGATCAGCGGATGGAGCATCGCATTTCGAATCAGTTGGGGCTGCGCAATCGTGGGCCTATGGGACTTTTCGAAGTGTGGAGCATCGCTTGTCGGAGCCAAGGCAACAACGTGGTTCTGAGATGGCTCTTGCGTTAAGACAAACTCCATTCGAATCTCGCGGTCGATACGCGCCGAAATACGTTGCGCGAGCTTGCTTCCATTTTCCGCTGATAAAAAGTAGTTCAGCGCCATGGAGCCATCGCGAGATAAACAGATTTTCCATTGTCGCTCACTCACGCATTCAACCCTTATAGCCATCGAAGCAAACTCGCCCGCCAATCCTCCCAGACTCGTCGATTCCTCCTGGACAATCATCAACCTTTCGGAGCTGTTCGGTGCAGTTTTTAGTTCCCTCGCAATCGGTTCTAGTTGCACAGGTGGCACAACGATTGGGGTGCTCTGCAACGTGGCCTGAAGAACGATTCCTTCGCAGGGCGATTCGATCGAAGTGTCGCTTTTGCTTTCGAATGACTTGGTCTGGGGCAGTTCGCTGCGAATGTTCTCGATCGAGACCGGCTGCGTCCCGCGTGGCTCAATGTGAGGTGGGTTTAATTCAACTTTTTTTTTTGGTTCCGGCGTGAGCGAAGCCAATGGGACCGCGACGACTGCACGCGGAGTTGGCGTCGACTGCGTTGCAAACGCTTTGACAAGATCGGAAAGGGCCTGAAGGTCCTGAAGGTTGCAAATTTGTACTAGAGCCACTTCAAGCAGGATGCGGCTCTGAACGCTGTGTCGCATTTTGACGATGATCTCATCAAGCAACTGCAGAGCAGAAAGCAAAGTCATGGTACCCCAAGATTTACCCCATTCTTTAAGCTGGTCGGCGCTGTTGGAGTTTGCAGTTCGAATGAGGTCCGCTCCACCGCCGACGGTCACCGTCATCATGTCTCGCAAATAACCGAGCAACTGCTCTGCGAGTTGCCCCATATCAACTCCTTCATCTGCAGCCGTGTTAAGCTCTCGCAAGGCACCTGCAGCGTCTCGTTGAATCAATCTAGTAGCAAACGAAGCAAGTCTGGTTTCGTCCGCGGTTCCCAACATTGCGTGTACAACTTCAGCGGTGATTTGATTGCCACTAAAGCTGAGCAACTGCTCAAGTAACGATTGGCTGTCTCGCATCGACCCTGCGGCTCGTCTTGCGATCAATCGAAGCGCGGCCTCATCCGCGTCTGTTCCTTCCTTTTCACAAATAAATTTAAGCCGTTCGTAAATTTGCTCGGTTTGAACGGGTGGGAAATCGAAACGCTGGCAACGAGACAAAACTGTGATGGGGATCTTTTCTGGGTCCGTGGTGCAGAAAATGAACTTCACATGACCAGGTGGCTCCTCAAGCGTTTTGAGCAACGCATTGAAGGCCTGGGTCGTCAGCATATGCACTTCGTCGATGATGTAAATTTTGTATCGTGAGCGACTCGGGCGGACGGACGCATTGGAGCGAAGCTGCCGTATTTCGTCGATGCCACGATTGCTGGCGCCGTCGATCTCCAACACATCCATATCTTCTCCAGCATCGATTGCTTGAGAGATATCCGAACTTGGATCGAACTGGCCGTTCGTTTCTGCAGCAGCGTTCAATGCTTTTGCAAAAATGCGAGCCGTACTCGTCTTCCCAACTCCGCGTGCACCCGTAAACAAGTAGGCGTGACCGACGCGGTTGCTCTCGATAGCACTCAGAAGTGCTTGTGAAACGGTCGATTGCCCGACCAGTTCGGCAAAAGTTTTGGGCCGATATCTGCGTGCCACGACTGTGTATTTGCCGCTTCCGTTGGCTCCAGATTTGTCCTGCGAAGCAACGGAGTTGCTTTGGCTGGCCATAGTCTCGTCGGACACCGAAATTTTAACGATATCGGTTGCTATTCCCTTCTTTGCCATAACAAAATCCGCAAACCACGCGTAGAACAAATCAGCTTTTTAAACAGGGCAACAGTATACCATGACGCTAGCCGAATTCACCCGTCGTTGACGGAAACGGGAGTTCAAGCTTCAATGATTGAATGAACAAACCAAAAATACTAATCCAGCTAGATACCGACGCAAAGGCTAGTGCCTTCGATGCCGTCGTCGCGATCGACAGCGGTGTTGACCATCTCTTGCAATATTCGGCGGTTCGCCCGGAGGATGTTCGTGGATTGGTCCATGGAGCCATGTACACTCGAGGTCCGGGAGACTTGAAGAATACAGCGATTTTTGTCGGTGGTAGCGATGTTACGGCCGGCGAAGGGATAGCCGATGTTGCGAGTAAAACGCTGTTTGATCCATTCCGAGTCTCGATCATGCTCGACAGCAATGGAGCAAATAGCACCGCCGCTGCCGCGGTTCTTTGTGCCTCAAGGCACGCCTCGCTGGAAAACGCCCAATCGCTGGTTTTGGCAGCTACCGGTGCGGTCGGACAACGTGTTTGTCGCATCCTTGCCAATGCGAATTCTCACGTCATTGTCGCCTCTCGGTCGATCAAACGTTCTCAAGAATGTATCGATCGCTTGGTTGCATGCGGTGTTGCACCCAATCGATTGACTCCTCTGGCGTCTACCGATTCATTGCCGCTCAACGATGCGTTGAGCAAAAGCCAGTTTCTGTTTGGTTGTGGAGCCGCAGGTGCAAGGCTTCTTACAAAGGATCAATTGTCATTTGCAAAGGGGTTAAGAGTCGCAATTGATCTCAACGCCGTTCCGCCAATGGGTATCGAGGGGATTGATTTGATGGATAAAGGAGTGGAACGGGGAAGTCGATTCGATTATGGTGCGATCGGTGTAGGAGGCTTGAAAATGAAGATCCACAAAGCATGTATCGCTGCTCTTTTTGAATCAAATCAGCGATTTCTAGACTGTCAGGAAATGCTGGTGATCGGCCAACAGATACTTAACAGTCAAAGGTAAGTAACAAATTCCACAGGATTTGACTGGTTGCCCGAAACCGGTACAGATAAATCGTGTTAATGTTATCTTCACGTACTTCGTGCTAAGCTTCACCGAAAACACGATAATACATCGAATCAATCCAACAACTACCGCTGTTTTCGAGGTCCTCATTTTGAATCAGCCGCTGGTTTCACCATCACTTTGGAAACCGGAAAACACAAACAACAATGCTCAAAACGCTTTTCCCGCTGCGACGGGAGCATTCGAGATCAAGTTTCTGATAGACGAAGCTCTTGTGAAACCGTTGATCTCGGTGGTTTCCACTGGAATGCAATTGGACCCCCATTCCAATCCGGAGACGGGCGGCTACTCCGTGGAAGGGATCTACTTCGATACTGCGTCACACGATGTTTTTCGAAGAACTCCGGGATATTCCCGAAGAAAGTACCGCATTCGTCGTTACTCGCAAGGCCCCAGCGTTTTCTTAGAAAGAAAGGCAAAACGAAAGGGGATCGTCACGAAGCGACGTATTCAAATCGAGGAATCTAGACTTTCCCATGTTCTCCTCAACCAACCTATTAACGAATCGCATCCAGAAATCGCGTTGCCCAACGTAGCTGCAGTGGACGCTAGGAATGAGCCAACGGATATGAAATGGTTTTGCAAACGGATCGACCGAATGAAATTGCAACCGACTCTTTGCATAGCCTATGATCGCATTGCCTATTTGGCCATGGAGAATCTGGGGCCAATCCGCTTGACAATCGACAGGGGCATTAGCTGCTGTGCCTTCGATCAACTAAGTTTCCCATCAAGGGCGAGCTATCAGCACATTCTCGATGGGAAGTGTATTTTAGAGCTTAAGTTTCGCGAGACGTTGCCCATCGCCTTTCGGGAAATCATCGATTCATTCCAACTCATGTCGCAATCGGTATCGAAATTCCGGAATGCGTTCCAAGCATGCGGCCTATCGCCCAGAGTCGATCCATTAACCTCCGAAGGAGAAAACTGATGTTGGATTGGCTTACCGACAGTTCGACGTCCGTGGCACCTATTTCTGCAATCGTGATGGCCTTTCGGCTCATCGCAGCATGTTTGTTTGGATTTATGGTTGCCGTCGCATACCGGTTTCATCGATACCCTACGCCTGTTCCAACCACGTTTCCGCTCACTCTGGTGCTGCTTTCGATTTTGATTGCGATGGTAATGCAAGTCATCGATGATAGGGTTGCTCGAGCCTTTAGTCTTGTCGGTGCGCTCTCAATAGTACGATTCAGAACAGTACTCGACGAAACTCAGGACATCGCTTTCGTAATCTTTGCCGTGGTAGTTGGAATGGCTTCTGGCACAGGTGCTATTGCTGTCGCGACTCTAGGCTCTCTGGTGATGATCGGTACGCTATACGCGTCGCGTCTCCCCTACTTGGGAACGACCAAGACTACCGTCGAAAATGAATCGCATAACGCCAACCTATCACTGCGACTAGCGATAGGAGCCAACTTCGATCGAACGGTTTTGCCAACGCTTGAATCCTGTGTAGCTTCGTACCGATTTGTTTCTGCTGAAACAGCTAGGGGTGGGACGGTACTTGAATGGACCTATGCCGTGCGTCTCAGAGTTGACGTTACCGTCGCATCCATTGTCGAGCGATTCTGTAATACAGAAGGCGTTCAAAACGTAACCATCCAAATTCGCGAAAACAAAAACTAGCTTAAGTTGTGGGCCAAAAAATGAGAAAAAAAATTACGGGAATCGTTCTAACTTCGCTAATTGCAGCCCCCGCCTTATTTCTGATCGCGCAACCACCCGAGGGCCCAGGCGGTAGACTTGGCTTCGGAGGTTTTGGTGGACCAGGTGGACCAGGTGGACCAGGCGGTGCGGAACGAAAACTACTCACTAAATTTGACACTGACAAGAACGGTTGGCTCAACAAGGAAGAGCGAAATAAGGCCCGAGTTGAGGCAAAGACTGGCGGCGGAAGTGGACCCGGCGGTGGAGGTGGACCCGGCGGTGGCAGGGGACCTGGCGGTGGCAGGGGACCAGGTGGTGGAGGTCAAAGGCCAACACCTGTGCCTGGTGTGAAGGTCGCCAGGAACGAAGTCAAGAACTACACCAAGGAAGACCTATACGATTCAAATGTCATCCGAACTATTTTCCTCGAATTCGAGGACGCAGACTGGGAGGCCGAAATGGCGGACTTCAAACCCACCGATATCGACGTTCCTGCGACAATGTTTGTTGATGGAACGACCTATGAAAACGTAGGTGTTGGATTTCGCGGCGCTTCGTCTTACTTTATGGTTGGAGCAGGCTCCAAAAGATCGCTCAATATCTCTATGGACCTTGTCAATGACCAGCAGAGACTTCTCGGATACAAGTCCCTAAACTTATTGAATTCGAATGGAGATGGAACGTTGATGCGTTCGGTACTCTATTCCCAGGTTGCGAACCAATTTATTCCAACACCACGCGTAAACTTTGTGCGTGTTGTCATTAACGGCGAAGATTGGGGTATCTACCAGAATGCACAGCAATTTGACAAAACCTTTGCAAAGGAAGCGATGAAAAACAAATCGGGGAGCCGATGGAAAGTTCCTGGAAGTCCCCGCGGAGGCGGCGGATTGACTTATGTCGGAGACAAAGTTGAAGACTATAAGCGACTTTACTCGATCAAATCTGAAGATTCGGAAGCGGCTTGGCAACGACTCATTCTGCTCTGCAAAACGCTTAACGAAACGCCTGCGGAGCAATTGGAACATGCCTTAAGGCCTATGCTGGACATCGAAACTGTGTTGAAATTTTTAGCAATCGACTTGGCGTTAATCAATAACGATGGATATTGGGTCCGAGCCAGCGACTATAACATTTTCCTAGATGACAAAGGGGTCTTCAAACTAGTGCCTCACGATATGAATGAGTCCTTTAGTGGCGCCTCAATGGGACCACCTGGTGGTGGCGGAGGCCGCGGTTTCGGAGGTTTTTTTGGGGGTAGGCCGGGTGAAGAAGGGCGAGGACCTGGTAATGGCGGACCCGGTGGTGGCGGACCCGGTGGTTCAGCAATCGATCTCGATCCGCTGGTTGGTCTCGACGATGCGAGCAAACCGCTTCGAAGCAAACTGCTAAAGGTTCCATCGCTTCGAAAGAAATACTTGCAGTACGTCTACGAAGTTGCTAACACGGGATTGGACTGGAACACTCTTGGCCCTATCGTCGAAGGAAATCGTGATCGTGTTTCCGAGTTTGTCAAAATCGACTCACGCAAGCTTTCTTCGAATGAATCGTTCGAATTGGGGACGGCAACAACAAGTGTTAGCACAGGACGCGAGATGAATTTGAAGCAGTTCGCAGAGCAACGCCGAACGTTCTTGATGAACCACCCCGAGATCCAAAAAGCGATCGCTAAGTAATCTGCCTGCGTCCACTAGAATTTCAAGCGAATAGCAGTGCTTGGCGTTGATATTGTTTGCGAGATTCGGTTCGTAGAACGCCAGCAGAAGCTGGTCGAATTGGTTTGTGATCGGTTACTCGCGTTCCACGCTTTGGCAATCCGCCTTGAGATCCCCTGCTATTGGTTCTTCGGAAGTAGGCGTTTGGGACAACTTGAGCGAAACCTTTTTCGCGTTGCTGAGCAATTTCCAGCATGCATAGAGCTCATCCACAACGAAGAGTCTGTCCGAGATCGAAATGCTGTCCATGCCATCCGTCCAGCCACGGCTTTTTCGTTTCAAGTCATCAGCGTTCATCTGAATGGTCACTCAACATTTCGACGTCTAGTTGATCCTTCAATCGATTCGATGCTCGCTTCATCTTAATGAGCGCAACACGCGAAAGCAATCGAATCAGTTTGCCCTCAACATCGACGCACTCTTGATCTACAAATACTGCATTCTCGGAACTGTCCGCTTCAAGCAGGTCAAGCGTTAAGAACTCGCCCTGTTCAATCTTGTTAACTCGATAGAGTCTGTTAATCCCAATCTTGTAAGACGGTAGGGAAATCCACCCAGAAGGATCGTCAAAACCCACGGTCGCAGCAGTCGCGATTGCCCGTTCCATTTGCTCGGTGGGCACAACAAAGTCGATATCGAGCGTTAGCCGGGGACGGCCATGGATCGCAACCGCAAGTCCTCCGCATAACGCGTAGTCGACAGCATAGCGATCAAAGGCATCTGTCAATCGATAAAGCTCTTCAGTAATGATCATAATTCCCCCCAGGAATAAAGCGGGATCGTCACGATCCATGCGATTGCCCTAGAGTTTATCAAAATCGCCGATGCTCTGAATCGGAACGCCAACTCATCGCTCCGTTACCTGTGTCTTTCGATCAGAAGAACAAAAAAATAGGCCAACCGAAACGCTCGAACTGAAGCGTTGGATCAACATGTAGCAACCAGCCTGATCTCGAGGATTTGCGAACTGGGAAATGGCGACGCATGGAAAGAGTTTGCGAGCATCTACGAACCTGTGATTCTGCGGTTCATTCAGCGGCACGGATTGCAATCGGCGGACGCGGAAGAAATTAGCCAGGAAGTCCTCAGTCGTGTTTTCAAATCGATTTCAACTTGGGATGGCGGACAGCAGCAGAGCACGTTCCGAGGTTGGCTTTATCGGATCACGCGAAACCTGACGCTAGATTTCTTGCGAAAGAGAAAAGGGGAGCTTGCAAGAACCGATGGCCAAGAAGGTGGGCTGAGTCGGATTCATCAGCGTCTTGCGCGTTTCAAGCGGAATACGAAAAACAGATTTTCCACTGGGCTTCCGAGCAACTGAAGCCAACTTTCAAGGCTGCGACTTGACAGCGTCATCACCATACTGTTCGGCAGGTTTGCTGGCCGACCGCAAAATGACGCGATGCGAGCGATTTCAAGATTTAGCGTCAGCGATCTGAATTGCATTGTGCATATCCGCGACTTCCGAATAGAGTTCTGATGAAACTGGTCGAACGAACGATTCATGCTACCGTCCGAATGACGCTTCGGAAACAATTACCTCAGAAAGCTCTCAAAACCGATTCGAAAATATGTCCGATCCCATTCCGAATTGCCCGCAGTGCGGGAAGGCGATGGCGCTCCGCACGGCCAAGCAGGGACAAAATGCCGGCCAGCATTTTTGGGGCTGCATTGGCTATCCGGATTGCAAGGGCACACTGAAGGTATGATCTAGCAAGATCCGTCGGATCCGAAAAAATCGGACGGATGGGTCTGATCCGACCAATCAGACTGATCTGAAAAAGATCCGACGGATCCGACCGATCAGACTGATCTTCTTTGAACTACAAACATAAAAAAAACCCGACTTAGTTTGCACTAAGCCGGGCTTCTCTATTTTGAAATCTGGTGGTTGTCAC
>JANMGH010000213.1:0-1842 GCA_031374515.1 Pirellula sp. | reverse complement strand
TTACTTTCAGCTCAACGTTCCCGAGGATATAGCGGCCAAGCACGATTGGACGGGACTGCGCACGATAGGCATCGCAATCCGTCACAGCGAAAGTGCAAAGGGCGATACGGATGAGGTCCGTTACTTCATCAGTTCACTGCCTCTAGGAGTCAAGAGATTCGCAGCGTGCGTGCGTGGTCATTGGGGGATCGAAAACACATTACATTGGTGCCTGGATGTGACATTCCGCGAGGACGAAAGTCGGGTACGAAATAGAGTCTTGGCAGACAATCTCGCATGGCTAAAACGGTTCGCAATCAGCTTACTCAAACAGGTTGATGATAAGGAAAGCATCGCCATGCGAAGACGAATGGCAGGTTGGAACGCAGCCTACCTCGCAAAAGTACTGGGAATTCCAACATAAAGTATGCGTCCACCCTGGGGTCTGAGTAGCCTAAGTTTGTAAAATCGCTGATCATTTGGAAACACGCAAAAATGAAGTGGAAATACAATTTTGGGCAGATGGCTGTTTGGTGGACTTATCTTCACACGGTGTTCTTGGTTGCAATGTTCTTTCTGAACGTCGTCATCATGCTTTATTCAATTCCGGCAATTGTGTATGCGTTGAATTGATGGGGGAACCGTCATTCGCCAACAAAGACGTGGACTTGACTCAGTTCGTGGTCATGTGGGAATCGACGCCACCGATTTGCATTATTTCACTCGCGGGTATGCTTAACGATCGAAAATCGCCATGGAAGTTCGTGCCGCTGCTTTGGGTAATGTTAGTTTTTATACTCATGTGGATTTTCATTCCCGAGTAAAGCAGTAAAGCAGTAAAGTAGGGTGTGTGAGTTGGTCGTGTCCGAAATAGTCGTCCATTTTTCCAAAGCAAAAAGCTGTAACCACCCAATCGCATTGATTGAGCAACGACCACGCAACACACCATTCCGCATCTTCCCTCGCGGTGGAAACGTAAGCAAAGCTTCTAACGGCGAGGGCCTCGGCCCAATCGCGCCGGCAGCGCTTAGGAAGGAATGGGAACACTAATCTTCGCTAATCTGCACTGATGAAGAAGGAGCTGATGCGGGCAGTAGCCCGCGACGATGTTAGCACGCCAAACCTGTTGCGAAGCAAGGGGCACAAGGCCCCGCTTCGCTGGGATGCTAGTGAAGCAGCGTGGTGGCGGACCACTGTTGGCCGATTCTCGTTCTGGTGCAAATCGCCGTAACACGTGGGCAAACCACGTGGAAACGAAAGCAAAGCTTCTAACGACGAGGTCCTCGGCCCAGTCGCGCGGGCAGCGCCGTGGAAGGAATGGGAACACTTACAACAACGCGGGCGAAGTCGTTTCGATTTCCGATCCGGCGGCGACGATCAACTATACACGCGATAACCTAGGTCGAGCGACAACGGTCTCGAATACCATCGCTGGATTGACGCCAGTGGTCGCTTTTAACCAAGCATTCGACCATGCAAGTAACCGAACCCAATTGTCTGCCGTCATTGGTGGGACGAACGATTTCAAGAATGATTACACGTTCGATGACGTCAGTCTCACCAACCTGGTTGACATCCCAAGCGCGACAGCTCCACCCTGTCTTATTGAGCGTTTGAACGGCTGACTGCGCGGCACGCTTTTAGACGCGGTTATTCAATAGGAGTTGAATGATTGCGAGTGGAGTTTTGAGCGAATGGGTTGAGTGGTTTTTTGCCTGGGTCGTTGACGAAATTTCTTTTGAAATTGCGTGATTTTCTCGTGCTTGGCTCCTCATCCCCCGGCCCCTTCTCCTCGGAGTACCGAAGAGAAGGGGAGATAGGAAAGTCATTTGGCCCATTCAAAGTGTTGATGGTTTCGAACTT
>JANMGH010000184.1:0-34003 GCA_031374515.1 Pirellula sp. | reverse complement strand
ACTTCTCTGTCCGTTTGGAGTTGCAGGCCGACTACTTAGCAGGGGTGTGGGCGCACGCCGGGCAGAAGCGGTTCAACTTCATTGAATCGGGCGACGTGGAGTCGGCCATCAAATCGGCGAACGCGATTGGCGACGACCGGCTCCAGCGTCGCGCCGGCGGTTTCATCCATCCGGAAAAGTTCACCCACGGGACCTCCGCGCAACGGGTGAAATGGTTTAAGGATGGGCTGGAAACGGGGGACGCGACCAAGCAAAAACTCGACTGCTTTTTCACGGTGCGGAACTCGAAGGATTTGTAGTACTTCGGGGGTGGCAAATCCGGGGCGGACTCTATTTTTCCTTTTGGGGATCTAAAAACTAGCTAAATCGCTGACTTAAAAAAGGGAATGGAAAGAAGATGTCGAATTTCGACTACGTTCAACCAACAGTACTCTCGCTGCTGCTGGATTTTTCCAAACGGATTTCCCGCTTACGTAACCGATAGTGTAGGTGCAGGCACTGAAAACCCCAGAGCGACATCGTGTGTTCAGCCCGAACGATTCCCGGTTCGGCACCGAAAACATGGATTCGTTCTCGAAAGCTCCGAAGATAGCGAGCCGTAACACGGCCATCCGGGCGATGGACGGTGAAATAAAAACCTGGATCGCCGAATCGGCGCCCCTCGGATGTCAGTAAAAGAGATCCGTCCGACTGAGCATGCGGACGAAGGATTACAATGGCATTTCCATTTGGTAGCGGAAACACGGTTTTGACACATGGGCCAGATGCACCTGGCGGGGTTGCGAGCGAGTAACTGCCGACATAGATGATCCTTCCGGTCTTGATCAAGGTTCGTATCCAAGCATTCGCTATCAACTCCCCGCTGACTTGATCCGTGACTTGCACAACCTCGCTTGACATTCCCCAACTTGTGTCAAGTGATGAAAGGGGCAGGTTTAGTTGCTCCAGGCGACGGCTAAACAGAGATACCACAAGAAACCCGAATGGCTTAAATAGTCCGCTCCATTCCGACCATACATCCATGTCGTAATCGGCTGCTCGTTCATAGAAGTTAGCCACTGCTGGTTGGATTTTTTTCGAATCGAAACCCGGACTCGCTAGGCCGTCAAAGGATGGGAGCAAGCCTTTTCCGGTTTTGCAGCGAGTAACGATCAAGTGCTTTTCTGATGCCCACTTGTCGAAGAAATCGATACCAATACCTCGGGTGGAGCCTATCGGACCGGATAGCCAGGGATCTTTCGCTATATCGACAATCCGGCCTGTGGCTTGCACCCATTTTTGAGTAGACCAGTCGACTAAGTTGCCTTTTTGGTCTCCAAGCCACATCAACGTTCTTCCATCGCTTTGACTAGTCTACAAAATTAAAACCGATACCAGTAGTTTCAAACGAATCCAAGGGGTCGGTACGCCGAGCCACTACGGTTCCTTATCGCTAGCGTGCTTTACTCTAACCGATCCTCCGGGCCGCAGCGCAACTCATTATGACAATCATTCAGCCACTATCGCATCTTTCACAATCCAGTTTTCGATT
Organism: Pirellula sp.; assembly: GCA_031374515.1. Classification (GTDB taxonomy): domain Bacteria; phylum Planctomycetota; class Planctomycetia; order Pirellulales; family Pirellulaceae; genus JBKCUI01. Next base: position 32,472 of record JANMGH010000184.1, on the reverse strand, counting down.
GGAATGAAGTATCCCTTGGTCCTCTCGTCTGGCAAATCCAACTCAATAACTAGCTCAATGGACTTTTCGTCGTGCTCACCAATGTGCACAGCGACTCGCTCACGCATGACTTTTGCAACTTCAATTGGGCTTACCAACGACGCATGAACTGCAACGATACGGGACGCAACCTCTGGCCAAAGCGATTCGTATCGTTGCTTGAGTTCCCGAAAAGTCTCACGTTGCAGTTGGGATGGCCCAGTTTCATCATTTGACCAAATATGAACTGCAAAGTACTTGCTTGACAGATGTGGAAACCGAAAGTCAATTCTACAATCCCATGCACTAAAACCGTTGTACTTCATCTGTCCAAAGTCAGGATCGTTGTTTTGCATTCTTTTTCCGCTTGCAGTCCAAAGTGGTTAGGTCGTTACCGCGGGTTTTTTGAGATACTATGCGTTAACGATTGTAGCTCCGCGTCAGTTAGCGCCGAGGTCCTGAACGAATCTTGCACTTGGGACGACGGAACTTCCTTCAACATCAAGTTGCTCAGCGACGATCCATTGCAGTGCATTCCAGATATCCGATGGGCTTCGACTGGCGTAGCGAGATGAAGACTAGCATTTTCGTAGCTGCGTCTCTCCGAGACGCAGTGAATTCGCATCTCGGAGAGAAGCAACTACGTGTTTAGAAACAGAGCATAGTATTTTCAAGTTGATGGTGGTCGTTTCGAGTTGTACGAGTCTGAACGATACTCTTGGCATTTGAGTTTTTCATTGTGATTTACCTACACGCTTCCCAGCCACTATCCGCTCCAGTCTATCCGATCCTGCAGTAAATCAGCAGGCGACCAGTGCCCCACGTCCACACCCGTTGCAATGATCCAAATTGTGGGAGGGGCAGTCGCTGGCTCCGGCTACGTCCGCTTGGGGATGGGAAACTGCGGCCTAGGGATTTGGCTCGTTGCAGCTAGATCGATCCTGCAGGAGTACGACGCTTTCCACAGTTGAGGATCTCGCAGTAAATCCAGCTAACCAATTTGGTACCTTCACTGACAGCGGATTTGGGAATATGCAAGCGGCACAACCTTGTGGAAATCTCAGAAGCGTGTCGGAAGGAACTATTTACGACTCGCTGCGAGATTCTTCTTTCGAAGTTCGGCGAGACTTTCGCGATCGTCCTCCAGTGTGATCTCTCTTGTGAATCCCGCCTTATCTTGTGTCTCGCTCCACTCCGCGAGGTGCTTCGTCTCGCTATAGTCCTTGGGGACTTTGTATGAGATTTCTCTGAAAAAGCGGGCGCGTTCACCAGTTGTCGGGTTCTCAAGAACCTTGATTGGCTCAGGAATGCCTCGTGAGCCGCAGCCAACCAAGGAGAGTCCAACGAAGAACGCAAGAATCTGTAAGTGGAAATACCGCATGGTGCACTCGCCAATTGTTAGTGATAGTCGCATGTTGCTGCTAGGCCCATCCTGCGGGCGACGACCTGTCGGCAGTTGATGAATCTCAATGTCAGTTAGCGTGGTGTGCGAGCAGATGGATATGTAAGCTGACTGCAGAACGGAATCGGACGCTTGCTTCTTGAGGGCGCACTAAATACAAACTTTGATCCGTTGCGAGTTCAATGCTAGACGTTTTCAATACTTGGTGCGTTCGCATCAACCATGCTGGTCGGAATCGCTTCATTCTTCACTTTCAATGCCTTAAGTTTATAGGCCAGTTTGTCCATTATTTGGACACTCATTTCACCGACCGTACACAGTGGTCACGTTCCCATGCGTGATATGCTTTCGTGTGATCCATGCCTGACAGGATTTACTGCTTGATTTGTAGCTCACTCAGTCCGTGGTTTCAGCAGCTTAAATTTTGGCAGCAGGCGATGCAATGAACAGGCGGAGTAGCGACAGCATAAGGCGAGATTTCAGAATGCTCAAAGTTCAGTTATAATGAGGCAACATCCGACATTGCTCTGTCAAAAAACAATGGTTTCGGCGCAACGACAGACATGCTTACTTGCCTGAAGATATCACTTTTGCAATGTATCTCCCTATGGAAATCGCCTCCGCCTCATCGGCTGGATCATCGAGACGTACAACCATCGTTCGCTTGATGCCGAGGCATTCTTTGATTGCATCGCGGTTCGTGCAAGTAGTTTCATTGACGCTCGCAACGCAACGGCCTCGAGAGTCTGATTGGCGATACATAGGTTCAAGGGCGCGCTCTCTAGCGTCGTCCACGGTTTAAAAAATATCCACCGCCACCACCGAACAAGACAACCAATACAATAATCAAGATTATTAGCTCAGTGCTCATTTTTTATCCTAACTTTAGACTAACAAATCCCTGCCGGTACTCTTCCGACTTGTTCGAGTCCACGGAAACTCGACGGCCAGGATCTTTCTCGTTCTAACCATCACTGCATTTTTCGGGCCATTCTGTCTAGCGGACGTTCGCGAGTGGGAAAGCTGGTCTCTCAACATGCAGAAGATGCCCAAGTGCCACGAGGAGTGCTACCACGAATTGATCGCCTAACGGCCATGTTAGTCTGGCTACATCCTTCCTTGAAACGCTCTACATCAAAACGAAGTTTTGGCCAGGTTACCCACTCAATCAATGGTCGAGATGACTCAAAATTGCACATCCAGACCTATGGACCCAAGCATTTATCTACAATCATTTGACACCCGGTAGGGTAATGAATCAAAAGGGATAGCCTTACCTAGTCACTGGGCTCAGGATAAATTCCGACAAATTGCTTGCGACCTTTTCCAGTTTGTTACCGCATTCAATGGGTGGTCGCGTGAACAAGCGGATTATGGTTCATATCACACCCTGTGGTCGTTGCGTACTTGACGGAGTGAACTCTTGAAATCAGGTACTGCGGGAATGGCACAACAATTGCCTTATCTAATCGCGGCAACGCGTCCTTCGCGATTTGTGGTTTTTTCAGAGGAGATAGATCAATGTCAGATAAACGCAGCCAACAGAATACGCACGATACGGGATCATCGACAGCGCGGGCTCGAGACGACTTGCGGACAGGTTCCAAAAAGAAGAAGCCCAACGACCAGCGCAACGAGGGTCGCGACAAGAAAGACGTGCAAGATAAGATAGAAAAAAATGCTGGTGAGCATTCAAAAGATTAAAGATCGTATCGGCAAAAGCCAATGCCCTCGAAGTCGTGTGGCGTGTCCTTCTACTACCCACCAACCAAGTGGAAAGAGCGTAGGAGGGATAAACTTTTGGGTACCATCTACGTTATTTCAACACTTGAATGTCCACGTTTACTCTGGCGACAAGGACTGACGCGTTTGACCGCTTCTATGGCTTCGGTTCCTCGTAGAAGTTTGTCACTCAACATAGGAATATAGGTTGCTTCGATCGCAAAGTGCTTTCGTTGCATCGCCATTTCGACCAATTCGAGCGCCGCTAAAGTCAATCGACCGGCTCGCATTGAAAGTTGAAACGAGGTCCCCTCCACTCCATCGTAGGCGCGGTAAATTACTTCGGTACACACAAGCCTATTGGCGACTGTGAAATCGAAACTGAAATCATATTCTTTACCTTCGTGCATGAAGGCGCGTGCTACAACCTGACGAATAGAATCTGGTTTTAATTGCGAACGGAGAACGAGAATCGAATCCGAACGATACGGTGATTCCAGGGCACGAAGATGAACCCCATCCTTCATAGCTTCAATGACTCGTCCTCGTTGGGGCAGATCGAGAGCCAAAAAGTTCTGCCAACGGGATGCAACATAAGGATGGTTCGACAAGCCCCAGTCGGAAAGCGATTCGGTGCTTCCAAGGAAAAGCGCCGAGTGGGGCCAATAGCCTGGGAGGAAATAATTGGTAAGTGCGAACTCCTTGCGTACCAACAAGACGTCTCCAGGTGCCAGGATGCTTTGCAACGCATCTCGAACGGACACGGGAAGTCCTGGTTGGTGACCTCGTTTCAAGTAACGATCTGCAGCGAGGATTCCAATCCCTTTCTGCATTTGAAACATCGCTGCGTAGAAAAGATCTCTCTTCAAGAGACTTCCAAGCTGCCTAATGCGAAATCGCAATCGCAGTTTGGCATAGTCTGCCCAACTCAAATTCAATCGACAAGCCAATTGTTCGATGATGGCGATGAGGCTATCCGTTTCCCGATCGCAACGCAGTGAATCCAAGCGATTTCTGCTCCTTTCGAAATAGCGAGCTGCATCAAACATATGCCATATGTGGCTTGGGTTCGTCCAAGATTCTTGGATTGAATCGTAAAGCCCTCCTGGAATTCCAAAGCTAGGCTCTGGTTCGTTAAGTTTGTGCCGGATCAAAGCAGAATCGTGGAATCGCTCTCTAATGAAGCGTGCTGCATCCAATAGTACCAAAGCCCCCGCATATCCAACAAAGAATAGCTGATCGTAGTCGTTCCTTTCTTCGTGCCCTGCTGTCCGCAGCTCGTAGACCAATTCGAAGAGGGCAGATCTGAGTTGCCAATAGGTAATCAAGACCTGGCGAACAGCCTCGTCTTCGGAAGGGGTGAAGTAGTCGCGGTCCATTTTGCTGGCGTACGCTGCCATCGCTTCAGCCTTTTGCTTCAACTCCGCAAACTGCGAGTAGACGGAATTCACTGTTCTAGTTGCTTTTTCAAAAAGCGCTTCGTTTTCCTTCGATGAAAAAGCCATAGACCGATTCGCTTGCGATGAGTCCAGTGTGGTATCAATCTTTTTGAAGTCTAGCTTAGCAAAACTCCATGATCAGGAAAACACGCTTCCCCGCCCACAGCCACTTCTGACTATCCGACCCGTTACTTCCGTTGGCTCCACTCTAGAGAATTGTCGGAAGCCGATGAAACGTATTATGCATCGGATCCGATGTTTGGTGCGTTTTGACCAAAATGGACGATTCAAACAAATGAAACGGACCGCGATTGCCTTTAAGTTCACGGGGAAGTAAACTTCCGAGAGTATCTAAACCGCTTGCCCATGGGATTTTAGATCGAAAATCCTCTTCCGATTGATCATTTAGGAGTTTGTTATGAAATCTCGTTCCAAAGGTACGAATGGCTTTACGTTGGTAGAGTTGCTCGTTGTCATCGCAATTATCGGTATTTTGGTCGGTCTCTTGCTTCCGGCTGTTCAAGCAGCACGCGAAGCAGCACGTCGAATGCAATGCTCGAACAACGTCAAGCAGCTTGCATTAGCATTTCATAACTATGAAAGTGCTCACAAGCGCTTTCCACCTTTTGCAACAAAAAGTGGATCAGGGGCGTTGTGGCAGGGATACAGCGCATTTTCGCAAATTCTTCCGGTCATTGAGCAAGCTCCGCTTTACGCAAACCTAACAACGGCTTCGAATAACTTTTATTCCTTCTATTACGCGGACAATGCAGTGTTAACACCAGTTCGAGCGTCGAAGGTGTCAGCATTCATTTGTCCATCCGCACCGCAGTGGCAACAATCTGGCACGAACCATACCACGAACGGACCGGGCTGCAACTATGGAGTAAGTTTCGGAGCGTCTATCATTTGGAACGTTTCCGCAAGTCAGAATGGAGCGTTTAGGGCCGACACTACATCCAAAATTGGCGATCTTACCGACGGCACATCCAACACGCTCTTTCTGTCGGAGCATTTGTCCGGTGACGGCAATTCAAACTTCTTGCAGAGAGGGCAGTCTTCCGAGGTGAGGATCGGTACTGCGTTTACGAACGCGGCGGCGTATCCAACTTTGGAGTATCCTTCGGAAGCTGATTTAAACACATGGGGCACTGCATGTCAGGCGATCACAGCACACCTTTCTACCAATGGAGCGCAATGGCTATCTCCATTACCAACTCAAACTGCTTTGAATACGGTGGCGCCACCGAATTGGAGGTTTCCGAATTGCCAGACTAATGCCAGTGGTTATTCCTCGGACAGAAATGGCGTTTACAGCGCGCGAAGCATGCATACTGGAGGAGTTAACGCAGGGATGGGGGACGGTTCCGTACGGTTCGTAAGCCAGTCGATCGATACGAAGACTTGGCAGTTTACGGGTGGCCGAAATGACGGCCAAGTCATTTCTTCGAACGAGTAATTCCTGCCGACTAGTTTTTGTACCATCCGAAGCGTTTGACGAGCGTCGCTAACAACTCAATGTCGCCCCGGTACTAGTTTTGCCGGGCAGACTATGCGTCGCATTGACGTTTCGTTTGTGGTCTGCTGTTTACTAGTGTTTTTTTGTAAACCCCCATGCTCTGTTTTGGGGGCTTTTGAAATCGAGAAATTTGGAGATTAGAATTGAAGAATAAAATCGCGTTTACTCAATCGGTTTTCGTCCTTTGCGTTGGATTGTTGTTCAGCGGGTGTAGCTCGAGGGGTATTCCAGTGGAAGTCATTGATTCGGGTGCCAAGGAGTCCATCAAGCAGAGCCTTGCCTCGACCGCGGAATCAGGATCACTCGGCAGCGAAGAGATTTTGATTGAAGAAAACATTACGAGACTTACTTCGGACGATGCTTCCATAGGAGCTGAGATCAAAAAACTTTTCGAGGAGCTCAAGAAGGCAAAGACACCTTCGGCAGTTAAGGCGAAAGCTAAGGAAATTATCGGCAAGTTGTAAATGCAATGGCCAGAGGTGCTTGCCAATCAAATCTCAATCAACGAGGTCGAATCGAATCGAGCCAACCTAATCGAAAGATTCGTCGGATTTTCGGTGGGATAGCAATTTCGCTGGCTATGGTTGCTTGGTGGCTCTCGGGTGGATTTTGTAGCATCTCGAACCATTTCGCTGCTGGGGCAATTCGAGAGCGAGATTTTGACTCAGCAAGATCATGGCTGCTGTGTACCAAGCGACTTCAGCCCTCCAACGCATACGCGTTGTATCTAGCTGCCAGGATGGCGAGATTGCAAGATGATGTTCCCGCCATGGCGCAACTTTTGGATGCTGCGGAGCGCAATGGAATGGAGGCCGACAGGGTGCTTCTAGAGCGGCAGTTGAGTCGAGCTCAGAGCGGCTTCCTCGGAGAAGTTGAGCGGGAAATAACGACTAGGCTAATGAGTGGAGATCGCGAAATCGGCGAAATATGCGAGGCCTATGCAACTGGACTCACAAAGGCGTCTCGATTTGATGCAGCCTTGGAAGTTCTAAAAGCATGGCAATCGGACATGCCTGATACTCCAATTCCGTGGTATCGAATCGGTCGAATCGAAGAGTATCGACAGCAGTTTGACAAGGCGAAGAGCAGCTATAAGACTGCGATTGCTAAGGACCAGGATTTCTTTCCCGCAGTTTTTGGGCTTGCGCGACGCTGCCTCGTTGAAAATGAAGCAAACGAGTCGCGACGACTGTACAAGCAGTGTCTTCGAATGCCGAATCCGGTGGCAGCAAAGATTGGTATCGCTTTAAGCGATATCAAACTTGGGAATTTCGAATCGGCCAAAACACTCCTTCAAGAAGTTGTGGATTTGGGGAGTGAGGCTGCGAGGCTATCGTATGCTTCGGTCGGCGAGCCCTATGAGAGATCTATTGCAGCATCGGAGCTGGGGACGCTGCTCGTAAATGAAGGCATGTTCGAACAATCGCTGGGACTGCTTGAGTTGGCATTGAAAGAAAATCCTCGCGATGTTTCTGCACGCTATTCAAGGGGGCTTGCACTGCGAGGACTGAAACGTGAAAAAGAAGCCGAAATGGAGTTTGAATACGTTTCGAAAACGAAAGATGCTTTCCAAAAAGTGAGTTCACTTACCGAAAAGATAAATCGATCGAGTGAAGATGTCGAATCCAGGATTGAAGTTGGAAAGATCCTTGTTCAATACGAATCGGAACGCACGGGGCTATTCTGGCTTCGAAGTGCACTTGCTTATGAAGAGAACAATGCGAAAGTGCACGAGGCACTAGCAGATTTCTACGAATCCCATTTGACGTTAGACCCGAACAACGCGCAATTAGCTAAATTCCACCGCGACCGTTTCCACGTTTTGCAAAAATCACAAAACTGAAATTCAAGACATCGTTACAAGGACACCAAGTCCGACAAGCACCTGACTCATGGATTGCCACTTTGTACTGTTGTTACCATAAACAAGTAGGTTAAAGTTAGTGCCTCGATACCCGTTTTCAGCATTGAATGTTGCCGTTTGCGTCGCATTGCTAGTTGTCGGATGCAAACCGTCCAAAACGACAAACGATGCAATGTCACTTAGCTCAGTCGAGGCCTCGGTTTCTTCGCCGGCGGAACGATCGATGCGGTTTGAAGACGTCACGAGTGCTGTGGGGCTGAGTCATTCTTATCGCAATGGCGAAGAATCCGACCAGTATGCTTACATCGAGTCTATTGGAGGTGGACTTGCGATTTTCGATTACGATCGAGATGGTTTTCCAGATCTATTTTTCCCAGGAGGTGGACTAATCAATACGGATCAATCCATTACTCCGCTGCCGGGAACACTCTGGCAAAATAGTCAGGCCAAGCGATTCACCAACGTTGGCCATGTTGCCAACGTGGACAAAGCTACCCTTTATACCAACGGTGTTGCGTCAGGAGACCTAAACAACGATGGATTTCCTGACCTGCTCGTTACCGGCTATTGTGGACTTCAGTTTTTTGTTAACCAAGGTGACGGTACGTTTGTTGAACAGGCGGTCCGTGCGGGTTTGGTTGATTCGCTTTGGAGTACGAGTGCAGGTCTGGGCGATCTCAATAATGATGGAAGCCTGGATGTCTATATTGCTCACAATACAGATTGGTCATGGGCGAATCACCCAGAATGCATGCGGTCGGCAACCGATCGCGAAATTTGCGCGCCTGCAGCGTTCAAGGGGCTGCCTGACGAGATTTATCGGAACAACAACGATGCAACTTTTCAACCGATTGGCATGGAGAGCGGACTCAAGGCAGAGGGTAGAGGTTTGGCTGTAGTTCTGGCTGACTTGAACCAAGACTTAAAACTGGATATCTATGTTGCGAATGACACGACTTACAATTTTCTCTATGTTAACAAAGGTGATACGAAGTTTGACGAGATAGGAATACCGAGCGGTACGGGGCTAGATCACAATGGAAATCCCAATGGCAGTATGGGTATCGCGGTTTTCGATTTTGATGGAAATCTGCTTCCCGATCTTTGGGTAACCAACTACGAAAATGAATCGTGCGCTCTTTACTTAAATAATGGTCAATTCAATTATCGATGCGGCACACTATCGACGGGAATTGTGACGCTCGGGACACTGTTCGTCTCGTTCGGGACCGTATCGGGGGATTTCGATTTAGACGGCGACGAAGACATTGTGGTTTCAAATGGCCATGTGAATCGATTTCCTAAAAGCAATTCGGTCGAACAGTTTCCACTTCTACTTGTCAATTCGGGCGCTGGCAAGTTAGTTCGTCAAAAAACGGAGCCATCCGATTACTTTGGGAAAAAATGGCGAGGAAGGGGTGTGGCTGCCTTTGATTTCGACACCGACGGTGATCTCGACCTTGTGATTTCCCATGTCAACCAACCATCCGCAATACTGGAAAACAAAACGATGGCTTCTGGCAATTGGTGCACCTTTGAGCTTATTGGCATAAACTCCAACCGAGACTGTGTTGGAGCGCGAGTCGTCTTTAAAACAAATACGAAGAGATACCTTCGGAGTATCGTTGGTGGAGGTAGCTACTTGACGCAAAATCCCTATTCGATCCACTTTGGCTTTCCGTCGGACGAAACGTTGGAACAGGCTGAAATAACTTGGCCAAACGGTAATGTCCAAATCATTCCACATCCAAAAATGAACGCGAAGAGTACCTTTTTGGAACCACCCCTAATCCAGTGATCGCAACGGCACTGCAACGGCCACTGCCGGCAAGGGCCACTGTCCAATAACTCTCCTTTTTTGAAATGAAGATCATCCAATGGAAAGACTCAGTGACGCTACACCGGCTCAAACGAATACGTCCGAAAAACCTACGTTGGTGTTTTGGATACTCGGGATGGCGTGTTGCTCAATCGTCGGCTGGACCGCCTACAATTATCTGCCTGAATGGGGTTTGCCCAAGCACCTCCGGGAAGTCACTGTCTTTAGCTCCAAAGAACTGCAAGACGAGCTTGGTGTTGCAAAGATGGACAAGCGTTTTCGAGACGCAGTAACCAAGTTTGCGCTGCTGGGAGGATGTTTCGGACTTGCAAGCCTGTTCCTCTTGGTGAAGCGTCCGGCGATGATTCTTGTCTGTACGGCTACCGGCCTTCTTTCCGGAGCATGCGCAGGGTTCGTCGGATACTTCGTGTTTGGTTACATCGAGCGGGGAGGTTCGATTCCGGGAGTCGATGATGGACTCCTTCCGTTAGCATTGGACGTCATCTTATTAACCATCGCATCGTGGTCGCTCGCAATTCCGGCTGGAATGGTGCTCTGGCTTGCAAGACCTAAATCTGCAACGGTGGACCCGAGCCTATTTTTCATTGCGGGTATCGTCGCTGGCGTTGCAGTTCCGATCTCGCTTTCTCTTGCCTTTCCAAATGTGCGTTCGGACGCTTTTCCTCGGCAAGGACAAGAGCTTACAATGGTTTGGCTTGGCATCGTCGGCGTTTTGCTGGCCGTCTTACCCTACCTCCCCAAGCGGAAAATCAAGTCTACGGCGAATTGACGTGTCGGAAGTACTCTACTTTGGGCTGTAGGTAGCAGGCGATTGACGCTTCTCTTGGAACACTATGCGAACGATGTTCTTCAAGCAACTCAGAGAATCGGGATCCATCAAGATGAAAAGGCATTCATGAAACCGGGCTTACTTTTTACTTTTCTTTGACCGCGTCTTTTATGTCTCCGCCGATATCCTTGGCCGCTTTACCAATGTCCTCGCCAAGATCACGCATCTCCTCATTTGGGCGAGCATCCAACGCGTCTTTTATCCCGTCCGTTTTATTGGCGTTTGGCTGTTGCTCACAGGCAGGAAGTGTAAGCAACGAGGCAGCTATGAGGACGAAAAGCTTACGATGAATTTCCATGTTTATTTTCTTTCGATGGTTCAGCAAACCCGCCACGTTTACTTCAGCGACTGCCTTCAGGCATTGCGCTATAGACGAGTGTTTCAAAGCCTAACTGCCGGCTTAGCTTCCAATTCATTAATGCATTAATCGTGCCAAGAGGGCTGTCGATTTCAATAATCAGCAAAAAGAAACCAGTACGATCTTTTTTATATCACTCAATTGTTCTCCCGTAGACCAAGTTGGTCGATCTCACATCGTTGTTTGCCTACGATCGTCGCCTTGAAAAGTCGAGTATTCGACAACGATTACGTTTCAGTGGGCGATTTTCAAAGCCTAATACTTTATTCAAATGCTTGCATCGGCTCGTGAATTGCACACCAGCAATGTTGGCGAGCAATTTTCCCCGTAAACAATCCGACAACAACCTGGACGGCGAGGCCAAGATGGTGTGTACGCTCCACTATATGCTATTTGGTCCTCACTGTTCCATTCGCCGACTTGTTCACCGATGTGGGGTGGAGAGTGTTAAAGTACTCTTGACAGCCTACATCGAAAGCCAAGGCCTCGTCCATGAATAGATATTTGTCTCGTTTGCTAAGAATCAAAGGGCGACTTGTACCTCGTTTCATTCTTCTCACAAAACCGTATTTACTCTCCGAGAAACGATGGAGTGCTTGGGGACTATTGGTGCTTCTGGTGATTCTTATGCTCGCGGACACCGCCGCCAGCGTGCTGCTCAATCAGCAGTCTGGAGAATTTTCGTCGGCGCTCGCTGATCGAGATTCATCCCGGTATTGGAAGTCAATCTACTGGTCCGTCGCGCTGTTGGTTTTGGCCGTGCCCATTTATGGGCTTTACTACTACGTGCGTGATCGCCTGAGTCTGCACTGGCGACGCTGGATGACAACTCGCTATGTAACCCAGTATTTTAGCGATCGGACCTACTACGACTTGACCTATTCTACGCACATCGATAACCCGGATCAGCGGTTAACGGACGATATCAATTCATTTACCGGTAAATCGATTTACTTTCTATTGATATTCATCGAGACAGGCTTGCAAATAGTTGCGTTTAGCGGTGTGTTATGGTTGATTTCACGTTCACTAGTATGGTTTTTACTTTTGTACGCAATTGCTGGGACACTGCTAACGACAGTTGTGTTTGGACGGCCGCTCGTCGGTCTGAACTTCTTCCAATTGAGGAACGAAGCCAATTTCAGATTCAGCTTGATTCGAGTTCGCGAGAACGCCGAATCGATCGCTTTTTATCGTGGCGAAGAACGCGAGTCGCGGTACGCGCTGGATCGCTTTGATGAAGTGGTCGGCAATAGCCGCCGATTGATCGATTGGCAATTTTTTCTCAATATTTATCAGTTTGCCTATAGCTCAGCAACGTTGATCATACCGGGCATCATTCTCGCGCCACGGGTAATGAGTGGTGAGCTCGAAATCGGTGTCGTCGTTTCCGCAACGGGTGCATTCGTCAAGGTTTTTGGAGCGTTAAACATTGTAGTGACTAAATTTGACCAGCTTAGTTATTTTACCGCAGGCGTAGGACGCTTGGATCGGTTTGCAAGGAGTCTCAAGCTCCGAAAAGAGCAGGATGATCAGCCGCCGACCGAAATACTTCCTCAGATCATCACCAAGCCAGACCGAGAAATTGCCTTTGAAGGAGTAACGGTTCAAACTCCCGATGGTAAACGCATACTTGTTAAAGATCTATCGATTGAATTGGCGCGTGGCGAGCGATTGCTAATTGCCGGGGCGAGCGGTGGTGGCAAAAGCTCGTTGCTGCGAGTGTTTGCTGGATTGTGGATTGTGGGGCGAGGTACCGTCTCGCGTCCAAATCTTGACGACATGCTTTTCCTTCCGCAGAAGCCATACATGATAATCGGAAGCCTCCGTGATCAACTGTTATATCCTATGTCCGATTCTCGCATCAGCGATGGCTCTTTGCAAAAAGCGTTGGCGATTGTTCGACTGCCGAAACTGATCGAACGTTGTGGTGGACTTGATATTACGTCTGACTGGGGAAAAGTCTTGTCGTTGGGAGAGCAACAACGATTAGCGATCGCGAGAGCCATTCTTTCCGAGCGTCCGTATTTGGTTCTTGACGAAGCGACGAGTGCTCTCGACGAAGACAACGAAGCGGAGATCTACCGCGTTCTAGTCGATTCTGGAACGACTCTTATCTCTATTAGCCATCGTCCTCAAGTCGCGAGGTTTCACACTAAAGTATTAGTCCTTGATGGCGAAGAGGGATGGGAAATTGTCGAACCTGAAACCTACCTTAGCGAACACAACAAAGCGAGCAGTTAAGGCTGGCAGCAAACAAAACGATATGACCCTCTGCAGGTAAAACGGCTGCTGACGGACCGAGTTGCATCTCCGCTCTGTATTGCTGGCGATCGGTGGAAGATGCATTTTGCTGGGCCAAATTCTTGGCTTGCTCCGCGTCCGTCCGAGCCTCAACCTCGGCAATACGTGCTTCTTGTTCGCTGTTAACGCGTTGTTCGGAAATGTACTCAGCTTGAGTCTCGCGAAACGCTTGCACGATGCTGACCGCTGTTCCTGCAAGCATGGCGCAGACAATAGCCAAGCCTATCAATAAAAGTGACTTGTTGCGCCTTGCCGTCTTACGGCAGTATGATCAGGCAATTGAGCAGGTTAAGGCGAACATAGCCAATCAACGAGAGATCGCCAAGCATCGAGAGTTGGTGTCTGAGATTTCGCCGTGCGATCGCAGATTGAGAAGCAGATGCGGGCTAGGAGGCGTTGGCTGGCGTGCGTGCGGGCCGTTTTGATCTTTAATAATCTGGTTGGATTTAGTGGGAGCCGGCTCGATTGGTAACCTGGACGGTTCCAGGCACTCCGAAGTATTTGAGAAATCTTTTTAAATTCTTGGGAAATATAGACTGAAAATATCGCATTGCGTGTGGGGTCAAAATGAACAACGTAAAAAGCGAAATGGAGAAAACCATGAATCACCTTGCGAAATTGCTAACAAAGCTGCAAAAAACAAAGCGAAACGATTCGTCTAAAAGCTCCGCGAGGAAGCGCTTTGGAAACCGCCTTGGTTTGGAAAGACTCGAAGAACGAGCGCTCATGGCGGTTGACATCTCAATAAGCGACTGGTCTATGAGTGAAGGGACCAACTTAACGCCGTTTACAGCGGCCAATATCTCTATTCTCGATACCGCGGTAGATCTTGCCTATGGTCCGAGTCGAAACGGCGATGCCATTGCGGACCTCTACGTGATCGGCCGCGTCAGTGACAATATCGTGGTATATGACGGGCTGACCGGTGCTTTTGTTGAACAATTCGCGACTCCCGCAACCGGTCTGGACGGCGCTGCTTGGCTTATGTTTGGTCCGAACGGTGATCTGTATGTTTCTACGGTTACCGCATCCGGCAAACGGGACGCCGTATTACGAATAGACCAGGCCAAAGCCGTGTCAACATTCATAGCTGATAGCAGCTTAACTGGTGCAAAGGGTATGACCTTTGGTCCCGATGGCAACTTTTATCTGGCGGACGTTAATACAGACCGTGTTGCTCGTTACAACGGTGTTACCGGCGCATTTATAGACAATTTTGTTAGCCCCGGTATCGGCGGTCTCGATAGTCCAGGTGCGACGATCTTCGGGCCCGATCGAAACGGAGATACGATCTCCGATCTCTACGTTTCTAGTGCGTTGACAAATGCGGTCTTGGTCTATGACGGCGTAAACGGCTCTCCGTTGGCCCCCTTTGTATCGGCCAGCGGTGGCTTAATTGGTCCTCACGATATGGAATTCGGCCCGGACGGTAATCTGTACGTCGTGCGATCAAACAACCAATTTATTGTGGGGGATGAGCAGGTTTATCGCTTTGATGGAAGTACCGGTGCCTTTCTGGATATCATTATTCCACCCGCTGGAATTGCACCCGAGACATCATTTATCACCTTTGATGGCCAGGGGAACCTCCTAATTAGTAGCGAAAGAGCCCATGAAATTCTGAAATATTCTGCTGGCCCCCTTGTTACCCTCACACAGTCAACCGCGTCAGCAGTCACGGTCGATTTCAGCACATCTGCTGGCAGCGCGACACCAACTGCAGATTATGGGGCTGTCACCGGCCGTATCAAATTCGCGCCGGGAGAGACTAGCAAGAGAATTCTCGTATCTGCAGTGGACGACACAATCTACGAAGGCAGCGAAACCTTCTCCGTCAACATCTCCAATCCCGTCGGCGCTAGTATTGTCGATAGTCAAGGCAGCGGCACCATCCAGGACAACGATTCGGCTACTAAGTTTTATGTCGTCAATGACGGCAGTCCGGACCGGACTTATGAATACGGCGCATCGGGAACAGCGATCGAAAACTATGCGATCCAATCGACCAATACATCGCCGCGCGGAGCCGCCAGCACTGCAGCGGGTGATAAAGTCTGGGTCGTCGATGCGAACAAAATGGTCTATGTGTACAACACCAGCGGTGGATTGCTCGGTTCATGGTCCGCAGGGTCTCTCGCCAGCAATGCGACCGTGGAAGGGATCACGACCAATGGCACCGACGTTTGGATCGTTGATGGCCGAAGCGACAAAGTGTTTAAGTACGTTGGCGCTGCTACCCGGACCTCGGGTAGTCAAAACGCAGTAAGCAGCTTTTCCCTCAACGGTAGCAATACCAGTCCAACGGACCTTGTCACCGACGGTGCAAGTATATGGGTCCTCAATAATACTTCTTCTACTGATAGAGTATTCAAGTACAGTGTAGGTGGATCGTTGCTTGGCAGCTGGACAATTACGTCAGGTGGTGGTAGTCCGACTGGTCTCACCATCGATCCGACGGTTAACAATAGTCACATCTGGATCGTGGACAACATTACCGACAGAGTTTATCAGTTTGATTCAGCGACAACCCGAATAGGCGGTTCTGCATCGCCTTCATCGAGCTTCGCTCTCGCTGCTGGCAACACTAATCCACAAGGCATCGCCGACCCACCTCCGCCTGCGAATATGCTTGCTAGCCGGGGCCCAGGCGTCGCGTCCGGGAAATCGATGCCAGAGGTCGAAAAACCCAATCGAAAAATCCTATCGTCCAACAATCCCTTCATTGCCCAAGTCGACTCGATCTTCGAGAACTGGAATGAAGATAACGCAACGAGTCAATCGAAAAAGCGATTGGCTGGTCGCCGCTAGAATATCAACGACTTAATCTTTGAAACACAGAGTCGCAGAGGACAAGGAGTTTCCACGCCCGGACTCCTTTGTGATCTCTGTGCCTCTGAGTTTCCAAATCGCCAGGATTGCACGACCAACTGTTTCTATAATAATTGTCTCCCCCCACTTCTCATCGATACGACCTTTCACGCAGATGTCCAATCCATGTCCAATATCACCGTGACTGAAATTTTGGCGAGAATCACTTCCGGTGAACCTCATGCTTCGGATCAGTTACTGCCCTTGGTCTATGACGAGCTTCGCAGATTGGCGGCGGCTAAAATGAAGAATGAGAAACCAGATCATACATTGCAAGCGACCGCGCTGGTGCACGAAGCGTATGCAAGGTTGATCGGCGACGGTGATGGAGAAAAACACTGGGATAATCGGGGCCACTTTTTTTCGGCTGCGGCTGAGGCCATGCGCAGAATCTTGGTCGAAAAAGCTCGAGCTAAAAAATGCGAACGCCGGGGGGGCGAGATTGTTCGGATGCAATTTGACGAACAGGTCACCTATGCGCAATCGATCGATGCTGCCGAAGCCGAACGCATCTTGGCCGTCCACGAAGCGTTGACGCAACTTGAGTTAGTATCACCGCAAAGATCACAGTTGGTCAAACTCCGGTTCTTTTCCGGCATGACACTTGAGGAGGTGGCCAGTCTGCAAGGAATTTCAAAGAGCGCTGCGCATCGCGATTGGGCGCTGGCGAAGGTATGGTTATATCGATATTTGAAGGAGAATGACTAAGTCCCTGCAAACCTGTTTTTATTGCAATGGTCAAAAAAACGGAAGATCTCATACTGCATCGTTGCGGCTTGTCAAAACCAAATAACACATTAGGCATGTCCCCACGCAAAGCTTATTCCGCCATGCAAAATAAAGATTCAAATTTAGAGACGCTCTTTTCCAATGCCTTGGATTTGAAAAACGAGAAAGAACGCGATTCCTACATTAGAAACGCTTGTGGAGGAGATAGTTCCAGGCTTGCCGAGTTGCGGAGTATGCTTCGCGACTACAGTGCAGCGGGAGCCATGTTCGATCGACCGGCGGCGATTGCACCCACGCTTGCGGCCGAATCGACGTCCCCTATCAGTCGTCAAATTGGCCCTTACAAATTGCGAGAGCTATTAGGCGAAGGGGGAATGGGGAGCGTTTATGTTGCGGAACAAGAGAAGCCAGTTCGTCGCAAAGTAGCTCTAAAGATCATCAAGCCGGGAATGGGGAGTCGCGAAGTCATTTCGCGATTCGAATCCGAGCGGCAAGCATTGGCATTGATGGACCATCCCAACATCGCGAGGGTGCTCGATGCGGGTACGACCGAAAATGGACTGCCTTACTTTGTGATGGAATTGGTCAAAGGGTTGCCAATCACTGCGCACTGCGATGCACAGAAACTGGGGACTCGCGATCGGCTTGACCTATTCCTGCAAGTTTGCCAAGCCATACAACACGCTCACCAGAAGGGGATCATCCATCGCGACATTAAGCCTTCCAATGTGATCGTGGCCATCCACGATGTAAGGCCAGTGGTCAAAGTCATCGACTTTGGAGTAGCTAAAGCAATTGGGCAGCAATTGACCGAAAATACGCTTTACACGGCCTTCAGCCAAATGGTCGGAACACCGCTCTACATGAGCCCAGAACAAGCTGGCCAAAGCAGTCTGGATATCGACACGCGCAGCGATGTCTATTCCCTGGGGGTGTTGCTCTACGAACTTCTTACGGGGAATACGCCATTCGATAAAGATACATTGAAACAAGCGGGCTTCGAAGAGATGCGTCGTATCATTCGCGAAGTCGATCCTCCGAGGCCAAGCGCCCGAGTAAGTACTCTCAACGCTCAGGGCCAATCTACAGTCGCAGAGCAACGTCAATTGGAGCCACGCAAGCTAAAGCAGGCGTTTCGTGGTGAGTTGGATTGGATTGTCATGAAGGCGATGGAAAAGGATCGCGATCGACGGTATGAAACGGCAAACAGCTTTGCGAACGACATAGTGCGTTTCCTGGATGACTTACCCGTCGAGGCGTCACCACCATCAACCATGTATCGTTTTCGAAAGTTGGCAAAGCGGCATCGTGTGGTGTTGATCACCTCAATTGCACTTTTGAGCATGATGGTTGCGTCCACGGCTATTAGTACCCGTTTTGCCTTTGTCGCCGATCGGGCGCTGACGGACTCTGAACGTGATCGAAGAGCGGCCGAAGCACAGCGCAACATCGCCAATCAACAACGTGAAGAAGCAGAATTGCAACGGAATGAGGCGAGTCGTCTGCAGCTAGAGGCTGTTTCTCAAAATCATGCAACTCAGCAAGCACTCTACAAAGCGGATATTCGTTTGGCTGGATTCGACTATCGGGATGTAAACCCACTTCGTCTGCATAACACCCTCAAATCTCATATTCCGACAGCAAATGCTCCTGACATGCGTGCGTGGGAATGGCACTACCTGTTGGCCGCTAGCCATCAAGAAACCATGGCACTGGGAAACCATCGCAGCCAAGTAGAGGACGTAGATTGGAGTCCAAACGGAAAGCAAATTGCCTCGACAGGATACGACGGTGTTTGCATCTACGACGTGTCAAGCGGAGCACTCGTTTATGAAAACAACGATGGAAATTGTTATAAGATTGGAGGGGCGTGGAGCCCCGATGGTCGACGCTATGCTTGGGGAAGTATGGCTGATGAAAGCACCGTTACCATTTGGAATTCATCGACCAATGAATTATATCAACTCCAAGGCCATACTCACTCATTGCGACAAGTGTGTTGGAGTCCAGACGGTCAGCATCTCCTCTCCGTTTCTCTCGACAAGACATGTCGCACCTGGAATGTCGATAGGCGTAAATGCGTGTCGGTTGTTGTGAGTGGTCAGTCACATTTGGATGTGTGTTGGCACCCAACGATGGAGCTAGCGGCGATTGCCCGAGACGCGGAAGGTGTCTTAATTGTCAATCCGATTTCGGGTGAAATCGTAATTGAACTTTTGGAGGGAACGAATACGGGATGTGTCGCATTTTCGACCGATGGGAAAAAGTTGATTGTGGGCGAAAATTGGGGTCGTTGTTTCGTTTACGATGTCGACACCTGGAATGTCTCGTTGGACTTTAGAGCACATAAAAATAGTGTCAAGGGAGTCGCTGCAAATCCTCAGCATCCATTTTTTGCAACGTGTGGAAGCGACGGAGTCGCGCGTGTGTGGCAACTTTCGGATGGAGAAATGTACTCGACGCTGTTTGGCCATGATGGTGCCGTCAATGATGTCGCCTGGGATCCAACTGGGGAGCGGCTCGTAACGGGAAGTTCGGATCGAAGAGTGCTGATGTGGGACGTCCAAGACTGTCCCACATTTCATCGCATAGCGTTAGGCAGTGACAAAACGTTGGCGATCGATTGGGATAACGACTCGAGAAAAATAAACTGTACTTTAAAAGATAGTTCGGTTGCAACGGTCGATATTGCAACCAGATCCATAGTCAAAAAATCGACCCAAACCTGGCAGAACGATAGTGCCGATCAACTCAAATCAGAAGCCATGGAGAAGTACATTGAATGGAGCGTGCGAAATCGATCATTCAAGAGCAAACAGAGTATTTGCGATTTGAACATAGAAAGAATTATCTGGTCTGGAGATGAATCAAAAGTCGCAATGGTACATCCAGGAAGGGGAGGGATCGGACGTGACATTGAGATTTGGGATGCCCTCAAGAAGGAGCGTGTTTTTGACGCCGAATTAAACGGTATATGGGAAGTAGATTTTAGCCCAGACCATCGTAGGCTGGCTGTCGCCGGAACTGGACAGAATATCGATGGTGGTAACCTGGGATATGCTGGTTGGGTTTATATTTTCGACGCAACAGGGGGAGATTCGCTTCTTAAAATGCGCCTCGGGTCGGCTCGTGAAGCTGCAAGTGCCATCGAGTGGAATCCAAGCGGAACGCGAATTGTAGCTGGCAATATTACAGGGCTAGCCTGTCTATGGGATGCGGACGACGGCAAACTCTTGAAATCGTTGAACGTTCATCAGGCAGGAATTTATAGTCTGGCGTGGTCCCCAGACGGGAGACGCATCGCGTCAGCAGATAGTCGCGGGCAGGTTAAGATCCTCGACGCTGAGTCGCTCGAAGAAGTTTTGACTTTGAATGAAAGTGACGATGGTGTAGATCAGTTAACTTGGAGTCCCAATGGATGTCAGCTGGCGGGGGTTCACACAAGCGGAAATGTACTCGTCTGGAATGCTAATCGTGGCTACGCCTACGCCGATAGCGAATCATTCAAAAGACGAATTGCTTCTCAAAAAAAAGAGGTTTTTCTTGACGAATCAAAGTCTGACCTGACAAACAACGGCTCGGATGCGGCGAACGGAGTTTTAGATTAGATTTTGCGATCGGACGCCGACGATATTGAAACGATGTATAGGCGAGGACTACAGATGTCGCTTGACTCGAGAAAGCAGACAATGTACCAGAAGCATCGTTGGAAAAAGGTGAACATCTTATGTGGGAGGTTCTCGTTTCGTTTTGAACTCAATTGAAATAGTAGATTAGGAACTGGCAGCCCTACTAAAAACGGACAGAGTCAATGGGAGAGATGCAAGCGAACGAATTCGACGTCCCGATCTATTGCGTGAGCGAGTTCAGTCGGCCCTTGCAAAATCGACGACATTGCTATTTGGTTGATGCCGCTTCCCGTTGCTTGGCCGGCAGGCTCATGGCGATGCGGAAACCGTAGATGCTGCCGTTGAAGCGAAGCGACGGACGGCGCCAGCTTCGATACGCCGATCGGCAGCCACTAGCATTACCAGCCCAACTGCCGCCCCGAATTGGCCCCAAAATTTCGGTGGCCGCCCTGATGGATATTCAACATGTTTATCCCGGAACCACTCCGAAACATTCTCATGAATGCCATCTAAGCCCCGTCGATTCGACTTTTTCTCGTCCACTGGCTGTGGACTGCGTCCCGCGTTTTCTCCAAACCATGCATACTCATCAGGCGATTCCGATGGGTCACCAAAACAATATGCGGAGGAACTTGTAGCTCAACAGGCATACTCCCACTCTTCTTCTCTAGGTATGCAGTGTTAACTTTTTCTGTAGGTTAACAACACCTGAAGAATCAAGGAATGTGGCAACGGCGCGGCCTTGCATTTCGCTCGGATGTACTCACACAATGCCAACGCTTCCCTGGGATGGCACAGCACATCATGAATCGGTTGGCCTTTGCACATCGTTTTGAGACATGACGCTGCAAGTTGGCGGAAGTCCGCGACTCCCATAGTGCATCCGCCATCAGCAAGGAGTGTCGAAAGTTTGACTTTGGATGGAGTGCCAATTAGCTTTTGAGGACACTCTTTTCGCCGTCGAATATTCATGAGTGTCCCTAAAATGAGGGCGTCATGAAGATTGGCATTTGGGAATTGCTCGCGAACGCATTCACAGAATCGTGTCGCGACGGCTGGCGTTCGGAGTACTACATCGATTGTGGACGTTGGGAAATCCGAACGCAACGATTCAAGAAGAATGTCTCGAAAACCCTCGGGTGTCCCTTCAAATCCGCAAGCCTTTAAATTCTCGGATAGCTTCATTTTCATTCCCGTTTGTGAAAAAGTTTTGCCCGCTCATTCCGCGTTCGGATCGGAATTTTTGGAGAGTACGCATTGTCGTCAAAGTCACCATGCAACCGGACTAGCTTAGCACTTCCTGGTCAGCACATGGAACGCAAACCGCCTCGCATATTGCATCAAAATGCGGGCCATGCGAATGAAAGACTCAGGCGAAGCACGCACACCGCACAACCGTTGAGTTGTGCGGTGAAGTTTCTTTGACAAAATGGATGGCACCGTAAAGAACTAGCGAACCGCCTCTAGGAATCGGTAGTCGTAAAGTGCGTCCTCTCCGCGTAGTTCACTTAGGATCGCGATTCGTCCAGTGGTCTTAAAAGCGAGCTTGAAAATTTCCCACTGATCATCGCTGATTTCCCCCTGTTGAGATGTGGCGCCGCCCCCCTCCCAAGCTATGGATACGCTTCTTCCGCCAGCAACTGAGTAGCTGCCAAGACTGGTTACTCGACCGAAATGCCATTCGAAGTTATTTCCAGCTTTTTTTGCTTGAGCTGCTTCAAGTGCCTCTCCGCCGGACTCGTGAATCTGGCGTTTTACTGTCCCAGAACTCTTTTTTGCCATCGCTGTCTCCTTCGTAGATGTCTTTGGAAATTACCTCAACTCTCGACCACAGCTTCGTTTGTCTGACTGCTCGGTCGAAATCTTGAAAAACGAACAATGTCGTATACGAACTGATCGATCGAGAACCATCGAGACAAATCTTAAGTTGAGGTAATTTGATTTCAAGGGGATCAGCCAAAAAAATTGGAGCAACACTGATAGCCAAAGTGTTTGGTTAGCCGAGTGAGCACTTAAAAATCGCTACCGCGTCGAGGTCTTTATGTCCAGACGCAAGTCAGATAACTCCGAGCCTTCCTCGGATCAGGCGCATTCCTCGGATCCGCTCCAGTCCCTTTTCGCTAGGTTTCAGGGCACTGCAATCTCCTTCTTCCTCACAAAGTAGAAGGGCAGGCAAAAATCCCGCTCCATCGTCCGACTACATTCGGGTGGATTCGAGTTGAGGTGAATTAAACCGATCATTTCGTAACCTGCCGCACTGGTTCAGAATCATCTCAGCTTCGGAGCTACGATTACCTGCATTAACAGTAACCACTACCTTTCCATCCTTGACTTCCCGCTCGTAGTGAGTCGCTTCGTCTTCAGATACTCCTGAGGCCATCAATGCGCCGGTCACGCCAACGACACCTGCTCCAAGAGCTACGTTTGATAGAATAGTACCCAACGTGCCTGCTGCAATCGCGGGTCCAATGACGGGAACGACTCCAGCCAAAACACCCAAACCTATCAATCCGCCGATGCTTGCACCTGCGACTGCGCCCGTAACAGCGCCCGTGGAGGCCTGATCGCCGTCCACTGTCGACGTCTTCATCTTCTCTCGGTAATGGTCATTTTCAGTTGAAACTACACCAATTTGAGAATTCGTAAAGTTAGAACCTAACAATGCGTCGACGGCTTTATCGGCCTGCGAGGCCGTTGAAAAAACTCCTACTACGATGGATCGATTGGCGATACTCATTCTGTTGCTCCTAAAAAGGCTAAGTCATTATCTAGATTTCAGTGGCATTGATCACGACCAAACACTTGGACGGCTTTTAATCAATCCGCATCTCCTGGGTTGCAACTGGCGTGCCACGGAGATACTCAAACTATCGGGTCGGTTTTTCATTTCGCTCGCTAAAGATCAAGAAACAAAAATGCGATGCCGGATTGAACCTACATCGACAAATGCTCTCATTTTCAGCGATGTCTTCTATATCCAAGGGGAGAAGCAGGTTTCCGCCGTGTATTTGACTAGATCTCCGATTGATGACCGAACACGTCGTGCGATTATCAATCAACACTACCTCGGTGATCGTTACGCTATTCATCGAATATCTCGATCATTTGCCATCATTTCGACCTAGAAAAGCGAAGTTTCGTTTCCATTGGAAAATCTCATCCATCCGGCATGTCGATTGCATTCAGTTGTTCGATGCGGAGTGAGGTAGGTGTTCTATCACAACATCCGTTTCTAATTGAATTCGAACTAGGTTATGAGGAACAAGTCATGAGAAAATTTTTTATCGCAACGTTAGTTAGTACATCGTTTGGATGCTTTACCAGTTATGCGAGTGCTCAAAACCCACTTGAGCGACGTGCGGAAAGAAATCTTCGCCAAGCGGACCGACAGGAACAGCGATTGGGCAATCGAACAAACTATTACACTGACAACACGTGGAAGCAAGTTTCTCCTTGGGTGAGCAAGTATGAATTGCGACCGGTTCAGAGAGCAGCCAATGCGGCCGCAAATACTGCTGCCAATGTTGCGGCAAACGCTCGATTCGGATTCTCGCAAAAGGACGCTGCCGCCAACCCACAGGCAGCTTGGTTCTACGATTATTATGCTATGCCCTACACAAGCTATGCAGCAAAGACAGGTAACACTAACGCCTACTCTTCGGCCTACACCTTCAATGACTCAAACAACGATGGAGTGTACGACGAATTCTTTACGTATCGGGACACCGATAACAAAGGCCGATACGACGAGTACGATCAATACGATTTTTCCGAGGCTAAAAAGGATAGCCAAAAATCAGAGCGGCATGACGGTTTGTACGACGCCAATCGACATACGGTAAGCGGGAAGATTGAAGCATCGAAAACTGCGAAGGTGAATGGAACACAGCATACCGTGGTTCGCGTCAAAGGCGAAAAGGAAGAGCTGACGATCGTTGATTTAGGACCAAGTACAGCGCTGTCTGCATATAAGACGGACGTGGGGCAAGATATCGTAGTTTCCGGTCCGCTTATGCAGATCGGCGAAAAAGAGGTGCTAATCGCTGAATCGGTCAAGATTTCGCAAAAGGAAGTCGTAATCGCTCGCACTGCACCGCGACTGACGGGGATCGTGTTAGATTCGACCAACGCGGAGGTTCAAAAGGGAACACACTCAATAGTTGTCATCAAATCTGACGACGGTAATCAGCTAATTGACCTGGGTAATTCCGATCAACTTAAAATCAAAATCGCCCCGCAGAGCAAAATTGTCGTTTGGGGAGTTCCAGTTCAAATGAGAGACCAGCGTGTAATACTTGCCGACAAGATTGAAGTAAACGGTCAGTCGTACGACATCAAACGTTGGTAGTCGGATTCCTACTGACTTAGATTTTGAATTACAGAAGGGTCGCTGCACTTGCAAAGTGTCCCTTCTGTCTACGTTCGCGAGCGACGACAAGCATTAGAAGTCCAATGGGTGGGAACAGTCATTTTATCGGCGGTGCGTCTTGGACGAACCACTCCAACGCATGCAATACGAACTTTGGTTCCGCGGTCTGTGACATTCGGTGTTCGCCGCACGCGAGGATGGGGTAGACTGATAGCAACAGATACCCCGGGGACGCATATTGGATCAAAGCAATCTGGACGGACTGGGTGGGACAGATTGTTATTCGTTTTGTCGATTAAAGGATTATGCTATTCATCTGTCACATTCCATTGCCGATTTCCTGGCCATATTCAACGTGGCGTTTTTTTTGGTGCTACAAGGATGCCAGGGTCACTCACCACCGGAATCGATGACACCCATCGTATTTGAGCATTTAGTCCGAAGCGAGGGCACAGCCGAAGAAAACAGCGAGGTCAACAGTCGCGATGGTACGATCGTCCTAAAAGTAGAAGGGCCTAGATTTAAAGGCTTCATTCGCCTTTACGAGACGGCAACGAATCAACCCATCGGGCCGGAAATAGCCCTCGCACAGCCGGGAGTATCTTATCGGCTTACTGCATTGGCCATCGCCCCTGATAACAAGACGGTCGCCGCGGCAATCGGTAACTTCAGCAACGATTGGGGGGAAGTCACGGTTTGGAATGCGACGAACGGCAAGATGATTGCACGGTATGAAGGACCACCCTATCTCGGCGAAGTTTTCGACCTTTCATTTAGTGCTAAAGGCAAGGTCGTTGTGATAACCACAGGCCTTGCTGGCGGTAAGTGAAGACATCAAAATCACAAGGAACAGATTCGACTGGTCTAGACTAGACGCGATCGGCGTTTCGCATCCGTTTCGGTGTAGGTTGGATCATAATAGTTCGCTAAATTCGAAGCGATCGTGCCACGGCTAATCACACCGTTTAGAGCAGTCAAGTCGTATTGGTCGAGCGCTGGATGACTCCAATTGCTCGTTGAAGCAAACAAATAATCAAGATCGAAGCTGTCGCCGGTGGGGGTGGGAAGAGACGGATCATAATTCGCGATCACACCCTGCGCGCTGTAGTTTAAAGGTGCATTCAACGACGGGTTAGGTGTATTACCTTGGAATAAATAGACGCTTCGCTGTTGCTCGCTTGGCGACAGTCTTTTGTTATAGGAATTGCCCACCACTTTTGACATTCCATCATTTTCGATAAGCAACGCAGTCTGTTCGTTAACGCCAATCGCACGAGGTAATTCTAGAACTAGATCCCGGGCGTCCATATTGGCCATGAACGTGAGCAGGCGTCCCTCGCGATCGCGTTGCATAAAGTGACTATCGGTGATGAGGTTATCCATGTATCTCAGAATAGTGTTATTCATAGGAGGGGTGGACTCATCAGGAGTAAGGAAATCCTTTTGAAGCCCGCCAATAATTCGAGGATCCTGTGGATTAAGCAGGGCATCTGCGGATGTTATTGTACCATTGACGGCGGAGAAATCGATGTCGCCCAGAACGGCCAATCCAGCACTTGTTCCGCCGATCGGAACGTTATCCAGTACAGCTTCATAAATCTCCGCTTCGACTGCGGTATTGTTCCAGAAGTTGACGTAGTTTGCTTGGTCTCCTCCGGCAATGAAAATCGCCTCCGCACCTTGCATAATGGTTTTAACATCAGGATGCATTGCCGCCGCGAGATCGGGAATGATCAGCGTCGCTACGGAATCCAAGCTCGGAACCAGCCCGTCAATGTATCTGTTGTAAGCATTCGTGCCCGTGGCACGAATCACCAAAAAATCGCCGCCATTCGCTTTGGTACCCATCCATTTAAACACTTCATCTACGTCCGTTCCCCCTCCCACAAGAGCCAGGCCGCTACTTGTGGCTGGAAGATTGACGACTTTGTCCCCGGCATTACCCGTCACGTAATAACTGTAGGGCAGCTTTACATTTCCCTGTGCTGCAGCGCTCGCAATCCCACTGCTATCCAAGTTCAACGATGGCGTCGCGGAGAACAGTCGACGCGATTCCAGGGCTTCCATTCTCAGGCTCCTTTTATTAGGTCCAAGATGGGCTTTATCAAGTGAAGAACAAGGCATAGGAGGAATTCCAGATATGAACGCGTAGGAGAGGTGGAAACGATAATTGAGAAACGAAGCGGGTATTGTTATTCAAGGACCAAGTCAAATGCAATCGATCACGGAACTACGGTTTCAATGGAAGTTTGAAGCAGCCAGGGGTAGTCCCTGCCTACGACTTGGGAAGCTTTGCCGATGGTAGTCCATTCTATGCTATGCGGTTGATCCGGGGCGATAAAAGTAACTTACCAGCTTTCTTACCGAGCAGATCTAGATCGTCCAAGTTGGCGAAATAGTCATCGCTGGCTGCGAGAGAAGCCGTAGTAGGGTTTGTGCCGTCATCGTTGAGAATAGTGCCCACGGCTTGACTATCCGCCAGCGAAGCGCCACTGGCGTTACTCAGATTAACAAAGAATATTTCATTGCTCTCGACAGTTGTGTCTCCGAGTACAGTGACATTGATCGTTTGAGTCGTCTGACCTGCGAGGAAGGTGATGGTGCCGGAGGCTGCGTTTAGGTCTCTGCCGTTTCCCTTCGACTTGGTTGTGCCGTTAGCGGTCGCATATTGTACGGTAACATTGCTGGTGCTGGCGTTGGATAGACTGACGACAAATGTGAACAGCTTGGTGCCGCTATTACCCTCGATGTCTGAATAGTCAGCAATGCTAATCGATGGAGTCGGAGCAGCGTCATCGTTGAGGATCGTGCCCAATCCCTGTGCGTCGCTGATAGTCGCCCCAACCGCGTTGGTGAGGTCAACGAAAAAGGTCTCGTTAGGTTCTACGAGCGTATCGCCATTGACAATTACGGAAATGGTCTTGCTGATATCACCTGGTGCAAAGCTCAGTTGTGTTGACGGAGTTGGTTGCAGGTCATCTGCGCTGGCCGTACCGAGAGTGGTCGCGTAATCAACCGTTACCGTTGAAGTGCTGGCGCCTGATAGCGAGACTGTAAAATTGAAGACGGTTGTGCCGCTTTGGCCTTCACTGGTAGAACGATCGCCGATTGAAATTGCTGGTGTCGCTGGGCCACTACTGCTCATAAGTGCACCAACGTTTAGCCGCCCACCCGTAACCGTTTTCCCGGTAAGCGAAGTGGTCGGAGTCGCGGTGCTCAGGATCGCTGACTTGATCTGCGCGGCAGTCGCGCCGGGATGGGTCGATGCGTACAGCGCGGCAGCACCAGTCACGTGAGGCGTAGCCATCGATGTGCCACTGTAGGAGCCATAGCTATTGTTGGGCAGAGTCGAGTTAATGCCCACACCGGGCGCACCGATGTCGACAGTGGTGGCACCATAGTTGGAAAAGGATGCCAATCCGCCTGTGCTGCTGATCGCCGCGACCGATAGCACTGTGTTGGTCGCATAGCCGGCTGGATAGCTCACGCTAACATCGCTGTTCAGACCGCTATTGCCCGCTGCGGCTACGAACAAGATATTCGCTGCGCCACCACGATTGATCGCATCCAGCAGGCCTTGGGAGAAACCGCCACCGCCCCACGAATTATTGGTAGCGACAATATTCAAACCCTGACTCAATTTTAGGTTGGTGAGGTAGTCCACTGCTTTGATGGCGTTGGCAGTAGTGCCACCGTTGGCTCCCAGGAACTTGGCTGAAATGTATTTAACGTTCCAGTTGACTCCCGCGACCCCGACGGCATTGCCCCCCTCCGCTCCGATTGTTCCCGCTACGTGCGTGCCGTGATCATCACCACTACCGTCATAGACGGTGTTGTTGTTGTCGTTAAAGTCCCATCCATGGATATCGTCGATGAACCCATTGCCGTCGTTGTCAACGCCATCGACGGAATCGAGGGCATTGGTCCAAACGTTTGCATTGAGATCAGGGTGTTGGAAATCAACACCTTCGTCGATAATACCTACGTAAACCGTGCTCGAGCCTGTGTAGCCCGCGCTCCAGGCCTCTGCGGCCTGACTACCAAATGCATTAGCTGGCGAACTGGCATCACCGTACATTCCCCAAAGCGATCCATTGATAAAGTACGGATCGTTCGAGTCTGCTTGATGCGAATAAATCCAGTTAGGCTCTGCGTACTCAACCATGGGGTTTCGTTGCAGCAGAGCGAGTGCACTGTTCATATTCGCGGGGACCTGCAAGAGTTCGAGGCCACGGTATCCGGCCCCGCGCATGGCATCGGTCTCTAGGCTCTCCGCCCGGGTTGCTTGCACCGCTGCGCGAACGTTGGCTCGATCGCTTTCCCCTACGCCATCTTTAAACTTGACCAGGAGTTCGTCCGCTACAAAGGGTGCGGCCGCCAAGAGGGATCGATCCTCAAGGCGTTCGATCTTCAACTGATGCAGAGGCAAGCGTCGACGACTTGGGGAGGATCGAAACATTTCTTTAACCTTTAGATTTGGGTTCCTGGAAACAACTATCTACTAGGACGACTGTCGGGTAAGCAATATCGCTATTCCGAAGGTGGATTTCAAGACGCGGTACATAAATCTTCGTAGCAATTCAACGTAATCTTCGTAGCAATTCAACTTGGGCGATGCCTGGCAACGGGTTTCCATTGCTCAGGCGTTCCCGATGATTACGTTTCCGCTTGAGTGAATCCCGGCCAGTTGTCGACTTTGCGAGCCTTGCCAGATACGCTTCGGCATCTTCCGGTTTTGAAATCAGCTTTGCATGAGGGACTTTCACAGACACGCGGCGATTTAGTGGCTCGTCATGGGCTAGATAGACTATGCCAGTCCACCTAGAGGAAATAGTTGCCGCTGGTTGGCATCGTCTTGGGCGAGCTGGGCGGCGTCGTCCCCAACAGCCTTCGCTTGAACCCCGGCGGTGACGCTCCGCCAGCAGGCGGCGTTGTACAGGCTGCCGGCGTCCGGCTTCGATGTCGGCCAGCAATCGATTCCAGGCTGGTCGATCAATACTACCACCAGAGAACCCGCCGTCATCGTAAAGTTCTGGATTGCATGTCATCCTGCATCCAGCTAGCTAAATTGAAAAACTCATTGACAGCCAATGCGGGAAGCAAGGGCTATCAAAGTTCTTCCCAAAACTCTCCCCCGGTCTTGTCGCTAATGGAATCCAATGACAAGCCTCCGCTCAGATTGGCAAAGAACCAGTCGATCCCCGAGCTGCCGGTGAGC
This sequence comes from Pirellula sp., assembly GCA_031374515.1. Classification (GTDB taxonomy): domain Bacteria; phylum Planctomycetota; class Planctomycetia; order Pirellulales; family Pirellulaceae; genus JBKCUI01. Next base: position 2,364 of record JANMGH010000184.1, on the reverse strand, counting down.
TTATCCACATCGGAATCGTCGTGGACTGTTGTGGAATTGAGCAAAACAGAACCATTCAACCCGCCGGCGGTCGCGCCAGTGAGATTGCTACGACGAATGGTCTGTGTAGCACTGCTACTCCATTCATTCATTAATCGCCAAAGAGGATCATAGTAGCTCGTCGGATTAAATGCATCGTGATCTGTCCAACCGGCGATGAGGATATCTTCATCACCGTTGCCGACAATTCTGTCAGCCCCGGTACCGCCTATTAAAATGTCCCGCGCGCTGCCGCCATTGATCTGATCGTTTCCACCTCCGCCCAAGATGATATTCAGGCCATTGCCCCCATTCAGCTTGTCGTCGCCTTCTCCGCCATCAATCAAAGCAGGTAGAGTAACGCCGCCTGAGATGGTTACCTGATCATTACCATCACCGGTCTGGACAACAATTCGCGAAATGCCCGCCAGCGGTACATCGCGGAAATTACCGGTTGCCAAAAAGTCCGCATGGACCTTATAGACTGAGCCCGCTTGGTTGATTGTGACGCGATCGTCATTATCGGTCCCTATCACGTATAGCGTATTGCCTACAACGCCAACACCCGTAATTACAGCCGTGGTTGTGGATGTGACCGAACCACCATCATCGTCGGTCAGAGTAACGGTGATAGTAAAGATCCCGCCGCTAGCATAGGTATGACTGCCAGACATGATTCCGCCACTGGCAACCATTCCAATGGCCGGCACTGTTCCGTCACCCCAGTTGATGATCGCTTTGTGAGTATCTTGAATACCAACATCCGTGAACGATCCAGTAATACTGATTGACTGCCCCTCTGCCGCGTCTCCAACTTCCGGTGACGTGTTGCTCAGACCGGTAATGTGCGGGTTCACATTGGTAATCGTTGTCGTGGTACTCCTGATATCCGTACCCGTGTAGTCATCGGTCAGCTTCACGCCGATCGTATACACGTCCGAAAGCGAGTTGGTCGGATTGTCGTCAAGGTACTGGTGCGTGAAGCTGAAGGTTCCACCCGAGACCGGGAAGGTTACTGGAGTGCCTTCGCCCCAGTTGATCGTGATCTGGTGTAGATCTTGGCTATCCGCGTCACTATAAGACCCGCTCAATGTCGAAAATCCATTCTCCTGAACCGAGGTCGCGGAGAGCATTGTGATTCGTGGAGTATCGTTGGTGCCGGTTATCGTCACGGTGATTAGCCGAGCAACTGTACCGCCGTTGCCATCGTTGAGCGTGATGGAGAAGGTTTCTACCTTCGTTTGACCAGCTGCCAAGTACTCGATGGCCGAAGCTGCAAGCGTGTAGTTCCAAGTAATCACGCCACCAAGACCGCTACCGGTCGTATCTGTCGTGACACTTGCTGTGAGTGCACCTAGTGCGCCGACCGAACCCGTGATGGAACCATTGATGCTATGCACGTCTGTCAAGTCGACATCCGTGAAACCGATCATGCCTGAGTCGGTTAGGTTACCCGTTGGAGCACCAAGTTCAGTTACCGCGCCCGTCACATCGGTGGTGGCCACAACTGGAGTATCGTTGGTACCCGTAATCGTCACGGTGATTAGCCGAGCAACTGTACCGCCGTTGCCATCGTTGAGCATGATGGAGAAGGTTTCTACTTTCGTCTGACCAGCTGCCAAGTATTCGACTGCCGACGCTGCTACCGTGTAGTTCCATGTGATCACGCCACCGGTACCGCTACCGGTCGTATCTGTCGTGACGCTGGCTGTGAGTGCTCCGAGTGCGCCGCTCGATGCAGTGATGGAACCGTCAATGCTGTGAACATCCGTCAAGTCGACGTCGCTGAAGTTGATTGTTCCCGAGTCGGTTAGGTTACCGAGAGCGGTACCAAGTTCAGTTACCGCGCCCGTCACATCGGTGGTTTCTACAACTGGAGTATCGTTGGTACCAGTGATCGTTACGGTGATTAGCCGAGCAACCGTTCCACCGTTGCCATCATTGAGCGTGATGGAGAATGTTTCTACCTTCGTTTGACCAGCTGCCAAGTACTCGATGGCCGAAGCTGCAAGCGTGTAGTTCCAAGTAATCACGCCACCCGTACCGCTACCGGTCGTATCTGTCGTGACACTTGCTGTGAGTGCACCTAGTACGCCGACCGAAGCCGTGATGGAACCATTGATGACATGTAAATCGGTCAAGTCGACGTCGGTGAAGCTGATCGTACCTGAGTCAGTTAGGTTACCAACGGCAGTTCCAAGTTCATCACTGCACCCGTTACATCGGTGCTGTCTACCACTGGAGTATCGTTGGTACCGGTAATCGTCACACTAATGAGACGATCGACCAGGCCACCGTTACCATCATTAAGCGTGATGGAGAAGGTTTCTACCTTCGTCTGGCCAG
>JANMGH010000132.1:0-65855 GCA_031374515.1 Pirellula sp. | reverse complement strand
GTGGCCCCGAGAACCGTCAGCAAATGGTTCGACTCCGGCCGACTCAAAGGGTACCGCATCCCCGGTTCACAAGACCGACGCATTCCCCGAGAGTATCTTATCAGGTTTCTCAAAGAGCATGGAATGCCGCTTGGAGATCTGGAAGATGAGGCCATGGCCAAAGTTTTGATCGTCGCACAAGATCAGGTCTTGATTGAGAACTTGAAACGCGAATTACCGCAGGAACGAAGCTTCAAAGTTTCGGTAGCTGCAAGCGGTTTCGAGGCTGGAATCCAAGCGGAAAGTTTCCACCCAGATTGCATGATTGTTGACTTCTCGGTCGGCAAACTAGAAGCTTTGCAAATCTGCCAAAACTTGCGCAAGAACGCGGATTTTACCGAGATCATCCTGATTGCGTTGCTGCCAGATGATGGCAACACAATGAGCTTCGATCGCTCGAGTATCAATGAGACTTTCAAGAAGCCATTTGACGCTCGTCTCTTGGCTGAAAGACTTCGAACGCTGATCGGGGCCAAAAAGGAATTGGTCTAATCCACCAAAGATCCTTTAATCCGAAACGAAACAAACCTTCGCTGACAAAATCAGCGAAGGTTTTTTCGTTTAAAGATGTCTCGCCAAGGTGCCAATCTACTTTAGCTTGGACTTGAGCACGAGCGACATAGGTTCGATGAGAGCTTTCGGATCGCTGATGGACCAAGCCGTGGTTTTGTCATGGTTGGTGTGGTCTCGTTGTAATTGGACATGTCGCAACACTACCGTCTTATTGTCGTTGGGTACAACGACAAAGCCTTGAATACGACTCCGATCGATTTTGTAAGCCGTTCGATTTTGAACCTCCCATGCATCGGTGCGGACCCAGTCGCTCCCAATGAGACCCACTCGCATCGGCTTGTCCTTAGGAGATTGCTTCATCCACGTTTCCTCCACAAGCTTGAGAAGTTCTTTGCGATCGCCCTTGGTGTAGCTATCGGAGGGTAATTCGTTCTGCGCGAGAATGCCGTCGATAAGCTGCAATTGAATCTTGCGAATTTCATCCGCGGTTTTCTTTGCGAGTTCATTCCCCTGACTGAGTTCCTTTGAACCTGGCATTAACGTGCCCAGAACTTTCAATCGCAGCTGCATCAAGTTGGTTCGACGATCGATATCGTTTCCTTGTTTGAAGTACGCAGGCGATTGATATTCAATGGACTGCTTAGCGGACTTTAGAATGGAGTCCGCGTCCTCTTGAATCGCCGCGAGTGACGCATATGCCTTAATGGCTCCCTCAAACTTGACAAGGCGGTCGCGGGAGTAGCTAATCGTCGAAACAAGATTCCTATATGGCTGATTCTGGGTCGCGATCTCCGTTGCGTACTCCTTTTCAGCATCCTCGCACATTTTTCGAATCGCCGGAAACTGATTGAGGAGCTCCAAGTCTTTCTCCGCTTCGTTTCCAACGTACTCCGGCGCAGTGACTGCCGCTGCCATCTTGTAGAGTTGCTGCCGAAACTCTTCCGCGGTATTAGCCCGGACATCCGGTTTCGCTTGTCCATAAGACGGTTTGCAAGAGGCGAAACAAATCACCAGCACCAGGATCGCCACCTGTCCGCGGTGAAATAATCGATCCTCTACGAGTTGAATAACCATACCGATTCTCCAAAGTGATTGTAAGGGTTAGCACTATTGCTTTGTCCAACTCTAATTTTGGGGTAGCGAAACGCGTCAAGAGTTTCGGACCGTGTAAATCGCCGAAAGCCCTTGAAGACTTTCGCTACGTGGCAAAACCATCAACCCCAATTTCTATTGGGGTTTGCATCAGCCGCAAGCGATAGCTGCGATAGGATGAACTGCGACTCAAAACGCGGCTAGCGCCTGCGACCAACCCAAAAATGTAATGTGGACAATGCGCGAGTGAAAATACACGATGCCTTCCAACCGTTCGAAAGCGAGCAACGCTCATCCTGGCAGTTCCGGCTTTTCACCTCGAATACAGGTATCAAGCTTTTGAAGGAACCTTTCAATAAAAGGTAAAAAAATTCTCCAGCCACAACGATGCGGTAAATTCGTGAATTTCGTATTCACTCCTGCTATACTGTCTTTCCTGCTGGGCTTCGATACCGCTTTCCACTGGTTCCTATGGCACCTAATGCAACACGAGCAAGCTTGCTTCTTGAAATTCGAGACAAAGACAACACGATAGCTTGGTCCGAGTTTGTTGCCATTTACATGCCGCTGTTGCATAGCTATTCGATGAAGGCCGGATTGCAGGATTCCGATGCAGCCGATGTGGCGCAGGACGTATTGCGGCAGGTGGTGACGCATATCCAATCCTTTGATTACCAGCCTGAACGCGGCTCGTTTCGCGGTTGGCTTTTAACCATTGCCCGAAATTTCCTTCGAAAAAGGGGGGCCAAGAAACATAACGGCACCGTCGGGACTGGCGAAAGCGCTGTGGTCGAATTGCTCTCGCAACAACCTGCCAAAGAAGAGTCAGATGCATGGGAAATCGAGTACCAACAACGGCTATTTCACGTTGCTGCAGAAAGCGTCAAGTCAGAGTTTCGGCCTGCGACTTGGGCGGCTTTTTGGCGAACCGCAGTAGATAACGCCAATGCTGATACTGTTGCAGGCGAACTCGGAATGAGTGTTGGAGCAATCTACATCGCAAAGTCGCGTGTGCTCGCCAGACTCCGCGAAGAAACGAAGCGACTCGATGTCGAAACTGCATAGCTGTGTGAGGCTTGCATGAAGGAATCGTTCGATGACGGAAAAGTCGCGCCTGAGCACGTACACTTGCTGCAGGCTGCTGCTCAAGGGAAACTAACGATCGAACAAGAAAGGGAGCTAGAGGTTTTTTTGAACCAGAAGCCCGCATACCGACTTGAGCTCGATCGACTTATCCTTCTATCTGCTGGCTCTTGCCACGTGAAGCCTTCACTGTCCTCTATTGGTACACAAATGCCAGCGCTTTGCGATGCCATGAATCGGTGGATGGCAACTCCAGGCTGGAAAAAAGAACACGAAGTAGACTGCAAAATCCCATTCGAGTCCGATAGTATCGTTTTGGTAAGGAAGCTTGGGCAAGGCGGGATGGGAGTTGTCTACGAAGGATTCGACAAGCACCTCGGCCGATCCGTGGCCGTCAAATTCTTGTCGGAGCAATGGAGCAAAAACCCTTCCGCTCGAGAACGACTGTTGGGAGAAGCACAAGCAGCGGCGCAAGTACAGCATGAAAATATCGTGTCCATCTTTGCAATTCATCCCACGGAGATCGCCCCGTACATCGTTCAGCAATTTGTTCGCGGAGAAACACTGCAGCAATGGATTGATCGAAGTGGCCCACTTGAAAGTCGACTTCTAGAGGAACTCACTGTTCAACTGTCGAGAGGCTTGGCTGCAGCTCACCGCTGTGGCCTGATCCATCGCGATATGAAACCAGAGAACATTCTTATTGAACACGGAACAGGTATCGTTCGAATTTCTGACTTTGGATTGGCCCAACGATTGGGTACTAGCAGGCACACGAGAGAGGGGGTTTTGACCGGCACGCCGACGTTTATGTCCCCCGAACAAACACGCGGCGAAACACTAGACCATCGCAGTGATTTATTTAGTTTAGGAAGCCTTTTGTATTGTGCTGCGACTGGCAAAGCTCCTTTCGAAGGTGAAGAACCTTATGTAGTGATGGATCGCATTCGGAATGGTTCTCCAACCCCTCTTGCCAAGCTGCGAGCGGACCTCAATCCGGTTTGGGTTGCAGCTGTCGAACGATTGTTGAAAAAGGACCGCAAGGATCGTTTCGAGTCAGCGGAACAGTTGTTGGCACTGATTGCACCTACATCAGCAACTATTTCCAACCTGAACAGGCCTTTGGTCTGGTTTGCAACATTGGCAAGCTGTTTGGCCCTGATCGCGACGATCGCTTTGTCGGTGGTCTTGCTCCGTCCGCCCGTCAACACAGATGGTCCAATTCTCAAGGATGAGGATCATGGAAATCCCGTTGAACCACTAGTGGAACCGATTTCCTTCTTAGTTAAAGGGGAATCCGAACGAGTCTACTCGCTCTCCCAAGCGATTGAGCTCGCGCCGCCGAATTCGGCTGTCATGGTTTTTGGAATGGGGGAATTGGATTGCGACTCGGTCCGTATTCGAGGCAAATCGCTCCAGATTTTTGCAGTAAATACAGGAAAGGTTTTGCTCAAGGCCAAGCCGATTTCGCTTCGAACGAAGGAACCATTCATTTCAACCGATTCGGACTTGACGCTAAGCGGCTTGAATTTGTTCTCCGATCGATCGGGGCCACTGGATGCCCCAATCCAATCGATTATTAGTATCGAGCAAAAATCTGTGCTCGTACTAAACGAATGCAATCTTACAAGCATTGGTACATCCACCTGCATCCTTGCAAATGGAAAAGAAATTCGTGCGATGAATAGTTGCTTCTTTGCCGAACAAGGGTTCGCGGTAGCCGGAGCGTTATCAAAGTTACAGTTAAAGATGGTCGGTTGTTTGTTGGTCGCTAGAAACTGCGTAGAACTAATCAGTAGCGATCGGTCTACCACTCCCCCTGAGGAGCCACCCATCGCTTTGTTCAATCATTGCACGCTAGTAGGTGACTTGGCATTACGTATGGTCCAAAAGGGGGTTCCAACCGAGTCGCTGACCCTCGATTTTCACCATTCGGTCTTGGATTGTGAACGAGAAATCGACGTGACTTCGATAATCCCAAAACAAATGGTGCTGTTGGACGATACGCGGATGCTCGAATACTTGGGACGGTCCTTGAAGTTGAGCATGAATCATTCGATCTACCGCCGTTCGATGCTTTTTTTTGGTACCTCGGACTTCCGAAACGAATCCAAAAGGAACAATCGAATCGTGTCCGATTGGAAGCAGTGGGCCAGTCTATTTGGAATGCCTGTCGAATCCGCCATGGGACTCGAGCTAGAGCTATTTCGCAAACCAAAACCCCATTATTGGGACCTCTCTCGTTTGCCGGAGGCATTTCAAGACTGCGGAGCTCCAATGCAGGCACATTAAGCCTGTGTTGATTCCATCATGCAATTCGACCATTTTCCTTTTTTTCTTGAAAGGTAGAAAGCTCGCAAGCATACCTGAAGAATATCCAGGGCTCTACCTTTGCTCCGAACTTGAGCCGCCGGCGCTAGCTAGCCGCGTGCGAACACGCTTCGGTTTCATAAAACGGCTAACGCCAGTGGCTCGGTCGTGTTCCAAGGCCGGCGTCTGCGTCCACCCACCCACATGAGAACGAAGTATGCCCAACTTGAAATTTGAGACCAAGAATCCAGGTTCATTGGGACTACCGATTTGGCTTTCAGTCTTGATGGTTTCGGTATTCTCAATTCCTCTGTTTGCCATTCCACTGATCCCGTTGAAAGAGGTTTTGAGTACACCGCTTCTCATGCTCCTCTATCCAATCGCTTGTTTTCCTTTAACTGTCCTTTACGTTTTGAAACGTCTAATGACACGGTATGCGCTGCGAGTTTACGAGAATGGGGATGCTCATATCGTATTTCCATTCAAGACTGTTCATTTGAAGCGAGGCAGTCTGCGTGAAGTCGTTGTTGCGACCCGTTTTGTATCTGCAGTCAACGGATACAGGACATGGATTCAATTTGTTGCTGTCTCCGGCAATATACTGGCATCTCTTTCGCCTAACGCCTTTGAGAGTGAACCGCTCCAACAGTTTATTGCAGCACTGATGGAAACCAATCCAAACCTCGTATTTCGCTCAACCTAGATGGATTGTACTGCCGTCCCTCCAGGACTTCATGTTGGTTTGGTTGTTCGATTCCGGTGGTTTCACCACCGGCTAAGATCTGTCGGTCTTCTGGACCTCACTTAATCACTAGCTCGCGCGCTTTGAAGTTGCACTGTTTTAGGTCCGTAGGACCGACAGATCTTAGCCGGGGTTGTAAAACCCAGGTTCGGATAAGAGCACCTCGAGTTAAGTCCCGAAGGGACGACATCACCGACGGTCTGCCGTCCCTCCGGGACTCGGACTCGCAATTTACTCCGATTCCGGTGGTTTCACCACCGGCTAAGTTCTGTCGAGCCTTCGGCTCTAAGGAATGTGCAACTTCAAAACTCGCGCGTCGTGCTAGAAGTCACTCACGACTCCCCGTTATGACCCAACGGTTGTCGTTCGTCATTGCAACGGAACTAACATGTAGAGTGTGACTACGAAGCGAACGTGTCGTTGGCTTAGATAGGTAACTCGGATTGGCTAGTCCATAATCAGGGCTAGGACTTGTTCATTCGAGCTCGCTTCATTTTAAAGCCCCTGCCGACAGTCATGCGTGATCGATTCCGAAGCAGAACCATTTTATCGGAAGTTTTACCTGAAGCTAAATTGTCATAAAAGCATAAACCCATCAGCGGAGTAAAAAGTACCGTAGGCTGAGACCATGATCCCAGCCACGAGTGCGTTCGGGACATTGGTCCCAAACTACTAGTGCTAGATCCATCACCGTCAACAGCCCAACACCCGGAAATACAAAAACGAGAATCTTTGAAAGATATCGAAATCCGTGGGTTACCTGAATTCAATATAACTCTTCCAACAAAATTTCAGGAGAACACAAGATGAAAGTTAAATCGCCATTTGGTTTTGGAATATTGGGCATCTTGGTGGGCGGACCCATGCTCTATTTCGGTATGTTTGCTTCGCCACTTCCTGCCCGAAACACTCTCGAAAAGGTTGCCGGAGTCGTAGAAAAGGGTTGGATGGTGACCGGAAAAAATGCAAACTACTTTGCATTGCAAGTAAGAACAGGCGAAGCCGAAAATGCGACTACGCGACTCGAAATTGCGTATGACATCGCGAAAAAAGAGCAATTAGAAGAGGTCATCGGACTACCTGTCGTGGCCGAAAAGGACCGCAACCGCACTTACACGCTCGATTGCCAAGACAAATCAATCGTCTCATGGGAGACAGCCCAAAAAGCAAACCAAGCCGAGATTCGACTGGAGCGTCAAATTGCTGGCGGTATGTTCCTGTTGGGTTGGATTTTTGTCGCCATCGGCGTCTACCGTGGCCGATCCGAAGCTAACGTTCAGCCAATGAATTCACAGGCTTTGGCAGCTTGAACTGAACTCGATGCTGTTGGTGCACGCATGAATCTTTCCATTTTACGTGAAAGATTCCTCTAACATCGGAATACCCGATATAGCCCTTAGTTTTTCGCAATCACCGGGAATCGGCATTATGTCCAAAAAAAACGTTAGAGATCAACGAAAACCCAAGCGCAATCGCATTCATCCTGCACTTCGAATCGAACGACTCGAATCCAGGATGCTTTTGACGGGGTACTCCGACATCACCCTGGATGACCACCAAATGAATACGCTCATAGCCGGCTTGGAGGGCATTGGCGGGTTGGGAGATCGCATCAGCGAGACAGGTGATTTGGCTCAGCCCATTCATCTCGTCAAGAATCCGGGTGGGGGGCCGATGACGCCAGGCGGCTTGGCACCCATCGGTCGAACGTTTGACGAAGACATCGGCAATCCGGCCAAAGATTTTTTTGGTAGTCAACCTGCCGAAGAACGCACCACCAACGAGTTTATTACATACCTCACCGATTTTGATGGGGACAGGCATGTCAACATCGAAGGCGGGTATGTCCTCGAAGCAGACGAAATTCAATTCGTCATTCACTTTACTCGGCTGTACGAATATGAGTTGGTCGATTTAGATTTTGGATCACCTGGACATGAAAAGGGAATCGGCATCAGCAATGGAGTCCGAATGAACTTGAAGGCTGACATGGAGATCCGATACACAATTGGAATGAAAGTGGATCCGAGTTTGAGCGTCGAACAAGCCTTCTTTCTTCGAGACATGGACACGCAGATCAACATCTCTGCAGATACCATTTTCGATCCCTTTACTCTGGGCATTGGAATTCTGGAAGCCAGTGTTCCAGACGTAACTCTCGACGCGACTCTTTACATCCAAGTCGGAGATCGTATACCCAATCCCCTAGGAGAGTTTTATCTTTCGGAAATCAATTCACTCAGTGTGGAACTCTTGTACGAAACGTTCGTCGACACCAACTTCCTTACCATCGATCTTGTTGCGACCGCGTCACTTGGCAGCTGGACGGTTTCCGGTTCACCAACCTTGCAATACGTTGGATCGCTCATCGGAGTAGAGCCGACCATTTCCACCAACGCAGACTTCAGCGAACTTTTGCTTTTCAATCGGATCACGGTCGATGACCTCGTTGACGGTCAAGAGCGCCTGGGTGCTTGGTTTAGCAGTTTGATGGACACCGATCTTTTTGACATCGATATTCCTTTCACCGCCGGTTCCCAATTCGGCTCGGTCTACGATGTCGGCGCTGGCTATGGGGACTTTACTAGAACCTTGCGAGGCACCAACGGCGAGCCCACTTTCGAAACGGCCCAGTCGTTTCCATACTCAACCGCCGACGGCATCGATTATGACCCTGTCACCGATCAACTGACGTACTACATCTCTCGGAATCTTCCAACACAGCGCACCGAGTCACGAGCGAGCCGGCTTTTTGTCGACGAGGTACTTGGCATACAATCCGATGATCGAGCCGAAATAGATGCCGACGGTCGGGTCACTTATCACGTTAGTTTCGACTTGAGCGATGAGACTGCGAGCATCAATGAACGCATGTTGTTCAAGGACCTTCGAATCAGGGGAAACATCAACCCGAGTCTCAGTGCATTGGGAGGTGATGCGGCCTATGGTGGTCTTGGTATTTCTTACACCGATGCAGTCATCACCGGAGACTACTCGTACGATATCCAAGTCGGCGATTCGGATCCGCTTGTGCGTACACTGTCCCTAGGCGAATTGAACAATCGTTTGATCGACCCAGCGACATTGCTCGATGCCGCAACGAGTTTTGGGGGGACATCCCAGTTGAGATTGACTGGGCTTTCCGTGCGAGATGGTCTCTTCGCATTGGCTGCCAATTCGGCTCTCGTTGCGTCGGTCCCCGATTTTTTAAGCGGGGCAGTGAACTACACGCTCGAAAATGCGTCACAGCTAGCCAGTTTTGAAACTCTCACGTTTGAAAACGTAGCCGCCTCGTTATCGCTTGCTATCCTTGGAACCGAGGAGTGGAGCAGCATGGGAGATGATGCGGTTGCGACCGTTGGACGAAAGGTAGAGGACTTTGCTTCGATTCGACAACAAAAAATTGTGAACTCGATCAACGATGGAATCGACTCGCTTCAAAACGATGCAGATACCAGCCGACTGATTCTGCAAGACCTACCTGCGTTCCTCCAGGGACTAACGGTATCCACCCAAACCGGGCTAATCGAATTTACGTCGAGTATCGATTTCGATGCAGTTGCATCGAAATTGGAATTGCGGTTCGATGCTCTAACAGGAACTACCGCTCCGCGAGTGATTAACTTCGGGTTTGGTTTCGACGCGCTCGAATTGTATACTTCCAACCCTACCTCCAACCCGCTTATCGAGGGAACAGACAACTTTGTAGGCCAGAAAGCATCCGCCAACACGGAGTCTTCGGCAAAGCTATCGTTGGGGCTCGAGGTCGATGCGTCGAACCCTAGCAGCCCTGTAGTCTACGTCCAAGATACGGCCGAACTGACCACCAGCATTTACGTTGACGGCAGCGGAGTGTTAGCCATGGACGGCGCGGTGGGCGCGGTGGGAGTGGAGTTCACCGATGGACGATTGGTGATCGCGCAGAACCTGACGGCACCCGATCCCCTGTCACCCGCCCTGTTCCAAACGCGAGTCCCTAGCGGACATGGCCGCGTTCGACTATCGGACTTTTTGAATTTTCAACCAACCCTTACATCGCTCGGCCAGATGCAGGCCGATTTCGAAGTGGTCCCAGACTCGACCGGTAAAGCAACACCAGAGCGATTTACTTTCCAAGTAGGCAATCTTGCAAGTGCTTTGACCTCGACTCTACTACTTTCATCGCCTTCGTTTCCCGACTTGCGGGACGCGCTGGATTTGCCGAAACAACTTCAATCCGTCCCACCCTCCTTGGATGCCCTATTCGAGAGCCTTGAATTGAATTTAAAGGAACAGGTTCTTGGAATTAACTTGCCCCTCATCGGCAAGGCACTCGATGGGCCTGCAAACTTCATTCGCGATTTGAGAGCGGAATTGAATACCGCATTTCTGGCCATCAATAATTTCAATGTGGCGACCATCGAGCGCAGGCTGGAAAGGGCGATCGAAGGTCTCATGGGCGTGGCCGGTGACTACGTCAAAGCAGACGTCACGCTTCCAACGGAGATTCGATTCACTCTCGCGTTCAATGGCGCCCCCATAAGTGAAACCCTCCAAACCACAACCGATGTCGGTCTGCCTGCACTTGGGGCCAGCCTTGACGCGGAATTAACGGTCCTCGGCACATACGATTTTGAGATCGCATTCGTGGTTAGTGTGACCGAAGGGGTTTACCTGGACACGAGCAAAGAAAACATCAGCATCAACTTAGATGTCGACTTGAACGGCACGGCGCAGGGGCGACTCGGTTTCGTTGACATAACCGCCACTTCGATTCCAAGCCCATCCTGTGACCACGCATTCCATGCCGGTTTCAACGTTGGATTGACGGACCTCAATCAAGATGGCAAGTTAAAAATCGACGAGCTGTTTCGTGGACCTGTCATTGACATGGACGATACGGGACTCACCGGTTGTGCCGGCATGAGCTTCCAAATCGTAGCGACCGCAACCGATTGGCTCCCTTCGTTCGTTGCCGACCTCAATATCGAATGGCCATTCGATGGAACCGATCTCCAAGGGCAGGTACCTGTAGTCAGTTTCGACAACGTCGGCTTGAAGCTCGGTCCATTCCTGGAGAAGGTGCTTGTTCCGCTGTTCGCTAGGCTCGAGCCGATTCTTGATCCCATCGAGCCACTCTTAGACTTGCTAACCACTCCGATTCCTAATATTAACGCTTCCATAATCGACATGGCTCAGGCCCTGGCTGATGCGCTCCCCGGAAGCAATTTTCAAGAGTCGATCGACCGAGTAGCCAACTTCCTTCTGGCATTGGATTCGCTCAACGATTTGGCGAATGCCGTTCAGATCGAAAAGGGCACTGGTGCGGTCATCGACGTAGGCAGCCTAACCTTTGGGGGTTCCGGGTCGCAATACGATGCTCGACTTGGTCAGCTAGCAAGCAGCGTGGTGCAACTGGCTACGGCTCGAGGTGACGTGATGGGCCAATTCAATAGCGCCGTACCACAAACGAGCGCCAAGGTTAGTTCATCGCCAGCCCAAATCCACTTCCCTATTCTCGAGCAACCTCTCAGCATTTTCGAGTGGATGCTCGGATTCGGGGAAGCGGAAATCGTCACCGTCGACTTGCCCGAATTGGGCGCGCGGCTTTCTGTCGATTTCCCCATTCCGATCATACCCGGAATCCTTCAAGCGAGCATCTACGGATCCATCGGTGTCGAACTCAATATTGGCTTCGGAATCGATACGTATGGCGCATCGCAATATAAAAAGACTGGCAACGCACTTGATTTCCTTCAAGGTTTCTACATCAGTGATCGCGAGAACGCCGACGGAACGGGCGAAGATGTTGCTGAACTACCGATCACAGGAAAACTCCTTGCGGGAGTGGGCCTCGGGTTCGATGTGGGCGGTATTGGCCTTAGCGCGGAGGTCTATGGAGGTCTAGTCGCAGAGATTGGTCTCGACTTGATTGATCCGAATCAGGATGGAAAAGTTCGAGGCGATGAATTGAGTTCGCCCAGAGGGTGCCTGGCGATCAATAGTTCGGTGGGTTTGACCCTCGAGGCGCATGCGACCGTAGCCATATTTCATTGGGAGTTTCCGTTCGCGTATGTCGAATTGGCAAATGATCGAAAGGTCATCCATTGCGAACCGCCCGTAATGGAGAATCTTGCAAAACTGAATCGACAAACGGGCGAATTGGAGTTGCTAGTTGGAACTCAAGCAAGTCGCCGTTCGATTGAACAAGACGCCAAAGACGAAGAATTCACCGTGCTTCGCAACGGTCAAATGATTGAAGTATACGCGTTCGGTGGAGTTGAGAGCTTTAACGCCAATGAAGTGACCCGTATCTACGCGGATGCGGGGGATGGAGATGACAACATTTTCATCGACCCAAACATTAACGTTCCTGCCACCATTCTGGGAGGAGATGGCGACGACATCTTGCAAGGGGCCGGCGGGATAGACAACCTCGACGGAGGCAATGGCAAGGACATTCTATACGGCGGTAGCAACAACGATATTCTCACAGGCGGCGACGGCGATGACCAAATCCATGGCGATTCTGGAAACGATACGATCAGCGGTGACGACGGAGACGACATCATCTACGGGGGAGCCAACGAAGATACTATCGATACGGGTGAAGGGCTAAACTTTGCTTACGGGGACGAAGACAACGATACGATTGTCGGTGGATCACTCCGAGATGTCATCTACGGTGGTACTGGCAATGACAGCATCGACGGGAAAGGCGGTCGCAATGTTCTCATGGGAGAAACCGGATTGGACACCATCACGGGTGGCAATCAAGATGACGTGATCGATGGCGGCGATGACGATGATGAGATCCATGGCCTTGGTGGGCAGGACCGCATCTACGGTGGCGACGGTGTCGACGAAATAGATGGAGATGATGGCGAAGATTATGTCGAAGGTGGACGGAACTCGGATACGATTCGAGGAGGTCGTGGCGATGATATTGTGTACGGTGGAGACCAAGCAGACACGATCTTCGGTGGCCCAGGTGCCGATCAACTCTTTGGTGAACGAGGGGAAGATACCATTCATGGCAACGACGGCATCGACACAATCTTTGGCGGCGAAGGTCTCGACAACCTTTTTGGCGATGAGGGCAACGATATCATTCATGGGGATTCCGGCCCGGATACCATCTCTGGGGGTTGGGGCAGCGATGAACTTTATGGTGACGATGGTCAGGACACGATCTACGGTGATGTCGATTCAGTGAATGCAGTAACGCTGCCAGTTGGGGTCACTGACGACGATACCATCTTCGGCGGTAGTGACAGTGATGATCTGTTTGGTGGTGTGGGTCGAGACACCATCTATGGTCAACAGGGATTGGACACGATCGAGGGGAACGAAGATGCCGACACGCTCTCCGGCGACGATGGAGATGACAGGATATACGGTTTTGGCACTCTATCGTTCCAAATTGGCGGAGTCGATGGCCAGGACCTGATACTGGGAGGCCTAGGTAGCGACAGGTTGTGGGGTGGCCCGGAAGCAGACCGAATTCGCGGCGGCAAGGGCAACGATGATATTCTCGGAGAGGATGGCGAAGACACTCTCTTTGGCGATGAAGGGAACGACACCATCGATGGTGGTCCGCAAATCGACACGATCGACGGCGGCGTTGACAATGACCATATTCTCGGGGCTGGTGACGACGATTTGCTCTACGGAAGCGACGGGATCGATACGATCGAAGGGAACCAGGGAGCGGATTTCATTCGCGGAAACAATCATGCTGATTTCCTCTTCGGCAATGATGGCGATGACGACATCGCAGGCAACAGCGGCAACGACTTCATTCATGGCAATGATGGCGATGACGACATCACTGGCGATGAGGACGCCGATTTAATCTACGGTGATAACGGTGACGACGACATCGACGGCAATGACGGCGCCGACGTGATCTATGGTGATGATGGCCAAGACGAAATCACAGGTGGTAGCGGAAACGATACCATCCGAGGTGGCAATGACCGCGATACGATCCGAGGCAACGCAGGGGATGACCTGATCCTCGGCAATGGCGACGACGACACAATCGATGGCGACGAGGGGAATGATGTCCTCTATGGAAATCAAGGGGACGACACGATCCATGGTAATACTGGCGATGATCGGATCTATGGCGAAATCGGAATTGACACCTTGTTTGGTGACCAAGGAGACGATGTGCTGGAAGGGGGCGTCGGCAACGACATTCTTTCAGGCGATCTTGGCAATGACGCGATCTATGGTGACGGCGGCATCGATGACATTTCAGGTGGCAACGGCGACGACTTCTTGTTCGCCGGCCCAGGCGGATTCGGGGAGTGGCTGAGAGGTGACGATGGCAATGACACCATCGTCGGTTCGGATGATGGTACCGATGACAACAAACTTCAGGACACAACCTATTTCGGAGACCGTCTGGATGGCGGGCTTGGTGATGACACCATCGATGGTCTTGGTGGCGCGGATATCATCAACGGTGGATCAGGCAGGGACATCCTCCGCGGTGGAGTTCATGGCGATTGGATTATCGGAGGACCGGCTGCTTCGCCTGGGGTTCCCGATGAAGATGAGATCTATGGCCATGATGGCGATGACACAATCGATGGAGGTGATGGAGATGATCACATTCGAGGTGGCAGTGGCATCAATACGATCGATGGCGGACTTGGCACCAACACCATCGATCCATCTACCGATGATCCCATTCCAATTTTCGACATGTCCGAAGGTCCTGAACGCCGCGGACCATGGGCGGAACTGAGCGGTTCAGCTAACGCCGCAGGCTTAACGCAAATTGGCGGATTCGAACAATCGATCCTTGCAACCGAATTGGGTGTGTATGTAACCTGGGTGGATTGGCGAAATGGAAACTCAGAGATCTACGTTGCCTACCATCCCAATGATCTAGGCGTTTGGCAACCGTTAGACGGATTCGACGGTCAAGGATCTGCCAATGGGGGTGGCATTAGCAATGACGCGAGTCAATCGAGACGCCCGACTCTATTCATTCCACCCAATGAAGACGATCTGTTCGTGGCTTGGACAAGCATCGAATCCGACGGTACAACCAACATTGAAGTTGCACGGCTGAGCACGAACTGGACACGCATGGTAAATCCTGGGCAAAACGGTGCTGCCGATCACGCCAAGTTCGTACCGTATTCGACCAGTAGCGGTTTGTTAGCATGGATCGATAACTCGGGACCACGGGAGCAGATCGCGATCACGCAATTTGTAAATGAACCGTCGTGCTTTGTCGGATTCATAGGCGGAGCTGGTATTGCAGGTGGCGTTCCCGGAGGACCGAACATCACCAGCTTTGATTTAGATGCGGTTGAATTCCGCGCAGGGATTGCCTATTCCTATGGCGATTCGGTGGATCATGACATCGATGTCTTCCTTAGTGGGTACAACACCACAACCCTTTGCGCTGCCACTACCCCTGTCTCCATCTACCAACCCGGCTTCTGGAACTTGGCGACCACGATTTCCGATGGGGACGCGACGGAGCCTACCATTGGATTGCAGTTAATAGGAAAGCGATCGATGGGCCAATTTGAAGAGCAGGTCGAGACCGACGTCTATGTGGCTTGGCATCGCCAAACCGATCGCGAGGATCAAGTCGACGCGATTGCGATTCGCCATCCCTTTGAGGGAGTACCATCAGCACCACAAAAGGTGCTTCCGCAGTACAGTCGCGATACTGTGCCGCGAACGCATTCTAGCGGAATCTCAGACACGATTGGCTACGCAGCAAAACCCGATTTGGCTGTAACCAATGTTGGTGCGAATTTAGCTTGGATGGATGATGGAGTCCTCCTAGCGGATGGACGCTCCAGCATCTTTGTCATGTCAAACTTTGGGAACTTCAATTATCCGGTCTCTCCCTATGTTTTGCACGAGTTCGCTGCCGGCGACGCAAGTAGTGCGGGGATTAGTTCGACCGGCGATTCAGCCCAAAGCGTTTCGATTTCGGCACCTCGTGATGCGTTTTCAAGCACGACACCGTATGTCGCGTGGACCGAGGCTGCTGTCATCAATGGCGATTCGGTTTCGAACGCACCGACGAGCGGTGTATATCTTCGAGTGACGCAGTATGGCCCACAGATCGTGGACGACAACGTGCAGACCAACAAGGAAACGCCTATCGATCGAAACATCCTATCGAACGACCATTTCGGCTTCGGCGAATTCCCAGCCCGAGTAGTTCAGTTTGACGGGCGCGAAATACCATTCAATACGGCGATCGAATTCATCAGCGAACTTGGGGCGACGGTTCGAATTTCCTCAACAGGTGACTTCCACTATGACCCAACCACTTCGAGCATCTTGTCTCGCTTGCGAGCAAGGCAAACGCGAACGGAAACATTTTTATATCGCTTGTCTGACGGCATCAATGATTCCGAGGGATTGGTCAATGTGGTAACGCGTGGTGTCAATCGCTGGCACAATCTCAAGAATCAACTGGATGTTGATGACGATGGCACCATCTCGCCATTAGATGTGCTCACTTTAATCAATGACATCAACCAATTCGGAGTGCGCGAGTTGCAAAATCCAGCTATTGGGCAGCTGATTCGGTTTTTGGATGTTGATGACGATGGTACGATTTCGCCAATCGATGTGCTAATGGTCATCAACTGGCTCAATTCGCGATCATCGGGACAGGGTGAAGGTGAAGCAAACAACGGCAACCGGCTTGAGCCTTCAAAATCGAATGACGAAGTTGCTGCGAGTACTCAGTGGCTTGTCTCACAGCAATTTATGATCGACGGATTGGACGAAAATCTCACCAATGGGAAACGACGCTTTTTGTCTCCTCCCGTTGAATATCTCATTAGCAAAAAAACCTGACCGAACCACCGGTCAAGTAGGTACGATTCCATAATCCCGTTCGATTGAATTCAACGCTTCTTTTTCTTATTGCCTCGTTCAGGAGGAGCGTTGGGAGGCCGTTTGGGGGTGGTATCGTTGGATGAACTTGCGTCGGCTTTTTTACCAAACCACTTAGGAAATAGATCTGCAAGAGTCTCAGGTGGTTTAGTCGCTTTCATCTTAGGCTTGTCGCTGTTGGATGGCGAATTGGCGGTGCGTTGTTGTGGCGTACCTGATTTGGCTAACGTCAAGATGATTTCGTTGACAGCGTTCTCAGGCAAATTGACCATGCTCGACTTCGGAGTGAATCGCTTGATCAGAAACCGTTCGACAAGCGACCAACTCGACGAAGTGATGAAGTAGATGCAAAGCCCAGCCGGAACCTTAAAGAACAACACGCCCATCATGATTGTCATCACCATCATCATTTGTTGAGCAACCCGAGTCTGCTCGTCGGTCGCCTTTGGCATCAAGACTTTTTGTTGAATGATGAAAAGCGTGATCGTGACAATGGGGAGGATGTTCAGATAAGGACCAAACCATCCCGATCCACGACCAGCGATGAACTCAGGCATCCAGGAATGCCAATCCATGAACATGTCCGGTCCAGCGAGATTAGAGCACCAATCCCAACCGGGAAAAAGCGACTGCTGTCTCAAACCTACGTCGACCGATACGCAGCGGTAGAGTCCGATGACAATTGGCAATTGAATCAGTGCTGGCAAGCACCCTGCAAACTGATTGATCCCTGCTTTCTTCATCAGCATCTGTTGAGCGGCCATCATCTTGCGAGGATCTTCCTTCAACGCTTCTTTCAGCTTAGCCAATTGAGGCTGGACAGACTGCATCTTTTGCGCGTTAAGTGCCATCATGCGGCTCACTGGAAACATGCATGAACGGACCAACACGGTCAACATAATGATGGCAACTCCGAAATTGGAAGTCACCCAAAAGAAGAAATGGAGTATGTACCCGAGACGTTTGGCGAAGAAACCGAAGATATGCCAACCGTACTCAATCGACTCATCGAGTTTGTAAGCCGCGAGCAATTCCGGATCCTTGGGGCCGGCAAAGATCTGGTAAGCTTGCTTCCATTCACTCTTGGGCGAGATCTTCACGTTGTCTGACTCAAACCAAAAACCAATGTTTGCGGCTTGTTGTTTCGAGGAAGGGAGTTTATTCGCATCGGTATAATCCGAATTGTAAACCGTCGCGCTCCCTCGCTTGAGGTTCTGCAAAGAGGAAGGCTCGCTTGGGCTTGCCAGCATTGCGGCCGTAAAAGTTTGCGTATCCAACCCGATGTAGTTGATGTTGCGAGTGGCGAGGCTTTCGGCAGGTCCAAAAAGTGTCATGTCCGGTTCGGCAGGGAAACTGATCGCATGAGAAACGATTTGCCGTGTCGGAAAGAGTGTATGGCCTTTGAAGCCATTGCTGACGATCACGTCACGCGCTCCTGCTGCGCTAAAAAAGAACGGGGATATCTTGGTGGGATACCACCATCCTTCGAGCGAAATGCCGTTGAGTCCCTCCTGTCGTATCGCAACGGTATGAACCTCATCGTCTAGGTTGCGAACAATCGTAGTCAGCTCCAAGTGGTGCTGCCGAGTGCTCGAATCGTTGACTCCTACAACAGGATTTGAGGGAAATAGCCGATACTGCTTGACCAGTTCCAAGTTGGCTTTGATTTGAGCCAGCTTCAGATAGGAACGAAGGGGTATCGAGAACTCGACCCCCATGCCTTCGGTCATGTCCAGCAGCTTCGCATTCCAACGCCCTTTGAGGGTGTTTTCCAAACCAAAAATAGTTCGTTCGCCATCTACAATTGACGTCTGATCGATCAACGCGAAGGTGGTTGCACACGAAGCCCAGGGATCGTTCCCCTGAACTTGCTCGTCTTTGAAGTCGTCTTCGGCGCGTAAGACGTCTAGCGGCTTTTCTGTCAGGATGCAATCGAATGTCAATTCTGTTCCCGACGATGCGGCTCCAATCTCTGGCGCATCTTTTTGTTTATTTTCCCGTTCTGACGACGCTGCTGCGTTGCGCAATATTTTGAGCTGGATCGGCTTCCCGGCCGATTGGTTGCTCATCCGTTTTTCCCATTGGTAAATAGACGGAAAGCCAGTAAGCCCATCCCAGCCCACTATTTTGTCGCCGGGGAGCAAACCCACCAAGCTTGCGTCCTCTTTGCAAACAGCACTCGCAGCGGCAGATCCCCTAGGAACCGTATTGACATCGAGTGACGATGGGGATTCGTCGAGTGACAAGTATCCCAGATAACCATCGCGTTCCTTGGACTGAAGCGATCGATATTGGAATTGTCCTGGCGTGATTTGTGCCATCAACTCGATCCGCTTGATCGCAGCCCCTTGATTGTCGAGGGTGACGAGCAATTGGTAATTGTCTTTTGGGTTCATACTCCCCAAAGTGAATAGCTCGCGCCGTGGTTGGTCGGGCATTGCAAAATCTGGGTCTTCGCTCGCCAGTCGTTCCGCGGCTTCCTTCGCAGCGGCCTTTTGTTTTTCTCTTGCGGCTTCGGCGATTCTTGTCTGTTTTTCTTGTTCTTTGGCCGCATTCTCACGTTGCCGCTGCATGCTATTGAACAGCAAGAACATGGAAATGCAGATAAGCAGCCATGCGAATAGTTTTCGGTCCACTAACAAGTCACTCGTATTAAAATTGTTGCAGTTCGAACGCAACCCACGCGCCAACGCGTCATTGATGGGGGGGCCGAACCATTGGGGACATGCTTTAAGTCCAGAATTGTCAGCATCTTAGGTTGTTTTGGCTAGTGCAATTGCTTTGTGTCTTTAGAGCTACAGGCGCGCACGACATCCATCAAAAACCATAAGCGGGGTTCTTTGGATCAAAGTCACTAACGTTTAGCCCAACATTGAGAACTAGATCCTGATACGTATATTCCTCAAGGAGTTCAGGCGGGCCGCCCGGCTGTTTTGGCCAGCTATAGCTCGCGTACTTCAGAGGGAGCAAGCGCTCGTCGTCAATGTAGATTTGTGCCAAAAAAAACTCAAACTCGATTGTTTGACCATCAATCGTCGTTGTTGGGGACTCGTGAATTACTTCCATGAGTCGGCATTGTCGGTCTCCAATTTCCGCGTTTTCCGTGGTTCGGATGGTTGCAGTGCCAAGTTTGCGATCTCGTTCTCCCTTTTCGATAAGCTTGCCTAGCAGTTTTTCGATGCCGATGTCTGTGATTGGATATCGGTTTCCCATCATTGCCAGTCGGCTATCTGGATTTAATTCCAAGGGCACGATCCCGAATAGTCCAGCTTCGCGCGCCGTTATCTTGTTGTCGTTACGTCCTTGAACCCAGATCACTTCACGCCCCGCTTGGGATTTTGGTTCGAGGGTTTTCAAATAGACGGAAACGGAACGTGCCGCGTCCGTATCGGGCTTTTTCCCGTATTTTAGCTTCATTGCCATTTTGGACTCGGGCAGCAGTTTGCCATCTACTCTTTCGCGTTTGATCAGAATAGCGGTGTAGTCTCGATGATTATTAACGTGGTTGCGGTGCGCTTTCCTTGCGAAATCTAGCAGTGGATCGAGGGGGTGCGCCGTGGCGATTTCGAGGTCGCCAGGAGTCTTTTGCAAGCCTGGATCGGCGTGCAATACGATCGATTTGTTGGCAAATTCTTGCCAAAGAGAACGCATCGCCAGCCCAGCAATGCCGCAAAGCAAGATTAAGACTACAGTCAGTCGTGCAGCCCAAACTCGGTACCCTTGTCGAGCCACGGTTGCACCTCTTCTTTCAAAATTGTTCTCGCCAATTCAAACCCACGTTGGGTCAATGAAAAGTCCCGATGAATGTGATGCATGACCAAACCCTTTTCGCAAAGGACTCGAAATCCTTCGAGAAAGCGGACAGTCACTTCGGGTTCCTTTGGATCGCGAAAGGCGATTGTCTGTGTTTCGTCCAATTCGATGTAAACGGCTAGCATTCGCGAGGGTGCTTCGAATGCTGCGTTAACAGCTTTGATTTCGATCACACCTCGGTTGCGAGCGGCCGCCAAAATCGCCTTGCTTTCGGGTGGCAAATCTGCCGCTTCAGTCTGTGTAGTGGCGTACAGTCCTACCATCGCGTTGCTGCAAATCTGAGAAAGAGCCACCAAGACCGGCGCGCCGGCTCCGAGCGCGTCCCAACTGCCGCTCAAATAGTTGTCCAACGGTTGCAGCTTGGCGACGCTACGTATCGGCTTCGAGAAGTCTTGTTCCATGTCGATATAGCCGGTCAAGGCGAGTGATTACGGATTGTCCATGATCGCAAACAGCTCCATAATCCTACGCGTTCTTGTTTGAGAAAACAGTGTCCCACGTTTTATATTTCCAACCCCGCATTTCAATTTCCTTTCAGAAGAGACTTCAAATGGCTTTGGTACCGCTTCGCAAAGTCCTCGATCATGCAGCCGAAAATGGCTATGGCGTGGCCGCATTCAATGTTAATAATATGGAACAGATCCAGTCGATCATGGAAGCGGCTCAGGAAACCAATTCCCCAGTTATTATCCAAGCGTCTCGTGGTGCGAGGACTTATTCCCAAGACGCGTATCTTCGGCATCTCATGTTGGCGGCAGTCGAACTGTACCCCGACATCCCAATTGTCATGCACCAGGATCATGGGAACTCGCCGTCGACATGCCTATCGGCCATCGAAAATGGATTCACTTCCGTGATGATGGACGGTTCGTTGAAGGAGGATGGCAAAACTCCGGCCCCCTACGAATACAACGTGGCAGTGACCAAAGAGGTTGTCAAGTTGGCGCACGCTCGTAATGTTTCGGTGGAGGGGGAACTCGGTTGCTTGGGTTCATTGGAAACCGGGGGAGGCGAAGCGGAGGATGGACATGGAGCTGAGGGGGTCTTAAGTCACGATCAATTGCTGACAGATCCCGATGAGGCCGCTCGATTTGTTTCAGAGACGAACGTCGACGCGCTAGCGGTTGCCATCGGAACAAGCCATGGCGCTTATAAGTTCACACGCAAGCCTGACGGTGAGGTTTTGGCGATGTCGCGAATCGAAGCGATCCATAAATTGATTCCCAACACGCATTTGGTAATGCACGGGAGCAGCAGCGTCCCTCAAGAATTGCAAGACATCATCAATAAGTTTGGTGGCAAAATGAAGCAAACTTGGGGTGTGCCAGTCGAAGAAATTCAACGTGGTATCAAGAGCGGTGTGCGGAAGATCAACGTAGATACGGATTGCCGGATGGCCATCACCGGTGCAATCCGTAAAGTGCTCACCGAGAGTCCAGACAAATTCGATCCTCGAGACTACCTCAAGCCGGCTCGGTCAGCCATGAAAGAGGTATGCAAAGCAAGGATGATTTCGTTTGGACAGGCGGGCAACGCGAGCAAGATCAAGTAAGGCTGTCTTTGGGCATAGTGGGAGTTGGGAGCTGAAAATGGTGTCATCGAGTCCATCGTTACCGTGTACTACAAGATTCCACTTTAAGGACCCACTCTTGAGACTTCAAATCGCCTTATTTTTGGCACTTGTTTTTTGGTTGCAACAAACCGCAGCATTTGCGACCGCGAAACTGGAAGTGGGCTCTGTAGCGCCTAAGCTCAACGTGGAGCATTGGGTTCAAAACGGCTCAGGTAAATTTTCAAAAGTAACGGGCTTTACGCCCGGCAAAGTGTATGTCGTGGAGTTTTGGGCAACCACCTGCGGCCCATGTGTTCAAAGCATGCCACATCTCGCTCATCTGCAACGGATTTATGCCGACAAGGGACTTCAGATTGTCAGCATTAGCAGCGAGCCACTCGAAGTCGTAAAAAGTTTTTTGCAGAACGAACTTACGGATGAACAGGGCAAAAAAAGAAAGATCAGCGAAGTAACCAAGGAGTATTGTTTGACCACGGATCCCGATGGTTCGAGCGAAGCAGACTATATGCTTGCAGCCAATCAAGACGGCATACCCTGTGCTTTCATAGTGGGGAAAGATGCAAAGATTGAATGGATCGGTCATCCGATGGAGATGGACAGTATTTTGGAAACCGTTCTCAACGACAAATGGGATAGGAATAAATACATCGCTGAACAAAAGCTGATAGAAGAAATTCAGAAGACTATCGGCACACTCGCAAGAAACAAGAAGTATGCCGAAGCGGTTGTTGCGATCGAAGGATTTTTGGCAAGAGCATCGGACCGGCGACTTCAGTTCGGTCTGTACAAATCCAAGATTGATTTACAAATAAGGTCTCAAGCGAACAGCGCCGCAATTGCAAAATCCTATGATGAACTCTTTGCGACTTGCGTAGACGAGCCACTCTTTGTACAGGATGTGGCTTGGTCCGCGTATGAGAATTTCACGACCAATAGGATCGACAACAAATCCATTATAAAAAAATCGATTGCGGCTGTCGAAAAGGCGTTGCCACAGGTTCAAGGCGGAAACAAAGCAAATCTTTGCGATACGATTGGTCGGTTGAATGCAGCGATTGGAGAATTTGAATCCGCAATAAAAGCGCAAAAGCAAGCAGTGCAGTTTTCCGATGGCAGTGATCAAGGGAGTTTCAATGAGTTCTTGTTAGAATTGCAGAACGAAGTCAAGAATCGAAAAAAATGATGACTTGCATGAATCGACTTCTTCCAATTGCCGTTCTGATTTCAGGTGGAGGCACAACGCTTCGAAATCTGGTTGCGAGGCAAGGTCTTGGGACACTGCAAGTCGAGATTCGATTAGTCGTCAGTTCCACCAATCAGGCTGGCGGACTTCGATACGCAGAAGCTGCATCGATTCCGACGTTGGTCGTTCCGAAATCGAAGGCTCTTTCGGCAACGGAACATTCGGAGCGAGTCTTTGGCCCGATCCGCGACAACGGCGCGCATTTGGTAGTAATGGGCGGATATCTTCAACATGTTTTGATTCCAAAGGATTTTGAAAACAGAGTTGTTAACATACACCCATCGTTGATTCCGGCTTTTTCAGGCAAGGGAATGTATGGCCTCAAGGTACATCAGGCTGCAATCGACTTCGGTGTAAAAGTTTCTGGATGCACCGTTCATTACGTGGACAACGAGTACGATCACGGTCCCATCATTCTGCAAAGAACGTGCGAAGTGCTTGAAAACGATACTGCAGAATCGCTCCAACGCCGTGTGTTTGAGCTGGAATGTGAGTCATTGCCGACCGCGATCTCAAAAATTGCGGCAATGTGGGCATTGAATCTCACGGAAACTGGGGCATAGGATAAAAAAAGACACGTTGTGTGCTTGTTCGGCTAAAAGGAAAACATCTTTATTCTGCTAGTTGCGGTAGGCTGGTTGCTCCAGCTATACTTTAGGATATCCGCGTTTGCAGCACTTGTTGCAGACGTGCGAACGACTCTTCGCTCCCTCCCTCCTCACTCGTTTTGTTTCGTTGGCTGGACTTCGTGGCATCGGTTGTAAGAACGGATTCCATCAAGTTGCTGGAGCAACGGATCAGCGATGCTTTTCGACGCCCTACCACTATGAACGGTCCAAATGATGATGCTGCTTTTCCCAAGGGTGAGCTGCACGCGAGGTCTCGGTTCAAACGAGAAGAAACACTTTCTATCTCGGAAGAACTTTTTAAAGAACATCGCAATTCGGGGGCGACACCGCTTTCACCCGAGAAGCGTCCGTCGCTTGACTTTGCTACACTGCAGCCCATGCCAGTCGAAGAGTTACTGGAACACGCGAGAGTTGAGAGCATTGCTAACGCTGAGAAGATGGACCGCGATGAGTTGGTCTTTCAAGTTCTGAAGGCGAGAATGTTGTCGTCCGGAATTCTATATGGAGAGGGCACCCTTGAGATTCTAGCCGATGGATTTGGCTTCCTTAGATCTTCGAGCCATCACTACGTATCTTGTCCAGACGACATCTACATTTCTCCATCTCAGATACGTAGATTTGGTTTGACAACCGGGATGACCATTTCGGGTCAAGTTCGACCGCCGAAAGAAAACGAACGGTACTTCGCATTGCTTAGAGTCGAAGCGATCAACCACCGCAATCCGAATATCGTACGCTCTCGAAAGCCTTTTGATTCACTGACACCATTGCATCCTAAAGTCCGAATCGTGTTGGAAACGACCGCAGATATCGTTGAGACTAGGGTGATCGATCTTATTGCTCCACTTGGCTTCGGGCAACGAGGTCTAATCGTTTCGCCACCGAGATCGGGAAAGACCATCCTATTACAGAAGATGGCTAAAGCGGTTCTGCAAAACTACCCAGCATCGTATGTCATCATGTTGCTGATTGATGAACGGCCTGAGGAAGTGACCGATATGATGCGAGAAGTGCGAGGTCCCAAGTGCGAGGTCATTAGCAGCACTTTTGATGAGCCCGCTGCAAGGCATATTCAAGTCAGCCAGATGGTTCTTGAAAAAGCGAAGAGGTTGGTAGAGGACGGTGTCGATGTCATTGTCTTCTTGGACTCGATCACCCGATTGGCCCGTGCCTGGAATGGCGAGTGCATACAGTCTGGCAAACTACTGACCGGAGGCCTGGATGCAAATGCCATGCAAAAGCCTAAATCGTTTTTTGGTGCGGCTCGTAAAATGGAAGAAGGTGGATCATTGACGATTATTGCAACCGCTTTGATTCACACAGGCAGCAAGATGGATGACATCATATTTGAAGAGTTCAAAGGGACAGGAAACCTGGAAATCGTCTTGGATCGAGCGATGGTGGACAGACGTATTTGGCCTGCCATCAATATCAACCAGTCCGGTACGCGTCGTGAGGAATCGCTTTTGGATCCCAACGAATACAAGCGAATCTCATCCCTGAGGAAAACGCTTGCCGATGTGAATCCTCCCGATGCGATGGAGACACTGGTGCAAAAGCTAACCAAAACGAAAACGAACGCTGAATTCCTGATGGGTATTCGACCGGTCTAAACACTTTAGATCGCCGTGCGTCCGTCTCTTTACCCTGGAAGCTCCGAGCGTTCGGATTGCAAGTAGTCGTACTATTTGGACAATTGCTCACTGCGCGCCAGTCCGACCATTGCAATCAACGGAAGTATGCCATGCCCAGAGAGATGATTCCTAGCCCGACTGCCGAGCCCAATATTGACGCCCCGAGTGTTATTGCAATCGTGGTTTCGGAATACAACGACAGTATTACAGGCAAGCTTTATGATGCGGCCATGCAAACGCTCCTCGCAAACGCAATCCGCGAAGGAGACATACAAGTCTTGAGAGTGCCAGGAGCCTGGGAATTGACTTTCGCCATGCAACTTGCGCTTCAACAAGAGTCATGCAGAGGAGCAATTGCGTTAGGAGCAGTTATCAGGGGGGAAACAACCCATGATCAGCATTTGAATCGTGCGGTCAGTATGGGTTTGATGCGGCTCTCGTTGGATCACAAGAAACCTGTGGCATTGGGCCTATTGACCGTAAATTCCTTGGAGCAAGCGATTCAGCGAAGTGGCGGGAACGCAGGAAACAAGGGGGAAGAAGCAGCGAATGCGTTGCTTGCTTGCTTGAAACTAGCAAAAGCGATGAAAACTTGATTGATTATGGATTCTGCTTCTTTGGCGTCAATATTCGCCTGACACCTATGAAAGTCTGAGTTCTTTGGATAGCAACACTGTGGCAGGACGGCCAACCCATTTTTTGATTTGAAAAAGCATACATCAAGAGTTCCGTTACGAAAATGGAACCGCATTCTCGGTCGGGGCGCGAGTGCGTGCAGGTGAGTTCCTTTGACAAAATGGATGGCTCTACTTCGGCTACCGCAAAGAGTCGAAGCATGTTAAGTTCTGTGGGATTTTGGTCTGCATCCGCTTCCTTTTTGAAGCGACGTAACCACGGTTTTCATCAACCCGCAAACTGTTAGGTTCTGCCGTGCCTAGACGCACTGATATTAAGAAAATTCTGTTGATTGGCTCTGGCCCAATTATTATTGGCCAAGCTTGCGAATTTGACTATTCCGGCACTCAGGCTTGCAAGGCGCTTCGCGAGGAAGGGTACGAAGTGGTTCTGGTCAATAGCAATCCGGCCACGATCATGACCGACCCAGCGACTGCGGAACGTACGTACATTGAACCATTGACTTGGGAAATGGTGGCTAAGGTTATCGAACGCGAGCGGCCGTGTGCCTTGCTCCCCACCTTAGGAGGTCAAACCGCGCTCAATATCGCCATGGAACTTGCGAAAAATGGTGTATTAGAGAAGTATCAATGCGAAATGATCGGCGCGAACCCCGAGGTCATTCATAAGGCCGAAGCGCGCGACGCATTCAAACTCGCGATGGAAAAAATTGGTATGAACGTCTGCCGTGGAGATGTCGTTCACACGATTGAGCAAGCTCGAAAGACATTGGCAGACGTTGGCTTGCCCTGCGTGGTGCGACCGAGCTTTACGATGGGTGGTAGTGGATCGGCCATCGCATACAATCGAGATGACTTTGACGATTTGGTACTCAACGGATTGACTCTTTCGCCCATCACTGAGGTCCTCATCGAAGAGTCCATCATCGGCTGGAAAGAGTACGAGATGGAGGTCATGCGAGATGCAGATGACAATGTGGTCATCATATGCGCTATCGAAAACTTCGATCCAATGGGAGTTCATACCGGGGACTCCATCACTGTCGCACCTGCCCAGACGTTGACGGATAAAGAATACCAGCGGATGCGCGATGCAAGCTTGGCCATTATCCGTGAAATCGGTGTCGAGACAGGTGGCTCCAATATTCAATTCGCGATCCATCCAGAGAATGGAAAGATGATTGTGATTGAGATGAATCCAAGAGTGAGTAGATCCAGCGCTCTAGCGAGCAAAGCGACTGGGTTTCCAATCGCCAAAATCGCCGCCAAGCTCGCGGTCGGATTCCGTTTGTGGGAGCTTCAAAACGATATCACCAAGAAGACTCAAGCTTGCTTCGAACCGACAATCGATTATGTCGTTACCAAAATCCCACGTTTTGCATTCGAGAAGTTCCCCGAAGCGGATTCGACACTGACGACTCAGATGAAGAGTGTTGGGGAAACGATGGCCATCGGTCGAACTTTCAAAGAGTCGTTTCAAAAAGCCTTGCGAGGACTTGAGGTAGGGGCATTCGGTTTTGGATCGGACAGCAAGGACCTCTGGTTTACGGATCGCCGCCCTGATGATGAAGAAATCCGAAGCAAGTTATCTCGCCCCAATGCGGAGCGTGTTTGGTTCATTCGCTACGCAATGCTTGGTGGAATGAGCATCGATGAAATCTACTCCATTACGAATATCGACAGATGGTTTCTGGACCAACTGCAGGAGTTGGTTGAAATTGAAACCCGATTGAGAGAAATCGGTTCGCTCTCCGGCATGGATGCGTCGACCATGCGACAGGTCAAACAATTTGGATTTTCAGATCGACAGCTGGCCACATTGCTCAATAGCGATGATGGTGAGGTGCGAGAATGGCGCAAATCGCTGGGTGTTGTCGCGACCTATAAATCGGTTGACACGTGCGCCGCGGAGTTTGAAGCCTATACCCCCTACTATTACAGCACCTACGAAAGCGAAAACGAAACGCCCCCCAAAGGGGACAAGAAGCGTGTCATCATTCTCGGAGGAGGGCCCAATCGGATCGGTCAAGGGATTGAGTTTGATTATTGCTGTTGCCATGCCAGTTACGCGCTTCGTGAACTTGGCATTGAGTCGATCATGGTCAACAGCAACCCAGAGACAGTCAGCACCGACTACGACACCAGCGATATGCTCTTTTTCGAACCGCTAACGACGGAAGATGTATTGAACATTGTGGATACCGTCCAGCCCGATGGAGTGATCGTGCAATTTGGCGGTCAGACCCCTCTGAATCTAGCTCGAGCGCTTGCCAACGAAGGCGTTCCAATTATCGGTACCAGCGTCGCAACTATCGAGGACGCAGAAGACCGCGAGAAGTTCCAAGTACTACTCAATGAGCTAAAGATCAAACAACCAGCCAACGGAATCGCTCGCAATTTGGCGCAAGCGCGTTCCGAGGTCCAAAAGATTGGCTTTCCATGTTTGGTGCGTCCAAGCTATGTTCTGGGTGGACGAGCGATGGAAATCTGTTACGACCATTCTCAGTTCGAACGCTTTGTAGCTGAAGCGTTTGTTGTCGCCCAGGGCCAACCGGTTTTGATCGATCGCTTTCTAGAGGATGCAACCGAGGTGGATGTGGATGCAGTCTCGGACGGTGACGATGTGATCATTATGGGCATCATGGAACATATCGAGGAGGCGGGCGTTCACTCCGGTGACTCAGCCTGTGTGATTCCGTCGTTCTCTCTTAGCCAAGAAGTGCTTGCTGAGATTCGTCACGCAACCGATGCGATGGCTAGGCGACTCAAGGTTGTCGGTTTGATGAACGTTCAGTTCGCCATAAAAGAAGAAAACGGCAAATCAGTCGTATATGTTTTGGAAGTCAATCCACGAGCAAGTCGTACAGTACCATTTGTCGCGAAAGCAACAGGTACGGCCGTTGCGAACATCGCCACCAAAGTGATGGTAGGTAAAAAACTAAAGGAATTAGGGATCACCAGCGAACCGGTACCGCGAAGTGTCTCGGTCAAGGAATCGGTCTTTCCATTTCGAAAGTTTGCGGGTGTTGATATTGTCTTGGGACCGGAAATGCGAAGCACTGGCGAGGTAATGGGCATTAGTGACCAATTCCCTATAGCCTTTAACAAGAGCCAGATTGCAGCAGGAGTTGTGCTGCCCATTTCCGGCAACGTCTTTTTGAGTATTGCGGCCAGGCATCGCGATGGCATTACCGACATGGCCCAACAATTGCACGATATGGGCTACAAGCTTTTAGCAACCTCAGGGACGGCGCAGGTTTTGGAGCGGGCAAATATACCAGTATCCAGGGTAAAGAAGCTGGCTGAAGGGAATCCCAACTTGATCGACTATCTCAAGAATGATGATGTTTCCCTAATCATCAATACTCCCAATGGCAAGGGCGCGCGAACGGACGAAGGTCGAATTCGCGCTGCGGCTGTTCAATCCGGTGTACCTTGCATCACCACCGTGGCTGCAGCTCGAATGGCTGTCGAAGCGATGTTGGTCATGCGGACAACTCCCATGACCGTTATGTCTTTGCAAGAGCGATTTGCAAACTAATTTCATATTCGCTTGCGGAATACCAATTGGCTGCTTGCTTTTTGGGTTCAGAGTACTTTTGCGAGTAAGTCCATCGCGAGGCGAGGGCTTGCGAGAATAGGAACACGCTTGTCCGCAACAGGAAGCGAATCGACAACTCGTGCCATCGAGGCTTGAGCTAGAACAATGACATTCACCTCGGACATCAATTCTCGTAAAGCAGCGGTTACCATTGCATCGTGTTTGGCCGCGTCACCGCTCATCAAGGCTTCAAATGCCCCTTGGCACAGAAGCGACGTAAGCTTGATTTCCTTTCCAGCCTTATCGGCGCAGCGTTGCACCAGTTCTGAAGTTGGCTCGAGCGTTGTTTGAAGAGTCGCAATAACGCCAACGCGTTCCCCCATTTGGACAGCCATTTCAGCCATCGGTCGATCTATTCTCATCACAGGAACGCCGGAAATTGTGGCAGCGGTTTCCACGGCTTTGCCGATCGAGGAACAGGTCGCAAGGATATAGTCTGCACCTGCATCTTCGGCGGCTGCAACCCATTGCGTCACTCGCCTGACGGTCCGCGGTTGCAAACAACCGTGGGCGATCATGTCCTGAATAAGGCTGTCGTCCACCATGTTGCTCACACGTACGCCAGGCAGTCTTGTCTTGCAAAGTTCCGCAAACATCGGAACCAAAGCAGCGGATGTATGAAGAAGAAAGAGATTCTTTCTGGGCATGATGCAAGACTCAAAAATAGGGATCGCGGAATGCACATTGGAATCGATCATACCATATGCGGATCGATTCGATTCAATCCGCAGGATCTTCGCTAGTTTTAGCAATCTCCGAATTCGGTGCGCTTTTATCGGGTGATCGTCCTGCATCCCGTAGTGCTCGATGCAACACCATTTCGATCTGACTGTTCATGCTGCGGAACTCATCCTCCGACCACCGACGTAGCGCATCCATCGTCGCTGGATTTAATCTCAATAGGAAAGAATCTCGCTTTGCCACAGTGTTCTACCGTTCACTCGTTGAGATTGTCTAGCCTAGTAAAGCGAACCAGTGTTGATCACCGGCTGAGCATGGCCGCATAAGACGACGAGTAAATTCGATACCATAGCAGCACGACGCTCATCATCCAGTTCAACGATCTTGTCTCTGCTAAGTCGCTCCAGAGCCATCTGCACCATTCCAACAGCTCCCTCGACTATCTTCGTACGCGCAGCAACGACCGCGTGTGCTTGTTGTCGTTGTAGCATGGCGGCGGCGATCTCTGGCGCGTATGCCAGATGGCTTATGCGAGCTTCGATGACCGTGACGCCGGCCTTGTCTAACCGAGACTGAATATCGTGGCACAATTGGTCGCTAATCTCTTGAATGGAACCACGCAACGAGGTCTCGTGATCTTCGCTGTCGTACGGGTGTCGGGATGCTAGATTGCGCAAAGCCGCTTCGCTTTGAACGGATACATAGTCTTCGTAGTCATCGACCTCAAACATCGCCTCGGCAGTATTCACCACTTTCCAAACCACCACAGCCGAA
The DNA here is from genome assembly GCA_031374515.1 of Pirellula sp. GTDB lineage: Bacteria > Planctomycetota > Planctomycetia > Pirellulales > Pirellulaceae > JBKCUI01. The sequence continues at coordinate 34,624 of JANMGH010000132.1, read as the reverse complement.
ATCTCAATCGGATTGCCGTCCCGATCGTTCACTTTCGAAGGTCGACCATGCGTGCGAGATTTTTGCTGGACGACCTGCCCAGCCTCATTCTTCTTCTCGTTGACCGTTGAAGAGCCTGTCTCGAAGTTGCGAATCCTTAGTGAGATCCGTTTCTTAGAGTAGAACGGATTAACCCAATAGAAGCCCGATTTTGAAACCGTACCTCGATACTCCCCAAACAAAAGCAGGACTCGCGCGTCGTTTGGCTGAACTGCCACGCATCCAAATAGGATCACGAAGCAGGCCAGCGCAACTGGCAAGACCACTATCAGAAGTGCCGGAATATGAAAACTGGCAGCCACGACAACTCCTAGGATTGACAGCAACAACCCGCTCAATGCCATCGCCAACGCGTTCCATCCCGTCTTGGGCACCAAAACGAGCTCTTTACAGCTATCTGCCATACCAAACCCCATCAATTTCAAACAAGTGTGAGATATATATCTAAGTGATATCACTATGGTATCATTTTGTTTTCGTTCGTCAAGCTTTTGGGGAGTGTTTTTTTGCGTCGCCAAGGTCTGAGCGAAAGAAACGTCCTTAATCGTCTCACAATCCACCCTTTTGGTCCAAAAATCTTGCTTGTTGAATTTGAACTAGGGAATAGCGTCTTGGGCCGAGTTAAGATGGTGTGATCGACCGCGTTGGACGTTTCTAGACGTTTTGGTGAGTGCGGTGCTGACAACTCCGAATAAAGCAACTTTGACGACTCGCTATGAAAACTCCGAATCGGATTCTCGCGACACGATCCCTGATTTTTTTCGCATATTCAACGATTCCAGTTCTCGTTGCATTCGCCCAGGATCCTTTTTCGCCTGACGAGTTTGGGGACGTTGCAAAAGAAAACGCGACAACGTCCGAAAAGAAAGACGATCAAAGTGAGGTCGACCGTCCGGACGCCAAGGAACGTAGCGCCCTAGTCTTATCATTCCGATCGAATCCGCCTCGCACGGCAGCTGAACTTGCGCGGGCTATTCAGTTGATGGCGCGAATTCGACGATGGGACGAGGTTGGGCGATGGATGGATGAAGTCGCTAAATTGGGCCTGACTGAAACGACAGCAACGCAGATGGTTCAAGTGGCTGGCGCACAGACATTTGTGCAATTGGTAGGGCTGGAGTCGGGTTTGTCGGATCTAAGAAAGTCCAACGCAAGGAAGATTCTAGCTCTCGCATCGGATGCAGCAAACAATCCTAAGAAGCTGAACGAAAGCGTGGCTAAGCTACGCAGTCCAAGCAAGTCGGAACGCATTCAAGGTTATCAATCGCTTGAGTCAGCTGGCAATCGAGGCATAGCGGCATTGATTAATCATCACTTAGCGGAAGGGGCAGCCGCACCAACAGCCACGATGTGCGAAGCGTTTTCTTTGCTGGGGAAGTCCTCCTTTGCGGCTTGGCAAGCTGCCATGACGACTTCGAATGCTGAATCGCGGGGCAAACTGGCGCTTCTCGGATCGCTCTCCGGCGAAGCGTCACTAACGACAGAACTGTGCGTCGCTGCAAACGACCCGCGGATAGATCAAGAGGTTCGTGACGTGTTAGCCAAGATCGCCGCTACCAAAAACAAAACAATTCCAAGTAGCAAGCGAGTTTTCCGCCATGCAATTGAGCAAATGGAAAAGTCTTTGTCTGCTTTTCAGAAGCTTCGTTGGATGGATGAGCCAGATGCGTACATTCGTTGGGAACTTGCGGAAGACGGACGAACAATACTGGAAAAGCCAGCTAGATTAGCAGACTTGGATTGGACCAGAGCCGCACAGCACGCCAATTCAGCGATCCATTGCGGCGCATCGACTGACAGTCAATCGGGACTAGCCATGGCGGTATTGTGTGAGGATGCTTGCCGAACCAATCCACAAGCTGCATACACGCTTTCGATAGCAGACGTTGCGCCCAAATTTTCCGCTTCGATAGCCGACAGTTATGAGTTTGGGTGCTTAATTTGGGACGCAGCCGAAAAACAGGGGCTTGCTTCGGCTCAGCTGGTTGCGATTCGAAACTTGGGTCGTTGGGCCAACTCCGAGACCATTCCCAATGCAGTCCGGGAGCGGCTGTCGATGGCATGCGAGTCTGGTGTTGGACCTGTGCGTTACACTTCGGCCCAAGCGCTGCTTGGATCGATGTACACTCGCGCCGAAGGCGGTTCCCTTCAACTTTTGGACGTCCATTTCGATGGCAGAAATCGGCTAGAACGAGTATTAGCAGAGATGCGAATGCTAGAGGGGAAGCCATTGGCGTTGGTGATCGGAGGGGCTGTTGATTTGAGAACTCATACGCGCACGCTCTTGGAGTCGTTTGGTTATCGAGTAGCAGAATCTTCATCCGCGTCTCAAACAATGAGCTTGCTTCGAGTGGGGCAGCCGATCGAGACGATTTTCGTCGTATCGCGTGTGCTTGAAATGAACTTAGGCGAATTAACTCAGCGAGTTCGAGCAAACCCTTCAACTGCAACTTGCCCGATTGCGATCCTTGCTGAATCGTTAAGCAGAGGCGAACACGAAATCATGGGATCTGACGTGCGAGTCGTACTGGGGAGCGTTCCCCCCACGCAATCGGAGTTTGCTGATATATTGCGACGGATGCAGGTAGTGACTCAATCGCTGGATATTGATGCCGCCAATCGAACTACATGGCGAGAACTTTCAGCATCGTATTGGGAGGAACGACAAAACAAGTTCGTATCAACTCAAGCCAAAGCGGCAAGTGCAATGGCAGTCGATACACCATTAGGGCAATTACGGTTGATTCAAATCCTTACAGACAATTCTGTTTCGATGCCTCGACGGGAGCAGGCTAGCCAAAATTTTGTGCAATCCCTTAAGCAATTTGGTGTATTGATATCTTCCGAGACTGTTAAGGCTCAGTACGATGAGTATAACAAGCGAGGTCCGGATGATTCGGAACTTAGAATTGTCCTTGGACGCATCCTGGATGCGATCGAGGCAGCCAAGGGAGATCGGCCCTGGGCCGAAGTCGCACCCTAGCGGGTTGAGCGTGTAGGCGCCGACCAGGGATTTTTGGCGTCAACTACGGGTTAATCATTACATGGCCAGTTTCGGGCTGGAAAACGAAGGAAACTATCGACACAACAGCAGCGTACAACTGCCCGGAGTGATAGGTTCGAGTCCCGCTATGCAGGACGTTTTTCGCATAACCCGAAGAGTCGCGATGAGCAACGCATCGGTTTTGTTGCTAGGGGAAACTGGGACCGGTAAGGAAGTGATCGCAAATGCGATCCATCATTTAAGCAATCGCAATGGCGGGCCATTCGTCAAAGTGAATTGCGGAGCGTTGAGCGAGAGTTTGTTGGAAAGCGAACTCTTTGGCCACGTTCGCGGCGCGTTCACAGGCGCCGTGGGCAACAGAGCGGGGCGATTTGAAACGGCTCACACGGGAACAATCTTTCTCGATGAAATTAATAGCACATCCATGCATTTGCAGGTCAAACTGCTCCGTGTATTGCAGCAAAGGGAGTTTGAACGAGTCGGCGATACGGAAACGATCACCGTGGACACACGCGTTATTGCGGCTAGCAATCGCGATCTGGCAGGGGAGATTCGACAGGAAAAGTTTCGCGAGGACCTCTATTGGCGACTCAACGTTGTACCGATAGAACTGCCTCCATTGCGAAAGCGACGCGAAGATATTCCGGCGCTCATCGCACATTTTTTGCACCAATACAGTGCAAGCAACGATCGCTATGTAGTCCATATCCAACGTGAGGCCATGCAGGCCCTTCAGGACTATCATTGGCCAGGCAACGTGCGAGAATTGCAGAACTACATCGAGAGGTCTGTAGTGATGGCGGACTCAGATGAGTTAACCGTTCAGCTTTTGCCCGGTTGCGTGACAGGCTCCATCCAATCCTCGACGTCTTCGGAAAACCGTCCCCTCGATTTCGATTCGTTGGTAAAGGAAGTTGTTCAAGAGGGAGTTCGCATCAACGCTCCGGAACAGACCGATTTGCATAGCAAAGTGGTGGATCGAGTGGAGAGAGAGCTGATCATTCAAGTGCTCACAGCTTGCAATTTCGTCCAGACCAAAGCTGCGACTCGATTGGGAATCAACCGAAACACACTGCACAAAAAAATGAAAGACTACAACCTCGAAGGGCTCGAATCGAGCGAGTGAAGAATATTATGCCACAAGCCTTTAGTTCGATTCCAGATGCCGTCAACGCGATTGCCCGCGGGCACGTCGTGATCGTTCTTGATGACGAAGATCGAGAAAACGAAGGAGACTTTGTTTGTGCCGCCCAGGGGGTGACGACAGAGACCATCAATTTCATGTTGCAGGGGCACGGACAATTGTGTGCTCCAGTATTGCCGTCGGTGTGCAATCGCCTCGACTTGCGACCGCTTGTCGAGCAAAACACGTCCCCGCTCAGCACGGCCTTCATGACTCCGGTCGATCATGCAGGTTGCAAAACCGGAATCACAGCCGGGGAACGGGCTGAGACCATTCGTCGATTGGCAACCGATTCCAGTCAGCCAACGGACTTTGTAAAGCCAGGTCACGTCTATCCCTTGGTCGCCATGGAGGGGGGGGTTCTGCGGCGTGCGGGACACACGGAAGCGGCGGTAGATTTGGCCCGCATGGCAGGCTTAACCCCTGCCGGTGTGCTTTGCGAAATCCTCAATACCCAAGGGGACAGAGCTACACGGGACGAGTTGTTAGCATTGGCAGCCAAACACAGCCTCGAGATCATCACCGTCGAACAACTTATTTCGCACCGAAGAATCAATGAAAAATTGGTGGCTCGCGCAGCTCAAGCGAAGTTGCCGACTCGTTATGGGGAATTCGACATTGTCATCTACAGCGTACAATTTGAATCCCAGGAACCGATGGCCTTGGTTATGGGCAATATACTCGATGAAGCCGAACCTGCCCCGCTGGTTCGAATGCACAGCAGTTGCTTTACGGGAGACTTGGTATCGTCATTGCGTTGCGACTGCGGAGATCAGTTGCATCAAGCTCTGGAGGCGATCGCTCGTGAGGGGAGAGGGATTTTGGTCTACCTTCCGCAAGAGGGCAGAGGCATCGGATTGGCGAAGAAAATTCTAGCCTACGCATTGCAAGAAAAGGGGCTCGACACCGTGGAAGCCAATCATGCGTTGGGGTTTAAGGCAGACATGCGAGACTACGGTGTCGGTATTCAAATCCTAAAAGATCTTGGATTAAGACGCATTCGACTACTGACGAACAACCCCAAGAAGACGGAAGCGTTCAATTTGCGGGGCTTTGACTTAACGGTAACCGACCAAGTGCCCATTATTTCTCAATCCAATGAGCATAACGCTAACTACTTAGCTACCAAGCGAGACAAAATGGGGCATAACTTGCCATAGTGGGGGAATGCTAGCAGTGGGGTCTTCGCCGATGGAATCTGCCAGTGGAGGTTTTCTAAACTGCAATGGAGCCTAACTACCTGACTTGCCGATACCCACTGCATTATGTTGTCGCTCAAAAAACGCCACGTGGTGATAGTGGGTATCCTCGGGGGGTTCGCTATCGCCTACCAAGACGCAGGGACCGCAGTTTGGCAACAACTGCAATCCAACTTGACTGCACTTTCTCAAGTCAGGCCCGGCCGGCCGATGGATCCGAATAACGCATCTCCCCAAGGCGTATTGCTAGCAAATCAGCAAGCATTTGAGAGTTTGCCGGACCATTTTGTATCGCATTCGTCACTTGGTGATCATATGCGGACGGGCAACGCAAATTTGGAAACCTCCTTGGCTCCTAGAACGGCGCAAGAATCGCCGCGGTGGCCAACCGTTTCCAGCAACCTTCCAGCGCAACGGTCCATCGGATCGAGTCCATTGCCCACTGTGAAAATCGCTTCCTTTAGCCTAGAAGCATTTGGCGAATCCAAGCTGAAGAAGGCTGCCGTCGTTGAAACTATTGCCCGCATGATTCGTCAATTTGATGTGATTGCTTTGCAACACATTCAATCCAAACAGCAGAGCATCGTCCCTGAACTTCTGGACAAAGTCAATCAAAGCGATCGCCGCTACGACTATTGTATTGGACCACGCGTCGGTTCGAATTCCAACCAGCAGCAATTTGCATTTCTCTTTGATACCGATCGTATCGAAACCGATCGACAACAGCTCTACACCATCGATGATCCACAGGCTCTCATTGAGTTTGATCCGCTTGTGGCATGGTTTCGTTGCAAGGCGGTTCGACAAGACAAAGCATTTACTTTTACCTTGGTGAATCTTCGTCTTGATCCATTATCCAATGGGAAAGAACTGAAGTTGTTGCCGGACCTCATTCGTAGTGTTCGACAAGATGGGAGGGCTGAAGATGACATCGTATTGCTAGGCAACTTTGGCTACTCCGATAGCGAAATGAACTCGTTGCAAAGCATCGGAATGCTTTTTGCCCTGGAAGGGGTTCCAACCACAGTCACTGGGGAATCGATGTTGGACAACATCGTCTTTCCGTCTCGAGCTACTGACGAATTCACTGGACGATCAGGCGTCGTCGATTTCTTACGTCAACTGAATCTGTCGATCGATCAAGCGTTTCAAATCAGCACGCATATGCCAATTTGGGCTGAGTTTTTTGCTTCCGAAGGAGGCAGCCCGGGCTATGCTCGGAAGGACTAAGTGAGCAACTCATGAACGACGTTTGCGGGCTGAACTCCGGTCAATCGGAAGTCGAGTCCTTGCGAACGAACGCTCAATCGATCGTGACTCAAACCTAGTTGATGTAGCAGCGTCGCGTGAATGTCACGTACATGCACCGATTGGTCGATCGGCCCGAAGCCAAACTCGTCGGTTTGGCCCAGGCTAAAGCCAGGCTTGAACCCTCCACCCGCAAACCACATCGTGAACGCATCGATATGATGGTTCCGTCCGGTAGACTCTCGCACCTCCCCCATGGGTGTTCTTCCAAACTCACCGCCCCAAATCACGATTGTGTCCTCCAGTAGGCCGCGTTGTTTCAGATCCATCACGAGTGCGGCGCCGGCTTGATCTATCTCTTGGCTAATCGATGGCAAATGTTCTTCCAAGTTCTCGGTTGGACCGCCATGGTGATCCCAATTGGTGTGATAGAGTTGAACAAATCGGACACCACGCTCTACCAGCCTTCTAGCCAACAAGCAGTTTCGGGCAAAGCTCGCTTCCTTGGGTTGTTTGATCCCATACATGTCGAGCGTGCTCTGGCGCTCCCCGCTGGTATCCATCAACTCAGGTGCACTTGTTTGCATACGATAGGCCATCTCGTAGGCGTTAATGCGGGTCGCGATTTCCTCGTCGCCCGTTTCTAACAATCGCTTGGAGTTCATTTTGCGGACCGCTTCAAGAACTCGCACTTGATCGGTACCACTTATGGACTCGGGCGTCGTGAGATTGAGAATTGGTTCTCCTTGATTTCGAAGCGGAACACCTTGATAGGTTGTCGGCAACATGCCACTTCCCCATAGTATGGATCCGCCACGTGGTCCTCGCGGACCGCTCTGGAGGACGACGAAACCCGGCAAGTCTTCGCATTCGCTCCCAAGCCCGTAGGTCAGCCATGAGCCCAGGCTCGGCCGTCCAAATTGGCCAGTACCTGTATTCATGAAGAGTTTCGCAGGCGCATGATTGAACAAGTCGGTTTTGCAAGTTCGCAGAAAAGTCAATTGGTCGACGATTCGGGCTGTATGCGGAAGAAGATCACTGACCCAGGCGCCACATTGACCATACTGCTTAAATGTTCGGCGAGTTCCAAGCAAGTTGATGCGATGACTGCTATCCATGAAGGCAAACCGTTTGCCATCCAAATAACTCTGAGGGATCGGCTGTCCGTTGAGCTGATTCAGAATCGGTTTGTGCTCAAACAGGTCTAGCTGAGATGGTCCTCCCGCCATAAATAGGTAGATCACACGCTTTGCACGCGCTGGAAAATGAGTGGCTTTGGGAGACAGCGGGTTGCTGAATGCTTCGTGCGAAGCTGCGGGGGAAAAGCCTGAAACAAGATTTGAAAGGGCGATGGACCCAACCCCAATACCGCACTGACTGAAAAAGTGACGACGCGTCTGTCGTTGGAGAAAATGTTCTTGCATCGTTGGGTCATTCATTTTACAAATGGCTATTCGCGGTTAACGGTTTCATCCAAGTTGAGCAATACTCGAGCCGCGCTCAAAGTGTCGAGTCCTTGAAGGATTGCGAGTTCCTCAGAACTTGGTTGTCGCGAAACACATCGCCTAAATGCAACCTCTAATCCCTCGCGCTCAATAGTCTTTTCTAGGGCCTTCGCGAACTCAAAGAATCCGGCGTCATTCATTAGCGTCAAGGCTTGAAGCGGCGTATTGCTGCGAACACGTCGAGTACATGTGCTGTAACCATCCGGGGCATCAAAGACATTCAACGATGGCGGTGGAGTTGCACGATAGACAAATGTATAAAGTCCACGCCGATATCGATCCTCGCCTTCGCTGACTTTCCATTCTCTTTTGACCTGCCCCTGGCCCATCACCCCTTGCGGTATCGGCGGGTAAACTGGAGGCCCACCCATTTTCGGTGACAGAAGACCACACGCCGCGAGCTCAACATCACGTACGACCTCTGCGTCGAGACGCAATCGCCGTTGCCTAGCAAGTAAATAGTTGCCGCGATCCTTCTCTCGCAAGTCAGGACGTTCGACAGACGATTGTTGATAGGTCTTTGAGCTGACGATTAACCGATGAAGTTCTTTGAGGCTCCAACCACGTTCCATAAACTCGATTGCAAGCCAATCTAAAAGCTCGGGATGGCTTGGCGTTGTACCCTGTAGCCCAAAGTCATTTTCTGTTTCTACAAGTCCACGGCCAAAGTAGTGCTGCCAAACGCGATTCACGATAACGCGTGCAGTCAACGGATTGGATGGAGAAACGATCCAACGGGCCAAGTCCAACCGATTCACTCCTTTGTCATTCGCTTCGAGGGCAGGCAATACGGACGGAGTCCCACAGGTGACTTCATCTGCAGGGCGGGTGAAATCCCCTTGGATGAATAGATTCGTCTTTCGAGGGACTGGCAATTCCTTCATAACCATCGTACTGACCCCAGTACCGAGTGTTCTCTCGATCTCATGAAGTCGAAGGTAAGGTTTTTGAAAGCCCTCGTCTTGAGAACCAGGGCCAATTGCATAAAGGCTTCGTTTTTGTGCCGCATTTCGCTTGGGCTTGTCGCTGGCAATCAACTTTTGAAGATCTTTGGGAAGGGAAGTCGTTTGTTCTGCCGTGAGCGATTCCTCCCAAACTCGTATGTCTTCTGATTTGTTGGCAATTTGCTCTCGCAGCAATGCTTCTAATTCCTTTTGTTCGGCGAGCAACGCAGAAGCGTCGACCTGGGAATCATAGAGAGTGAGATTGGGCTCTTCTTGATTATTGAAGAAAGCAAAAAAACGGTAGTACTCCTTTTGTTCAATCGGATCAAACTTGTGGTCGTGACATTGCGCACATCCAATAGTTAGTCCAAGCCAAACCGTCCCAGTCGTAGCCACGCGATCAAAGACGCTGTCTATCCGAAATTGCTCTGGATCGATTCCACCTTCTTGATTGATCTGGGTGTTTCGGTGAAAGCCAGTTGCGACGCGTTGCCTTTCCGTTGCGCCTGGCAGTAGATCGCCAGCTAATTGCTCAATGGTGAACTGATCAAAGGGCAAATCGCGATTCAACGCATCGATCACCCAATCCCGGTACTTCCAGATTTGTCGCGGCGCATCTACCGAATAACCATTGCTGTCGGCATAACGCGCTTGATCGAGCCACCATCGGCCCCAGCGTTCGCCGTAGTTGGGGGTTTGAAGCAATCGATTCACTAGATCTGTTGTCGCTTTTTCAGCGTTCAGTCGGCTTGCAGCAACAAAGTCATCCACTTCCCGAACGGTAGGTGGAAGACCCAATAGATCGAGATTTAGCCGCCGAATCAGCGTCACTGGATCCGCTTGAGGCGATGGCGAAAGTTGTTCGGAATAAATTCGGTCAAGAATGAAGCTATCAATCGGATGAACTTCCTCATCCTGATTTCGAGACCGACGCGGTAGCGATACCTTGATCGGTGACACAAAAGACCAATGTTTATCGTAGCGTGCCCCTTGTGCTACCCATGTTTTCAAGATCTCTTTCTGCTTGTCAGTCAGTTTTTTACCCGACTCGTGAGGCGGCATGACCGCATCGTCAACAGCCAAAATCCGTGTGACGAGTTCGCTTTCCTCTGGCTTGCTTGGGATAATCGCCGTGCTGCCAGAATCTAGCTCCGCCAGCGCACCTTCGCGTACGTCCAGTCGTAGTCCCGCTTCTCGTTTTCGTTTATCAAAGCCATGGCAAGCGAAACAGTTTTCGGCCAGAATCGGACGAACATCTCGATTGTATTGCAGCTCCTCGGTCCCCAAACCGTGATCCGCAAAAAGCAAAATTTGGGTCGCGACCGCAAGAAAGCGGAGCGAAGCCGCGTTTGGGTTAAATAGATGCAACATGCAGAGGCTCGAAAGGATGGATCGGCTGGCGAACGCTTGAATCATTGCAAATTGACCAGAAAACGAACAACCTGCATACAACTTATAATAACTGATCTGTTAGAATCTAGCAGTAAATAACCCTGGTTTTGATCTCTCGGCGATTGCAATTCACAAGCAACCAGATCTCTACGAAAAATAATGAATCTGCATTCGGCCATTCTGCGTACAATACCTGGCTCGAGGGATTTTCGTGTTAACTTTTCCGTCCGTGCAGCAAAAGGTCTGTAATGTTAGAAGTTGATGATTCTACGTCGCAATCGATCGAATCGGTGCTGGCACAAGTTGCTAAACGAGAGCCCAACTCCCTCAATTTTTGTATTGAGCGTTTCAGTAACCTGATCTGGTCCCTGGCTCGGCGGTATTCCCCCAGTCAAGCTGACGCTGAGGACGCCGTGCAGGAGATCTTTTTGGAACTATGGCAAAAGGCTGAAAAATTCAATCCCGAGATGTCCGCAGAAAGTACGTTTGTGACCATGATCGCAAGGAGACGATTGATTGATCGTTATCGCAAACTCTCTCGAACCCTGGAAACAACTAGCGTTGAAAATGACTTTGATGATCAACCCGACTCGTCGGGATCCGAGCGGGTGGAGTTGATCGACGAAGCGGCAAAGGCGACGCGATGTCTCGATGCCCTGGTATCCAATCAACGGGATATTCTTCGGAAGTCCATTCACGAAGGCAAATCGCACTCGCAAATCGCATCGGAACTGAAAATGCCTCTAGGTTCGGTCAAGTCTTTTGCTCGAAGGGGACTAATCCAAATCCGACAATGTATGGAAAAGTTCTCTGTCGCAAGTACGGGGGTCGCAACATGAGCTCCGTGGAAAGCACCGACTTCCGAATGCAAGAACTTGCTGCAGGAGCTTCGCTAGGCGACCTAACCGACGCGGAACTGCACGAGATCAATTCCTACGACACAAAGACTTTTCAACTTATGATAGAGCGTTCCGAGGAAGCTGCTGCGCGTACTTTTTTAACCTTTCAAGGAGTAGTTCCTACGGAATCAATGCCTGAAGAATTGACCGCACGGCTCAAGAACATGGCCAGTGGTTTCTTCGACGAATTGTCCAAGGAGAAGCGGGGCGAGGAATTGACGCAAAAGGTGTCGACCATGGGGCCTTCAATCGCTCCTTCCCTCATGGGCCTGCGTGAAATTACGGCTTGGCTATGCACGGCTGCCTCGGTTGCACTGGCTTTGAGCATCTGGTTACCCGGAAAAAACGTTCGTAGTCTTAGTGCGCTTCAGCAACGCGATGCTCTGATTGCCTCGGCCCCCGATCTTGTTCGTTCCAACTGGGAATCGACAGCAATTGAAAAAACAACGGGCATTGGACTCGGAGGGGTAGTGTGGAGTTCGGACTCACAGCAAGGTTTCATGACCATCCAAGGATTGCCCGTCAACGACCCGAAGAAGGAACAGTACCAGCTCTGGATTATAGACCCATCGCGGGACAAAAACCCGATCGATGGCGGTGTATTTAATATTGAGACCAAGGGTGAGTCGATTGTGCCAATTCAAGCGAAATTGCGAGTAGGCAAACCGACTCTGTTTGCTATTACAGTTGAAAAACCTGGCGGTGTTGTAGTATCGGATCAATCGAAGATGCCACTCTTGGCGAAGATTGCTGCACAGTAGATCCATTCATTTACAACGCGAGTCGGTTTTGAGATAAAGTGGCTCGACAACGATGACGCGTGCTGTCGAAAACTTAAAAATATTTTCGAGGTATCGCGAATCGCAATCGCTCGATAGCGAAACCAAATAGAATAAGTCTTTGTGCAACTGCGATAGTGGAGCCAATCGATTGGGTTCTGTTACAGTTGGTATGTGATCCTGTTGGCTTGGAATGGAGCATATTGTGAATTGTTCGTTTCGTTTCGGTATTGTTGTCGCGTTGATTGCTTCGATGGCAGTGGGTGCCTGTCTCCAACCGGCGGCAAACGCTGTTCCAGTAAAATTCCCGTCGGCGGAGCTAATACCTGTCGATACGAATATGCATGATTTTATGGAAGGCATGTTTCAAGCCCCTTTCCGACGCTTGAAAGAGGCTATCGCAAAGGAGCCCAAGGACAACAATTCGTGGAGAGCGATTCGTTCGGATCTATTAATATTGGCTGAAGGAAGCAATTTGCTGGTTTTGCGTAAAATGGACAAAGACCAAGTCAAGTGGGATGAGTACAGCCTTGCATGCAAGCAAGACGGCGAGGCGGCATTCAAAGCAGCTAAGCAAAAGAACTTTGCTGAATCCAGAAAGGCGTATGAGTCGATGTTGATACATTGCAACGACTGTCACAACGCATTTGCAAACGGCAAGCATCAATTGGCACCCTGAATATCGAGTGGATCATGAGCCATCGCGAAAACGAATCCAACACGTTTGTGTTGCTACTGTTGTTCGTATTGCTTTTCCTCGTGCTCGTGGCTGGAGGAGGTGTTTACGTCTGGCTTCAACGCATTCGAACGGTAGAGATGATGAATGAAGTAGAACAGCAAGCACTGAGAGCGAAAGCGGAGTCGATCAAAGTGCAACGGGCCATGGAAGTGCAACGGGCCATGGAAGACAGTCGCGAGCAATTCGATGAGTCGTTGAAACCTCCGAAATAGATTTCCAGGTAATTGGCGGTTTTACTGGAGAAGACAAGAAGAGCACGTTAGTCGATCTTTACGGTCGCTTCAAAGGAAATGGATGTGCGCGTAATGGGATGAACAAATTCCAACCGCCATGCGTGCAATCCCATCGCTTGCGCCTGCAGCACAGTACTCGGTTGGGTACGCGAAACGCCGCCAACAAGATAGAGCGGGTCATTCAGAATCGGAAAACCAAGTGCGGCCAAGTGCAATCGAATTTGGTGGGTCCGTCCCGTCTTGGGAATAGCCTCAATCAACGAAGTACCATCTTCTGATCTCTTGAGCACCCGAAATCGAGTCAGTGCCGACTGCCCCCCCGGATCCATGCAACGACCCCCGCCGACAAGAGTTTCCATGCCAATTGCCAGATTGCATTCCATAGAGTCCCATGTGGGATGCCCAACGACTGTTGCTAAATAGGTCTTCAGAACGCTTCCGCTCGTGAATTGCGATTGGAGGAATTGCGAATACGTATGTTTTCTAGCGAGTACAACCAGTCCCGTCGTATTTGCGTCGAGTCTATGCGCGGGCCTCAGTTTTTCTGGGTAATAGGCAACTTCCAGAATTCCTTCGAGCGTGTTGCGATGAAAACGACCCGAGGGGTGCACGGGAAGCGGTGCGCTTTTGTCGATCACAACAATGGCGGGATCCTCGTGTAACAAGCGGATGTGGGGATTGATCGGCGGTTCGGTGTAGTTTTGTATCGTCTGCAAAAACCGTTGTCCTTCTCGGACAATCTCATCCGCCCGAACCGGCCGGGTATTAAATTGCCGTTTCGAAGCGGCAGGTAGCAATATCTCGCCCGAATCGATGGCCATTTGCCATTGGTCTCGACAGTAGCCTGGATGAAACTCGCACAATGCGTCGAGCAGCGTCATTTCGTGGCACCGCTGCGGAATGGATATCCAGCGTTTGTTTTCATACGGGGTGGAGCCTCGTTGCTCAGTGGCCACTTGAAGGATGGTCGTTTGTCTTTTCGCAAATTGACTCTGACGTTTTTGTTCGATCGACTCGTAGCATCGAGGACAAGACTGACCAATTACGTATTTGTCGGACTCCAAATCCGCTGGCAATAGTGGACGTTTGCACGCAAAGCACTCGCTGGTATCAGAAGGTTCAAGCGTGGGTGCGACGGCAACGCGCTGATCGAATACAAAACAATCGCCTTGATAATGTGACTGCTGGCACTTTTCAAAGTACTTTAGGATACCGCCATCGAGTTGGTAGATTTCTTCAAAGCCAAGTCCTTTCATATAGGGACCAATCTTCTCGCAACGAATACCTCCTGTGCAAAACATCACAACTGGCTTCTTTTTGACGTCGTCGGAAATTGTCTCCGTGGCTTTCGGGAACTCGCGAAAGTTCTGGATGTTCAAGTCGATCGCATTTTCAAACGTACCCAATTCGACCTCGTAGTCGTTTCGAGTGTCCAGCAACGCGATCGGCCGCTTTTCATCGAGCCACTGCTTAAGCAGTTCAGGGGAGATCTTCGGTGCTGCTTGTGGAATAGGCTGGACCCCTTCGGCACCGACCGGGATGATTTCTCGCTTAATTCGCACTAACATCCGATTGAAAGGTTGGTAGTCCGTGAGACTCTCTTTGATTAGGATGTCCTCTAACTCGGGTATGCTCCGCAACTCAGTCAAAAATAGGTCGATCGAGGCGCGGGCACCGGCCAAGAAAAGGTTGATCCCCTCGCCGCTGATCAAAATCGTACCTCGCAACGCTAATTGCTTGCAAAGGCTCTTGAGGTCGTCGCGCCGCGGTTCCAGATTGTCCCACCGAAAAAACTTGTAAGCTGCGATGTTGACGATCGAGGACATTCTAAGAAGTTTGAAGTTTGAAGTTTGAAGTTTGAAGGCTTGCGATCTCACACGGGAGATCGAAAACTAGAGTTCTGCAAGTTGAAAAGTGTCATCTGAAAGCTCTAAGTTTAGATGGTTGGTTTTCTGGTGCTAGATCCACAACTTCAAGCGTCCATCGAGATAATCGGGAAGCGCTTTGTTGACCCAGCGTCGGATTTGCGCGTCGTTGTAGCGGGTGCTAAAGTGACCGCAAATGACGACTTCATTCTTGAATTCATTTCTTCGAGCAACGATGTCATCCAAATGGGTATGACCATGCTTGTGAATCTTATCTTTGCGGTGGTCTGGAGCAACAAAGGTCATTTCCGTAATGAGTATTTTGGCACGGTACATGTCAGGGCAATCATCGAGTCCCTCGGGAGCGGTGTCGCCTGTGTACGCGACCAAGGGTATACGGACCTCGTGCGTGACATCGATCCCGGAAAGTTTGATGTCGCGAATTTGGTCACCCGTTAGATGAGAAAACTCGGGACGAAGTTTCTTTCGTCGGTCCCAAACAATAAAACCGAGTGAGGGTATCGAGTGACGTGTTGCGCTGGTCGTTACAACGAGCTCTCGCGACAACTCAATTTCCTGATTGGCAGCCAGGGGTATTAAATCGCAGGGCAGCTTGCCTCGATCCAGCCGCGAGACGCATTTGAGTAGCGCATCGACGGTTGCAACAGCGGACTCTGGCAAGTAGATGGTTGGTCGCTCCATCTTCATCATTCGGCGACGTGCAACGTAGGCCGGCAGCGCTGCGATGTGGTCGATATGAGCATGAGAGACCATGAATCTCGGAATGGCCATATAGTCCCAGGGCTGTGCTCCGAGGTCAAAACCGAGTTTCAGTTCGGCGATTCGCCAGTAGGTTTGAACCGCTGCACGCGAGTAACCGTCAATCGTGAGTTGATCGTGCTTCATGCAAAGCGTTGGCGCATTGTCGACCGAACCAATGGTTTCGGCCAGTTGAGAATCAATGCGTTGAGACGAGTTGGAGGCTCGAGGTACGGACGCCGCAATGTCGGCAGCTTGTTTATCGGACACTGTTTGCTTTTTCTACTTCGGACGACTTCGGTGCATGCGGAGGAGGTACTGGAATTTTGGCGACCCGCCAATCCAGCAATTGTAGTTCAACTCGCCTCATTCCGTTAAATTCATTGATGTTGGGTCGGAATGCGATATCTATTTGACCCTGGTGACTGTTTAAAGGTTCGATCCATTCGGCCTGGCCAAAAGCGACAGCACGCATGGAGGCTCCGTGTTGAACCAGCTTGACACTCATGTGCCTGTCGCCGCCCCCCATCGATTTCGCGGGGTCGGCCAAACCCACATTGCTAGCTACTAAGATAGGACGCGGATTTGAAGCGCCAAAGGGGGCTAGTTTTTCTATGGTGGAAACCGTGTTTAAATTCATTTGCTTAAGCGTAGCTTCCGCATCAATACTTAGTGATGCGACGGGTTGGTGACCTGCTAGTTGCAATGATACCGCCTCACAAAATGCATCGCGAAAGGGGGCAATGTTGCGTTCGTCTATACGCAAACCCGCGGCTGCCGCGTGGCCTCCACAGGATAGCAAGTGCTCGCGGCACAACTGCAAAGTCGCGTGAAGGTCTATTATTCCCTGCGATCGAGCGGAGCCGGTCGCGGGTTTCTGACACGTGGCGTCCATTCCGATGATGACAACCGGCCGGTGGAATTTTTCGGACAATCGACTGGCGACAACGCCTATCACACCTAGATGCCAACCTGGACCGGCAAGCACTAGAGCAGGGTCGTTTTCAACATCGAATTGTTCCTTGGCTTGTTTGGTGGCTGCCAGCACGATGCTTCGTTCAAGCGATTCTCGGTCACCATTTAGCCGATCTATGTACTCTGCCAATGCGGCGGCTCGGTGCGGATCTTGTGTTGTAAGCAACTCGATACCCAATTGGGCTTGCCCAAGCCGTCCGGCCGCATTCAATCGCGGCGCGAGGGTAAAGGCGATGTCTTCGGCCGATAGCGACGTTTTTTGGTCGAGTTTAGTCTGTTTCATCAGTGCCTTGAGACCAAGTGGTCCATGTTGATGCATCAGTTTCAATGCATGGCGTACAATGATTCGATTTTCGTCAAGAAGCGGAACCACATCGGCAACTGTTCCGATCGCAGCCAATGTCGTCGCTTGCAAAAGGAAATCCCGCAGCGCCGTCGAAACTTTCTTAGCTTGACTTGCGTGCTGACAAATGGCCCATGCCAATTTGAAAGCAACTCCAGCACCGCAAAGACCATGAAACGGGTAGTTGAAACCGGGTAGCGCTGGGTGAACAATGGCAACTGCTGTTGGGAGTTGATCGGACTGGCGATGATGATCGGTAATGATCAAGTCGATCGCGAGTTCTCGGCAAAGATCGGCCTCTCGGATGGAGCCGATGCCGCAGTCGACGCTAATGATCATCTTGCGACCGCGCTGTGCCAGCTTGTGAATGGAGTCGCAACTCAATCCGTAGCTGTCTTCAAGTCGATTGGGGACGTAGTACTGAACTTCTGCGCCGAGTAGCCTGAGGCAACTGAATAGGATCGACGTACCGGTCATTCCGTCCGCATCGTAGTCCCCATACACAGTGATCGGAGTCTTGTCTTTGACCGCGGTGTAAATCCGTTCCGAGGCGTTTCGAACCCCCGGAAGGAGTTCGGGCTCACGTAAATCCGCAAAACGGGCTTCCAGAAAGGAATCGATAGCGTGATTCTCGGTAATGCCCCGATTCATCAAAAGTTGCGCGACTACCGGCTCGATCGACGATTGCTTTGCAATCGCTACGATGGCCGCAGAATCGTGACCTTTGAACAGCCATTGCTTGGCCATGAGTCCCTCCGTGTGCACTGAGTAGCATAACGAGAACAGGGCGAGTTGATACTCGCCCTGTTTAGTGATCCAAATGCTGCGTCCGGTTCGGTTCGCAGAAACTCGGTGAAAATCACCGAGAACACTACTTTCGCTTTTCTATGTGGAGTGTCACTCGGCGTAGCCGACGATTGTATTTCTTGAGCTGGAGCTTTTCCCCGCCCGGTCTGCGCAAAAGTACGTAATTGATATCACCCGTCTCCTGACAGACTAGAAACGTGGTTTCCTTTTTCTTCTTGCTCTTGGCCATTTTATGTGAACTTACCTTCAACAAAAATTGCGTTCTTGGACATTTAGGAACGCGTATTATGTGTCTCGATTCAAATTCTGGCTAGTTCAATTGGGCGATTTGGGGAACTCCCCAGCGGAACAAACGTATGGCTAAGAGCATCCAACCCGAGGTACTTATCTAAAGTTGCCCAATAATCCGACCTAACCCTCAAATTCCGAACCCAACGATTCCGAGAACAAGGATTACAGCAACTTGAATAGGTGATGAGACGATAATGTGGGAATATGATTGAGTTTCGACAACAATAACCTTCCAGCCGAAATAGCTTTCTTTGGTATTAGTTTTTCTGCTGGAGCGAGCCGCTCCTCCGTGTTAGGCTACCCATGTCGGGTGGTGATTAGGTTTTTCAATGACAAAAATGCAACGCCGAGAATCTTTGAAGCTTTCCGCACGACGTTTTTTCCGATCGATTTTAGATGGGATTCTCCCCGTTTCGGCGAATCGCAAAGATCGCCCTATCTATTTCGAACCGCTTGAGTCGCGACAACTGATGGCTGGAGATTTCTACGATGCGGCTTCAACAGCATCCGCTTATTCAAATCCGCTAGCAAACCCTTCGATACAAGTCGGTTCGATGAATACATCGGGGCTTGTTGGAGAAGGGGAAGATGCTCAAGACTTGGTTGCCTTTGCAAAGGCTCTGACGGACGCGGGTGTTCGGTTCTTTGGTGCGGACTGGTGCCCGTTTTGCACGGAACAGAAATCGCTTTTCCAAGATGGTGCACAATTTCTTCCGTTTATCGAAGTGACGAATCCAGATCGGACACGCAACGCAACGGGGATCGCCGAAAACGTTACAACCTATCCAACTTGGGAGTTCAACACGACAGGTGGGCCACAACGAGTTACGGGCGTGAAAACGTTGCAGGAGCTTTCTACCCTTTCGGGAGTAAGCATTCCGACGGGAAGCAATCCGACGTTTACCGTAATCTCCAACCAGACGGTACTCAATGGTTCTCCGTTGCATGTGCCTGTTGATGCATACGATCCGAATGGCGGTCCTCTGACGATTACCGTGACCAGCAGCAATCCGTCGGTCATCGCTGCCGAAATGGTTACCAACAACAAATCGTGGAGACTCAATGTCAACGGCTACGGCGAAATGGTTTATCGCTTCTTCGCTGACGAAGCACCGCGTCCAGTTGGACGAATCGAATCGCTAACCAATAGCGGATTCTACAATCAAACGACCACACCGGCCAAGAAGATCATTTTCCACCGCGTTATTGACAATTTCGTGCTTCAAGCGGGAGATCCAACTGGCACAGGCAGTGGTGGTTCCACACTCGGAAACTTCGACGACCAATTCGATGTGGACCTACAACACAACCGTACAGGTATTTTGTCCTACGCTAAGTCGAGCGATGATACAAACGATTCACAGTTCTTTATTACCGAGGGTCCACAGCGCCATCTCGACTTCAATCATTCTGTTTTTGGTCAGATCATCGAAGGGGACGCAAATCGAGAAGGGATTTCTCGAACCAAAGTGACGAACGATCGTCCGGATACCGAAGTTTCTATTAAATCAGCGGAGATATTTAATGACACAGAAAATGGATTGATTCGGCTAAGATCGCTCGCCAATGCGGGCACTTCGACGATAACGGTTCAAGTCGAAGATTCCACGGGCAATCGATTCACTCGAACATTTGTTGCGACCGCCGCGGCTGATACCGCAAACGGTGCACCGTTCCTCAACGACATTGTTGTCCCGCCGATTGCTCCAGGGCAAACCGTAAACATTCAGCTGTCATCGCAAGATGCCGAGGCTCAATCGGTAGTTTACGAAGCGACGAGACGAGGCTCGGTTGACTACCAATTTAATGTAAACGCAACGACTGGCGTACTGAGTGTTACCGCACCAGCCAACTTCACCGGCAACTTCGAGTTGACGGCAGGTGTTCGATCGACTGATCAGGCCTCGGTTACGACGGGGGACAAGTTCGATACTCAAGTTCTCCGATTCACGGTCTCCGCTGCAACCAGCGCTCCCACGAGCGTTGACTTGGCGGCGGCAAGTGATTCTGGTAGTAGTGACTCCGATAACATTACCAATGCAGCAACGATGCAATTCGTTGTCAATGGCACGACAACTGGGGCGACTGTAAATCTAAGAGTTGGAGACCAAATCGTCGGAACGGCTGTTGCTACGGGAGCGACAACCACGATTTCCACCACGCTCGTTTCGCAATTGGGGGACGGGGCGCGAAGCATTGTTGCGACCCAAACACTGAACGATTCCACCAGCGTCGCATCGCCAGCTCTTTCTGTTACCTTTGATACCGCTGCCCCCAGTGCGCTTGCCGCAAATGCCTTGCCAACCGCTGCAAACGTTGGCAGCGCATTGAGTTTTGACCTCGTATCTGCGGAGGAAGGGCAAGGACTCCGTTACGCATTGGAGAACGCACCAGCAGGACTCACGGTCAATACGACCACCGGTCTTTTGACTTGGACCCCGATCTCGTCGCAGTCGGGGACGCAAACAGCAAACCTTCGTTTGACGGATGCAGCTGGAAATTCTAGAACCCAGTCGATGTCCATCAATGTGGCGGACTCAGCCAAAGTTGCCATCAATTTGCAATTGTTTGACTCGACGAACACCAATGCAATTACCACCGCGAGCATCGGTCAAGAGTTCGTTTTGCGTATCGTTCTAAATGACCTGCGAACGGGAGGCAATCCTGAGGGCGATGGAGTCTTCTCCGCGTATATGGATATTGAATACGATTCCAACGTTGTTGAATTGGTGGGATCAAGTCCCGTCACCTACGCTTCCCTGTTTGGCAACGGCCGAAGTACACCTGTTATCAGCACGCCTGGTTTGATCGATGAACTGGGAGCATTCTCCAGCTTCAACGTGGGACCTGGACGTGATCCACAGACCTTGGCGATCGTGCGAATGAGAGTCAAAGCGACTGGGCAAGCGTTACTGAGTTCCAATCCCGCGGAAAACGCAAGCCGTGGTATCACGATTTTTAAAGAAGATGTGAACGTTCCACCAAGTCGAGTGACCTTCGGAACAGCAACGCTGGCAGTTGGTCAGAACTTTGTTGCGGTAAATGACTCTTTTAACTTCAACGAAGATAGCGCGAATAATTCGCTCCCAGTTCTTGATAATGATACGATTGTTTCGGGCACGAATACGGTCCTGACTTTGCAATCGCTTTCGACTCCATCGCGAGGTGGTACCGTTTCGATTTCGTCGGACAGTAAACGTGTGATCTACACGCCCGCTGCGAACATCAACGGCTCCGAGACTTTCACCTATACCGTACGGGATCAAAGTGGAGCGAGTGCTACTGCGACTGTAACGGTTGGGTTAACAGCAGTGAATGACAATCCTGTTGCCGTCAACGACTCGATAGACACCGTCAAGTCAGGAAATGTAGACGTCTTCTTGCCCGTTTTGACCAACGATAATTTGGGCCCAGACACCGGCGAAACATTGACGGTTACGCAAGTCGGGACCCCGTCCCAGGGCGGTATTGTTCGCGTTGCAACCGCTGGAAGCGGAGTCGTTTACACACCGCGATCCGGTTTCACTGGCAATGAAACATTTACCTACACGATTAGCGACGGAAACGGTGGAACATCGACTGCAACGGTAACCGTTACCGTTTCGCCGGCTGTACCTCCACCAACCGTTGTGGGTGAGTCATTTGCTGTCAATGAGGACGCTGTTGCTGCTGAGTTCAATGTTCTTTCCAACGATACTCCTGGACAAACCGGTGACACGCTGACCATCACGAACGTGTCCGCGCCCAATGGCACAGCCAGCATAACTAGCAATGGCACTCGTTTGACGTTTGCTCCGAAGGCAAACTTCTCTGGTCAAGAATTGGTGGTATACACCGTTCGAAGTAGCAACGGTGGGCTCGCGAACGGGACGGTCACTTTTAATGTGGCCGCAGTCAACGATGCGCCGGACGCGATCAACGATGCGCTGCCTGTCTTGTCCGCACCGAATCAATCGCTCAATGTGCTTTCCAACGACGTCAACAACGATGCCGGTGAAACTCTGACGATCACCGCAGTGACTCAACCGCCGAACGGTCAAGGAACCGTTCAGATCGGACCCAACGGCCGTACGATCCTCTACTCGGCACCCACCACCGACTTTACGGGAACCGTTACTTTTACCTACACAATTGGCGATGGAAGCACGTTGACCGACACAGCAACGGTAACATTAACCGTGAGTAACTTTACGCCGCGAGAAGTCGGAGTTCAGATTCCAGTCGAACTTCAAGGGCTTCCATTGTCCGTGGAAGTGATCCCACCCACTGGCGGCGGCAATGCGACGAATGTGCCGGTGGTTTTCACCACGGATGGAGCCAAGGTTGTGAATGTAGGGCCAGGCGATTATCGATTTACCCTGCCCGATTTGCCATTCGTGTCGGGTGGTGCACAATCGGTCGTGGTGAGTTCAGCACCCACGGCAGCCAGCTCATTGACGACCGCGTTCAGCATCGGAACGCGGGAAGCTCGCTATATCGACATTCGCGACTTCATGGGGCAGAATCTACGACGGGGTATCACTGCCGCAGTGAGTCCAAACAGCGAATCCGTTTGGAACAATGGACAAGGTGATTGGCGGACCTTTAGCAATGTCAAGGTGTCGCTGAACAACGCCGGCGATCAGTTGACCGTTCGGGCGACAGATGCGTCGAACAAAAACGTGCAGGCAACACTGCCTGTAAGCGACCCCAAGGTTGTGATGCGAGGAACCGAAGGGAATGCCTCACTATACCGAATTCAGGCAGCTCCGTCCGAATTGAACTTCACGCCTGTCACCACAACTTCGTCGACGAGCACCGGCTCCGGAGAAGGAGAAAGCGCTCCATCACCATCACTCAACCCTGCGCTCGTCGATCAAGCGATCCAGCAAGTGCGGGGAAGTATGGCCAACATCGACGAAATCGATACGTTGAAAAACATAAATTCCGTCGCAAACTCCAATGCGATTTCCAATGGGTACCGACGAGGATTCCGAACGCGTTAGAAGTTATACTGTGGCAATGGCGTCAAGTTGCGGTTCATTGCTTCGGTTCCCAATAGCATAGCAATCTTATGAAACAACCTTGGACCAAGGAATCACTTAGTCCATCGCTTTGGTTCACGATTGCGATTCTCTTATTCCTACCACTCCACGTTTCGGCAGTTGTGCTCGATGCGTGGTTTGTTCTGCCCCCTAAGCCTATCGGAGATGGCCCCGACTACGAAGCCATCGGCTATGGCTTGAGCCAAGGACATGGCTGGTCAACTTCGTTTTCGGATCCTCAATGGCGACGCGTGTATGTTGAGCTCCAAGTTGACAATGCGCCAGATTATTTTGTACAGTTGGCTCGCCGCGGTCCGGTAGTGGCCGACACGAATCGGCCCCCTTTGCTTCCACTCTGCATTGCCACTATCTACCAATTCGTTCCACGCGGCCCCGTCGCTTTCGGTACGATCCGCATTGGGCTCGCTTGTTGTCTCTCGCTTGGTTGCGCAATCACTGTCGTCTGGGGCGTTTCACTTGCGACGAAAGCCGCTAATAATCACCCCGCTTTCTTTCCAATCGCGGTCGGTGCATCGTTGATTGCAATCGTTTATTCCGAACGCAATTTGCGAAACTATGCGACCGACTTTCTAACCGAGCCACTAGCTTTGCTGCTTACGCAATTTTTCCTTTTGGTCGCTTGGAGCGGTGCACAGAAAGGGGGGGCGTCAAGGGCAGTTTTGGCCGGTGTTCTGTTCGCAGGCATGGTTTTTTGCAGAAGTTTTTTTCTGCTTTGGACCCCTCTGGTTTTCGCGTGGTTATGGCTCGTGTATCGGTATACCAATACAATCGACGCTGTGGCCAAAATGACACCTGCACGCTGTGTCACGGTTTGCATGATGACGTTTGTCTTGATCGCTTCCATTTGGTGGATTCGGAATTGTATCGTACTTGGATCGTTTCATCCGCTAGGCACAAAAGGCTCGACGACACTGCTAGGTGGGTACTGTGATGAAGCATTTCAGGCGGGGGGGGAATGGCAATTTGCTCCAGAGAGAACGATGCGATTGGAATTGGAAAGCCGACTAGATTTGGAGACAGCATCCGCATCCGATCTGCGCAACATGGAGTTAGAGATGGGGGCCTTGGCGAATGCCAGAGTTCAAGACTGGTTGTCGAAAAATGTGCGATTGCTTCCTTTGCTGATGCTCAAACGAGTGGTGACCGAGTGGAATCCCTATGTTGGGAAAGCGTTGGTTCTCAAATTATTAGCCGTCCTTGGGGCAATATGGTTCCTGCGATACGATCGCGTTGCATTGATTTGGCTATTAGGTCCGCTCGTGATCAACACGCTTGTCGTCGCCTTGACGTATAGCGTAGGGGGGCGATTCTTAGTGCCTACCTACGGTTCGCTATATATCCTGGCGGCGGTTGGGTTCTCGAGTTTACTGGCGTTCCTAACTAGACACCGCCGACAAAAGTAAGCCCGAGACGCTCACCAAGATCCTTCGAGCTACAGAAAATCGACTAAGAGTTGGTCCCCCTTTCGGACCCTGAATTTTCGACGGTAGCGGAATGCGTCAAGCGTTTCCAGGCAGCATAAGGGATCATCACAGCCAATCGAAACCATTGAAATCAAATCCACTTCGTCGAAGTCATACCAGGGCTTTTCTCGAGAGCGAGTGTGATCTATCTTCATGGCATGAACCAATTGCCACTTTTTTTGCATGAAATTGTCCCGAAACTGTCCTCCCGCGAACTCAGTAGTCGCGAAGTGACCCAGTTCTTTCTGGATCGAATCGAACGACTGCAACCGTCTGTAAACGCATTCATCTCTTGGGATGGAGATTTGGCATTGGAGTCGGCCGACTCGATCGATCGACGCCGAGCCAATGGCGAATCGCTCTCACCCTTGGCGGGAGTGCCGGTTGCTATCAAGGATATTTTGTGCACGACAGACTCGGATACGACCTGTGGTTCCCGAATACTTGCCAGGTATCGGTCCCCATATGATGCACATGTTGTGACAAAACTGCGACGAGCCGGACTGGTCATTCTAGGCAAAACCAATCTAGATGAGTTTGCGATGGGTGGTTCGACTGAAACCGGATTTCAGGGGCCAGCATACAATCCGTGGGACCTCGCTCGCACCTGTGGTGGAAGCAGCGGTGGTTCGGCCGCAAGTGTCGCCGCCGCAATGGCACCGATCTCGATCGGGACAGACACCGGCGGATCGATCCGTCAACCAGCTGCCTTCTGTGGCGTGTGCGGACTCAAACCAACCTACGGCCGCGTCAGCCGCTATGGTCTGGTCGCTTATGCCAGCAGTCTCGATCAGGCCGGACCGTTCGGTCATACCATCGCGGACTTGGCTCTCGTTTTGCAAACCATTGCCGGTCATGATCCTCGAGATTCTACAAGCCTCGATGTTCCTGTTGAGGACTATTTTAGTGACCTCGATAAGCAATGTACCGGGTCGACGATTGGGGTCATTCGAGAGCAAATAGATGGACCTGGGCTCGATCCGGCTATTCGCAGTTCCATCTTGAAAGCGATCGATGAATACAGGCGTCTAGGATTCGAAGTGCTGGACGTCGAGATGCCACATTTAAAGTACTCGATTGCGACCTATTACATCATTGCCCCGAGCGAAGCGAGCAGTAATCTTTCGCGATATGACGGAGCCCACTATGGATTTCGAGCCGAGATGGACCAGAGTCGAAAATCGGCGATGACGGCTGGTAAATTGCAGTCGCCATTGATCGAGATGTACAACCAAACTCGCTCGCAAGGCTTTGGCGCGGAAGTGCGCCGCCGAATCATGCTGGGAACGTATACACTCAGCGCTGGATATTATGATGCGTATTACAAAAAAGCGCTCAAGGTACGTCGATTGATTCGTCAAGACTACGATGCCGCTTTTGAAAAGGTGGATGTTCTATTGGGCCCAACGACTCCGACGCCCCCGTTTCTGATCGGAGAAAAAGTAGACGACCCGGTTCAGATGTACCTCGAGGATTTATTCACCGTCGGAGCGAACTTAGCGGGCATTCCAGCCCTTTCCATTCCAGTCGGAACCACATCCCATGGACTTCCGATCGGCATGCAACTGCAAGGGCCAACACTTTCGGAATCCAAGCTATTACAGATCGCAAATGCATATCATCGGGCAATTGAATTCAAGCCTCGGATTGCGGTCACCTAGGACACTAGCATGGCAAAGAGTTCATCAAGGACATCGACCGAATCGTCTGAGACATGCTCACATCCGCCGTTAATCGTTCGCGACCGTTACTAGTCTCTTGAAGGTCAATACGCGGCACCCCAGGTCGTAACATCGACTACCAAGCCGCCGTGCACGAATTATCTTGGCAGTGATGATTGCGATTGGTAAATAGATTTTTACAAGCTGCTCAGGATACCACTGCCGATCTGCGAGCACAGAGAAACCGGTTCGAGATAGATTTCTCACCAGCACTTGCGTAGTCGGGAATGCGATGGGTAATCCACACGGTGACTCGAGCCACTCGAGTACCGCCGGCCCGTTGCAGCGAAATCGGGGCGCGACACGTACGTCCTCGTCGCAAGTTGAAATCGGGCCCCGTTGCCGCAGTTCCAGTTGTATTTGAGGTGGGATCGCCAACTTGAGCGGATGCTCTTCGATCAATTCGATGTAGTTTGGCTCATCACTTGTTCTAAGCACTTTAAGACCTCCGAATCAAGGGCTGTGTTCTTCTCTGAGTCCAGAACTCGCATTGCCGCCAAACGTGTCAGTTCAGGGCGATGAGGACGATCGCTGGTCAGTCCATCGTAGCGGTTTGCAACTGCGCAAATCCGGCTGCCGACATGAATCTCGTCTCCAAGCAATCCAACTGGAAACCCCTTACCGTCTGGACGTTCATGATGTTGATACGTGATCATCAGTTGCGTTTCGGTAACACCCGGTTCACGGCAAAGTAGTCGGAAACCATCAGTTGGATGCGACTTGGTACGGCGAAGAGTCCAATCGCTCGGCGTTTTCAATGCATGTGCTGGATGTGTCTCAAGGGACTCCAAATCCATCTTGCCAATGTCATGTAACATGGCGCCAGCGCAAATCTGCGAAACCATGTCTTCGCAATAGCCTTGGTGGTCGGCGATTAAGAAAGCATAGAACGCCGTGTTCAGTGCATGCGTCACAAAGCTCGAGTCATGCTGGAGGGTTCGCTGGACTTCACGCCCATTTAAGTGAATCTGATGTCCAAGCTTGGCCATTTGTTGGCCGCATTCGTCGATGACGACGAGCATTTTCTGAACCGAACCCTGTGCGAAGGCATCCTGGAGTTTTACACGAATAGATTCTGCGAGGACGGCTGTCTTGAGAATCTTCGGAATGCGAGGCTTGGCAAGCGAAGCCTCTAGTTGCTCGCACAAGTATTCTCGATACGATTGATGGCAAGTGTTTGCAACGTAAACTTGTAGACTTGGATTTGCTAATAAAAAATTGGATGTGGTCTCAGTGACCACTTGCTCGCTCGAGAGAAGCTTGATCGTAGAATTCGTTTTGTCATTCCAAATGTAAACGTTCGTTCCAACGCAATGATTTGGAACAAGCGTTAGAGGATGGATGGGCGTCAGCCCAGAAGGAGTCATCATGCGATTGGCACAAACAGGCGAAATCAATTGTCACGCTCAAACCTACGTTCTGATTCGCATTGTGGCTGCTACACAATTGGTAATTGCACGGAAACGCGATGCGACGCAACCGGTTTATTCGTTACAGACCAACCAGTTCTCAATGGTTGCATGCCGCAATAGTCTTCAGTTAAGCCTTGCCATCCCTCCTGAGTCGCGAATGACCTAGGCCTCGCCAAAATTCGCAACGAATGGCTCGCATTGTTGCGGTCGTTCCAAAACGCAATGGCGATGCGTGTCAATCCCACCAAAACTAGAAAGGTGGACGAAGCAAGTTGATCGTAGCTTGACGAATGTCCGCTTGCCGCATGAGCGACTCACCAACCAGCATCGCTTGGATGTTGGAAAGGTGGATTTTCTCGACGTCTGCCGACGTAAAAATACCGCTTTCTGCCACAACAGTAATCTCGTTAGGAATCGAAGCTCGCAATTCAATGACATGGTCCAACTCAACCGCAAAGGTATGCAAATCTCGATTGTTCACGCCTACCAACTGCGTTCCGGTGGCAAGGACACGATCTAAATGGATTGGGTGATAAAGCTCAATCAAAGCTGTCATTCCAAGGCTTTGTACCAACTGGTAGAGGCGGTCTAGTTCATCCCCTTCGAGACATTCAGCAATCAGTAGAACCGCATCCGCACCCGCAACCCGCGCTTCGTATATCTGATACTCATCCAGAATAAAATCTTTGCGGAGCACTGGGATCGCTACTTTATTTCGAATGGAGGTCAGATAGTCTAACCGCCCTTGAAAAAAGGGCTCATCGGTCAGGACGCTGATTGCAGCGGCACCGCCCGCTTCGTAAGCCAATGCAATCTCGGTAGGTTCAAATTGAGGTCGAATCATACCTTTTGAGGGGCTTGCTCTTTTTACTTCGGCAATCAGCCGGACATAATCATGTCCACGCAACGCAAGCAAAAAATCACGAATTTCGGGCCCCTGCGATGCAGCTTCTACAAGCGACTTCAGATCGCGACGGCTCTTTGCGAACGCGATCTCCTGCCGCTTGTTTGCTACAATTCTGTCTAGGACGGTTGGCATGCTATTTGACCATTAAGCAAGGTCGGAATCGAAAATACGCACTTGTTTCCAGTTTGGCTTTTGCTCTGAGATGAACTCCAAATGCATTGGAGCGACCTGATACAAGTTGTGGGAGTCAATGCTGTCAAACACCACGTTGAGAGTGACGTGATAGCCTCGGTCGTTGACAGGCCTTGCTAGCTCTTTATTGAGTGTTCCCACCGAAAAATAAAGGACACCCGGATGTCCATCAAGATACTTTTTGCATGCATTGACAAGCTCCAAGATTTTTGCGTCCGAATCATCTTGGAGCGTGAAATAGACCATGTGCGATAGTTGGGGCATTCGTGCGAGCTTCTTTTTTCGAACTTGAGAGAGTAAAAGGCTGGTCTTTTGAGACCCTTAGAACTTATTGGAATGAGTGATTTCTGGCAAGGCGAGCACGCAGTGTAGTAATGCATGCACTCGATTTAGAAGGAATTTTCGTTGCAGACGGAAAAACCCGCAAGTCTTAACAGGTATTAGCCGAAAACACCATTGTTCGACGAGTCGTCGTCTCCGACACGAGAAGGGTTTTACCGATGTCCTGCAAGCGTTTCCAACGAATTACTGCCTTATTACTACTAGCTACGGTTGGCGCGCAGACTGGCTGTGTCAACCTTTCCAACATCGCACTCGGGCCGCTCGGCGTCCCGATTCCGATTAGCCCGTATCTGCAGGACAACGAGGAAATACAATTCCACGTTCACGAACGATATGCACGTGTCCCCATCATGGGGCCGCTTACCGCGGGAGGCCCTGTTGCTGCAATCGATCCGCCGAGCGACGATGAAGTTGTGCACGCTTTGGAAAAGGCTCGTCCTATCCGAGGTGGCGTGCCGCTTCTCTACGAGAAACAGCGCAATCGTGTCCGAATCATCAAAGAGAAGATCGCGGACTATATCGATGATCCTCGATTCATCCCGTTAATTGGCTTTGCTCAGTTGCACCACGCTCACTACAAGTGCACCGTGTACTTTGAGGAGCGGACGATCAACGGCTGGCCGGTGCCATACACGCTCGATGACAAGGAGAGTGTGGAAGTCATTTACATCGACCATAACCACTTCCATATGGTTGGCGATCCTGACACAGGTTCATCTAGTCCTTATTAATTAGCAACACGGCATCCGTAAAGCGAAAAGGGCGTATCGAATTGTTCGATACGCCCTTTTTTTGTATTTAGCGAATGAGAATCGGATTTTTAACGACGGCCGCCGCCACCACCGCCACCACCGCCGCTTCGACCTCGGCCGCCTCCGCCTCCTCCGCCGCTTCGACCACCACCTCCACCGCCGCCGCTACGACCGCGGAAGCCGCCACCACCACCGCTGGGCCGACCGCGTCCGCCACCACCACCCGATGATGCTCGTTCGGGGCGATCGCCACCGCGTTCTTCAAATGGTCTGTCTGGGTCAACTTCACCCTCTTCACGTGGCTCTCCGTCTTCGGCACCCTCTGCGCTAGCGAACTCGTCTTCGATTCCAAGCTCTTCAAGAGCTCGACGACGTGAAAGCTTGACGCGATCGTGATCGTCAATATCGATCACTATGACTTTCATTGTGTCGCCGACTTTGCACACCGCATCGACACTCGGAACGTAACCGCTCGAGAGTTCGCTAATGTGGCATAAGCCATCTTTTCCTGGGAGAATTTCAACAAACGCGCCAAAGTCGCGAACGCTCGAGACCGTGCCATCATAGATCTTTCCGATCTGAACGGTAGCTGTACAAGCTTCGACGCGGCCAAGTGCGATGCGAGCAGATTCGGCATCGCCGCTGGAGACGGTGACATTGCCCTCGTCGTCCACATCGATATTAGCTCCTGTGTCCTCTTGAATCGAACGGATGTTCTTTCCGCCCGGGCCAATTAACGCGCCAATCTTTTCCGGATCAATCTTCGTGCGTAGCAATCGCGGCGCATACCGACTGATTTCGCTGCGAGGACGAGGCATGCAAGTCAGCATTTTGCGGAGAATCTCCATCCTAGCTTCTTTGGCTTGTTTCAACGAAGCGCGAATGATCTCTTCGCTGATACCGTCAATTTTGAGATCGAGTTGGATGCCCGTGATACCGTTTTGCGTACCGGAGATCTTGAAGTCCATGTCGCCATGATGATCTTCGTCACCCAGGATATCGGTCAATAGGACGTACGAGTCGCGTTCGCGAACCAAACCGATGCTGATTCCCGCCACGGGATTGGTGATTGGAACACCTGCGGCCATCAGAGCCAAGCATCCACCGCAAACGCTGGCCATCGAAGATGAGCCGTTGCTTTCGAGAATGTCGCTTATCAAACGAATGGTGTACGGAAAGTCATCTGGATCTGGCAACACGGGCTCGAGGGAACGCTCCGCAAGCATGCCGTGACCGATTTCACGTCGACCTGGTGCACGTATCGGTCGGCATTCTCCAACCGAGAAGGAAGGGAAATTGTAGTCCAGCATGAACTTTTTGCTGTATTCTTCCACGAGTCCGTCGACACGTTGTTCGTCGCGAGGTGTGCCCAGCGTCACGGTTACGAAAGCCTGTGTTTCGCCCCGTTGAAACAATGCTGTTCCGTGAGTGCGCGGCAGCAAATCCGATTCGCAGTGAATTGGTCGAAGACTCATGCTGTCCCGTCCATCGGCACGTGTTCCGGCCAAGATCGAATCTCGAACCACTCGATTTTCCAATGTATGCCAAGCGCGGTACAAGGTGTCCTTGGAGATCGCTCCTTCAGATTGCGGGTCCGGAATCATTTCGGCCAAGACCGTTTCTCGCAAAGAATTGCAAGCGTCATTGCGAGCTTGCTTGCCTTCGGTTTGCTTGGCAGCCTTAAATCGATCGTAATAAGTAGACGTCAACCGTCCAACGATTTCGGTGTCATCAGGTATAGGGAAATGCACTTTGGTCGGCTGTATCTTGTCGAACAACTCTTTTTGGAGGCCGATGATCTCACGGCAGATACCATGAGCAAACTTGATAGCGTCCAGCATTTCCGCTTCAGGGATTTCCTGAGCGAACCCTTCGACCATGACGACTTCTCGTTCGTTGGCCGATACGATCATATCAAGGTCGCTCTCTTCGAGCTGGGCATGTGTTGGAAAAGCAACAAAGTGTCCATCCACGCGGCCTACTCGGGTTGCTGCAATGGGGCCAGTGAAAGGGAGTGAACTGATAAACAACGCGCAGGCACCACCGTTCATACCAAGAACGTCGGCATCATTTTGTACATCGCTGCTCAAAACAATCGACTGGACTTGGACTTCGTCTCGAAATCCTTCGGGAAACAATGGACGAATGGGGCGGTCGATCAATCGACTAGTTAACGTTTCCTTGGTTGTTGGGCGCGTTTCCCTTTTCAAGAAGCCACCCGGGAATTTACCAGCAGCCGCGAATCGTTCGCGGTAGTCGCAGGTCAACGGAAAGAAGTCTGTACCGGGCCGCGAAGGACCCGTTGAGACTGCATTGAGTACGACAGTATCGCCGTATTGACAAAGGACACAAGAAGTCGCTTGTTTGGCTAATTGCCCGGTTTCAAAGGCCAGGACGGAATCGCCGATTTTCTTTTCTACTCGAATTTTCACTACAATATTTCCTTCAAAAATCTACATTCAAAACAACAGTTCTGGGGCGCATGGCAGATTTTGCCTATGGTCGGAGGCGATAGAAATGGCTAAACATTCCAATCAAGACGACCGGCAAACCGATCGCCGAGAACTTGTAAGAGAACGACAAAAAAAGAGATGACAAAAGAGACCACCCATTGGCCTCACCGACTACCAACACGCTTGCCCATGGCGATAAAACGCGATGGGAGTTATGTGGGCTAAACCACATCCAACTACGGAAATCTTGACCGATTTACACGCAGCAAAGAATTCAACACACGACTAACAAACGCCGAGGGCTGGTTCACGCGAACCAGCCCAAGAATTTAAACTACTACTTGCGGATATTCAACTTGCCAATCAAATCCAAATACCGCTGCGGATCGTGCTTCCGAACATAGTCCAGCAGCGATCTGCGCTTGCTAACCATTCGAAGCAAACCGCGCCTGCTCGAATAGTCGCGTACCGCACCACGCATGTGCTCGGTCATTCCGTTGATCCGTTCCGTCAGCATAGCAATCTGCACATCCGGCGAACCATTGTCACCGTCATGAGTGCGGAATTGGCCGATAATTTCTTGTTTTCGTTCTTTTGTAACGGTCATGTAAAGAGAAACTCACATCTGCTTGCAACAACCACCACGGAAATTCCGGGCGGCCTAGATTTTTACTATTGGAGGAAGAATGTTAACCCCTTTTTCAATTATTGCAACGGCAATTTCGGCCAGTGCCGGGTTAGAATGAACTCGGATTCCTGTTAGGGTTAGCCGCGATTGTTGGGCGAAACGCATAGGAATCGTTGCGTTTTGAAGGATCGAAGGCCAGTTTTTGAACACACTTCTAAAGCAAAGAAACTGAATTCGGGCTAGCGCTCGAAAACTGACTAATGTCATTCCTCAATACTTTCCGGATTGCGATGCGTGCGCTTGCGAAAAACAAGCTTCGCGCCGGACTTACTATCTTGGGCGTTGTTATCGGCATTGCTGCGGTTACCGCCATGGTCTCGATCGGGACATCGGCGAGTGAACTTGTTCAAGGAGAGTTCACAAACCTAGGGACTAACGTCATTGTGCTCCAGCAAGGAAATCGGCGAGGTGGACGGGCAGCACAAATACCATCCATTACGGCCGGCGATGTACTCGCGGTAGGTCGAGAATGCGCAAGCGTCTTGGCGGCAACCCCAATCGTTGGAGCCGCAGGTCAAGTCGTATCAGGAAACAACAATTGCCGCCCACGTGACTTGCTGGGCGTAGGTGCGGATTACTTGCTAGTCCGAAATTGGCAAATGCGGCTCGGCTCGTTTTTCTCAGATGGTGATATCAACAATTCGAACAAGGTGTGCGTGGTGGGGCAAACGGTGGTTAAAAAACTGTTCCAAACCGCAAACCCCATCGGCCAAAACGTTCGCATCAAGAACATTCCGTTTGAAATTGTAGGGGTCATGGCGAGCAAAGGTGCCAACATTGTTGGAGATGACCAGGACGATGTTGTGCTAATGCCATACACGACCGTCCGCAAACGGCTTCAGGGGAGCAATTTCAATAACGTGGATGTCGCACTCATTTCCGCTCGAAGTACGGAATTGATGGGTCAAGCACAACAAGAAATCGAGGCATTGATGCTGGACCGTCATAGAATTGGTCTAGGACAACAACCTGACTTTCAAGTGGCCAATACGACTGAAATCGCGGGCGCATTCAGTCTTGTCACAGGAACATTGACCGCCATGCTTGCATCCATTGCCGGAATATCGTTGGTCGTCGGCGGTGTCGGCATCATGAATATCATGTTGGTTTCGGTGACCGAGCGCACGCGTGAGATTGGTATTCGCATGGCGGTTGGTGCCCGGCCGAAGGATATTCTGATGCAGTTCTTGGTGGAAGCCATGGTGATTAGTTTCTGCGGTGGCCTCATTGGCGTTCTAGTTGGAGTCGGGATCTCCGTCTTCCTATCCTCCATGCAGGGCTGGGCCGTTACCCTGTCGCCGAGTTCTATTTTATTAGCATTCGCCTTCTCGGCTGCCACGGGTATTTTCTTTGGATGGTATCCGGCTCGAAAAGCGTCCAGGCTCAATCCGATTGATGCCCTGCGATTCGAGTAAGCTTAAGGGTCCTAAAAGCCCTCAATCAAG
>JANMGH010000104.1:0-12844 GCA_031374515.1 Pirellula sp. | reverse complement strand
GCCTGCAAGCCCAAGCTCGACTTCATCCATCAGCTCGGAGAATACCTACCGAGCGATTTCGATGCAGTTTTCGATCGCTCTTTGATCTCCGAACTCGGAAACGTCGCACCGCTGATGTTGTTCTGCGAATTAAACTCCAAGCCAATCGCGGCAAAGACTTTCGACATTTCATGAAGCTAATCCAAATGATCTCCAATCCGTGAGTTCACCCATGACAAGCAATTTACCAATCGACCAAATCACTTTCTGCATTAAGACGATCCATCGTCCGTGGGCATGCCATCGGCTTGTGGAATCATTGCGTAAAGAGTTCGACTCGCCAACGATCGTCGTTGTGGATGACGGTCGACCAGAATTGCGATTCTCGGCCAAGTATCCCGAGTCCGCCAAGCATTGCCGTGTGTTCGACCTCGAAACACACGATGTGGGAGTGGGCATTGGACGCAACACAGCGATCGATGCCGCAGAGACCGAATTAGTCTTCTTGCTCGACGATCGTTGGCGAGTCGAACTCTTTACGCAATGATTCGACAAGCCGATGGCATGCCCAGGGGCGATGGATCGTCTTGATGCAGAAGGTGATTTGGTTGATTGGTAGATTGCTTGTCATGGGCGAACTCACGGATTGGAGACCATTTGGATTAGCTTCATGAAATGTCGAAAGTCTTTACCGCGATTGGCTTGGAACTTCATTCGCAGAACAACATCCAGCGGAGCGACATTTCCGAGTTCGGAAATTAAGGATCGATCGAACACGGCATCAAAATCGCTGGGCAGGAACTGTCCGATCTGATGGATAAGGTCGAGCTTCGGCTTGCAGGCGATTCTTCGCTGACTTTCAGTGATGCGTTGATTCGCGCGCACTTTTTGCAAATCCGATTGCCAGCCTCATCGAACTTGGGCCAGTTCGCGATGAGCTTCGACATCAACTCTTGCTCGACCGCCTCGCGTTCGTCCTCGGTGTAGCAACCGAATTTGATAAGCCGCTGGGTATACTTTCGAACGACCTTTTTGGTGAACGGATGGCGGGTGACTTCCTCTGCTGTGATTCGCATTGAGCGATCTCCTGGCAAACCTGCTGCGCGAGCAACAGGTCCACTTGCGAAGGCTCGCTGGGCCGGTCTGCGTTACGTTTTTCGCTTGTCGCGGGTAACGATCGGACCTGTCGTTCGGGACTGGCGAAAATTCCCAAACTGGCTGGGAAGAATTGGAAATTCCCCGTCAGTCAGCGCTGAAACATGGGAAAATGCAGGAAGAACGAAGGCAGGAAATTTTAGAAATCCCAAAGTGTGGTTTGGGAAAATTCCCAAGTCTTCAATCCAGAAAGAGACCAGCGCCTAGAATCTGCGTGAAGCAGGCCTGAGTAGGCTTGAGTGCTTCAAGCAGCCAAGCAAAGGGAAACGGGGAAAGAGTATGAAGACAACCAACGGCAACAAGAATATGGGAGCGGCGTTGGCTCTCGGATGTGGCGTTGGAGCGGCGCTAGGCGTTGCACTCGGTAACGTTGCAATCGGTGTAGCAATGGGAGTCGCGATCGGCGTCGCCCTAGGGGCATCAGGAGCGTTTTCTGGGAAGCCGCGAAATCCCAAGTAACTTTTTCTTTAAGTCGTCCATCGAACGGGAAACAATAATCTCTCGAAGAGTTGACTCGACAGCGCGTCGATGATTGGTCGGGTCGGTTGTTACGACATCAGTAATCTTCATGCTCAGCCGCTAACCGGGCATACTCCAGGGAATTGTCAGGCACCAGTTTGAATGTGCACCGATAGCCCTTCTTGTCATCCGTCAGCCCGATGGGATCGCCATCGATGCCGAAGAAAGCGCGGAGCGTCTTGTTCAACGCTTCCCGATGCTTGCGATTTTCACGACGAGCACCAGGTGAACTCCAAGTCATCAAGCCATGGCCCTGCGCGAGCGAGTACAACAACTCCCACTGCATGTTCGGCAATCCATTCTTTGCGTTGGCGAGTCCCATCTGCGTGAATATCAGGCGCTCGTGCTTGCCGCCTGCGATCACCGTCACAGTGTGGGAATCCTGGAAGCGAATCTCAACATCCTTCCAAGTGCAACCAGATGGCGTTGGGAATTTTCCAACCGCGGCCTGCGGTCTCGGTAATAACCGGTCTCTGAACTCGACCAGATGCTTGCGAGCCCAATCGGTAAGAGCCCATCCCTCCTCGTCATGAACCAACGACTGTTCCAGAGGTAAAACCAGACAACCTTTATCGATCAACACTCGCGAACATTGAGCGTTCAAGACTCTCATCGACGTTAGGAACAGCACATACGGACGTTGGTCCTTCAGCTGAACTGCATCCAGACACCGCGACAAGCGTCGGCCATCAGATTCTTTGGCCAAGTAGAACGCGAAGCCTGCACCCGAAGTTCCGCCGAACTGCCCTAGAAGATAGCAGTGGTGCGTTTCATCTAACTGCTCAACGGCAGGACCAAAGCCGATTAAATCGCAGAGTACCTTGCTGAGCTGCACAACGCTGAATTCGAAGCAAACCAAGTCGCGTCGATCAACCGGAACATACTCCTCGGTCTTCTCGTTGTAGCCTTCGAAGACTCCATCCTCGAACTCGGACACCTCGAGCCACTCGTACGGATTACCAATCACTGGCAGGGTCTTTGCCAGTTGATTGGTTGCCACGAGTAGCTCGTATCGCCCAAGATCCACATTGCAATGGTTCTCATCCCCAAGGTGTTGTTGCCAACACAATCGGGAAGTTGACAGTCCCCAGACTCGTTCAAGCGCTAGCCAGAATTGGTTCATGTCGAGGCTTCCTCGTCGATAGTCCAGTGATGATGAAGCCGCGTTGAGCCAACCAGGATTCGATGATGGATGCAATCGGCCCGCGGTTGTACATTGCAACATTGGGCGGCCGCACAGTAACCGCCAACTCACTCTTTCGACCGAACATCTGAAGCTTGAACGTGGCTGAAATCAATCGTCGCTTAATATGGATACCGTCATCTGTTGCTGGCTATTGCGACACGGATTGGCGTCGAAGGAAAACGTACTGGGCTTGTTGACGACTTTGCGACGTGCAGACCTGCAACGAGCTACAATGCCTGCGCCGGAAAATCAAACGCAGTGTCATTTCGTGCTGGATTGGCCTGAAAGTCAGCCCAACACTTTAACAAATCGCCTAAGCACTAACTCCGGCAAGAGAGAGTCAAAACTATCCGGGAACTGGTTTGAGCGGGTATTTGGTTTTACTGAATCTGGTCGAGCGGCGGTTTACAGCGAACTTGAGGTCGAAGGGAGCTTACTACGATCGAAGCTTCGAGGGACTGAATGGACCTGCGGAAAACTTGAAATCCTCTCTCTCGCGGATTTGCGCAGCCGACAAAATGGATTGAGCTCATCCACCAGTGCACAACTAAAGGTTTCAGAAGTGGTTGCCGATGCTAAGGCATTGCATGCAGATTCAGTGAATGCAGGAGCATTGTTCCAAGTTGCCTCGCAGTTTAACTTACTTGAAATGGTTTCTCCAAGCGTGACGCCAGAACAAGGAATCACTATTTATGAACACGATCCGACTCAAGGCCCCGCGTGTGCGGTAGCATGCGGAGCGGGGACGATCCATCGAAACTACTTTGTGGAATTGGATGGACAAGTCGGACAGACCACGAGCAAGCAAGTCGATTGCCTAGCAGCGATTGGCGAGGCGTTGGGCAATACCAACAGCCAAATATGGAAGATGACGAATGGTTATGCGTTACCAACTGCCGGTGGACTCAAGGAGATCGACGACAGGTTGGGCAAGTTGTCAGAATCTGAATTGGATGAACTGCGAGTCAAACTGAAGATTGGATTACAGTGGGATACCCAGGTAACGCTGGACGGCTGTGAGCATATGGTTGCTCAGGCGTATTGTTCAGCTCTACCGGTGGCTTACAGCGGTTTGTCATCGCGGCTGTGGGAAAGATTTGCGAGGCTGATTTTGGAAGCGGCTTACGAAGCAACACTCGCTGCCGCGGCTCTGAATGCGTCGAAGAGTGGAAACAAGTCGGTTTACCTAACTTTGCTCGGTGGTGGCGTGTTTGGAAATGACCAAGGGTGGATTTTGGATGCGATTCGTCGGGCGGCGAAACTGTATAGAAGAGTCGACTTGGATGTGAAGATCGTAAGTTTCCGCCATTCCAATCCAACGATTCGCAAGTTGTGCGGCGAAGTCCTGGAGTGAAGTGATGGGGCAGCTAGCCAGTTTTCTACAGGAAGCGTTTGTGGTGCTGCCGCCGTCGGGTTGGGGGGCGCGACGTGAGATGCGAGTACTTTCGAACGAATTTGAGCAGTTGCTTGGATACAGCCCTCGTGCCGATGTCTGCCTCGAGATGGAAGACGCTTCGCGACGTATTTGGATTGAGTTTGAGATTAGTCGTGCAGACCCAGTTGCTAATCATGCCAAGTTTGCAACGGCCCATTTGTTCAAGCCGTTCGAGACGTCGGACACATTTGTGTCGATGGTGAGCTCTCACGTTGCTCGTGGTCGCCGAAACCTGGCCTCGAATACCGTTCACCTGCTTCGGCACGTCGGCATCTCAGCTTTTCAAACGGTCTTGTTGCCAAACATTGAGCCAGAGGAAATCGAACGGCTTAACCACTCGTCGCGCGATAGTCTTCGTGCAAGCAATTTGGACGTCCCGAGAGAGCTAAACCGAGTCTTCCAAATTGTCGAGCCTGTGATCGCGGATGAAAGACATCGAATCCACTTCGCATCTGAATTGTTCGACGTCATTCGCAATCTTCACAGCTGGAATTCAGAGGTGAGCCAGCCGGGGGGAGCCGAGCTTTGGAAACGCAGAACTGTCACCTACTTTGTATTTGATCCGGTCTCCAAGCTCTTCGCTCCATCGAAGTACTGCGCTTACTCAATTCCGGTTCGATCAAGCCCGGTCAGTACAATTTCTGCGTCCGGTCTCATGAATATGCAAACCTATTGCACGCTCGATGAAACCGACCGCCGATTCGATGGTAACCGCGCTCGAACTCACCTCCTGACTAATCTTGGAATGACTCTAACGGCTGCAGACAAGTCACCAGAAATCGGCTTGGTGTTCAATACATGGCTTTCCATGAGAGCCACTTCAATATCAGTTCATCCGTCTGGAGCAAAGTTTTTGGTACCGCCGACGTGGTACCGATAAGGCTCTCAGTCGCTTGTTCCGGTGCTGCCCCAATTCTTCAGGCACAGAACTTGTATTCGCGGTGCCAGGCGAGGTGCTGGGGATCGGGCCATAGTTTTGGATTCGATGGCAACGCGATTCTTGAGCCATGAAAATCACGTAACGACTTCTGGTTATGAGCTTCCTCGTCAAAAGAGCCATGCGAGACAATGATGCGATAGTCGTCGTCTAAAGACCAAAGACCTTGATCGAACATCCAGTGTGCATTCTTACAAAGCGCGATGCCATTCTTCGGATCGTTGTTGCGAGACTCGGAGAATTGGTGGATGTGCGCTGCATCAATAATTGAGGCACCATCAATGGTCGTAACGCGGTAACCGGTCAGAGCGCATGTGTAGTTGTAAGCAGCCACAATATCCAATCGGAATCGAACATCCCGACCACTCTGGTAGGATGCTTCCGTTTCGTAAACGGCTGTGTTCGCATTGGCAACATCGGAGATCGAAATGTTCACAAGGCTTGCTAAGGCGATTTGCTCGGCTGGCTCAAAGTAGGATTGAATGAGCACAGCTCGAGCCTTGGATCGGAATGCAGAGTCCTGCGCCAACAAGTAGAACTCTTCATCGATCTCGACGTATTGTGTTGACTTGGGATCAAGCGAGGGGATACCGTCCTTGGTAAAGGCAATCCAAATAGTGTCAGACGAGAGGTGATAGAAAGGCAGCCGAATGTCCATACGCTGTGTTCGGCGATGCGCCACTATGATTCCGAATTGGCTAAATCGAAACGCAAGTTCCGGTGTGAGTTTGAGTACTCGACTTTGCAGATCACCGTTTTCGATCATCTCGAAGAGAACGAGCAACAAAAGCGGCTTGTGAGGGGCCAGGCCTTGTGAGCGGTTAACGCGGAGCTTTCCGAGAATTGCCAGCCAGCGTGATTGCGAGTCCACTTCGTGTTTATCTCATCCATTGAAGTCAAAGTCTACACGGCATCAATTCTGCCGAACGAATCGCCTCTAGTATAACCGCGAAAATCTACGCTGCCTTACGTGAGTAATGCTTGAGCAATCCGCCAAGCCTTTCTTTGCAATGAACCTGGGACAATGGGATTGCCCCGGATCCGTCACTTGGTTCCTTGGCCTTCTTTTTCCGTTTACACTTTGCTATCGGTAATACATCATTCTCGTGGGATTGGTGCGGGCGCTCGAGGTGATAGTGCTCTGCGAATTGTTCACAGATATGGTCGAAGTGATTGCGGCCGAAGATGACGAAATGATCGAGGCATTCTTGCTTCACCGTTTGAATGAACCGCTCCACGAAAGCACAGGTATTGGGTGCACGGAACGCCGATATCTTCACCTCAGATTTCTTGCTTGCAAACGTCTCGTCGAAGGATTTGGTGAACTTCGTATCGCGATCATGCATCAGCAATTTCAAAGGAATCTTTTCTTTCTTGACGTGCTGCTTGAACGCTTCTGCTTGCTCGCGAACCCATGCTTCATCCGGGTGATAAGTGCCTGGTGAAATGAAGACTCGCCTTGATTCGATATGCAAAAATGCGATGGCAAATAGATCTCGGAGGCCGGTCTTCGAGACGACTTTCTTCGAGAAGAAATCACATTGCCACATCGTCTTGGCGTGAATCTTGAGGAACTCGTCCCACGTTCCTGGTCCGCGTTTGGGACCAGACTCGTAGCCATTCCGTCTTAGGATGTTCTTCACAGTGTTGCGAGTTATCGATTCGATTCCCAGCTTTTTGAGCTCGCCAAGAATGCGAGTGTATCCCCACGCATTATCCTTCGCCAATTTGAGAATCAGCTTCTCGATCTGCTCCGCAGTTCGAGGCCGGCCAACGTTCTTCCTTGTCTTCGCAACTCGGCCTGACGCATCTCGAATCCACTTTCGGATCGTGGATGGGTGAGCGATCGTCGCCAGATGGTTGAGGGCCGACCCCAGGTTCTTGGCAAATCGGACCAAGCGATTTTTCTCGCGATGAGTTAAACTAAGACGTTCCGGCAGCCGGCTTCGAAGGATCTGGTTTTCGGCCTTCAGGTAGCTCACCTGACGTGCCAGTTCCTTGTTCGTTGAGCCGGCGATGACGAGCATGAGTGACGTGTAGATGTTCCGAAAGCTTGCCATCGTCGAAACAGTGGATTTCCTGAGAAAAGCTTTGGTGGAGCGGAATATTTGCACATGGGTGCTAGGCTTTGAGAGTAGTTCCAAAGCGCCCCGATTCAAGCTTGTAGGCATCAACGGCGTCTCTAAACGTTAAGCCAACTAGATCTCAGTTGTTGAAAGTTGTCGCCAGAGTAGCGACCAAAACGTCTGCGATTCCGCAGACCACACCTATGCAGTTGATTTTTCCGTAAGCCGGTTTCGATCGTGGAAAAAGAATCGGAACAAACGAATCTCTGCTTAACGAAGCAAAAGCATGATGACCAGCATCATCTACAACTCAAAATGCTCCCGATGACGTTTTCGCACGGGGATTTTTTAGACATAGGGGTTTCCTTCGGTCCCCGAGAGAAACCGTTCCGAACTGTGTCGTGTTTGATTGAAGGTTGTTTTTTAGTGGGCTTTGCCCGAGATTTTGGTTATGTCATGCTTCTACGTTGTGCAATTGTCCTGAATAGTCGTGATGGCTTTGAGGAAATATGTCCCTCTATCTTTAGGGTTACACGCAAACTGAGCAGTCGGACGATTCGATAGGCGAAGATTTTGGAAAATAGTTCACTTGGATGGTCTCCCCGTTGCTACAGCAATGTGATGTCCCTCTATCTATAGGGTTACACGCAAACGAAGCAGTTGGACGAAGTCACTTGGCGAGAATTCTAAGAATAGTTTTGATGCCCTTAAATTTCGGGCTTGAGTTTGAGACGGGTTTCTTACGGGCTAGCGAACGAAGACCAGCACTTACATTGTCGTGAGAGTTACGGTCACGATGTTTGATGGTCGGGCCGACAAAGTTCAGTCTCATCCAATCACTGGTTTTGGTACAATAGGGTCTTGGCTGAAAAAACACTTGCTCAATACCGCTCCGTGCTAACTCATGGATGAACCTTCGCAACCTACGATCTATATCCTTGCTGGGCCGAACGGTGCTGGCAAAACAACGTTTGCGAATTCATTTTTGCCAACGTTCGCCAATTGCCGTGAGTTTCTCAACGCTGATCTGATCGCTGCCGGTTTGGCTCCGTTTGCTCCCGAGACGCAGGCTATTCGGGCTTCAGAGCTGTTGCTAAGCCGGATCAGGGAATTGGTTTCTGCTCGCGCTACATTCTCGTTTGAGACCACACTGGCAGCGAGGAGCTACCGTACTTCCATACTTGAATGGCGTCGCTTGGGGTATCGCGTGGTACTGTACTTCATTTGGCTTCCTTCACCGGAGTTGGCTATCCAGAGAGTTGCCAAACGCGTTCGCGAAGGTGGCCACAATATCCCCGAGGCTGTTGTACGGCGACGATACGCTCGCGGGCTGGCCAATCTCTTTGATTTGTATATTCCTATTGTCACAACCGTCTGCGTCTATGATGGCGCTTCCTTCCCGCCAATTCCAATCGCTGAGATTGAGGGTGAACG
Organism: Pirellula sp.; assembly: GCA_031374515.1. Lineage (GTDB taxonomy): Bacteria > Planctomycetota > Planctomycetia > Pirellulales > Pirellulaceae > JBKCUI01. The sequence continues at coordinate 4,133 of JANMGH010000104.1, read as the reverse complement.
AAAACTGGTCCTGGACTACAATGGGTGGGAACGTGTTCAACTGCATCGAAAGGACGCACCCAATGATTAAAAGCAACTCTCCAGACTCGCTGATCGCTAAAGCGGATATGGCGTTCGAGGCTGCCTGTCGAAAAGTCATCGATCGAGCTCGCCAATCGAATACCGAAATCGTTATTTGGCGTGATGGGCAGATCGTAGAACTATCGCCGGAAGAAGCGACGACAGAACTGGAAGCGAACCTAGCCAAACGGGATTCCAATATCCGCAGCTAATAGACCCTCGCATCGCAAGATCCAAGGGGCATGCGGACTCAAAATGCACGTCCAGCTGGCGGCACCTCTCAACACTTGTCCGTCTTCACACATCTCGCTTCGTACTATGAAATGCGTCGCGTCCACAAGTTCTGCCCTATCTCAACGCAGATGAGTTTATCTCTGTTTGTGTTAACCAATTCAGCTTCAGTTCGCAGCAGTTCAATTTCTCGTCAATTTTCCACAAACTGGTTTCGATCGAAAGCAAAACGACGGAACAAACGAATCTCTGCTTTACAAGCCGATAGCCACGTTTCTCATACTATCTACAACTCGTCATGCTCCCGATGACGTTCTTCGCACGGGGAGACATCACATTCTGAGTGCCAACCAAGTCCGCGAGATCATGTCCAACGCAACGAAAACCGAGAATCGTCATTCAGGAAGACCGACCATGACCGCCGGTCAGTCCACCCAGCCGGGAGCGGTCTCGTGTGATGATCCTTCTCAGAGTCTCCATCTCTTCCCGCGTGAGACACGCTCGGTGGTCGTCGGCAAAAGGCGGCATGTGGCGGTAACACTGCGGAACGGGCGGCCCCACCCCCGTTCCACCCGGCAATTTTGCGGAATTGCCGATTCAGGCGTAAGAAATCGGCGACTCGTTCTGATGCGGTTCGACGGAAAGTTGGCCCGTCGAGGAAAGAAAACTTTCCAAGTCTGTGCAAGAAAGGGGCATCGAGCTGTGTCTAATAGGTATGGAACGTCGATTCTTGACGATTGAGTGGCCCCAGGTACGCCAGCAAGGGCGGCCGGTTAATACGGAAAGTGAAACCAATGATTCCCAGTCCTCCAGACACGCGAGCCAGCTTGATTCTGCGTTTGCCCGATGCGGCGGACGCGGCGGCTTGGGATGAATTGATGGCGATTTATGGGCCGTTGGTGTTTCGGATGGCGATGCGTCAGGGACTGCAGGCGGCGGATGCGGATGATCTCGTTCAGAATGTTTTCGCGGCGATTGCTCGGTCGGTGGCCGAGTGGTTGGAGCGGCCGGATCGGGGGAAATTTCGAGCTTGGTTGTTGAGGATTGCTCGCAATGCGGCGGTGAACTTTCTGACTCGACGTCGTCAGGGATCGATCGGGGCCGGTGGGGACGAGGTTGCTCAGTTATTGGCGGAAGTTCCGGCACCGGAGTCTCAGCTCTCCAGCGAGTTTGATCTCGAATACCGACGCGAAGTCTTTCGCTGGGCCGCCGAGCAAGTGCGAGACACGGTCGCCGATACAACTTGGCAAGCGTTTTGGCTCACTCAAATGGAAAATATCCCGATCGCGCAAGCGGCCGAACGATTGGGAATAAGTGTCGGCAACGTCTATATCGGGCGCAGTCGCGTGATGACTCGGTTGAAAGAACTCGTGAAGCAGTTTGAGGAGATCACATGAAACCCATGATGAATTGCAGCGACGACAGTTTGCGGCTGCTGTTGCGAGAGGACGAACACAGCAGCGACTACCGCGAAGCCGCTCGGCACGTCAATTCGTGCCCGCACTGCCAACAGCGAATTGGCGAACTCGCGGCGGAGGACGACGAGTGGCATGAAGCCCATGAGATGTTGCTCGCTGGCGACGAGTCCGGCACTGGAACCATCGACCAGCTATCCGCTCACGAACGGAGTCGCCGGCGCTGGCAACCACGGCCAACAGCCTGGACCGAGGCGATGGCACGACAGTTGTTGTCGCCTCCGTCGCATCCGGAAATGCTGGGACGCATTGGCCGCTATGAAGTGGAGCGGCTGATTGGCACCGGCGGCATGGGGGTCGTCTTCAAGGCGTTCGATTCGGAATTGAATCGCCCCGTGGCGGTGAAGCTGTTGTCTCCGTATCTCGCTGGAAGTGGAGCGGCCCGCAAGCGATTCGCGCGGGAGGCGCGAGCGGCCGCGGCGGTCGTGCATGAGCATGTCGTCTCGATTCACAACGTCGAGACCGATGGAGAAGTTCCCTTTCTGGTCATGCAGTATGTCCCCGGCGAATCGTTGCAGAGTCGACTCGATCGCGAAGGGGCGCTTGACGTCTGCGAGATTCTGCGGATTGGCATGCAGACCGCTTCGGGATTGGCGGCGGCCCACGCGCAGGGGCTGGTGCATCGCGATGTCAAACCGTCCAACGTGCTGTTGGAAAAGGGCGTCGAACGATCGCTGCTCACCGATTTCGGATTAGCTCGTGCGAGCGACGATGCGAGTCTCACGCGCACCGGCCATCATCCGGGGACGCCGCAGTACATGTCGCCGGAGCAGGCTCGCGGTGACGCGGTTGATGCCCGTAGTGATCTGTTTAGTCTGGGGAGCGTGATGTACGCGATGTGTACCGGCCGCCCACCGTTTCGCGCCGAGACCAGTTACGGCGTGCTGCGTCGCATCACCGATGCTGAACCAAGACCGATTCGAGAAATCAACCCAAACATTCCGGAGTGGCTGGAGCGGCTGATTCAGACGCTGCTCGCGAAGTCGTTGGTGAATCGTTTCCAAACGGCCGATGAAGTCGCGGAGTTGCTCCGCCAGTGCCTGGCTCACGTTCAACAACCCACGTCCGTGCCGCTGCCAGCGTCGCTGGTGCATCATGCCACTGTCCGCCGTTCGATTTTCACCTCAACTCGTTTAGGAGTACTCGCCATGCTTGGAACTATTGGAATGACATTGCTGGGGATGTTGCTGTGGCAACAGGTGCCGGAAGACCCCGAAGTCGCCCATCAATCTCAGGTAATCCCGCCACCTGTGTTATCGGACGTGGTCTTGACAGAAAAGAGCGCCAAGGTTGCTGGAATGAGTGGAGACAATCAGGAATTCGTTCTGAGGATCGCAAAGTCCAAAAGGAATAAGCAACTCGAATGGACAATGGCTACAGTGAAGGGGCAATTCACTGCAACGGTTACTTCAACCGACCAGTTGCCATCTGACAATGGGAAAATGATCAAGGGGATCGTTCTAACGGTTCAAAAACCGACGAGTACAAGTATCGCAAATATTGGCATGTCCGAAGGCGGTTCCGTTCCCGCTGGGAAAGTTCGCTTTCGACAGGTGTCGGCGATCGATCGGGCTGACACAATGGTGACCATCGCGGACATCCTTTGCGACGATGGAACCACGATTCCAGTTTCAATATTCTTGCGTGACAAGGTCGATCGAAGCAATGCCCGCACGGTTGTCGAAGCTTACATAGCGGCGGCCCTGGTAGATGATACTCAGACGGCGGCATTGCTTGCGAAGGGCACTCCAGCGGAATCCAGGCATATTGAATCGCTTCCCAAACAACTCAACGTCCAGCGCCTCGTCATCAAGTCGGTCTATGTGAATGACCCCGCCAGGCCGACGACAGCTCTGGCGACTTCGGAAGCGGTGAAGCTCACCAAAAAGCAGCCCGATGGTCAGCGCGACGGATTCATGGTGCTGACGCTCACCATGAGCGAAGAAGGCTGGCTGGTCACCGACATCGACTTCGAGTCCGAAGAGAGTGCCGAAGATGAGTTGAAGCGGTTCCGCGAAGCCAATCCAAGGTCGATCGACTTGCCGCCGCTGACACGCAATTCACGCCGCAGCGGAATCCTGCCGTCGGCAATGCCGAGGTAGTTGACGAGCAAGCAGGAATGGCAAAGGTGTCAGCGAACATCAAGGTGGCCTCGCAGAAATTCCCATTCGAAAAGGTTGCAGGCCACATCGCGTCCATCAAGCAGCGAACAGGCGTCGCAGAAGGGGTGGTGGAATTGCGAAAGATCACCGGATTGGACTTCGGTGACGGTGTCGATGGCATGTCGCGACAAGCCTGGCAGAAGTGGTGGGAACACGAAACGTCCTGCATCGACAACGCCAAAGACGGAGTTCGCCAATTCGTCCT
>JANMGH010000097.1:0-2269 GCA_031374515.1 Pirellula sp. | reverse complement strand
GTCTAACAGGGTTCGTAATCCTGACATTGGAACCGCTGACCCAAAACAAGCGGAACTAAGTGGTGCACACGAAGCAGCCCATCGCCCGTTTTTTTACTTGTGTGATCCCTGTACTGGGCTGCTCGGTGACCACAGGATGTTCCGCTTGTCGATGCAGCGCCCGGCAGCCATGACATGGAAACCGATGGAAGACTCTCACGCCATTTGTGTTCGGTCAATCGAAACGCAGGCGGACATATCAGTCGTCCAGACGATGACCGAAGACACTTTCGCAATCTGTTCTTGATCGATCGAGACGCAGGCTGTTGATTGGCGACAGCGATTCACTTCCAAGCGTCGAATGGCAAGTCGTGGATTGCATCGCGATGCATCCACGCAAAACTGGCCCATGATTGCAGGCGGTCGACAGGACTCCTACAATGAACGCGTCAGCATTCGTGATTCTGACAACCGAAGCCGCCAACCAAGTTCAAGGGTTAGCGTGCCCGAAAACCAAGCGGAACAATGGTGGTGCACACGAAGCAGCCCATCGCCCGTTTTTTACTTGTGAATCCCGTGTACTGGGCTGCTCGGTGACCACGGGTCGTTCGTTGCAATAGGAGGTGAGGTGGACCAAGACGGGCAACCGCCACTTAAGATCTTCCAGCTCTCGATAGGGCAGCTTCTGACTGCGATGCTTTGTATCGCTATCGGGATCACATGCATAAGACTTTCGTTGCATCGCCGATTCGCTGGAGGATCCGTTCCCAACGTTTACCTGATAGTAATTGGGCTGGCGCTGTTTGTTGTCATTCCAGCATTTCCCCTATTTCGTCGTGCCAATTGGACACGACTGGCCAATTTTGTGGGATCACTGGCACTTTCGATCCTGATCGTCATGGCAATGCTTGCATTTCTGGTTCTTTCTGGAACAATCTAACTGTCAAGGACTGTGTTTTCAACCATAGGCGTGCGACCCAAAACGCACTCAAGAGCAACGAACATATAAAGGATTAGATTCTGCGTCGTCGTTCTAGGGACGCGTGTGGGCTGGGCTGTGGTGGACTGCTCGATCTCGCTTTGGATGCTTAAGAGGTTAGCCAGAATCTAATCCAATGTTCATGAAGCCCAAGCGGCAGTTCGGTGGTCGGCTAGGGATGTTGCTCGCTGCGGCAGCCGTTGGATTGCTTCGAGTTTGGTACTTGGCTTGCTAATGGGCATTGCTAATGGGCATTGCTTCCAAGTGTTGCTGCTTTTTCTGCGATTGATTTGCGTGTCGGCAGCCAGTATTGGGGCCGTTCACCGCTTACTAGCCATCGTCTTGTCGTTTGTCGCAATATGAATGTTGTTGGTTGGCATGGTTTTACTCGTTTTGTTTCGCTCTGTGCAGTCCTTCCACGCAGAACGAGCCAGCGTGTTGTTGAAAGTGTCTTGATTTTGTACTCAACTCGCTACGCTATCAACTCGTGTCAAACTCGGTGTGTCTAACAGCTACAGCCGGGGTGAAGCCCAAACACGTTAGCTCACCCCCGCAGCTTGGACATTTCAGCGGCGGCCTTTCTACGAACGGTTTCGCTTTTACGGTCAGGACGTAAACCATATTCAGCGTCACGGTTACCAACATCGATAGCCATTCCCAATTCGTTTTGGCTCGAGGATGCGCGAAGCCGATATGACGTACCTTTTGAAAGCCGCGAGGGAGCACGTGCTGCAAGAAGCGCCGAATGAACTCTTCGGCGCTTACTCGCATCGGCTTGTATGAACTCGTACCGCTCGGGCGATACGTGAACGTCACCAGTCCAGCGCCATCGGCTCCCGACTCCACTTTGATGATCCGACTATTGCTGATCGCAACTCGGAATACGTAGGGAGCCAGGTAACGCAGCGCCAACCGACCATCACCGACAGGTTTGCAATTGACATTCCATTCTCTTTGCCACACTTCGCTAGGGATCTCTGGCAAGAGCCCGATGCGTTTCATAATCGCCTTGTACTTGGCCCTGTAAAGAAGCGAGGCTGCTTTGACAGGGATAAGGAAGTCGACGCGACTACTTAGCCAGCTCTTGCCATCCGAACCAATGGCTCCGCCGGGCATGATGAAGTGCAGGTGCGGATGGTAGTTGAGATCTCGGCCCCAAGTGTGAAGTACTCCGGTTGCTCCGATGTTGGGAGAACCGATGTATTTCGGACGCTTGGCCAATGCGACGAGCGTCTCTTTGGCCGCTTTAAACAGAGCTTTGTAGCATTCACTCGGATGCGACCGCATGAAGAGTCGAAACTCGGCAGGTAC
>JANMGH010000083.1:0-94959 GCA_031374515.1 Pirellula sp. | reverse complement strand
TCAGGTTGCTCCTCACCTTTCCTCACGGAAACGCAATTACCACTGTTGGATTCAGGGCGGTAACGTTACCCCGATAGGGACTTCCACCCTACTGTTCAAACGCCTTCGGAGGCGCACTAGCAGGCACATTCCATGTGCCGTCCGCTTTAAAACCCAGCCAATATACGCAAGCATACGGCACGACGGAGCGTGCCTGCTACTTTTGTCGGCTGTGTCTTAAGAGTTGTCTTCCATTGGAATCGAGTGCTCATGCATCGTTTTGATCTGCAGGCGTTCATGCTGCATGCTGTCTTTTACTTTCATGACACAAGTAGCATGCCGCTTGAAGCATGAAGTATGCCGCATTCCATTTACTAAAACTTCAAACATTTGCGGAACAAGAGTTGCATTGGGTTCTGCCATCGTGTGGCATAGCCGACTCGGTTCGGCGATTATTTCTTTTCAAGGGAGTAGAAAATGGCAGATAACGTAAAAGGCAAGATCAAAGAAGCTGGCAATGCTGTAGGCGAAGCGGCAAAAACTGCTGGACAGAACGCGAAGGCAGTCGCAGGCAAAATAGCCGAAAAAGCAGCAGATGCTACGAAGGCTGTTGGCAATGCGGTTAAGAAAACCGGCGAGTCCATTCAAAAGAAGAGCGGTAAGTAAGCTATAGGATCTGGCCGATTGGCGATCTCCGTCCTTGCGACGCGAGTGGTTAACCACTCGCGTCTTTTCTTGCGCCGACTGAACCCAAAAGTGTTTCGTTTGACTTTACCTTTCCACGCTTTATTTGGTTGCTTAATCGACGCGGTCGATTACCGAGCATCGATTGTCTAAGTTGCGATGATCGAGGATTGGACGAATCAGCTCTTGTGCGAGTTGCTTCAGACGATACGAAGGTAATTCGCCACTCAATACAACTTGGTGCTCGTCGCAGCGCACGCATACCTTTGCAAGAGCACCAAATCCAGAACACGTATACATTTCGCAAGCCTGAATCACCACCAAACTTTCCAATGAAAGAGTGGTGGAATTCTCAGAAACTTGATTATTTTCAGACTCTGAGTTCGTTGAAGAAGGATTTTCCAACAGGGGCACAACCATGGCAGTCATTTTCCTTGGGAGTCTACCATCAAACAACCGTCTCATTGTCTATAGGCTGGACTGTAGCGTTGCCTACTCCATGCCCAACTTTTAATCAACAAGCGTCAAAATTACTTCTTTGAGCCGTCTACGTTCAACTTGATCCCATCACGACCGATTTTTACGTCGACATTGCCATCTCGATTTGTTCCCGGGCTCTCATGATTTTCGATCTTGTATCGACGATGCAGTTCTCCTAAAAAGTTAGAATCTGAAAAGTTTGGCCAGCTTGACTCATCAAAGCCTTGGGCTCCATTCATTTGTTCCTTCGTGACATCGAGAACCAGGATGATGCGATCACGGTTGTCAGGATCTTGTTGTATCTTGATTGCTTGCATAGGAACGGCAAACATCTTGTCGCCTAGACCGAGGAACCCACCGTAGGTAACTGCTACGTACTGGACTCGCGTCGACATAGGATCCAGAACAATATCCTTGATCTGGCCCACATTTTCTCGCTGTGAGTTTTGAATCTTCATGCCCATCAGTTTGCTGGCGCGTATTCCGGACCCAGATGTTCTGTTGTCCAGTTTGTGCGCAGCTGCGTTTTGCGGGGAAGGTTGCGATGGGACTTGCGCAGCTAGCGGGCTAACGCAAGCAAAGGCAATTACCGATGCGATCCAAGTTTTCGAGTTCTTCATAGCGTACCACGTTTCGTTAGTAGAGGTGTACAGTGCGCGAGCGGAGTTGCTCGACGCGCGAAGACTTCGGTCGCAATTACCGTACCATCAAATTCGATCGCTTCGTTTCGAGGAAGAGTGAATACCTTTTGGATAGTAGCCTGTTCAATTCCCCGGTGATACCTTCATGAAGTTGGCACAGTCGACGAACCAGAATAGAACGGGGTAGTCACTGATGGGACACAGCCGACAAAAGTAGCAGGCACGCTCCGCCGTGCCGTATGCTTGCGTATATTGGCTGGGTTTTCAGGCGGACGGCACTTGGAATGTGCCTGCTACTTTGTCTCTTGTCGGCTGTGTCTGATTGCATTAGGGATGGTAGCGAGCGGCGGCAAAGGTTAGATCGGTGCCTGCCTTTCCTCGGTGATCGTGCGATGCGTGCGCAATTGTCAGGAGTCGCATAATACAGGTTCGATCAGCAGAACGGTGGTGTGTGTCCATCAATCGAACTGGACGATTGTCTTGCAGTATGATGGATCCGATTGCTGTGTATTTGAACCAATTGTCGACAGGTTTTGACGCAAAAAAAGCCTTGCACGACTAGCGAGCAAGGCTCTAAACAAGTCTGCAATTGCGCACTGACTACTTGTCATTTTTCCTGGCGGTGGAGTCGGAATCACTTTTGTCCAGTTTGGCCATCAGACTTTCAGCAGCTTTCATATGCTTTTCTGTCGACTGAATACCTTCGGAAACCATTTGTTGCATTTCATCCGATGTGTGACGTTGCAAAACAACGAGCTTGGTGTGCATCGCTGCGTGTTTGGCTATCTGCATCCCAACGAAGCACTTATCAAATTCCTCCCCATTCTTAGCGCTGAGGTACTTCTTCGAATCCGAAATGCACTGTTGTGCAATTTCGCGTTGCAATTGCATCATATCGATGCCGGTGGTCCCCGTTGCGGTTGTCGAATGGTTCTGATTGGAGACACCATTGGGATTCAATTTGTCCGGTTGCACAGACGTGCGATTGTCGATCGAAGTAGAATCGTTACGAGATTTGAGTGGATCCTGTTTGTTGTCACTCAAGAAGCCTTCCCGAGACGCTTCCGGTGCGAATTTACTAAGCTTTTTTAAACAGCTTTGATGTTCTTCGGCAATCATCTTTGCAAAATTAGTAACGTCTTCATTTTTGCTCTTCTCCTGTGCGAACTTGGCCAAAATCACTTCTTCCTGGTTGTCCAAAGCCCAGCAAGTGGCCAATTGCTGTGGCGTAACTATCGCCTGGGGCATCAACTTACCGCTACCCTGATTTGCAGCTGTCGGTTGAGACTGTGATCCCTGAATTGGCTTTGCTTCCTGTGCGGACACTGCAGTGCACAAAACGGCTGTGCAAATAGAACTGCTGATTAGCTTTTTAAAGCTCATCTTCTTACTCCTGATCGAACGTGAACCCTATCTTGTTTCAAGCAACACCGCTTGAAACTACGAGACTAGCGAAATGCAACTGCCATTCCAAAGCAAGACAGTAACTGCAAGATTCATGAAGAAACACGAATTGGGACTTAAGATGTCATAGCAAAACCCAAGCATACGAAAGCCTTTAATAACGAAGAAAAGCCAAGCAGCTTAATCCCGAATGAACGGGAATGGCTTGCTTGGCTCAGCGAGATTTGATCTTTACGATTCGGCTTCTTTAGTAGCTACGTCGTCCACACATCGAGGTACCGATGACCAGGCCGACAACGACCCCAATTCCCATCGCTAACAATAGAGATTCGCCAGGACGATGCTGAACAGTTTCCGTAGCCGCTTTGATTCCGTCGCGAGATGCTTCCTTTGCATAGTCGTAGCCCTCGCGAAGGGTCTCCGTGGCCTTCGTTGCCATGTCGCTAGCAACTTCAGAGATTTTGCCAACGGTCGTTGCGGTCGTGTCAGAAACGGAGCGAAGAAACTCATCGATCTCTTCTCTCGCCCTACCGGTTTTTCTCTGAATCACTCCGGCGAGTTGCTGTATATTCCCGTTCACTCCCGCGAGATCGTCCCCCGTGATCTGAGCGTATTTGCTTTTCACAGCGCCCGCTAGGTGATTCCATGTACCTTGAACTTCTTCTTTCGTCGTCATCTTTTGGATCCTTTTGAGATTAGTGGTTTTGTATTTTGCGTTTCCTCGGAAATGCGAAACATGTTGCAAGACATGGAGGAGTTGGCTAGTTGATTGAAATGAACCTGTGAATTTCGTTAAATCTGTGCAACGCGAAATCCTCCGTGATTTCGCAAGTTGAAACAGAATATATTGCGAACTATCGGTGTGTCGCTTCGGATGGTTCGCGTGAGGTGGAAATGTCTTCTGCCGATGCCAATTCGAAAATCTTCTTGGCCTTGTCGATTTGCTGGGACGTTTCCGCATGCACTGAAATCAGGCAATTTCCGCCTTTCATTTTTTCTTCGTATTTTTTAGCTTCATACTCTGGAATTCCGAGTCCAATTAGCGCTCCGGTCACGCCACCCACGGACCCACCGATAGCAGCGCCGGTCAGAGCAGCCATGATTGGTCCTGCGGCAATAAGCGGGCCGACACCAGGGATCGCTAATGCCCCAATTCCAGCAAGCCACCCCAATCCTCCACCAAGCAATGCTCCTGTTCCCGCACCTGTGGCAGCTCCTTCAGGAGCCTTGGTTTCGTTGTCAACTGCAAATTCTCTTGTCCCATCTTTATCGGGTGCAAGCACCGAGATATCGTTGGCCTGAAATCCAGCAGCCTTCAGCCGATCGACGATCGCTGACGCTGCGGATGTGGTCTTTACTGTACAAAATACGGCTTTCGCCATGATTAGACTCCGTTGGCTCTGGGCCAATAATTAAGGGTTGGACTCGACTTCTAACTGGCTATCAACAGCCTTGACGCCCGCAACGTTGCGCGCGATTTCCTCAATCCGATTTTTCTCTTCTTGAGTCTTTACTGGGCCACGCAAAGTAACATTCCCATCCTGGGTAATGATCTTTACGTTCTGAGCGTTGGTCGACATTTTCGTATCGACAACGCTTTTTCGAATGCTTGCAGTAATGCCAATGTCGACCTTGTTTTCGTTCTGGTCCATTGGCGTCTTGGCATTAGCATCACGGTCGCGTTTGTTGACCGAAGAATTGTCACGATCGACCGTTTTGGATGTCACATCCTTCATGGATCGATCGTTGAGAGTAGTGTTTGGCTCGCAGCCGAGAAATGCAAGGCTGGCGAGCAAGGCGAGTGTAAGTTGTTTCATGTTCATCTTCCTTTAAGTTTGGACCAAGAAAAGCACGTTCGATGTAAAAGCAAAGAGTGTGCCAACGACTGTTAATCACGCAAATTCACGCCACCATGGGGAATTGCGTTTAAAATACATTCAGGGCGTCGGTTCCACGCTCAACCCGACTTGTGAACGATCAACACGCAACCCATCGTTCTCCGACCACAGAGATCCTGAATGAGCTTTATCGTCGCTTATCGCGATCGCGACATTTTTAAACTCGTCGGTGTCTGCATCACTGCGACTAGGTTCTGCAATTTCCTCGATCAAGTGTTCATTCGACATCTCTTGAACGAACTGGCTTACAATTGCGGTGATGTTGTCTTCTCCACCTAATTCATTTGCTTCCGCAATCAATTGGCTGCAAATAAGAGACGACGACTGTCTAGAGGCGAGTAATTCGTGAATCTTCTTGGTAGAGACAGCATTGGGCAAACCGTCGGTGCACAGAAGCAGGGCATCACCGATTTCGAGATCGATTAACATTGCATCTGGTTTTGGGCGATCGGACCCGCCACCTATTGCATTCCACAAAACGTGGTTCATGCGATGCTCGATAGGTTGGGCCAAATCCAATTGCGGAGAACTTGTTTGCCCTTTTATTCCTTCTTGGTATAACTGGGCCAGAGTATGATCACGCGTCAATTGTTTAAGCTCATTGTCGCGAAGCAAATAGCAGCGACTATCACCAACATGAATTACGAATGCGCGAGGCCAAACCACATACACAAGCGTTAACGTAGAACCCATTTTTCGGTTGGTTGGTACATTTGCCGATTCCTTCTCTATTCGCTGCTGGCAGGAGTCGAGCGAGTCTTTGAGTTGCTTTATGAAGTACTCTTCCGTCTGTGGGGCTCCTTGCAAAACCCAATCGAGTTTGTTCAGAACGTAATCGACAACAGTATCCAGCACGAGTTGGCTTGCGCGTTCACCCGATTCATGACCTCCCATGCCATCGGCCACCATGAGAAGTTTGCCCTGCGAATTGCCAAACAATTGCGTTTGATGATCGAGGCCAAGACTCGTCTGATGGATACGAACCGATTTGCAAACATCGGAAATCAAAAAGTGGTCTTCATTCGTAGGCCTTTTGCGACCAATATCAGAAGCCCCATAACAGTCCATAAAGCCGCTCATTCCATGTTTCCTTATTTTTGCATTGTCGATTTGTGCCGATGGTCCTTTTTTGAACCTCGTCCTCCCACTAGTGCAGACTGCGTGCCAAAGGAGATAAGGAGACACTGTTGGAGAGTGTGTCTGGTGCATCCCGCAAGAAATTCCCATATTCAGTAACCTCCGCACCTAGAAGGTTTTTGATATCGGCCTTTCTCCAACTCATGGATTTTAGAGTTGGAGACGCAGGGAGGGAGCAGTTAAAACTATCTTTCTACTCTCGTTGCGAAGCATCAGCCGAGACTCTGTTTCTAAACACATAGTTGCGTCTCTCTGGGACGCGAATTCACTGCGTCTCGGAGAGACGCAGCAAGGAAAATGCTAGTTTAGAAACAGATCGTAGAACTGGTGTCTCTACTGTTCGGCATTGAGCACTAGATTCGATCACTCAGCTATGTGAGTATGAAGATTTGTACGCTGTAAGGAGCTATGTCAAACGGAAACACCTCTCCAATGGATTGGCATTCGCAAAAAAGTTCTGAGGAGAAGTCTCCAAATTCCTCGCTGTAACCCTTCCAATCGGAGTTGAATTGCAATTTCCACTTTCCGACTTGCGGCAACGGAATGGGAACCGCCGAGCGGCTCTCCGTACTGAGATTCATCAAAACGAGAACATCATCTCCGCTACCTCCGTTGTACCAACGATGGTAGGCAATAAGCCTGTCTTCATGGTGCTCATAGCAGATAGCAAATCCGCTACCTGTCAGTCCTTTCGTTGTATTACTCTTGTTGAGCCGCAAATGGATCAGATCTTGATACATTCGAAGAACGCCTGTAAAGCTCTTTGCTTTGGACCAGTCGATAGGGTCTGTGTCGCGAAACCACTCGTCCTCAAGCATTTCCTGTCCCTGAAAAAGCATGGGAACTCCTGGGCAAGTAAGCGCGATTGCGGCCGCGAGCGTTGAGCGTTTCTTTGCATGCCAACCGTCTGGATTTGAAGCGTCGATTTCACTCGTAACGCGGGCCTTTCCATTGGCGATTTCATCATGCGATTCCGAATAGATGACGCGCTGAAAGGAATCGCCGTTGTACGAAGCAGTAGCCGCTTGGATAAGAGCCGATGTGGAGCGATCCCCGTCGTTAGGGGAACAAACTAACCTTCGAATGGGATGAACAAAACGCGCATCCCATTGCATGTCAAAGCCGGCTCCACCCTCGCCGCTCGATTTGGTCAACCAGTCGCTATCCCGAAGATCTTCCGCGATGGTAATCTTGCCAGGAAACTCTCGATGGACCATCTCGTTGATCTCCTGCGTTAAACTCCAGCCCTCTGCAAGTTCAGCGACTGGATCATTATTTCCATGGACATGTCGAATATACAACGTCATATCTAACCGAAGTCCGTCCAAACGGAACTCTTCCAGCCAATAGCGAGCGTTGGCGGTGATGAATTGGCGAACTTCCGTTCGACCATAGTCAGGGCGAGTATCTCCCCAAGGTGTCGTACTTTTCCAGTCATTATAAAAGTAGATTCCCCCTTTGCCATTTTCCGACCATCCATCAAATTGCCATAGCGAAAGGTCACTTGGTCCAAAATGGTTGTAGACCACGTCCTGCAAGACACCAATTCCACGTGCATGGCATGCTCTAATAAATCTTTTAAATGCAAGGGGTCCGCCATAGGCCTGCTCAATTGCGAAGATATGTGCGGGGTTGTATCCCCAAGATAAATCGCCAGCGAATTCAGCGCACGGCATAACTTCCACGACGTTGATTCCAAGGGAAACCAAATGGTCTAGCTTTTCGATTGCGTCGTCAAAGGTGGATGGTCGGCCCGCTTCCTTTACGTGAAAGGTCCCTATATGCATTTCATATATGACTATCTGGTTTCGAGGCGGCAACTGGTAGGAATCGCCTTCCCAGTCGAACTGCAGATCTGCCAGAATGCCATTTCCAACCGAGTTTGTAACTTCGGTTGCATGGGGGTCGATGCGCGTGAATCTATGCTCGCCTCTACTGAGTTCAAAGCGGTACTGCTGACCGAATTCCACGTTTGATAGTTCGGCAAACCAGCAGCCTTGGTCATCACGCATCATTGCATTCTGATTCCAATCCCATCCATTGAAATCACCGACGACCGAAACGCTATCTGCGTTGGGAGCCCATACGCGAAATGCCATGCCAGTTTCGCATTTCCAATAGCCTAATCTCTTCTCATTCGACATTTCCACTTTACTTTCTTTTGAGTTGACTTGGAACAAAGTTCGATGGGCATTCAAGCATACCTCTGCAGTTCAAATTTCTAAAATAATGAAAAGCGGAAAATGCTTCAACGATTAGACGGTAGAAATGGCCGCCTGGTCAGGCGGTGGATACGGCTCGGCAACTCCGGAAGGCCAATTGGCCCATACAACCTTTGACTTTAGTGTCGCTGAACCGATGTAAGTTGCGAACGGTACGTCGGCAGCGTCGTGCCCAGTCGCGATCCTAACCAATCCGCCCACCGGGGCCATCCTTGTCGCATCGAAAAGATACCAATTTTCTCCTAAGTACGCTTCAAAAAACCCATGAAAGTCAGGCGGTCGAAGATTTACCGCGTAGCCGCAGACGTATCGAGCGGGGATGCCCAGGCCTCGACAGAGTGCAATCGATAAGTGAGCATAGTCGCGACAGACTCCTTGCCGTTGTACGAACACATCTTGAGCTGTGCTTTGGGAATCCGTTGAGCCTGATACGTAGCTGAGATTGTTGAACACCCAGTCACAAATCGTGCGAACGCGCTCCAGGCCATGCGGAGTTTGCCCAAATTGCCGAATCGCAAAATTCCCCAGTAAATCCGACTCGCAATAGCGACTTGGGTTCAAGTACGGTAAGACATGGGCAGGTAGTCCATTATAGTTTTGTTCGAATAGCTCGTTCGCAAACTCAATGTCTGGCGTCAACTCCACTGTCGCCTCATAGCGGAGGCTAAGACTGCCAGGTTGGAAAAATAATCGTTGAGCCCTATTGCCTTGCAGTCCGAGGTCTATTCGTTCGAATGGGATCGAGGGACTAACACTTAGGTTCTCGTTGATCGTCTTCTGACGGTCCGTTTGAGAGACGTTGACATGAAAAAGAAACGAAGTGGGAGCGGTGACGACATATTCTAGCTGGCATCCGACGTTTATTTGATTCAATCGATTAGTCCTTAAATGCGTTGTTTTTTCGTCCAATCGTACCCTGGCCATTCTGGGTACACGTTTTTCCTCTCAGTGCTGAATAAAATGCACCATAAGCATTGCGCGTGCCATAGAAAGGCTAACCGCAGGATTACAAGTGGTAACCCCTTGGACCAAACCCGAACAGGAAGTCCCAAACCCGAACAGGAAATTAAAGAGTCTTAAATTGGAAGCGGTTCTATCGCTTCTACTTTCGCGTAATCGCAAAAAAAAGGGTCCGATGATCAAATACCGACCGCCTTGGGCGTCAAACTTCCAATGGAATTTCAAAATTGAGGTCACCTTCTCAATCGCTCTGAGCGCAATTGGGCTTCGCGTAGACACTGGCACGATATTCGCTCAGCTGTATTCAAATTAAAGACGGGTCGAGTCCAATGTAGCGAAGATTTCGAGACGGTGGAGCGTTGTGAAGTCACCGATTGGAAGCCGATGCTCGTTCCTAACTGTACGTTTGGACCAAAAACAAACAAGAATTGTTATCAATCCCTCTTTTTGACGCGAGCTCGCCATTATGTCAAACGAAAACAAAGTTCATAATCCAAGTACTCGATCCAATGAGATGGCTGGTTCCGCGATGCCAGCGACCAGCTCTACGGAACAATCGCCGGTCACACTTTCCGATACACTGCGTGGTACGGATCCACCCATCGAAGCGGCGCATCCTGGACTGCAACCGGCTTTGGTTTTTGCCTCATACCCAATTGCTCTCATCGTAATGATCGCCGTTCTTGCCGGCTACTTCCTATTCTTCCGTGCCGCTCCGATGGGCAAGGATTCTGCACCCGTTCCTGTCGAAGCGACCAAGTAAATTCTTGGTCAGGATGGCTTGCGTGATAATCGCTCGAAAAAATCCCTTAACTTTGTGATATCTACCGGCTTGATCATGTGTTCGTCGAACCCAGATGCCCTCGATTGTCTGCGATCGGCCAACTGTCCGTAACCGGACATAGCAACCATATAGATGTCCGATAACTGTGGTAGTTTTCGTATTTTTTTGGCAAGGTCGTAGCCAGTCATGCCAGGCATGGAAATGTCGGAGAAGATAACATCCGGCTTTGTCTCAGTGAGGGACTCAAGAGCTTCCAACCCATCTTCGGCCACTTCAACACGATGGCCGAGTTTTTGCAGCAATCTCGCCATGATCGTTCGCAAAGCCCTCATGTCTTCGACAACCAATACCTGAAAGGTGCGCTCGCTAATGGGCCATTCTTTTGCGGGCTCGTCGGCAAGGACTTCCGCAGTGGGATTGGCTAATGGCAGTTTCACCGTAAACATGCTACCCTTTCCAACGCCGTCGCTCTGAGCAATCACAGTCCCACGATGCAGTTCGACTATTGTTTTGACAAGCGTCAGTCCAATTCCCAATCCTGCTTGACCTCTACCAAGCGAGTCGTCGACTTGGGCAAACATCTGAAAGATTTCGCTCAGGCGATCGCTCGAGATACCAATGCCATTGTCTTTGACAATCATCGTTGCCATTCCGTTTTCGTCGGAATCGCGATCCATTTTGAGTGAGAGCTCGATGATGCACTCCGCATCACTATAGCGAGACGCGTTGTTGAGTAGATTTGATGCAACCTGCGTGATTCTCGCAGTGTCGATGTTGACCCACAACTCATCTGGACAAAAGTCAAGCTGCAATACTTGCCCTTTTTCTTGGATCAACATAGAGGACGCTTCGATTGCAGATTCGACGACTGTCCTCAAATCCGCGACTTTACGTTGCAGTACAATTTTACCACGCCCTATTCTTGAAATATCCAACAAATCGTCGATTAAGCGAATGAGTTGAGAAACCTGGCGATCCATCAATACTCGAAGCTCTTCGTCCTCTTCACAAAGCGTCGACATTCCCAACAAATCTAACGCGTTTCGGATAGGAGCTAGTGGATTTCGCAATTCATGCGCCAGTGTAGCCATGAACTCGCTCATTCGTCGACTGGACTCCGAGTGCTTCGATGCCAATTCGGCTAATTCGTCCTCGTCCCTCTTCTTTTCGGTTAGATCCCGCATGACTTTGCTGTAACCTACGACGTTGCCGTGGTCATCTTTAACGGCGCTAGTAATACCGGATGCCCAAAATCGGACTCCCCCTTTTCTCATCATCCAACGGTCATCACTTGCACTCCCCAACTCCGCAGCAGACTCAAACTCCGCTTGCGGAATTCCCAACTCAATGGCCTCCGGGACAAAGATGAGTTGTCGAATATCTTGACCGAGAAACTCCTCTTCTTTAAATCCAAGTACTTTCAAAACGCCATTATTCCATGTGGTCGCGCAACAATTCTCATCCATTGCAAAGATTGCATAGTCTTCCACCTGCTCCACAAAAGAACGCAAATATTGATCTAATTGCAGATTGTCCTTTTCCAATCTACGAATTCGATCGAGGCTCGCCTGCAGTCTGGCGTGCTCGGCGCTGATCGTCTCGGATGCCTTTTCCGCACGTCTTCGATTATGCTGCAGCAAATATAGCACGCCACCTACCAACACCAGTCCTGCAAAAGTGGAAACGAAACCGACGATCAGCGAAGTTACGTATGTTGAGGCTGCTGTCATCTCGTGTCGTGCCATAGAACCTCGCTCCAACGTGCGAATTTCGTTGAGCGTGCTCCGAATCTCTTCCTCGGTGCTGTTGGCATGATGTTCCACGACGATTTTTTTAGCTGCCTCGAAGCCATTGCTTCGCCTCACTGAAATTGTGGATTCAAGTTGAAGAATTTTTTCTTTGATAAGACCGTCTAGCATGGCAACCCGTTCGGTCTCGAGTTCATTGGATTGAACTAATAATCCAAGCTCATTGACCAGTGCGTGAATGCTAGGGACTACGCGGCGGTATGTTTCCAGAAAATCCTCCTCACCAGTGATAAGAAATCCTCGTTGTCCCGACTCTGCAGCCTGAAGTTGGCTTTCGATGCTGTCTAGACTGCCGAGGATTTTATGAGATTCCTCGACGAGGTTTGTATGAATTCTAAGGCGTTGCGTGTACTGCGAAGCCGCAAAACCACTGATGATCAGCATCAACACTACGGCCGACAGCGAAATTCGATCACGAAGCAGCTGACGCCGACTTAGAAGCGGTTGTTCCATTTTTCTTTCGATATCACGTTTCAGGGCTGTATTTAGGGAATTGGCCTCAGTCATTCAATGATTTCTCCCTAGATCCTGAATCCAACTTACCGAAATTCGATTCTACCATTTGCACCAGCGAACGCGCGCTTATAAAAGAATAACAATACTTTGACGACACCGAAATGAATCGTCGACAACGCATTGAGCTCTTCGCAATCAATTTAGCCGTATTCCAATCATGTCGTTTAGCAAACAGAATCGTACATTGCAAGGGTGCGAGTCAAGCAATTACCGTACCTCGGTACGTCTGCGGCTGCACTAAAAAAACGCCGGCCAATTTAGGCACGTACTTTGGCTGATACTGATGAGCAGAATCGATGCTGCACGTGCGTATGGAGTGATTGAAACGTATCTCAAACCTCTTACGGCTTATTTCGAAACAGGGAGTCGAAGCAATCGGTCGGAAAACGCTTTAGCGCTTGAGAAAGCTCTTGATTCCACCATTTCGAAACCGGACGAAGCTCTTCTTCATGGAAGCGTCGGTACGAGGATTGGCTCGTTAGTGCATTATAAAGCATAATATCTGCCGGGAAATCGACATCTGTTACACTCGTTCGAGTTGCATCGAATGCAAGGTAGGCTAACGCTAATGCAAGTCGGATCGGAGTGTCAAAGGTCAGGAGTTGGTCCAAGATAGGCTTGGCATAATGGGTCCGGCCAATAATAAAGTATGGCGAGTCCTCGCTGGATTCGATCCAATTCCCTTCGGGGTAGATGTAGAACATACTCGGTGAAAGGTCCTTTTCCAATTGTCCACCAAGAATTGTGTGCAAATTGAAAGCGTAGTTGTTAGCAGCCAGCGACGGACCGTCTTCTGCTCGAACACGTCGAAGCTGTTCTCCAAAGCAGTTAGCTAACTCGAAAAGGTTCGAATGTGTAGCAACTCCGTTCTTAATTTCCTGCTCTAAGTAGACAACCGTTTTATCACGAATAGAACGAAGCCCCGAGGTCATCAGCCACCATGGACTCGGACCATCGGTCGAAAAAGACAATTTGGACTTTATGACGTGCTCGTCTCCTTTTACGATCCGCGTGTCTCCAAGAGCTATCAGGCCTTCTCTTACTTTTAACCCAACGCAAAATGTCATTTCGCTGTCGTCCAGTTGATAATTTGCTGTTTTTTCATCGCTTTCGGTCTATACGAGTTTAACGACGGACTCGGATCATCGGACCACCTGTCGTGTTTTCGGCGAGTTTACGCAAAGCCACTTCTTGTTCCTCTAAAGACTTGATCGCCGCCTGCTGAACTCTATAGCGTGCTTGTGATCGAAACAGATAGGAGACTTTAACCTCCACCGTCATGTCGATAGTGAGTTTGACGTCTGTTCCCTTTTCATTTCTAATCGCGTCGAGAGAGGTGCTATACATCTTCAGTTCACCGGCAGGCCTGTCGGAGGTCGTCACAATCTGTATATTTTCGGGCTCAATGTGACAGTCTTGACGGAGAACAAGCTCGGTTGCGGCAAGTTCAGGATCGTTCAACTGTACCTTCAGATGTTTCGTGGCTGTAACATTTGCCTTGGACTTTCCTCTAAGAAAATTGCGAAGCGGTTTCGCATCCTTGGAAAGGTCGATATCCACTGCCTCCGTTGACTCTTCGAGCAGCTTCATACCAGAATGATTCAGAATAGCTTCTGTCGAATTGCTCCGAACCAAGATTTGGCGGAAGGTATCCATGTCCTCGTTTAAATGGAATTCGCGATCAGCGTGCGCAGTTACTGTGCACATCCCACCTGAGAATCCCCATGCTGCTGCCCCGATGATTGTCGCGCACAACAACAAAGCAAACCACCATGCGATACCTATAGAGGCCAATCGCTTTGCATGACGCATTTCTGAACTCATTTCCTTTGAACGAAACGCGACAGTGCCTGGTTTGACAACGTGTCGCAAGTATGTGTAATTACCCACACGTCTCGAATGCGTGCGGGCCAGAATCCCTAGCGGTATCGCTTCCTGCCACTACGCTGGCGTCGAGGCCAGATCTCCTAAGTGAAGTTTCTCATTTTGGAAATTTGCTATCGCCGTCGGCAGCGCTAAATAGCGATTTTGTTTTACCCTCTACAGTGTTCGCATCCTGCTTCATCTTGTCTGGATCCACTCTGAGATGCAAATCCATCTTCTCACTAAACGGCTCTTTGGTGGTGCTCATGCTCAACCAACCTCGGAAAAAGCCAATGCAGATGACCAGGACGACAAGCAAAAGTAGGAACGAGAAAAAACGACTCATAGCACACGAACGCTTCCAGCAAGACTCGACTCTGTTTTAACTAAAATCCAATTGGGACACGGCCAATCAGAACCAAAATGAGAAGGATTAACAAAACGAGTCCAAGCCCACCACTAGGGTAATAGCCCCAGTTACGACTGTGCGGCCACGTGGGCACGCTACCTAGCACCATGAGTATTAGCAGCACTAGCAGTACCGTTCCTAACATAATCTTACTTTCGTTTTACAGGGATTCCTTCCTCATACCGTTTTTTGAAATGCTAACGGTATTCGAAGGCCTTCGAGTATGGGAACTCCCCCAATGCAATCGCCATGCCAATGTTCCAAGCATACAATAGACTGAACGCAATTAAGTAATTTCCGCCGACACAATGAGAGCCTAGGAACCAGGTGGACACATCCGACAACAGTAGCAGGCACGCTCCGCCGTGCCGTATGCTTGCATATATTGGCTGGGTTTTCAGGCGGACGGAACATGGAATGTCGTGCTACTTTGACTTTTGCCGGCTGTGTCGGTGTAACAACCGCATACGACGTTGGTGGTGAAAACAACTCGCGGAGTGGTGGATTTGCGACCAACTTGATCGAGAATAATGAATGGGATCGATTGAGGCAGGTCTACACCGGTGTGGCCTCGATTAGGTATGGAAGTCGGAGCAGCGTTGGGACTCGCCGTGAAATCAGGTATGCGTTTGACTAAGTTGAGTCAGCATGCCTCAAAAATTCAATCACTAAAATATCTTCTACTCTTTCAAGACCTTTCGATTTGGTCCGCGAATTGCGAATACGTCAAGCGAACAACCCATGTTGCGGGTGTAAGTTGTCCAGTTCGTTTCGGAGAAACAAAATGAAAATCAAATCGCTTGCATCATTCGCGTCAGGATCCGAAAACACTCGCGATCGATATCTGGCTGTAAGGAAATCATGGTCAAACGAAGAAAGGGAGTTTCGTAGGAAAGTCGCTTTAGAGTCACAGCTACGGTTAGCTTCGCTCATTGAGTTGGATGAAAGGAAGTCGATTCGCGTCAATGATTTTCTGTTATTGGCAGCATGCAATTAAATGGACAAATTTATTCTTGGATAATGCGTACGAAAATCGCCTGTAACACATTTCGCTCTGCTCGACACCTTTGACTCGCAAGCTTTGAAGAGGTTTCGCCAAGATTTTTTTAAAAAAACGGGATTGCAATTAATTGTTACTCAGTTCTACGCGAAAGATGCTATGCTTCACTCAGATGTATTGCATCGGAGAATTCCGCGCCCTACATCCCCCCTTCGGATGACTCAATTAAAGGTAGCTCAGCGTTCGCTGGGAAACTGGTAAATAAGTAAGCCGGCGCGGCAAGTCCCTACACATTGGGTTTTGCTTCGTCGGTTTTTTTTATTCCTGTGCTTTTTTCCGAACCACTATTTCCGGAGAGCTGGTACGAAGCTGTTCGCCGTCGAAGTCATGACTTTTAGACAGACTTAACTATGCCGACGTCCGATCCACAACCGGCCGAAGTTATTCAAAACTTTGCCCAAAACATAGTCGATACGATCGATATGCCTCTGCTGATTCTAGATGCAGCTCTCCGTGTGAAGTCGGCAAACCGAGCCTTTTACCGGATGTTTCAAGTCGAAGCGGCGAAAACTGAGGGATGCTTTCTCTACGAAATGGGCGATGGACAATGGAACATACCCGCTCTACGAGCGTTACTCAGGGACATCATCCCGGAGAGTACCGATTTCGACGGTTTTGAGTACGAGCATACGTTTCCGACCATTGGTCGAAGATTCATGTTGCTCAACGCACGGAAACTCCAAGCGGTTCAGGATGTGGAACTACTCGTTCTAGCCATGGAGGATATCACGTCGAGAAAGAAAACCGAAGGGAATTTGGTCAAAGCGAGCGCGCTCCAAAATGCCATTTTCAATTCCGCAAATTTTTCCAGCATCGCCACCGATGACAAAGGGGTCATTCAGATTTTTAATGTGGGAGCGGAACGCATGCTAGGTTACGAAGCAGTTGAAGTGATGAACAAGATTACTCCAGCAGACATTTCTGATCCCAAGGAAGTCATCGCACGAGCAAAATCACTTAGCTCCGAACTTCAAACGACCATCACACCCGGATTCGAAGCCCTCGTCTTCAAGGCTTCTCGAGGAATCGAAGACATTTACGAATTGACTTATATTCGCAAGGATGGCACACGTTTTCCGGCAATTGTGTCCGTGACAGCTTTACGCGATGCTCTAGAAAACATTATCGGCTACCTCCTCATTGGAACCGACAATACGGCCCGGAAACAAGTCGAAGCGGAACGAATGCTGCTGGACCAGCGCGTTCGCGATCAGCAGTTTTACACTCGTTCGCTCATTGAATCCAACATCGATGCGTTGATCACTACCGATCCAAGAGGCATCATTACCGACGTCAATCGACAAATGGAAACACTGACCGGTTCGACTCGGGATGAACTCATCGGTGCACCTTTCAAAGAATACTTCACGAACCCGGATCGCGCCGAAGCCGGAATCAGGCTGGTTCTTGTCGAAGGCAAAGTCACCGACTATGAATTGACCGCAAGCACGAAAAGCGGAATCGAGACAGTTGTATCGTACAATGCCAGCACGTTCTATGACCGGGATCGCAAGTTGCAGGGGGTCTTTGCCGCCGCTCGTGACGTAACTGCTCGAAAACAGGTGGAAGCCGAGCGTATGCTCCTCGATCAACGCGTTCGGGACCTTCAGTTTTACACACGCTCGCTCATCGAATCCAATATCGATGCGCTGATAACCACCGACCTTCGTGGAATCATTAGCGACGTTAACAAGCAGATGGAGGAGCTCACTGGTTGCACCAGAGATGAGTTGATCGGTGCGCCTTTCAAGGACTATTTTACAAACCCCGATCTTGCAGAAGCAGGAATCAAGCTGGTGCTCGCCGAAGGCAAAGTAACCAACTACGAGTTGACTGCGCGTGCAAGGGATGGGCAGCAGACCGTAGTATCCTATAACGCAACGACGTTCCACGATCGCGATCGAAAACTGCAAGGAGTTTTCGCCGCAGCGCGCGACGTGACGGAACGCAATCTACTCGAGAAACAAATGCAACTTCAGGCGGCCGAGCTTTCCGATTTGCACCGACGCAAGGATGAGTTTCTCGCAATGCTCTCACATGAACTGCGAAGTCCATTGGCACCGATCTCAAATGCAGTGCAAATGCTGCGAATGCAAAGTGACCATGAAAACGCGATTCAAAGAGAATCGCGTGGCATTATCGAACGACAAACCGGTCAATTGCAGCATCTCGTCGATGATCTCCTCGAGGTCTCTCGTATTACCACAGGGATGGTGCAACTCCGAAAAGTGTTGGTTGCTGTCGGCGATATCATGGTGGCAGCCATCGAGACAGTTCGCCCACTCATCGACCAACGCCAACACGAAATTGCCGTTGTTATTCCTCCAGAACCAATTTGGCTCAACGCTGACGCCGCAAGGTTAGAGCAAGTTTTAGTCAACCTGTTGACTAATGCGGCCAAATATACAGATAAGCGGGGCAAGATCTGGCTTAGTGCAGAGCATGTAGGGGATGAATGTGTTCTGCGAGTCCGAGATACTGGCGTCGGCATAACACCAGAGCTCTTGCCATGCATTTTCGATTTATTCACGCAAGCAGAACGCTCACTGGATCGTTCGCAGGGGGGGCTTGGCATCGGGCTTGCGCTGGTTCAAAGGCTCACGGAACTGCACGGGGGGCGAGTGGAAGTACATAGCACCTTGACCAAAGGAAGCGAATTTGTGGTTCGTCTACCCGCAGAAAAGGCCCGTTCGATAGAGCTTGCTCCAACTAGCGTTGCAACGAGGTTGCCAGAGTTCCAACCTCTGCGCGTTTTGATTGTCGATGACAATGTGGACACAGTTCTCAGCTTTTCCATGCTTCTCAAAGAAGCTGGCAATCATGTGGAAACAGCTCACGATGGCCTAGCTGCGATTAGAATCGCTCTGGAATTTGTCCCTGATATCATCTTGCTGGATATAGGCTTGCCCGGGCTGAATGGATACGAGGTCGCGAAACAGATTCGAATACAGCCGTCGCTTAAAAACATCGTCCTGGTTGCATTGACGGGATATGGCCAGGAATCGGATACCCAAGCGTCGATGGAAGCAGGTTTCGATCATCATCTGATTAAACCCGCACGTCTCGCACAAGTCAGGAAAATTCTCGCTAGCGTTGCAGAGAACCGTGGAACGAACCGTGTTGCCGAGCCCGAGACGCTAGGGGGTTCTTTGTAGTGCCTGCCCTTTTCCTCAACCGTCTCCGTAGAGTCACTCAATTTCATAACTTAGAACAGTTTTTTATAAACGTTCTGCGTTGGTTTTAAGCAACGAATCAAGGGCCGATACGGCGAGATAAACTCCTGCTCGATGAATCCCTCAAACGCTTTTGACGAAAGAAGTGAAAAACCAATCATGATCCTAAAACGGCTTCGCGAAGAGACCTTTCGCAATCACTCGGCAATCGAATCTCAGATGCCGCTGTTAGATCCAACCATGTCACTCGAGGCGTATTACGATCTCCTGTCGCGATTCTGGGGATACTATGCCCCACTCGAAGATCGACTGATGAACCGAATTGCAGTGTATTGGCCAGGAAAGGATTATTTATGGTCGGAGCGTGAGAAGACGCCGTTACTTACACTTGATCTGCAATCGTTTGGTACGTCGACAGCATTGCTTCCAAAGTGTACAGAATTGCCACAGTTGGATAGACCAGCTCAAGTTCTTGGTTGTCTCTATGTCGTCGAGGGTGCGACCCTGGGCGGCCAGATCATAAGCAAGCACTTGAACACGAATCTGAGTCTGACCTGCGATTCGGGCGCCGCTTTCTTCCATGGCTACGGAGTAACGACCGGAACGCAGTGGCAATCCTTTCGTCACTTCCTTACGAGCGAGGCCGAACAATTGAATCAAGACGACGAAATTATCATTAGCGCAAACGCAACGTTTAGCACACTTGCTCAATGGCTGTTCCACAACAAGTCTCAAAGTTTATTCGTCAAGACTGAGACCCTATCCCATTTGCGTCTTAAGGAATCGACTAGCATCCAATGAAAATCATGTTGTCTTTACTAAAGTCGCGCGAACGCGGGCCAATTTCGTAAATCACCTAGCAGGATGGAAAAATTTCCGACAGGAGGGCAGATTTGATGATAGACAAGGTTACTTTGAAAAATACCATTCCAACCTCTTGGCGGGATGGACTATATAGTATCAATCGGCATGGCCAAACTCTCATCACTTGCGAAAGCGAACCAGTACATACACCCGGTTGCATTCAACCGCATGGTGCATTGCTAGTCCTACGGGTCAGTGATTTCATCATTCTTCAAGCTAGCGAGAACACCACACGTCACCTACTCGAAGATCCAAGGGAGTTGCTTGAACAGCCTGTAACTAGGGTCATTGGCGATGCCAACTTAGCTCGCTTGAAGAAAATCCTCGAACAGGAGTCCATCGACGAAGGCAGTCAACGCACATGAGCAACTTAAAGCAGCGAATTCTCATCGTGGAAGATGACCCCGATAGTCGAGTCGACTTGCGGCAGATGATGCTGCTGGGATCAGACCGGAAGTACATATTCTTCGAGGCTGAGTCTGGACTGACTGCAATAGACATGATTGAGAAAAGTGAAGATACTCCTTTTGACTGTATTCTACTTGACTACCATTTGCCGGATATGGACGCTGTGGACGTTCTCTCATCGATTTGCAAGGGGAAAGAGACTCCGCCGAGCCCAGTTGTCGTTTTTACGGGCTCGGATCGAATGGTTGGTCCGGCATTATTGAGGGCTGGTGCACAAGACTATCTCCGCAAAACCTGGCTAAGCGCAGGTAGCTTAACACTCGCGATCGAAAATGCAATCGAGAGATTTGCGATGATAAACGAACGCATTGAGGACAAGAACACTATTCTTGCCAACGCATCAAGACTCGCATTGGCAGTGGAAGTTTCTGGGTTGGCAATTGCGGAAATTGATTACGCAACCGACATAAACCACTTATCTGTTGCTGCGTCTCGATTGTTTGGGCTTGGAAATGAGTCCATGTCTGTGCCGCGCGCAACCGTTCATGCGACATTTCATCCCGAGGATCGCGAGGAGTTAATGGCTCGTATCGCCGAATCCATGTCGCCCACCGGCCAAGGCTGGTTTGCTATGGACCACCGAGTGGTCTGGTCGAACGGCTCGGTGCATTGGTTGCGAGTCCGAAAACAAGTCTATTTCCAGGGAGCAGGGGACGGTAAGTGTCCCTCAAAAGCCATGCTCGCGATCTTGGATGTAACCGCAGAGAAAAACGCGGCGGAGATCTCCCGCGCGGGGGCTGAATTTGTTCAAGGTGTGTTGGACTCATTGCCCGAGCACGTTGTCGTCCTCGATGATTTTGGAAATGTAATTGCTGTCAATAGTTCCTCGGATATTCCGGGAGTTGAGAATTGCGGGGCTCTGGATGCAAACTCTGTTGGCATAAATTATCTCGATTTATGTCGCAATTCGATTGCGATCGGAACTCCTCATGTTCATGCAACGATCGAGGGACTTGAGAACGTGTTAAAGGGATTGGTTTCAGAGTTCACTGCCGAATACTCCTGTGCAGGACTTGGCAGGGAGCAGTGGTATCGCCTGCATGCGAAGCGGATGAAGTATGGAAATGCAGGAGTTGTCGTGAGTCAGGTTGACATCACTGACAAAAAAAAGTCTCAACTAAAATTGCAGGACTCCGAAGTTCGCTTTCGTCGACTCTTCGAAGCCGCTCATGATGGAATACTGATCCTAGATGCCCTGACGCGCAAAATCACTCATGTAAATCCATTTTTGACGAAATTGCTGGATTACCCAGTTGAGCACTTTTTGGGTAAAGAATTATGGGAGATCGGTTTCTTGAAGGACAAGCAGGCCAGCGTTTCTGCAATGCAACAGCTCGACGAACTGGGTTCGCTTCGCTACGAAAGCTTGCCGCTCGAGGATCGTCACGGGGAGAAACATCCTGTCGAATTGGTAGCGAATAAATACGAAGAGGGGCAACTCCCAGTGATTCAATGTAACATTCGCGATATCTCAGTTCGCCGACGATTAGAAAAGCAAACGATATCGCAAGCAGCTGAACTTTCGGATTTGCATCGACGCAAGGATGAGTTTTTGGCCATGCTCAGTCATGAGTTACGAAGTCCTTTGGCTCCGATTGCAAACGCAGTTCAATTGCTTGGTCTTCAGACGGGCAACGAAAGTTTGCTCCAGAAGCAGGCTCGTAACATTATCGAAAGGCAGATTGGGCAACTGCAACATCTTGTGGATGATCTATTGGAGGTGTCTCGCATTACCACTGGCCGCGTACAATTGCGTTTGGACAAGATTGTGGCGCGCGGCATCGTTTTGAATGCGGTGGAAACCGCGAAGCCGTTGATTGACCAGCGAAAGCACTCTCTTTCCTTATCGCTTACCGACGAAGTCCTTTGGTTGAATGCAGACGCAGCGAGGCTGGAACAGGTTATAATCAATTTGCTGACCAATGCGGCAAAATACACGGAAGAGGGAGGCCGAATTTGGTTATCGCTAGTTCGCGAAGAAAACGAATGCGTCATACGGATTCGCGATAATGGAGTCGGAATATCGCCGGCGCTGCTTCCGAAAATTTTCGACTTGTTCACCCAAGCAGAACGTTCCCTTGACCGATCGCAAGGAGGACTTGGTATCGGTCTTGCGTTAGTGCATCGATTGACGGAGCTTCATGGCGGCACAGTGCAGGTCCATAGTACCCTTGGGCACGGCAGCGAGTTCATGATTCGACTACCGCTTGTACTCAGCGAACTCAAACCACTCGACGCGAATGAGGATGACAATGAAGCCAACGGAACACGACCACTTCGAGTCTTGGTCGTTGATGACAACGTCGATACTGTACTCAGTTTTTCAATGCTATTGAGGGCGTCGGGCCATGATGTTTACAGTGCTCACGATGGCTTGGCGGCAGTTCAAGCAGCCAGCGACCATCGACCTGACGTGGTTTTGCTCGATATTGGATTGCCCGGCCTAAATGGATATGATGTTGCCAAGCAAATACGTAAGCAGCCGATCCTCAAAGATGTGGTTCTAGTTGCCTTAACGGGCTATGGGCAAGACACCGATCGGCAGCTTTCATTGCAAGCGGGTTTCAACCACCACTTGGTCAAGCCTGCACGTATGGACCAACTGCAAAAGATTTTGGGTGAGGTCGCATTAAAGTTATCGTAGTGCAAGATGACGGCTATTAGCATGAGCAACCTTGACAAAAAACATCCCCCCTTCGTCTAAAACTATCCTCAATGCAAGCAATCGCAGAAAAGACACTTCGAGTTCTCATCGTGGATGACAACCGTGACGGGGCGGATGCGCTTGGACTGCTCGTTGAGGCGCTTGGCAATCAGGTGCACGTGACTTATGGCGGCACGCAAGCTTTGGATGTAGCCATAACGTTTCAACCAGACCTAATGCTTATCGATTTAGTTATGCCGGACATTGATGGCTGTGATTTAGCATCACAGTTGCGACGCATGCCAGCCTTCAAAGAAACGAAAATTGTTGCCATTACCGGCCTGAAAGATGAGAAACATCGGATTTTGGCAATGAAAGCAGGCTGCGATCTCGTTCTGATCAAACCTGCAGCTCTCACCGAGATCAAAGCCGTTTTGGCGAGCGTCGCAGTGACAGACCGTACAGCGACTCGGACCAAGGAGCAACTCAAGGTTCGTCTCAATGCGTCGGACGAAAAACGACTCCCAATCGAAGAAGCAAGACGTATTCGCAGCGACCGCAAATCCAAGACCCTGACGCAGACGGAAAGCGAGGCCGCAATATGCGACGGCATCATTCGATTTCAGGAAGAGTATCTTGGTTGGAGATCGGATGAAGTTCAAATTCACTTTATTAAAGATTTGATGGTCGTTCGCATCCGAAATGTTCTGACTTTAGCGGAGCGTCAACTCGGTAAAACGCTTCTGCCTGAGAAGGGCAGGGACTTGATCAAACAGACCCGAAAACAGCTACTAGAGTTAGCTCGACCGATGCTCGAATCATTGGTGCATGAAGCGGCAGGAGTAAAAGTGCGAAGCATGCATCACGATTTCAGTACGGTAACAGGCGAAGAGGTAATTGTATTTTCACTCGCACAAATCCCTCGTTTTGAGTGACAACCGATCGAAAGGTATCAATCATGAAGCGAGTTTCGAGTTCCGGTCTCTAACAATACTGTTTGCTTTTGGGAGCTAAGATGCAGAATACTCTACCTCGACTATTTCTTGTTCGTCACGGCGAAACAGAATGGTCGATGTCCGGCCATCACACGGGTCGCGCTGACATTCCTCTCACACGAAATGGCGAAATTGAGGCGAGTCGGTTGGGCAAACGAATATTCGATGTTCCTTTTCAACATGTTTTTGTGAGTCCACTCCAACGGGCGAGGCAGACGTGCCAGTTCGCAGGATTCGCTGAAAACGCAGAAGTCTTGCCCGATTTGATCGAGTGGCACAATGGCGACTATCAAGGTCGCACGCACAAGGAAATTGATTTCGTTTGCCCTGGCTGGAACCTGTTTCGCGATGGATGCCCCAACGGGGAATCGCCTCAGCAGATTTCAGATCGAGTAGACCGACTGAAAGCCAGTCTCCTGAAGCTGCATGGCAATGTAGTTTTGTTCACGCATGGCCATGTGGGTCGCGTGTTAGGTGCACGTTGGATTGGAATGTCTGTCGAAATTGCAGAACGCCTTCTGCTCGGTACAGCATCACTAAGCATACTCTCCTTCCAGCACAACCAGGCAACTCAACCTGCGATCGAACTCTGGAACTCACCGTCAAGTGACGCTGTTATCGTAAACCAAAAATAGAGCAGTCGATTTCCCGACCTTCGTCGCGTCGTGTGCATCCACGCTTGCAAGGAACCCGAATCCTCTAGCATTTCGACCTTGCGTATTGTCGAAACAAACTTGCGATCGCATTCGAATTTCCACAATTCACTTATCAAGCTTCCGAATTGGCCTACCAAATGCACTAGCACCTCATGAGAACTGTTAAATAGTACACGTAGAGAAAGATCAGAATGACACCAACAACGAAAAACTCAAAGCCTTCCGAAGTGCCGGTTTGGTTTATCACGGGATGTTCAACCGGTTTTGGAAGGCAGATTGCAAAGCATGTTCTTGAACTAGGGTATCGAGCCGTCGTTACGTCTCGCGATCCTGTAGATGTTCAAAACTTGGCCGAGTTTGGAGACGTCCTACTGCTCAAGTTGGACGTGACCGACAGATCTCAAGCGGAAGAAGCTGTCAAGGCGGCTGAAGACCATTTCGGAGGGATTGACGTACTTGTTAACAACGCGGGGATTGGTTACTTTGCCGCTGTGGAGGAAAGCGACGAAACGGAAGTCCGAAGGATGTTCGACGTCAACGTATTCGGTCTCTGCCGCATGATCCATATCGTTCTCCCCGGCATGCGAAAACGCCGCAAGGGTTTTATTGTCAATATGTCTTCGATTGCGGGACTGCGTTCGTTTCCAGCCCTTGGCTATTACAACGCGACAAAGTTTGCGGTGGAAGGCTTGTCTGAAGCGCTCTGGCAAGAAGTCGAACCTTTGGGGATTAACGTAATGCTAGTCGAACCGAGTGGTTTTCGAACAGATTGGGCGGGCCGTAGCGCAAATGAAACGAACAACCCGATCGATGACTACGCGGAAACGGCACATAAAAACATACGTCAACTACGTGATATTTCTGGACATCAATCTGGCGACCCAGTCCGAGCCGCCGAAGCGATTGTCAGCGCAGTCGAATCGCCCAATCCACCACATCGTCTGTTGCTTGGCAATGACGCTTATGAGGGTGCGATCGCAAAGCTCGACGAATTGCGGAAAGAGTTTAGCGATTGGGGACCGATTACGCGTGGAGCTGATTTCCCTACTGCCTCGCCTGCCGTTTTAGCTCCAAACTAACCTAATGGATGAAATAGCTTGAAGTCGCACGCAATACTTGTGCTCTGTCTATCTTTTGGGTGTATACGCACTCTGTTCAAGTCGACTCGATAGTGCAAAAAAAGTAGGAGCCCATAGTCCAACAAAGATGCCAAAACGTTCTGCATGGGCTTTGGATTCAACCGCATCGCCGCCTGTCAAAAACCAAATCGCGATGGAGCCAATAATCGAGAGGAAACCGAGCCAGAAACAGAGCGTTGACAGGGGCTTCAGTTGAGAAACATTCATCGTTTTCGCCTAAGGTTGGAGAGCGTATGTTCGACTTGGCCATGTTCACTTTGCTCGTAACTCCAGAAATACTGGTTCGTTCCGCGGCAACGCATTTCGGCCGGGAAGAGTGTACTGCAATGGCAACCCCCTAGGCCGGTCAACTCGGTACAAGTGTCCCGCCGCAGCGAACGACTCGAGCGCGAAGTTCTTGTAGTACCCGCCCATTAGGAGAGCCGGTCTTCCACGCGGCCCAGAAGATTTAAATTGAATCGACACGAGTTATTCGCAAGAAATCAATAGGGATATTCCTTGCAAGTTTGCTCTCAGAATTCGCTTGGAATCACTTCCCCTGCGCTTCGCGTTATGAGGGCACCGATAATTTCGAACGATACCGACTGGCTGATAAAGGAAACCGATCCGTCGCAGCGCGCAGCGTTTGCACCTCCGGTATGGAAGGCGTAAACCTCGTCATCGTTGGAGCAATTGATTGCTCTTGTTCTAGTGGCAGCCGCGGCGGTGACTACTGGTGCAGTCGCTGAGGCGAACGCACCTCCAGTACTTGGATTGCAAGCATCAAATGTCAACGGAGTTCGATGATCCGCCCAAATTCCCGCACTGGAAGTTGTCGTATATGCTGTGGCGGAAGCGGTTGCTGATCCTTTTCGACCTAGATTGTATAGGGTTGGGTTGCCGGCAGATTCTACGAAACCTATCGTATTGGATGAGCCATCGGAGATCGCACCGAAACTTGTAGTCACATTGGGTTGAAACGCTGCCGACCATCCTGAACCTGGGTTTGGCGTTAATCTGCTCGCCGTATCTGCTCTAATTCGGTTGAAAACATAGTAGTCCGCAACGGATCCGACCACGGCGCCAAACGTGACACTATTTATCGTTCTCGTGCGATTTGATTCCGCGGAAGATGGGCAGATAAACATGGGTACCGAAGCTGCAATGCCCGCGCGATTCGGTGAAGGTGGCCCTTGACGCCAATCTTCTGTGGCATTGAAAAGATTTAGTAGACCACCCTGCTCGTAGAAAGGAAGAAGAACGAACAAAACACTCCGCGGTTTTTGATTCGAAGGGATTGGACGAGGAAATGTGACAACGGGCGCTGTATTGTCGTCGTAACTCGACGGTGGAAATCCTTTCATTGCGCTTTCGAAGTTCAAAGAGGCTAGCGCCAATTGCTTGAGGTTGTTTTGGCAGGACATGCGCCTGGCTGCTTCGCGTGCCGCTTGCACAGCCGGAAGCAATAAACCAACGAGAATGCCAATGATCGCAATCACCACTAGTAATTCAACCAGTGTAAAGGCACGCCGAACTTTTAGCATCTCTAAACCCTTTTATGAAAAACAGCAGGATTTCTTTACTCGTTGGCACATCTTAAAATATGCCAGCAAACTTCACAAGCTGGCCATTAAAACGGGCGTCGTGTACTTCTGTGTGGAAACTGCGCTGAGCCAACCAAGTCGCTCTGTCCTTTTTAGAAATTGGGGTTGATGGTTTAGCCATGTAGCGAAAGGTCCCTCTTGCCTGAGTCTAGAACTGCCTTCTGAGTATACAGGTCCAAGTTGCGCCACATCTGAGTGAGCGACTGGATGCTGAGGTACTCGACGCCACGCAAAGCAGGTGACGAGTCGATTCTCTCTTGCAACTCCTCGTTTGAAGGTGAAACGCTGGCAGTAACAGTTCGATCCATCGATTCTCTCATTGATGTAGGTAATTTAACGCCACAGCCAAACTCGCGCGTTCAAACCCCTCAGATGATAATAAATCTTTGGAAACAAATGTTGGCGTAGGGTCGCAATATCTTTTCGATTCAGTTTTATGCAGCCAACCGGATGGGCGTCGCAACCGGCGAGCGATACGGTCTACACGAATTGTAGAGGATAGTTGCAGAGTTGGTTGGCAACCCAAGCTTTCAAAATCGGGCACAACGGCTAAACTACGCTGTGTCCAGTTTACAATTTACGGTTGGTATGGTTTTGCCCGTAGCGAAAGTCGTCAAGACAATCGGTGATTTACATTTTCCGAAACTTTTGACGAGTTTCGCTGCTCCGAATTTTGTTTGGACCAAGCACTATGTCATCTTGTAACTACCTACTCTTTTCCTTTGGGGTTTATTGACTTGCCGCCATCTGCACTCAGCTACGAAAAAAATGCAACTGCCCTCATAATAGGCGTGGGATTGATGGGCCAACATATGGCCGCTAATGTAATGCCTTGGCTCAATCTTAAAAAGCTCATTCTGGTGGATCATTCACAAACGATCAGTGTAGGCACCGAAAAAATGAGCTTGTCCGATTTTGCCAGCTCGGTTTCGGTTCAATCGCATGGTACGACCGAGGTTGTTGCGGAATCGGTTGATATTACAAGTGAGCAAGCGGTTCATGCGTTTTTTCTGCGTCACCAGGGGATTCAGTACTTCATGCATACGGCTGGGATTTCACCTAAGCCTTTGACCGCCCCGGAAGACCTCACAAAGGAAGATGTCATGGGAGCATGCGAGGTCAACTTATGGGGAGCCCACAATGTGATCAAACATGGAGTGAAAACAGGCGCTCTGGTCCATGGTTCACGAGGTGTTATTGTTTTGTCTACCTCAGCGACTGTTGGCGCCGAGGGTCGAGCCAGTTCGGCATACGAAGAATCCAAAGGTGGATTGCTCAATTTTCTTAGATTGCAGTCGCGGCACTTCGTTGAAAAGTACGGCGTGATCTTGAACGGATTGGCGCCCTCACCGCTGCGCGGTCCGATGGCAGCCCAAAATCCGATTAGCGCCGGGAGACTGGAAGCGGTCGCGAACGCCATGCCTTTGGGGATGCTCACCGAGCCAAAACACATTTCTGCGGCGACGATGTACTTTTGGGCAAACGAATGCTGGTGCGTTGGAGAAGTTCTAACGACCGACGGTGGTTACACCAAACATCGACCTATTTACGGCCCACTTACCGCAACAACTTAGTAGCGACATGGATGGCGAAATGAAGGACCTGGCAACAGACAAGGCGGAAGAATCGTTAAGCCATGTCATCATCTACACCGATGGCGCAGCAGAACCCAATCCGGGTCCTGGTGGATTCGGGGTAGTCTTGATGGCCGGAAAGCACCGCAAAGAACTATCAGGAGGTTTCCAACGGACGACGAACAACCGTATGGAGCTGATGGGTGTAATCGTCGGTCTCGAAGCTTTGACCAAGCCGTGCCGCGTTACGTTGTATAGTGACTCGAAGTACGTGGTTGAATCGGTTGAACGTGGTTCTGTCCAAAAGTGGAGCAAAAACAATTGGTATCGCACCAAGACCGACAAAGCAAAAAATGCAGATCTTTGGGCCAGATTCTTAACAATCTATGCGAAGCACCAAGTCCGGTTCAAATGGGTCAAGGGCCACGCTGGAGTCCCAGAAAATGAACGATGCGATGAGCTCGCCGTCGCCGCGGCTCAGTCGTATGATACTGTCCCAGATGAAGGTTATATTCGGGAAATTCAAGCCAGTGGAGGAACGGTCCCCAGCATAGGCCAATCGCCACAATTTGAATCCGTCGCGACCCGAAGTGCTGAACTCAACAACACTTCGCACAAACTCGCGGGTGAGCCTTGCCGAAAATGCGGCACCCCGATCATTCAGAAGCCAACAAAAGCAAAACCATACAAGCCAGGCCAGACCTACTACTACGAATGGTATCTCAGCTGCCCAGGTTGCAACACGATGTACATGGTCGATGAAGCCAAACGAATTATTTCATAGTCTTATTTCATTGTCTTATTATTTCAAAGTCACTGCGGAAATGGAGCAAGCACAAGTTGCTCCGAGAACCGTTGGTGGATTTCATTCTAAAGCTCGCTTGACTAAATCGTTTAGCAACTCTTTACATAGATCCGCATCAAAGCTCCTGGCCATTTCTAGTTCCGCTTTCTGGCCAGTCAGGACACTTTGCCGTTGCGGCAAATGGATATCGAGTCGAAGCAATTCTCGAAGTCTCTTTTGCGTTGGCAATACCGAGTCACGAGTTAACTCCCGATGTTCGACTAGCTCGTCGACGGCAACGCAAACCATCCATGCTGTCTGTTTGGCGACCCAATAGTCATGCAGCATATCCTGCCGAGTTGCAATCAGATGCTTGAGCCACTGCCTTACATCCTGCTTCGTCGTCGCCTGCTTTTCTGCTTTGCGTCGATCGTTGAATCGGCCTTGAAGCGATTGAAGATGTGTTTCGCTCAACAGCTGCAACTGCTTAGCATCTCCAAATGGAACTGAATTGAACGATGTTAATAACTCGGTCAAAAGCGTTGCCTGAGTGCCGCGACTGGAAACGTGGATGAAAGGATAGTCAAGTGTCAACCAATCAGCAGGGAATGGGCGACCGGGCGTTCGAGGACTAGTTTGAGACTTAACGCTCTTCTTCTTAAGCTCTTGATGACATCCCATGCAGTTGTAGATCGAATAGTCGCCCCAGGTGTGAGGATCGGCCACGGCCTGGTGTATCAACTCGATTCCCATATCATTGGCAACCAACCCTCCTATCATGCTTCGACCTGTTTTGTCGTAACTATCCTGGATCGCTGTTTGGATTTCGTCTGTGTTTCCCGCGATATCGAAGTGGACACGATGGTACTCGGCTCGCCTCTCAAACGGCAATTTCTTTGGTAGCGACTCCCAATGAGGTGGCATTGCATCGAGGAAAGTCTGAAGATCGAAAGGGGGCAGGACAGGATGTCCCGCTGCATACATGTCGTGCGTGATGAAACGGTTTTGACGGATGTCGCCCAAATGGCAGCTCAGGCATATCTTTGCTGTTTCCGAAGCAGAGGTGAGGTCCCATAATCCGAATTCAGTCTTTTGCTGTGGAGATTTTGCCCGCCAACTTACTTGTTGATGGTTTTCCGTTTTTGTGTACTCAGAGCCCGGGCCATGGCATGATTCACATTGGACGCCGAAATTCATATCCATGGGTGAAGGCGGTTGCTCAGATTTGTAGCCTACATGGCAAGTTAAACACTTCCGTTTGAAGTCCTCGTCTCCCTCTTTCCAGTTTAGGCGTTTGGTTATCTCAATGGAAAGCAAATTCGATTTTCGTTCCTCTTTTCTAAGCTCCTCGGCAGGCAAGTCTCGGCGGATCAATTGGTATGCGTAAGCGTGCTTGTCATGCTCAAGCCACTCTTTAGCTTCCACGAGTCGAACGAATCGAGTCACACCGAGGGCCGAGTAGATGGGACTTGGAGCGCTATGGCAAGCTGCACATTCTTTAACACCGATGTTGGAATGGGAATCGGACGCAGATGCGGCCGAAGCCAACGCAATAAACAACCAAACAACGATGTGGAAACGGCCAGCCTCCAACCCGAATAGAGCTCTTGGGTCTACAAAAGCACTTGCGCGGCTGCTAGCAGCATCTAATACGATCGTTTTACATTGCGAGCCACCACCGTCCATCAGCGAACTTCATTCTTTAAAGCTGAGATTAGTTGCAGCAAGGAAGTATCCCAATCCTTTGAAGTGGGCGCGATCTTCTCGGTTTGCGATCTTGGGAAACTAGCGGACATCATATCCTTCTGAAACAATAGAGCGGCTCTCATGGTTTTCATTGGCTTTTCAAGTCTGCCCTCAGGCATTGTTGGTCCCAAGGCCCAGACTGCAGTGTATGCGCCTGCTGCACGTTCCCAGACGTTGCTTCGCCTGGATTCTTCGAGTCGTTGTATGCTAATTTCCCTTTGTTTGCCGCTCGACCATTTGGGGAGCGAGAGCATTCCTTTGTCAAAAAGCGAATCATACAATTGTACTCTGAGCCTCTGCGCTTCTGCAGCAACGCTTTTGGCGTCGGAATTGGCAGTAGTAAGCAGGAATCGCAGTTGCCTCGCCGAAACTTGGATTTCATTTTCTCCAGAATCATTCGGAATGTAAGAAAGTCCCGCCAAATTCCACTCTCGGATCGGTGCACGTCCTCCATCAACGAGACCACGATCCGTTGGGCTGCTCGGTTTGGGATTGCCGTTGAGTGGAAAGTGGCAACTGTTGCACTGATAGAGCGAAAGCTCAGGCCAAGTTGAATGGGGGAGCGATTTGCATGCCCGCGATTCCAAGAGTTCGAGTTCTGAGTCGGCGGCGGCAATTTGTCCCGCCAACCAGAGCTTTGCTCGGAAATCGCTGCTATTCTGTTCTGGATCTCGCCAATGCTTGGGATAGGCTTCATGATAAACTGCCATGTCAAAATAGAGAGCGGGGTGGCCAGCTGCGATGATATCGTGGTTCATGTCACGATCCCTACTTCCAACATGGCATGTCGTGCAAATTTTCGCGCGCTGTAAGAGAGGTCCAGAGTCGGTTAGACCGAGTGTGCGCTTCGCTGCTCTTGTTGCTTCGGTACCTTGGTAGTGTTGATCAAACCACGTTTGCGATGGACCATGGCAGGATTCGCAACCCACCCCCTCTGCGAAAGTTGGGGTTAATTGATCTTTGCCCAAGTTTTTCTCAGTGTTGTGACAGGCGAGGCAATTACGATATCCTGCCATGTCAGCAATGATACCGTCCTTTAGTATGCCAAGTTGAGACATGACCTTGAACGACGCATCGGAACAAATCGTTTTCCATGACTGAGCATGAGGGTCGCGTTCCAACCAAATCGGATATTCCGAGCCGCGCGGAGCGGTTTCCGACGCAATTCCTACTGTGGGACCTCCATGGCAATTGGAAGTCGCACAAGATGCCGCGCCCCTAAAGCCTTGATCCGCGTGATAGAGTGAGCTCAGCCCCCACGCCGCTAGTCCACTTCTCGAATCTGTAACTTTGTTTAGCGATTGTCCCAAGCTCGGGACAACAACAACCATGACAAAACAAAGAGCCAGAGTCAAGCATTTTGATTGCGGGTGTTGCGTTCTTTTGCGGAGCATATCACTGCCATACTTAGGCGTTTTTCTAAGTGAAAGATCCCGGCATTATAGGACGCAAGGTCGTCGTGACACTTGCTATCTCCCCACGAAAAAGCTCTCGTCAGAAGAATTGGCCACAATTTAGTTT
Organism: Pirellula sp.; assembly: GCA_031374515.1. Taxonomy (GTDB): domain Bacteria; phylum Planctomycetota; class Planctomycetia; order Pirellulales; family Pirellulaceae; genus JBKCUI01. Next base: position 61,967 of record JANMGH010000083.1, on the reverse strand, counting down.
GATTGCCCAAAAAGGCAACCATTCCATCAGAATGCAATTCGATCGTGTCCATAAACGTAACAGTCGCTAGAAACGGATCAGGTATCCTCTGAGCTACCATCGTTGAGTCCATTGTTATAGGCCGATGACAGGTTGGTCAATGTCGGGCAGCGAAAGTTGACAATCGTCTCGACAGGGACTAAATTTCACAACCGATTGAGAATCAAACTATGTTGGAAATTCCCGCATTTCCTTGTTTGCGAGGGCACGCCTCCATTACTGAGCATGATCCAAAGGTCGTGCTTGGAGGAATACTCTGTGATTTCCAGGTGATTTGTGTTGTTGGCCCAAAAACTCAGACTTCATTTTGGATCCATTTTCCTCGCTTCTCTAATCGTTTGCGTCAGTTTTTTCTGGCAAGCGGTGTATTCGAACGCATCGGGGCGAATCGCTTCAGGCAGTTCACTCCCCGGGTTGGTCATAGGCAGTATTGCCGCAGCAATCATTTTGTTTGAACTATTGCTCTGGCCTCGCAAAAAGCTGAGACGTTGGAAACTATTTCCAACAAAGTACTGGATGGTGGCACACATCTGGTTCGGGTTGGCCACAGGTCCTCTTGCATTCATTCATTCCGGGTACCAATTCGGCGGGACTTTCAGCTCCACACTTATGTTGCTGTTGCTGTTTGTCCTCTTGAGCGGCATCTATGGCTGGGTAATGCAGATGTTGATTCCGAAATGGATGCTTGGTAATCTACCGTTCGAAACCATTGCTTGCCAAATTGACGATGTGTCAGTGCAAGCAGCCTTGAACGCACGTCGAATGCTAACCGTGGCCTATGGACCCAAGCCCGAAGGATTAATGAAACTCGCCAATTTGGATGCCTTGTCCGCTGCGATGAGTGGAGCTGTCACGGTCCGAGATGGCCGAAAGGAAGTCAAGGCGATTGTGATTGGAGCGGTTCAGCGCCGAGACACCAACCGATCTCAAATCGCAACCAACACGGATAATGAGTTCCATGCGGAGGATGGTCGAGAGCTCTGGAAACAATATGCGGCGGTTGTGGAGCCATTCATGCTGCAGGGAGTTGTCTATTTGGACGACGATGCTCGTGCTCGTCCTTCAACTGTCAAATCGCCAGTGAGATCGAGGCAAACTACATCGGATTGGTTTTCGCTGATTCGGGGTTCATGCTCTGCAACAGCTAGACCAATCATCGACCGCTTGGAGGAATTGACGGTGCAAAGACATCAGTACGATTCGCAGCGTCGCGCTCAAGCGTGGTTGCATGGCTGGATCGCATTCCACGCGTGCGCCTCGGTACTGTTGGGTGTGCTTTTGGTGACTCACATCATACTCGCGTTAAAGTACATGTAATCCAAAGCAAGTGGAGTCTCGGATGCAGGAAAACGGCAGGCAACGCGCAGCAAAGATTGACAGGTCCTACCACAGAGCCTTCGATCCCTTCCTTTTTCGAAAACGCTGGATGGCTTTCGTTGGGCTGGTGGTTGGACTCGCATACTCCGCTTGGCTGTTTTCCAGCAAGGGCGCACTACAAATCACAACAGGTGATCTGTCGCAGCCTCACTTTGCTTGGAATAAAACGGGATGTGAACAATGCCATTTGCCTGGCGTTCCTATTCGAACGGACGCATGGGGCGGAAACTCCGTCGAGAACATCGCGTTGAACAACCAAAAATGCAACGGTCAATGCCATGCAGTTGCCGGGCATTTCGAGCTCCAAACGAAACGAGAGATCGTTTCAATCGAGAGTTGCAACTCGTGCCATCGTGAGCATTTGGGATTTGATAGAAGTCTCGTGGAAGTGGCGGACAAGGATTGCGCACGATGCCATGCCAACATGGCGGCGGTGGCCCTGCATCCACAGGGAAAAAAGTCGGTGAGCAATTTTTCTAAGGAAGGTCATCCAGAGTTTGCATCCCTTGCAACAGACCCGGGCACTATTCGCTTTAATCATGTTCAGCATTTGCGACCGGGCCAGCCGACATCGCGCGATGGTGCCGATGCAAAACAACCAGAAATGATCGCATCCAAGTATCGAGACCGTTACAACCGAGTTACCAACAAAAATTTTATTCAGCTAATTTGCAGCGATTGCCATACGAGAGACGTTGAGCTTACGGGCTATGAGAGTTTGGAATGGCCACCAAACGACTCGAAAGCTTCGATGTCGGTCCAATCGACTTTGCATAAGTTATACAAACCGGTGGAGTTTGAAAAACACTGTGTGGCATGCCACGACTTGGACGGCGTTCCGCATGGATTGAACCTCGATCAAACCACTCAAGCCATCAACAAATTGCTTCCGGTGAAACTACTCGAGTACCTTAAGAATCGAAATCCGAATCTGGAACCTGATGCACTTGCCCAGAATGCAATGGCCAAGGTATCTGAAGAAGAGATAGAGGGACATGAGATACGGCTCAAAGCGGTGCTCAGCGATGGCAGAGCATGCTTCAAATGCCATCATAAAGCAGACGACAGAGCGTCAATTGTCGCTCCGAGCAATCTTAAAACCAAGTGGTTTCGGGACGCATCCTTTACGCATGGGTCGCATCTTATGGTCCGCTGTCAGAAATGCCATCCACAGCCTTATAGTGGAAGCCACGGAGGATTTGACTCAGCGATAGACGGTAGTCCCAGCGCAGGGGAGGAAGCAGGCCAGGTTATGATCCCGAACATAACAACCTGTAGAGAATGCCACATCCAAGACCCGAAAGAAAGATCGGAATCGTTTCGAAAAGGGGATCGAGTTGCATCCGCCAACTGCGTCGATTGCCATCGCTACCACAGCGACTCACCAAAAAAATCCGCAGCGGACATTATCTCGCTCAGTCAATGGCATCGTTTTCTTGCAAGCGAGCGATTACCTTGACTACCTTTTCTACGAATGCGTTTGCCCTCGGCATTTTGATACTTCAGCTGCAAGTGGTAGCTGGCGAGGGCCCATTTGTGAATTCGCATCCCGACATGCAGGCGCATAGCATTGTTGGTTGCAAAGCGGCAGGCTGTCATGGTTCAAACGTTGCAGATTCGAAAAACTGGCAACGGGCTTTCAGAATTTGGTTTGACCAGGACCCTCATTCTCGGGCTTACACTAGTTTGCTTTCTCAGGTGTCCATAGTGATTGTTTCGAAGTTAGCCAACGAAGATTTGAAAACAACCTCTCCGAAATATCTCGCAATCCTGAACTCGAAGTGCATTTCATGCCACTCCAATGAACAGGCTCCTGAAGCAGAGCGCGTCTTGGGTGCTGACTGCCAAATATGCCATGGTGACGCCGATGCTTGGGGTAGCGAGCATTATTCGAGCAAGTGGAAATCGCTTGGCGGACGTCGATTTGAGAATAAGGAAATGCTCAACGTTGAGTCTGTTGTCAGCCGAGCTCAGATCTGTTGCTCTTGTCACATCGGCGAATTGAATCGAATGATTGGCACCAACACAGGTCTAGATCGAGAAGTGGATCATCAAATGATGGCTGCAGGCCACCCTCCGATGCATTTCGATTTTGAAAGTTACTTGCGTCGCTATCCCGTCCATTGGGATTCCAAAGACGAAGCGATCGGATTGGGATCCCACACCAGCATGTGGCGGTGGCGAGTCGGGAAGTTGACGGCAACGATGACGAAATTGAATCTGCTAGCGGCGCGCGCGGAACGTTCGACTGCAAAGATTGCGTTGATAGGTAATTGGCCTGAACTAAGCGAGTACAGTTGCACCAGTTGTCACCACTCGTTGGAGCAGTCAAGTTGGCGTCAGGATCGTACCGCCAATACCATCGCGGACTGGGACGAGTGGTCCGTTTCGCAATTGGATTGTGCGATTCGAGATCAATCCCGAGAGCAATTACTATCTCAGCTTACTACCCTCAAAGCACAAGTCGAACAGAAAGTTCCTGATGCAAGAAAGGTGGCAATAAGCGCGTCGTTACTGCGACGATGGCTGGCGACAGAATTGGACCGCGTTTCAGGGCCATCAGAACTTTCGCTCGAAATTATGCTGCCTAAATTGAAGTCGAGAGTCGAAAATATCAATCAGATTCGAAATTGGGAATCGGCAACCCAATGGTACATCGCGACCCGAGTGCTTGCAGAAGGCTTGGGGATTGAGTCATCCCGAGAGCCAATTCCGTTCTTCACGGAGGATCCGTTCTTAGGAACCGATAAGCTATGGAAACCGTCATTTCAAAAAGAATTTCAGACGCCTCGAATATTCCACCCGAAAATGCTCGACAACTACAGTAACGACCTCAAGCAACAGCTTCGCTTACGACCATGAAATCCCTTATCGACCGACAAGTTGGGACCCGCATAGCGAAGATGCTGCAGGACTCGCAACACCAACATGGTTTCATCCAGGAATCGGAAATCCAACGGATTTCGGATCAACTTGGAGAGCCTGTTCGAGTGATTCAAGACGTCATTAGTTTTTTCCCGCATTTTCGTAAAACAAAACCTTCCAACTGTCATGTTTACGTTTGCCGTGATATGAGCTGTCGCTTGCGTGGTTCAGTAGCCATTTCGGAACGACTACGAAAACTGCAGTCGGAAGTGGGTGCTGAGTTGCTTGAGATTACAGAAGCTTCCTGCTTGGGGCGCTGCGACCGTGCCCCGGCTGTCCTTGTAAACGAGGAATTATTTGTAAGCCGTTCCGAAAAGGAAATCCAAACGATCGTGGTATCGATCTTACAAGGAGACAGGCCGGAACCCGATAGCGATTGGGATACTGCAAAGAGTGCTCTCTCAACCGCCGAGATCGACTACTACGCAACGAAGGGAAAACCTTTATACGAGGCTGTGAGAACATATTTGCTTGATCCCAATCCGGATCGCGTTGTTAATGCTTTGCGTACTGCAGGCCTACAAGGCATGGGGGGAGCGGGTGCACCTGCTTCGGAGAAGTGGAACGAAACTCGCAATGCACCTGGGGAAGTGAAGTACGTTGTTTGCAACGCGGACGAAAGCGAGCCAGGAACCTTTAAAGATCGAGATATCCTACTTGCAGCTCCACATCTGGTCATTGAGGGTATGATCCTTGCGGGATTGGTCACCGGAGCGAACCGAGGTTTCATTTACATTCGCCATGAGTATTTCGAGCAGATCCAAAGACTGAATACGGCGATCAAGGAAGCGATCCAGATTGGTGCTTGCGGACAGAACATTTTCGGCAGCACTCGCGAATTCCGTCTCGAGGTGTTTATCAGCCCAGGCGGTTATGTTTGTGGAGAACAGACAGCGCTCATCGAGGCACTTGAAGGCAAGCGTTCCGAACCTCGAAACCGTCCACCCGAGCTTCAAACCAACGGCCTCTACAATCAACCGACAATCCTCAACAATGTGGAAACGTTTGCTTGGGTACCCGCCATTCTACTGAAGCAAAGCCCATCGGATGAAGCCGCCGTCGCAACCGAAACGAAGTCAAAAGTAACGGTTGGCGCTTTGGGCGTTTGGTATAAAAACGCTGGGCGCAAGGGAATGAAAGGGAAGCGATTCTATTCCATCAGCGGCGACCTAAATCGACCGGGTACCTACGAAGTTCCATGCGGAATTACTCTCGGGGAATTGATTGAGGAATACGCGGGGGGCATGAAAGACCGATGCGCTCTGCAAGCGGTTGCGTTGAGCGGGCCATCCGGCGGTTTCCTGCCCGCTTTGTTGCCCAAGAGTTTCTTTTCTTCCTTACAGAAAATAGACCAGGATGGGAGCAAGTATCCAAACCTTGTCGGGGACATCGTCGACGTGCGTCATTTGCCTTTAGACCTTAACGCCGGACGTGAAATCGGATTCATGCTCGGGGCCGGACTGGTTGTTTACGGAGAGCACGCTGACATGCTCGATCAAGCGATTGCATGCAGTCGATTCTATCAACGTGAATCTTGCGGCAAATGCGTTCCCTGCCGGCTCGGATCGCGGAAGATAGTCGACATCGCCGAATCGCTTTTGCAAGCCAATTCCACTTATGATTCGGCTGATTTGGAGAGTACTGTGAGTGTCTTGAGTCGCATCATGGAGACAACGAGCATCTGCGGCTTAGGACAAGTCGCAAGCAACCCGCTCAAGAGTTACTTAAGATACTTTTGGCGAAAACCCAGTGTTTCACTACCCATCGCGACCTGACCCCACATGTCATGTCCCTTTTTGCTCAACTTGCAACCGAAATTCCATCTAGGCTTTCATCATGGCCAATGAACAAGAGATTCTCGAGTCGACCGACTATATTTCCGCACGAGAAGAGGCACTCTTTGCGCGCGATGTTGACGGCCAATTGATTCGCTTTACAGACGCGACGCTAAGTGATTTGAGAGAGAGCATCAAACTCATCATCGATGGACAAGAAATCGACGTGAAGAAGGCCGTTCCGCTTCGCAATTCGCAAGGGACTGTTGTGGCAAACGACATGGGTGAGCTTATTCCTCGCCCAACTACGATCTATGACGCGATATCTGAGATGTACGTAAAGAAGGTCGGTGATGTCAATCCTGTGCCAGTCCTATGCCATCGAGAACATCTGAATCCAGTCGGTGTTTGTCGTGTATGTATGGTAGAGATTGAAGAAATACGGCCGAGCGGTCGTCCCAGAAAAAGCCTTGTCTCTTCATGCACATACCATGTAAAAAACGGGATGGTAATTTCTACCCTCGCGAGCCAAACGAACCCAACCGCGGTCGAAACCATCAAGAGTTCGGTTGGAGTTATTCTCGAACTTTTAGCCTCCGAGCATTTGACACCAGAAGAGTCTGCTGACCTGGCCAAATGCGAACCCACACGAGGACCGAACGAGCTACGGAAACTCGTCGAGCAGTTTGCCAGGGACCCGAAAGTATCCAGATATGCGCCAAGCAATCTTGCGGGCAAACGGGGAAGCGATCACACCTCTGAGATCATCGCGGTGAATCACGATGCATGCATCATGTGCCAGCGATGTACGCGAGCATGCAATGATATCAAGCAGAACGATGTGATGGCCCGCGACGGCAAAGGCTACGATACGCGAATCGCGTTTGACAACAATCTAACGATGTTGGACAGCTCCTGCGTGTCTTGCGGCGAGTGCGTGATTTCATGCCCGACCGATGCGTTGACGTTCCGCCCCGAAGTGGTTGCGAAGCAGGTCGAAAAGCTTCAAAAGAGCACTCGTCGCGACTCTGGTAACAGCCAGATTCTTACTGCTGAAGAGATGCTCGATATCCCCATCTTCTCCGGAATCCCTTACAAGTTCTTGCAGTTCAACGGAGCAGCATGCGTTCGCAAGATTTTGCAGGCCGGGGAATACCTCTGCAAACAGGGAGAGTATGGCTCGACAGCCTTTCTCCTTCAGAGGGGTAAGTTTGAAATCCAATTGAACCGAAGCTCTGCAAGAGGAGTCGCGAGAAAAGAGTCGGAGGGTGGTTTCTTTGGATTCTTGCGATCCAGGATAGGTTCGAAAAATCCGCAGGCAGTACCAAGCCTCGCCACCGGCTCGGACACAAAGTCATTCGGGGATGATGGACCAAAACTCTATCGAGGTGTCGAAGACGTGATCCTCGGTGAAATGGCTTGTCTCAATCGTTATCCGAGGACAGCCACCGTCATCGCAGTGGAGGAGTCCGAAGTCATCGAAATCGGTAGCAATGTCCTCTATATGTTGCAAAGAAACGCAAGCAGTCGCAAGATACTCAACGAAGCCTATCGGCGGCATGCACTGAACTCGGACTTAGAACGGCTCCGCATTTTCAAAGACCTCTCTGCCGAAGGGCGCAAAGAAGCTGCCAGGATCATTTCGGAGAATGTCGATTTGATGAGTGTCGAACCTGGCCGTTCCATTTTCAAGCAGGGAGATTTCAACGACGATTTCTTTTTGATTCGACTTGGGTATGTCAAGGTCAGCCGCAAGCAAGGTACTCGCGATGAGGTCGTTGCCTATGTTGGGCCTGGTAGCCTGGATGCCGACGCGGGCTCTATTGGTGATATAGCAGCCCTTTCCTCTATTTATCAGGAAGAGCTGGCAATGGACATGAATAGGTTAAGTTATCGTGCCGGCGTTCGAACATCTACATGCAGCGCATTGGATCACGTTGAGCTAGTTCGTATCAAGAGCTCGCAGCTAAAAAAGATTGCGGACGCTAACCCCGATTTTAAAAAGGCGTTATTGCAGCGGGCCAAATCATTGCTCGCAGAAGACGAAAGGCGGGGAAGCGAAGCGAATATCGGGATTTCTAGCTTTGTCAGCCAGGGGCTGTACAATGCGCAAAGCCTGCTCGTGTTAGATCTAGAGTCATGCACGCGATGCGATGAGTGCACGAAAGCCTGTGCGGATTCACATGGTGGCGAATCCCGCTTGGTTCGGGAGGGTTTGCGTTTTGAGAATTTCCTTGTCGCAACAAGTTGCCGATCATGCACGGACCCTTATTGCCTAGTTGGTTGCCCAGTCAATTCCATTTTCCGCGAGGGCTCGAAGGAGATCGTCATCGAGGATCATTGCATCGGTTGTGGTCTATGTGCGAGCAATTGTCCGTACGGCAATATCACCATGTATGGCCAGGAGGCGGAGTTCCGACCAGGGGACCCTACTCCGATCATTCGTCAAAAGGCGACGACCTGCGATCAGTGCAAGAGTATTGGCGGTACCCCTCGCTGCGTCTACGCCTGCCCCCACGACGCGGCGTTCCGCATGTCCGGAAAACAGCTGCAATCGATCGCGAAGTCGTGAGCCTTGGTCAACCGCGGGGGTTGCGGTTAAAGTTTTGGTACGGCAGCCGTACGCCTGCGACCATGTATTGGTCAGCGCGAAGTGCATCGGGAGCTTCGAAGCCCTGTTGCGCAGACACGGTTACCACGTCGTCTTGATCTACGCCGTCACCGCTAATGCCCAGGCCGCCGATCAGTTGCTTGGTGGCCGATTTGGAATCGTAAAGGGCCGAACTCCCAGGGAAGAATACGATGCCATTCTGTCGCTTGATGTTTCTCGGGTCGCGGAAGTTTCGCGACGCATTGAATGAGTCGAAGGACAAGACCGTTGCCGACGGTGATGCATAAATCGACGCAGGCATTGCGGCACCCGTATTCTCACCTGTCAATGGATTGATCCCGGGCATGGAGAGAATGCTGAAATCGCCTGGTGGCGTCCCCTCTGCCGAACCGGATGGGTACCGAGGCAATGCGAGGAATCGAAACGTTCTGTTGGTTAACGCCGTGCCTAGAGGAATATCAGGCATTCCGTTATTGTCTTGGTCGATTCGGTCCGCATCGACGATTCCATTGCTGGCGTAATAAGAAGTATTTCTTGACTTGGCGACAGCAACGTCCACGGAGAAAATGGTTGCATCATGCATGCGGTATAAGCCCAAAACTTCCCCAGCGGAATCGGACACTGCAAGTACCATCTTGGTCCGAGCTCCGGGCCGGAAACCGTTGTTGACATCGAGGCGAATGGCCGCCCGAGTTAAGTCTGCTTCCTTGATTCCGTTTTCAATGATCTTCCTGACTTCCGTCGCGGTGATTTGTGGATCTACGCTAATGGGAGACTTCTTGACGCTTGAGTCGTGTGGTTCGATCAACCAGCCTTCAGGCACACTGTAACCTGTCTGCGCTTTCATTCCGTCCGCAAGGATAGGTTGATCTATTCCCGAGTCCGTTCCATGCCCTCCTCGATTGGCTCGCCCCACTTGCAAGAGTCGTTGGGCTCCCGTCACTGGGTTTTCCCGAGTTGGAGTTGGGCCAAAGATTTCAAGCGTGATTCCCACGAGGTCGATGCGCCCGCTCGGCATTGCAAAACCGCATTGAGGCGCCGAGCCCTCGAATTCCGTAACCGGTGTTGCACCGGGACCAACCACCGTTCCACCGGCCGCAAAGTAAGCGATAAATTCAGACTCCAGAACCTTCGGAGCATTCAGTCGTTCACTATTGGATTGTGGACCTGCAACCCCGCGTGACGAAGTTGGCACAAAGCTCTGTTCAAAGGTTGCGTATCCATTTGGGCCCGGGAAGAAAACCCCTACACCACCAACAAGGACCAATTTCTCCTTCGTGCCGACCACTTTATTGTCAACAATGATATCCACGATTTGCTTTTTATAAAGCGGCATTCCACCAGGAAGTGTTGCAATCCCGCGCCCTTGAGAATGAATAAGTCGGCCTGACTGGAATCCATACGATTCCGGAAATGTCTTCAAAAACGACTTGGCATTATCCGGAATATAGGCCGGATTCGCATCGAAACGCCAAGCGAGTTTTTCTTCAACCGTTTTTATCCCATTGTTGTCAACTTCGGATCCCTTGATGCCATCAAGTCCCGCATGCAATGCACTATCTCGGCTTTGATGTTCAATTGCAAAAAGATCGACAGGTGGTGTGTTCGCGACCACTGGTGGAAAGTGAGCACCGGTTCCAATAGGAGCAACAAAACCAGGTCCCCTTATGGTGGAATTCGGATCCAATATGTCCGGATTCGACTCTACCTCGCGTTGCGTAATCGTTGACTGGCTAATGAACCGAATCGTTCGGGAAGTGAGTGGCGCTTCCTCATTCGAAAAGAACGCAGCTGTTCTGGCCTTGGCCACTGCACCATCGATCGCAAAAACTAAATCGGCATCACGTCCAACGTACATAGACACCACATCGGATTCGGTGCGCACACCTAGAATGCGTCCAGACCGATCCACCACAGCGATGATGGCGTCGTTGCTCGCAGTCGCCATCGAAGCCCGTTGAAGCAGACAGGTTACGTCATTCTCCGTAATGATTGGCCCCGAGATGAAAGGGGTGGGCTCTGGTTCTAGTAGCGGGACAACTGGAATAGTCGTCGCCATGTTTGCATTGAGCTGGTTGATCACTGCCAAGGCGTCCAGTGGTGATACAAGTCCATCCGCGTCGACGTCGCAAAACACAATCGATTTCTTCGCTGGATCTTCACCCTCGCTGCCACTAACACTGTTGATCCGATTGATCACGACCAAGGCATCCAGGGGCGTAATTTGTAAATCATTATCCACATCGAGCGGCATGCTGGTGTTGTGATAGCCGGGGATCCCAGCCATGAGCGAACGACCCTCTAGCTTTTCCAGAACAAGCTTGCGTCGGGATCGGTTCTCTCGATTGGATCGAATTTTCATGGTGGGAATACGACCAAAATGCAATGGAAGTTCTGAATTGCTGGATACTTGATCATAGTTACAAAGGGTCGGGAAATCCACTTTAAGCTATGGTTCAACGGTTTTGACGCCTCTTTTTGCCCCCGATTAACGACATACTAACAAAGAAGTATGAGGCGGCGAAATCCGCAAGACCACTACAGCACTATCGACAACCCATCGACTTCGAAAGAAAAATCCCAATGGCAAGCGTTTCACAGGTTGCACAAGTTGCATTCGTTCACTACTTCGAGGTCTTTCGCGATCAAGTTATCAATCTTTCGAGCAAAGTTTCCGAGGAACAGTTCTTTGCAAAGCCGTACGCTTACGGAAATACTATTGGAAATCTGGTTTTGCACCTGACTGGCAACTTGAACTACTACATTGGTTCGCAAATCGAAAATAACGGTTACGTCAGAGACCGCGAAATGGAGTTTGCGGCAGTACGCGACGGAAGTAGAACCAACGTACTAAATGAATTCACTAAAACTATTTCAATGGTTACCCAGTCGCTATCCTCACAGAAGGATGCAGATTGGATAAGAGTCTATCAAGCAAATGGGGTAGACGACGTCCACGATCGATTCAGTATTTATCTTCGGTGCTGCGTTCATTTTCATCATCACATCGGTCAAATGATCTATCTCGTCAAGGAATGGGAATTAAAAAACAGTTGAAACGACATTCCTGAACAAAACTTCGGTTGAGTATGTTGTAGCTCGTTGGTGAGCGTTCCTGGAACCGCATTTCGAGGCGTGACTCAGATCGCAATCCGAGAGGGCTATCGGGGAGGTCGACGAAACGTGGGGATCCAGCAAGAAACCCGTTCCCGGTACTTCATATATGGCTCACCGAACCTTCGAACCATATCACGTTCCTCGATCGGACGCACAACTAGATGCCAAACGACGGATCCAAGTAGCGCATAGACTAAGATCGGAGTGGAATGAAATATCATGGCAATTGCAAGTCCCTGCCCAATGCCTGCAATCGCCATTGGATTACGGACAAAGCGATAGGGGCCCGAGATGACCAATGCATTTGTTTGATCCAGCGGAAGTGGGGTTCCGCCCCCATCTCGAACCATAAAGAACGAACTCGTTAAGCCGAGTAGGCTAAACCCAAAAAAGAGTGCAACGTATACCCAAAGGGTTACTCCGAGCGTCGGCGCCTCAAATGAGCCGAACGAGTCCAAAAGTACGTACGGTATGACACCCAACGCTAGAATCCAAATGCAAACAATTTGAATGAATGTCTTTAATGCGTTGATTGCAAAACTTTTCGAATTTGACGCTCGAAAAAAGGATTGGTTGAAACAAAGAAAAAGGTTGTACCCTAGCCCAAGCAACATTAAGCCAGTCGGCAACAAACCTGATCCAGTCAGGAGAGTTGCGTTGAGACAGTAAAGTGCAGCATAACCGAACGCTCCGAGAATGATTAGTTCAATGGCGGCAATGTGGCGATAGGCTCGAATTGCAGATAACGAAGCAATCAATACAACGTCCGGAGCAATGAAGGACCAGAACGCTGTCGGCGGAATCTCTGCAAACTGAAATGCGTCGAAGAAAACCTGGCTCCAAGAAAGACCAATCCACCACGCGCTGATAAGTGCAGCTTGAATCAAATAGGAGGTCTCTTTCATTTATTGCTTTTCTATAAGCTTCTGTACTATTGCATTCGACGGGCTCTGTCAGTTAACTCGACGCAAGTAAAGAGCGGTTGACCTGGCGCATTGTTTAAAGTCATCGCAACGTTGGGACATTCTTGATCTGTTAGTTACTTTATCTTAACTGGCTAAACTTCCACCTCGCACCAATATACCAATCAAGGGTCCTGGCGTGCACTTGGTTTGGCTACTAACTACTATTGCGTAAGTAGCCCAATCGAGAGATTAGCAATCGCATCGACTAGCGATTGAAGGAAGCGAGCGGCAGGAGCGCCGTCGATGACACGGTGATCAAACGTGAGACTTAACGTTATCTGGTGCCTAGCAGCAATTTGACCGTCATCGAGTGCCACAGGTTCCAGTCGGATCGCACCCAGTCCCAAGATGCATGACTGGGGTGGGTTGATGACAGGTGTGAATGCATCGATTCCAAATGATCCCAAGTTGGTGATCGTAAAGACGCCTCCTTGCATATCGGCTGCTGAGAGCGTCCACGACCGAGCGCGTTTAATCAGTTGGCGTGTTTGGCCCGCAAGATCGATCAGTGTCAACCCACCCACGTTTTGGATCACTGGAACTACCAAACCCTCACCGGTATCCACTGCGATGCCGATATGCAGTGCGTTCTGGGCAGCAAGCACGATCTCATCTTCCTCCCATTGACCAGTCAACAACAGGTTTCGCTTAAGCGTCTCCGCTACCAGCTTGGCAATGATATCTTGATAACCAGGGGCTTCAGAGGGGTTTGCTTGTGCCTTAAAAAGCTCTCTAAGATTAACGAGACGGGTCGCATCCGCCTTGGTCGTCAGAGTGACTGGAACGGTGCGCTGTTGAGCGGTGGCCATCCGCTTTGCGATTAGACGACGGCGATTAGAATGTGGGATGCGGAGAGCAATGTCAGAGGGCACACCGGATAACCTTTGATGCTCGAAGGCTGATCGAACGTCACACTCCCGAACTCGCCCTCCCATACCGGTCCCGCTCAGCTGCGTCCAGTCGATTCCCAGTTCCTTGGCGACGCGACGTGCGCGTGGACTGACAACGACACCGTTTGAACTTGGCTGAATGAGAGTCGGCGATTTCGGATGTTTTGCAATATTCGATTCCAATGACAAGGCGACGAATGCATGCGCAGAGGAGTTGACTGTCAGATTGGAGATCGATTCCTCTGCCGCTTTCAGATAACCGATAACGGCCCCCACTCTTAGCACTTCGCCAGGTTTAGGGCCAAAAGGTGGAATGTGCAAAATACCTTCATTCACAGCTTCGATTTCCTGCAGTGCCTTCTCTCCTTCAAGTTCGAAGATCGCTTCGCCGCGCGCCACGGGATCGCCGTCCGCCTTCAGCCAACGCACGAACGAACCTTCTTCCATCGACCAACCCAAGCGAGGTATTACTATTTCATGAGCCATGATTATTCCCTCATCAACGCGCGTATCTCCGCTGCAATGTCCGCCGAGGTAGGGACGACGGCTGATTCAAGCGGCGGGCTATACGGTGTCGGTGTGAAGACTCCGGTCAAGCGACGAATCGGAGCGTCTAGATGATTGAATCCTGCGTCGACGACTTGGGCCGCAATCTCGGATGCAAAGCCGCAGGCGGCAGGCGGTTCGTCGACGATCAATACTCGACCCGTTTTAGCAACCGACGTCAAGATCGTGTGGATGTCCAGCGGTGAGACAGTTCGAGGGTCGACCAACTCAACAGAGATTCCGTCTCGCTGAAGTTCGTCACAGACCGACAATGTCAGAGGAACCATGCGAGCGAGCGCAACAACGGTTACATCGGTTCCAGGCCTCACGATTGCTGCTCGACCAAACTCGATTTCATAGTCGTCGGTGGGAACATGGCACTTGCTAGCAAGGATTTCGCGGTGTTCCAAAAAAATGACGGGATCGTCGCACCTCAATGCATGCTTCATTAACCCCTTGGCATCATACGCATTCGAAGGAACTACGACTCTCAAACCCGGAACCTGTGCGAACATTGCATAATAACTGCCCGAATGGTGAGTGGCCGCCGAATGGCCGATACCGATGCAACCTCGCAACAAGACCGGCATTTTCAATCGTCCGCTGGACATGTATTGCATCTTGGCAATTTGATTAACGATCTCGCCAATGGAATCAAGAATAAAGTCAGCAAACATAAAGTCAACGATTGGTCGGGTTCCCGTCATAGCCGCACCGCCGGCCAGGCCAACGAAACCGCGTTCCGAAATCGGAGTATCGCATAGTCGAACTGGACCATAAAGTTCGTAGAGGCCGACAGTCGTTTTGAAGTTTCCTCCTCGTACACCAATACCCTCGCCCAACACAAAGATCTTTTCGTTGACAGCCATCTCCTCGGCAATCGCTTCGAGTGTGGCTTGCATAAAAGTGATCTTACGTTCCAGTGGTCGTTCGCTGAATCTCTCGACTGAGGAGAATGAGCTAGGTTGGTCGTGAACTTCCCCGATTGAAACAGTGCGACAGCGGCCATAAACATTGGCCGAAGCAGTTGCCGGTTCCGGTAGCGGACTATTTTCGGCAAACTGCCTAGCATCGGCTACAGTCGCCGCTATCTCGGAATCGATGTCCTCGAGGTGCGATTCCGCAACGCCGAATTCGGTAATTAGTCGTCGTCTTAGGGATGCGATCGGGCAACGTAGTTTCCACTGATCGACCTCTTCGCGTTTTCGATAGCCAAAGTCCCCCATTCCTTCGGCGTGAGCGCGCGTCCGATAGGTTTTGCACTCGATAAGTGTCGCACCGCCACCGGATCGAGCTCGCGCGATGGCTTCCCCCGCTAGGTCGGTGACTTGCAATACGTCGTTGCCATCGATCTCGAACCCGGGTATTCCATAGTTGGCTGCTCGGCGACCGATGTTGGTGATAGCACTTGAATAGGAAAAGGGTACTTCTGTTGCAAATTGGTTGTTTTCACATACGAACAGCACAGGCAGTTTCCAGATACTGGCCATGTTGAGTCCTTCATGAAAAGCGCCGTTGTTGACCGCGCCGTCACCGAAAAACGCAACGGATACTTGCCCTGTATTGCCCATCTTGGAACTGTATCCTCCGCCACATGCTTGCAAAATGCATGGGCCGACAATACCGCTGGTTCCCATCATCCCGATTTCAGGTGAGAACAGATGCATCGAACCACCTCGCCCGCGGGAACAACCAGTGGCCCGACCAAACAACTCCGCCATTAGTTCCTTTGGCTGCATGCCCTTTGCCAGCGCATGACCATGTCCACGGTGTGTGCTGAAGATGGGATCATCGTTGGTTAAATGCGCACACACACCAGTCGCAATCGCTTCCTGGCCCACATAGGTATGGCAAGCGCCGTGAATCAGCCCGCTCTGGTGACAACGTGCAAGTTCCTCTTCCGTCTGCCGAATCATCTGCATGGTTCGATAGAGCTCGAGAAGCAGTACGTCGGACAGGGTACTCTGCTGGCTCATAAAATGTTAGCTGCTTTCTTGACGAAACGATTGAACAGAACCTAGCTCATGCCCTGGCGTACCGCCGGCATTCATGGCCATGTTGCCACCATCCATTGGGATGATCGCACCTGTAATCCACTCTGATGCGTCGGACGCCAAGAGGACGGCGAGCCCCATAATGTCTTTCGGTTGTCCAAGGCGTCCGGTCGGAATTCCGTGAAGAAAGCGACTTTCAAGTTGCGGGTTCTCGGCCATGCGAGCTTCAAGACTTGGATTCACGACCTGTGCGGGGGTCACGCAGTTTACACGAACACCTCGATGGCTCCACTCCGTGCTCAGTTCACGTGTCATTTGAATCACGGCTCCCATCGCCATGCTGTATGCAATGTGACCGCGACCTAACGCCGAAGAACTTGCCAGCGAACCGATATTCATGATGGATCCTCGGCCTTGTGACAGCATGCGCCGTCCGGCCTGTTGGCACATTGCAAAGCGTCCGACAACTAGGTTCTGCAAGACGCGATGCAGATCTTCAATAGTCAGCTCCTCTGGTTTTGCCAAATGTCCGTCCCCCGCGATGTTTCCCAAGAAATCAATTCGCCCAAAGTCGGAGTCGACTCGTTGAAAAAGTTGGTTGATTGCATCTGGGTTCGAAACGTCGGTGCTAGCGACGGAGACGCGTCGGCCGAACGCTCGTAGTTGCTCAGCCGTCTCCATGGCTCCTTTGAGGTTGCGATCCACCAACATCAGGTCCGCTCCCGCCTCAGCAACGGCCAACGCCGTAGCCTGGCCAAGTCCCTGCGCTGCTCCCGTCACGACTGCTACTCTGCCTCGAAGGCTAAATCGGGAGTTCATCGCGGTTGTTTCCGTTCGTGTGCGAGGGGTCTTTATTCAATCCAAATATGAGCAATACACCACCAAAATGGATTGCGGCCATCGACCACAATCCGAAATACCCAAGAATGGAAGCCCCAAAGAAACCTCCGATATTCGCAACCGAATTTATCATCGCGATGCCACCGGCTGCAGCGGCTCCAGTCAAGAATCCCGTCGGCAATGTCCAGAACACGGGCAACATGCTCATCATTCCTGTTTGCGCCAAGCAGAGTCCTATCATTGAGACAGACGCATTGGGACTCCATGCCGTCATGCTCCAGCCGAAAGAAGCCAACAGCGATGACGCTGCTAAATGTCCACGTCGTTCATTCAGACGATCTGATCGCATTCCAACCAGTATCATCCCAAAGATAGCGCAGACATGCGGCAATGCACTCAGCAGTCCGATCTGAAAGGTCCCCATGTTGCGGAATTGCCCTTGAATGAGCTTAGGGAAGTAGGCCCCACTAGCGTTACTCCCAACTGCAACCGTAAAGTAGATCGCAATCAAAAGCCAGACTCGCCATTGCATCATTGCAGCTAAGTGATTTGCTTTGTGACGCTCCAACCGTCTCTCTTCTTCGCCCCGAATGTGGTTGACAAGAGTATTTCGTTCATCCTCAGTTAGCCAAGCAGCATCTTTCGGATAATCTGTCAAAAAAGTCAGTACCACAAATCCCATGATGACCGAAGGAAAGCCCTCGAGCAAAAATAGCCATTGCCAGCCGTGTAGTCCACCAAGCGTGTCGGTGTATTGCATGATAAAACCGGACATCGGATTCCCTAAGACGTTCGCCAGCCCGATTGCCAACATAAAAAAAGCGGTCATCCTTGCTCGCTCGCGATCTGGGAACCAATAACTTAAGTAGAGAATTATACCTGGGAAAAAACCAGCTTCTGCAACTCCAAGCAAAATACGCAATCCATAAAACGTCCACTGGTCGTATGCAAACATCGTTAGCGAAGAAATGATTCCCCAACTGATCATAATTCTGGCGATCCACAACCTAGCACCAACTCGATGCAACAGTAGATTGCTGGGTACCTCAAAAAGTAAATAGCCAACATAGAACATGCCATAGCCTAGATTGAAAGTTGCTTCTGACAAACCGAGATTGTCCTGCATCTTGAGTCTCGCGAATCCAACGTTGGCTCGATCCAAGATATTCAATAGATACAGGATGCAAACAAAGGGTATGATTCGCCAAGCTACCCTGTTTAAAAGAGCTGTCGGAAGTGGGTAACTGGCAATCTGATCTTTTTTGTTATCGTAAATTTCGGGCTGCCTTTCGCCTTTCTAAAATTGACAAAATCAGATTGTCTGATAATCTACTTAGCAGTCAATTTTACGTCAATGCAGTGAGAAACGGTTTATGGTCGAAGTCATTGAACGAACCAAATTGAGCGATACTATCGCAAATCGCTTGAAGACGTTTATCGTGGAAGGAAATTTGCGATCGGGCGACCGACTACCGACCGAATCCGAACTGGCGGCAAAGTTTGGAGTCAGCCGGCTTAGCTTGCGAGAAGCGACCAAATCACTTGAGTTTCTAGGGATCGTGGAGGCGAAACCGGGCCGTGGTTTGACAGTCGGGCGTGTCAATATGGAACGGGTAACAGAATATCTTGGTTTTCATCCGGCACTGCATGATGTTTCGCCTGATGAACTGATCGACACTCGGGTCCTGATCGAAGCCGGAGTTCTGCCTCACATAGCAAAGCGAATGAAAGCAGATCATTTAATCTACGACAGACTCAATGCCATCAACGCACAATTGAGGCAAGCGCGCAGCCTATCCCAGTGGGTCGAACTGGACATACACTTTCATCGGGAACTCATTTGTTCTTGCGGTCTATCGCCATTGATGCCGTTTACTGATGTTCTTGCGATTTTTTTTCGCCGGTTTCGCGAGAGTGTCAAGAAGTCGGAATGGTCTCTCGGCATCGATAGTCATCAGCGAATCATCGACGCATTGATGGTCGGACGGGTTCGCGAAGCGGATCTGGAACTACGGAAGCACATAGAAAGCCACCGCGATCGATCGGAGAAGCGATGAGCGTCAAAGAACTCGGCGTCCCCAATGGAGCACTTGTGGTCGCGATGATCATTGCAAGTACCTGGATGGCTCCTCTGCGCGCCGACCAAACCACTCAATCCAGCACAGCATCTGGATTAGATTCTGTATTCAAATCGGATGTTCAACCGCTTATTAAGCTGCTCTGTTTTGAGTGCCACTCGGGTAACAAGCTCGAGGCGGAGATCGATTTTGCCGCGTTCACGGATCTCGCTCTGATCCAGAAACAGACAGATGTATGGCGGAGAGTAAGCGAGATGATCTCCAGTGAACAGATGCCTCCACGGGATTCGATGCAACCTACGGCCGACCAACGTGCCAAAATATCCCAATGGTTGCGAACCTATCTAGCGGCAGAAGCGGCTGCCAGTGCGGGCGATCCTGGACCAGTCGTTCTCAGGCGACTTAGCAATGCAGAATACACTTACACGTTGCGCGATCTTACCAGCATTGAAACGCTCGATCCCGCGAAAGAGTTTCCCGTCGATAGTGCGTCTGGCGAAGGCTTTACCAACGTCGGTAACTCATTGGTGATGTCACCTTCGATGCTTACGAAGTATATGGATGCCGCAAAAGAAGTAGCATCCCACGCCGTCTTATTGCCGAGTGGTATTAGGTTTTCGCGTCACAACACGCAACGCGACTGGACCAATGAACTGCTGTCAAACATTCGTCGTTTTTACTCGCAATACAGCGGCAATGGTGGTGGCTCGCCCGTCGACCTACAGGGTATTAAATTTGACACGAATCTCGGCGGTAGACTCCCCTTGGAACGTTATCTTTTGGCCACAATCGAAGAGCGAAGCAAACTTGCGTTGGGAAAAGAGTCGATTGAATCGGTTGCAAACGAGCGAGGATTGAGCCCTAAATATCTTAATAGCATCTGGACAATGCTGAACACAAATGACGATTCGTTTTTGTTTGAACCGATTCGAGCGAAATGGCGGTACTCCCAATCTAATGATCTCGCTCTGTTGGTGGAATCCATCAAGGAATGGCAAAATTTGCTTTTCAAATTCAATTCCGTCGGACAGATAGGACTTCACAAAGAAACAAAGTCATGGCTCGCACCTGTCAGCCCATTAGTAGATCGTCAAGAGTTTCGTGTGAGAGTTCCGGCCGATGCCATTGGTGATGTGATCCTGTCACTTTGTACCGAGGACGCCGGTGATGGAAATCTAAACGACCAGGTACTATGGGAACATCCGCGGTTTGTCGCTCCAGGTAGACCCGATCTATTACTCAAAGATGTTGGGCGCGTGGTAGAACAAATGGCAAAGGTTCGCGATCGGCATTTCGCTCAGGTTGCCAATTGCCTGGTTGCCGCGGCCGAAGCTGAACAGTCGGCGACTGCTGTCGAACTCACGACATTAGCTGAGAAACACAGTGTCGATACCGATTCGCTACGCATTTGGTTAGAATATTTAGGTATTGGTACAAACGATAATACGCCCATTGGCACTCCTATATCTCGTAAGCTTGAAAGGGTCGAAACACACGAGTTTATCAAGGGTTGGGTAGGCGATGAAGCGCTGAGCGTTCTGGCGAACTCATCCGATCAGCACGTGCGAATTCCAGGAAACATACAACCGCATAGTATTGCCGTGCATCCGACCCCTACACTCGCGGTTGTTGTGGGTTGGCGAAGTCCCGTTTCGACGCAACTCAAGATTACGGGCTCGGTGCAACACGCGCATCCGGAGTGTGGCAATGGTACAGGATGGGCAATCGAGCTTCGACAAGGCAATACTCGTAGAACCCTAGCCGCCGGCAAGAGCAAAGGATCAAAGGAGATCGCCATTGGACCGCTTGCATCAATTGATGTGCGTCCCGGGGATCTAATCACTTTTGCAATCACTCCACAGGACAACAATCACTCCTGCGATCTCACGGCAATCAATCTGATTCTCAGTAACGGAACGACGGATTGGAACCTGTGGCAGGATGTTTCTCCTGCAATTCTTGCAGGTAATCCGCATGCCGATCGGCAGGGCAACACGAATGTTTGGTACTTTTTTTCAGAGCCCGCAACCGGCAGTGCAGGACATCAAATCCCAGTCGGCTCGCAGCTTGCCAAGTGGCAAGCTGCCACAGATCCTAAAGAAAAGTTGAGACTGGCAACGGAGGTTCAGCGCGTTTTGCAAAGCGGTCCTGCAGCCACGGCCAAGGAGTCTGCGGACGCCTCATTTGGTCAGCAGTTGCGATCGATCAATGGACCGTTTATGGAAGCCGTTCTCCGTTCTGTCGCCAGCCAATCAGTAAGAACGGATGAATTGAACCCAAGCAGCGAAGGAAAGTGGGGACTGCCTCTCGAACGTTTCGGGATGTGCCCGGATGGTCGGTCGACAGAACCTGCAAATCTGTGCGTGCACGCACCCGAGACGATCGAGCTTCGGCTACCGGCGGAGCTCGTTGCGGGCGCTGAATTCGTTGTTTCTGGACTGCTACATCCCGAAACGGGGCGAGACGGTTCCGTGCGTCTGTCTGTACGTAATGGACCTGCAGGTAAACTGCCAGCAACTGCTCCGATTGTCACCTACGAGCAGAGCCCAACACGTGGACGCATCGAAAACGCTTTCAACGAATTTCGACGTCTTTTTCCACCGACGCTTTGTTACACGCAAATCGTCCCGGTAGACGAAGTTGTCACGCTCACTCTGTATTACCGAGAAGACGAACCACTTCAAAGGCTAATGCTCACAACGGAGCAATCGACCCAACTGGATCAGATGTGGGATGAGTTGTTCTATGTTTCACACGAGCCAATCGAGTTGGTTACGGCCATTACACAGTTGTATCAATTCGCCACGCAAGATCGTCCTGATATGCTTCCGTTAATCAGCGCTCAACAGCAGCCCGTGCAGGACCGTGCGAATGCGTTCGGGAAGCGGTTGATCGAGAACGAACCCCAACAGCTCGACGCTTTGGTACAGTTTGCGAGGAAAGCCTACCGTCGTCCTCTCACGGCATTGGAAGAGACTCAGTTGCGACGGCTTTACATGGATTTGCGACAGCAGGAGCTACTACATGATGATGCCATGCGACTGATGGTAGCCCGAGTTCTCGTTTCTCCGTCGTTTCTTTATAAACTTGAGAAGCCCGCGTCGGGATCAAAGTCTTCATCGATCGCTGATTTTGAACTTGCGAGCCGACTGAGTTTCTTTCTCTGGGCTTCGGCCCCCGATCAAGAACTGCTTTCTCTTGCTTCTTTGGGGGAGTTGAATCAACCCAATGTACTAGCAGCTCAAACCAAACGCATGCTCCAGGATAGCAAAGCGCGTCGTCTCGCGACCGAGTTCGGCTGCCAATGGCTGCACCTCCACGACTTCGAGAATCACAACGAGAAGAGCGAACGGCACTTTCCAACGTTTGCCGCTCTACGCAAAATGATGTACGAGGAGTCGATACTTGTGCTAACCGACTTCTTTCAGAACAACCGTGCTATCATCGATTTGATAGACGGAAATGCCACCTTTTTGAACGAAGACCTAGCAGAGCACTACGGAGTTCCGGATGTTATGGGGACTCAGTGGCGGCGCGTCGAAGGAGTCAGACAGTATTCACGTGGCAGCATTCTGTCGATGGCCAGTACGCTTTCAAAGCAGTCCGGCGCATCGCGTACCAGTCCCATTCTTCGTGGTACTTGGCTCAGCGAAGTGATACTTGGCGAGAAGCTTCCTAAGCCGCCAAAAAGCGTGCCGGTTCTTTCAGAAGAAGTACCTGATGGGCTGACTGAGCGACAGTTGATTGCTCGTCATACTAGCGATCCGGCCTGCGCCAAATGCCATGCGAGAATCGACCCGTTCGGTTTCGCACTGGAGGGATTTGATGCGATCGGACGATTACGAACGGCCAATGCTGCTGGTTTAACGATCGATGCCAAGACAATACTATTTGATGGAACGAATGTGGATGGCTTGGAAGATCTCAAGCGATACTTATACCATTCCCGCCGGGACGCGGTTGTTCGACAATTCGTCAAGAAACTGCTCGGCTATTCGCTCGGACGTTCAGTACAATTGTCAGACGAACCGCTGTTAACTGAGATTCAGAATCTTCTCAGTCAGAATGACTATCGTGTTGGAGTGGCCATTGAAGCCATCGTTTGCAGTCCCCAGTTCAGAGAGATCCGCGGATTGGGCAAGTAGCTTAGGCTGCTAGCCTGCGGGCATCGTCCAATGCTGCTTCACAACTAGAAAGTTGAAAATCATGCCACACCACTTCTCGCGACGAACATTCCTTCGAGGAACCGGTGTCTCGATGGCGATGCCATGGCTCGAGTCCATACCCGTGTGGGGAGACGACGACATCACCTCGACGGCCCAGTCGGCGAGCAATGCTCCTGTTCGAATGGCGGTCCTTTTTGCAGGCAACGGCTTTCATGGGAGAGAGTGGTGGGCGAAAGGAGAAGGCAAATCGATGGAATTGGGACAAGTGCTTAAGCCCTTAACCAATTTCCGCGAAAAACTTCTATTTGTTCAGGGGCTCTACAACGTTGAGGCAACTAAAGGGAACATCCACAGTTCGCAGACAGGTAATTTGCTTTCGGGTGCGCCATTGGCTGCTGGTGGCGATATCAAGTCAGGAACCAGCGTCGACCAGTTGCTCGCACAAACGTACGGACGCTCGACCAAGGTTCCGAGTCTTGTCTTAGGGTGTGAAGCGGCAAACCCGTCGGTCCACAAGAATTATTCTATGCTCTACAGCTCACATATTTCGTGGAGTTCCCCTACCACGCCCACACCCTTGGAACTTTATCCCGCATTGGCCTTTGATAGGTTGTTCAAGGATGAAGTTCAAAAGGGGGACAAAAGTGTTTTGGATGCTGTTCTTGCGGATGCAATCGACATTCGGCGACAGATAAGTGCTGATGACCAACGGAAGCTGGACGAGTATCTTGATTCCGTTCGCGATGTGGAACAGCGGATTGAACAAGCAGGCCGCAAAGGAGAGCTGCAGGGTTGGCGGCCGACACTCGACAAACCGAACTTACCACGACCAGCGGATGGCATTCCGCAAAACATTGCCGACCATATGCGGCTGATGTGCGACATCATCGTACTTGGGTTTCAGACCGATACGACCCGAGTGTCCACGTTGAAGCTCAACAACGATCACTCCTCGCTCCGGTTTCCCCATCTGGGCGTTGATTACATGATCCACCATTTATTGTCGCACTCCGATACCGCCGACTGGCTGAAGGTGAATCAATTCTTCGTTGAACAACTCGGCTACATCGCTCGCAAGCTAGATGCAATTCAGGAGGGTGATCGCACCTTGCTTGACAACTCCATGTTGATGATGTGTTCTAGTATGATGACTGGTGGACACAACAACGACCAACTGCCAGTGGTAGTTCTGGGAAAAGGGGGGGGACGAATCGATAGCGGTCGGACGCTAAATTATCGTGACAATTCGAACCGACAAATGTGTCGACTGTACCTGTCGATGATGGACAAGATGGGACTCCATGTCGAGAAATTCGGCGATGCTACGGAACCGCTCACTGAGCTCTGATTCTTTTCGATTCATCAGGATGTTGCTGCTCTTAATGCCTGGATTCTGGGTGCGCGACTCGTCGGTGAATCGAGGCTGAACGACCGTGCATCCCCCAGTTGTTCTCGAACATAAGTCTCGGTCTTCTTTATCTCCTTGGTTAACGCCTTGTCCACACTTCCAAAACAACTGTACGCAATCGTCTGCGTCTCCATGTCGTATTCCCACAACCCAACTAGGCACCCTCGGTCCATGATTGCATGACTCGGCAGATCTGAAAGACGGCCTGCAGGCTGCAGGGACCTCTCCGCGAATACTGGACGCTCTTGGTCCTTCTTATCCAATAGCCCTAGCATGTCACGTCGCAATGTCTGAATGGCATCGAGGCTGCTTACCAGAGAATATTGTGGCCTTGTCGGCCTTCTAAACTTTCTAAACTCATCGACGTCTTCTTCCAACAAGAGTCGAAAGCTGTCGCTCTCCATCTGCACTAGTCCAATGGTGGCGGTTGCTGCCTTTGCAGCCTTAATCCCGAGACCAGAGAACCATTGAAATTCTGCTAACGTTTCGGGTCAGGCCCAACCTGATCTCTCCAGCACTTCCTTTGAAGTTGCACCCACGAGTGATCCATCCAAACCTTGTCGATGTGACCACCAAGCCCGCAGCTTGTCCTCATTCATCTTCGATTGACCTTATTCAAAGCTTGGTTGTCACATGGTTCGGTTAAACGATCACACGGAAGCAAGCATTCTATCCTCGCGTCGGTAGGAAGTGCAAATCATCTCCGATTCCTTGCGTATTTGACTGTGTAAAAACGCGTAGTCGAGTCTCTTCCAGACGCGAAATCAACTGTGTTTCTGAGCCTTCGATCAGCGGCGTCTCGCGAGAAACACAGTTGAGAGTCGGCTTGTTATGAGTCAAACGATCGTGCTCGACTGAAAATAGCATAAAGGTGTTAGGACTTTCAGCTTCTTGCTTCTAAACTTATGGTTGTTCAATCGGAACAAGTCGCGTTGCAATAACCGAGCAGGATCGTTGTATGCCATGAAGATTACTCGCATCGAAACGCTTGTTTGTCACGCTCGCATGCGCAATTGGGTGTTTGTGAAAGTCGAAACAGATCAGCAGGGCCTGTTTGGTTGGGGCGAATCAACATTGGAATGGCACACTCGAAGTGTCGTAGGGGCCATCGAGGACTTGTCGCAACTGTTGATCGGTGAAGACCCGACGCGGGTCGAACATCTCTGGCAAATGATGTGGCGTCAGCATTTCTGGCACGGAAATGGCATTGTCCGCTCAACGGCGATCGCTGGGATCGACATCGCTCTATGGGATATCGTCGGCAAGTTGCATGGCGTACCATGCCACAAACTATGGGGCGGGCCAGTTCGCGACTATATCCGACTCTATTGCCATTTAGGTGGCGGCGATATGGAGAGTTTTTATGAAACTCCAATCGACAATGCTAAACGATTTGGCGAATTGGCTCAGCAAGCTGTTTCCGAGGGTTTTTCTGCGTTCAAATCGATGGCCGTTCCTCCAACGATGCCCATCGAAGGTTTGAAGCCGATCAAGGCGGCGGTCGCGTGTGTCGCCGCGATGCGAGAAGCAGTTGGCGACGAGATTGACATTATGGTCGATTGCCATGCAAGACCGTCACCCGCAATGGGGATGCAATTTGCAAAGGCACTCGATCCATACGGATTGTATTTTCTCGAAGAGCCCTGCTGGCCTGAAAATATCGCAGGGCTGGCAGCCATCAACGCCGCAGTGACAACACCGATCGCGACTGGCGAAAGAATGACACATTTGGCTGCGTTTCGAGACTTGTTCTCCGTCCGCGGATGTGAGATCTGTCAGATGGACATCACCCATTGCGGCGGCTTTACCGAGGCGCGGCGGGTCGCGGCGTTAGCCGACGCTTATCGAATTGCACTTGCTCCGCATAATCCGCAAGGTCCGGTCAGCACAGCTGCCTCGATCGAATTCGGTTTTTCCCAGCCAAGCTACCTCATTTGCGAAACCGTTCACAACGACGTACCTTGGCGACAAGATGTCGTTCAGGAAGGCTTTCTCATGGATAAAACCTCTCGCACCGTTGCCCCTAACACAAAACCTGGTTTAGGCGTTACGATCAATGAAGTAGAAGTTCGCAAGCACCCTTTCCAGCAGGAAATGTTGCAACGTGTCTTCTATCGCGACGGCGGAGTTGGCGATTGGTAGTTCGTTGCAAGCTGTTTGCCCCATGGAATTCAATTTCAGGTTAAACTGTCGCTGGGTGACAGCCTTGCAAGTACACGCAACGGCCGGTCATGTGACTAGACACAGCCAACAAAAGTCAAAGTAGCAGGCATATTCCATGTGCCGTCCGCCTGAAAACCCAGCCAATATACGCAAGCTTACGGCACGGCGGAGCGTGCCTGCTACTTTTGTCGGCTGTGTCTGACTAGCTAGCCGGGATATTGCTTACGATGGGAGTTCGCCACCTTAAAATGTCAACAAGCAACAGACTACTTCACGGCGTACTCCCCGTTTTGCAAACGCCCTTGAACGAAAACGGATCGATCGATCCTACTACGCTTCAACGCGAGATCGATTGGGCATTTCAAATGGGTGCGAGCGGCGTGGTCGTCGCGATGGTCAGTGAGGTTTTGAGGCTGGGTTATCATGCGAGAAAGGAACTAGCAACAAGCGTCTGCCAATCGGTTCAAGGTCGCGGTTTTACTGTGATCAGTGTCGGAGCCGAAAGCGTGCGGGAGGCCTTGGATTTCGCCTGTCATGCCGAGGGGTTGGGTGCGAGCGCCGTCATGGCAATTCCTCCGGTCGCGACTTCTTTGAGCGGTCCACGCACATGCGAATATTTCGCATCGATTGCACGCGGAATCTCCATTCCGCTTGTCGTGCAAGATGCCTCAAGTTACGTTGGGGCGGCGATTGATTTGAGTGTCTATTTGAAACTGCTCGAAGAATTCGGTGAGCATCGAGTCTTTTTCAAACCCGAGGCCAGTCCGTTGGGGCCAAATCTCTCTAATCTTCGCGATGCAAGTTTAGGAAAGGCTCGCATCTTCGAAGGGTCGGGTGGTATCAACCTCGTCGACTGCTTCAGGCGAGGAATCGTTGGTACGATGCCTGGAACCGATCTACTCGATGGGATCGTCGCCCTGTGGCACGCATTGCAATCTGGCGACGAAAACCGCATCTATCAATTGTCCCTCCCGATTTGTGCCTTGACCGCTTTGCAACTGCAATCCGGGCTCGATGGCTTTCTGGCGATAGAAAAATACCTTTTGCAGAAGCGTGGAATCTTTGTCAACACACTTCAAGTCCAACCGTGCGGGTGGCAGCTTGATTCGGAGACAACTGCTGAAGTCGATCGGCTGTTTGCATTGCTCCAACGTAATCTTCTTCTTGAGCCTTAGAGGTTTTTGCATGTCCAGCGACCACCAAGGCGAGGTTGACGTCCGCAACGGCCGCTACCAAGTGCTTGCGATGTTGTGCGCCTCCGCCGCAATCGCCTATGTCCAACGATCTGCACTCAGCGTTCCCGCTGCTGAGATTGCTCGCGAATTAAACTTTGCGGATCTCGCACGCGATATGGGCTGGATTCAGTCTGCTTGGTATTTGGCATATGCACTGATGCAAATTCCAAGTGGCTCGTTGGCGGATCGACTCGGCAGCCGACGATCTCTAGCAATCTTTTCGGTTGTTTGGTCCATGGCAACATTGTTTAGCGCGTTTGCGACCAATTTCGTTTCCTTGTTAGTGATGTGGGGACTGATGGGAGCCGCCCAGGCGGGGGCATTTCCCTGTGCAGCCAAGGCAATTGGGAGGATTTTCCCGGAGACTGAAAGAGCTCGCGCGACAGGTCTACTGGCTAGCGGCATGACCATCGGCGGGGCGATTGCTCCTGTCTTGACGGCGTCCCTTCTGGAGTCGCTCTCTCCGATGGCTGATGCTTTTCACATCGATCGCTGGCGGCTTTTACTCGCAGCCTATGCAATACCTGGTCTAGTCTGGACGGTTGCCTTTTTGGGAATGATCTCGTTGCGAAAACTTCCTGCTGCGGAGTTAGCGAGCCATGTTCGGGCTCCTGTCGATTGGTCCCGCATGTTCCGTAGTCGACCCCTAGCGTTGCTATGTGGGCAGCAGTTTTTTCGAGCCGCAGGGATGGTGTTCTTCATGACTTGGTTTCCAACCTTCCTCCAAAAGACTCGGGATGTCTCTCTGTTGGGTTCAGGAGTACTAACCACCGTTGCTGGAATCGGTGGGGTTGTCGGCAGTTTGACCGGGGGCTTTTTCTCAGATTGGCTATTGATCCGCACCAGTAATCAACGGCTAAGTCGACAAGGGATCGCAGTCGTAGGTATGGGAACTTGCTCGCTATTGATCTTAGCTTCCTACATTGTGAGTGATGTCTATACCAGTATCGCCCTAATTACATTGGGCGCATTCTGTGCAACTTTTGGTGGCGTTAGCGGATATACCGTAGCTATCAGTTTTGGTGGTCGTCAAGTAGCGACTGTCTTTAGCACGATGAACATGTTTGGCAACATAGGAGCGGCCTTGTTTCCTGTAACCGCAGGTTGGCTTGTTGCAGTGACCGGAAACTGGAACTTAATTTTGTTTCTGTTTGCTGGCGTGATGGCGATCGATGCGGTGTGCTGGGCACTACTCAATCCACAAGGGACCCTTTTCGGAGATGAAAACGATGATCGTTAGTACACCACAATCTCGCTGTCTCGCAGCCATCGCACGATGCGACATTACACCTCCGATCGGCATTTACCACCGCATGTGGGGCGCCGCGTTGCATGATCGTGCAACCGGGGTCCATCGACCACTAGAAGCGACGTTGCTCTGGCTTGAGTCGGTCACTTCATCGCTCGGGAAACCCCAGATTATAGTAGCTCTCGACCATTGCATTCTCGATTCCATGGAGCTCAAGAATATCCGGCAATCCATTCACAATTCGGCGAACGTAGCTTACGACAACATCCTAGTGACAATGTCGCACACACACGGTTCTGGCTGGATGTCTCGCACGCGAAGCGAACTACCCGGTGGCGAACTGCTTGGTCCATATCTCGATGGATTGGCGGTTCGAATGGCCCAACTTGCTCGTAAAGCTCAATCCCGGGTTGTGCCAGCAACCATCGTGTATGGGACAGGGCGTTGCGGATTAGCAACGCATCGAGACTACTTCGACGAGGTAAAGGGACATTTCGTGTGCGGCTTCAATCCGACGGGTCAAGCAGACGACACCTTATTGATCGCTCGAATCTCGAACGATGCGGGAGAGACACTGGCATCGGTCGTGAATTATGCGTGCCATCCAACAACACTGGCTTGGGAAAACACTTTGATCAGCCCTGATTGGGTTGGTGCGATGCGTGAAGTTGTAGAGGCATCCGAGGGTGCCCCGTGCCTCTTTCTTCAAGGAGCATCGGGAGACTTGGGCCCACGTGAAGGATTCGTTGGTGACACCGCTGTAGCCGATCGCAATGGTAGACAAGTAGGGTACGCGGCGCTCTCCACGCTAGCCTCATTCCCGCCGCCGGGGACAGACTATTGCTACACGGGGCCAGTGATCTCGGGAACAGCGATCGGCACTTGGCGTCATGAAACGAGTTCCGACGAAGCCAACAAGCGTCGAGGCAATTTCTACTGGGAACAACTTGTCGTCGATCTACCGTATCGGCACGATCTTCCAACACTGGAGAAAACAACATCCGAACGAGAGCATTGGATGAAAGAGGAATCGCAAGCCCGCGAGGCCAAAGACGATCTTCGCGTTCGAAATTGTCGGGCAGAAGTGGAACAACGCACAAGACAACTGAACCGTTTGAACAACTTGGTTCCAGGTCGTACCTATTCCATCACTTTGAAATTGGGAATTCTGGGCGATGCCATTTGGGTCTTCGTCCCCGGAGAGCTGTACCAAGTCTTTCAGACCACACTTCGCGAACGGTTTGCCCCGCATCCAGTGTTTGTGACTACGCTCGCCAACGATTGGCAACCCGGCTACATCCCGCCTGCCAGCAGTTACGGATATGGGATATACCAAGATGTCATCGCGGCTACGTCGCCAGGTTGTTTGGAATTGCTGATCGAGAACATCTCGCGCCGTTTGACCAGCCTAAAGTCTCACTTGTGCCCAAACTCTGATAGGGAACGCTGTCCTCGAAGCTCCGCTTCGTCCCCCTGAAAATTCCAACGCAACGCCTGACTACATCCGAACTGTCAACGAACAAAGGACCAAAGAGATTCCAAATACGACTGTTCAATACACGCAAGGCATCCACTCAAAGACATCCTTCTCTAATCTAAGTGCAACTATGACGCCAATCCCTTCAATAAACAGTGTCAGGTTCGCAAAATGCGTATTGCAGTTGATAAGCAAAGCGTTGACACTTGTGCGGCTGACCATTGGCATCCTAACAATGCTTACCATGCCACAAGCCTTGGCGCAGAGCGTAGACGTATTCAAGGGTACACAAGTGCGGGATATTGGCTCAAGACGAGAGCTCTTTGTCGACTCTTTTCTGATCGACCGGCTAGATAACGCGAAACTTAAGCTGCATGAGCCACATCTGGCTCCTCCGATGCTAGAGCCAGCTAACAATATGGAGTATGGAACCGTCATTCAAGATGGTGATTTGCTTCGTCTCTACACTCGCGACGCTCGTGGTTCTCGATTTGACGGTGACCTGACTGAGGTGACGCGTTACTGCGAAAGCAGAGACGGAATAGCCTGGACAAAACCAAAACTCGGGCTCGTCGAACTGGATGGCAATAGGGACAATAACATCATCTTGCATGAACCCTGGGTTTGTCACAATTTCTCGCCGTTCCTCGATATTCGCCCGGGAGTTGATGCAAGCATGCGATTCAAAGCTCTGGCGGGAGTTCACAAGGGTGGAGGACTTGTTGCGTTCGTTTCCAACGACGGTATTCGATGGAAGAGATTGCAAGAGTCGCCAGTCATCGACTCGAAGAACTTTGCGTTTGATTCTCAAAATGTTTCGTTTTGGTCCGAGTTGGAGAAAGGCTACGTATGCTATTTCCGATCATGGACCACCCCGCATGGTAAGTTGCGAACGATCAGTCGAACGACGTCCAAGGATTTTGTTCATTGGAGTGAGCCGGTAGCACTCCATCCGAACTTTCCCGGCGAGCACCTCTACACGAGTCAGACGCATCCTTATTTTCGCGCCCCTCATATTTACATCGCGATGCCAACCCGCTTTCATCCTGAGCGGGGTGAGAGTACCGACATTCTATTCATGACAGCGCGCGGCGACGCGTTCTACGATCGGACGTTTCGAGAGGCGTTCATTCGTCCAGGTCTGGACGCGAATCGATGGGGCAACCGCTCGAACTACGCAGCACTGAACACGGTCCAAACCAGTCCCACCGAAATGTCAATCTACACAACCCCCTTCCGCCGTTTCACGCTTCGCATTGATGGTTTCGCATCGGTGCATGTCGGCGCCAATCCCGGCGAATTGCGAATGCGACCGCTGCAATTCTCAGGCAAGGAATTGGTCATCAACTATGCAACCAGCGCCGGCGGCAGCCTTCGTGTTGAGTTGCAAGACATGACCGAAAATCCGATCCCTGGCTTTTCACTGTCCGACTGCCGCAATTTGGTGGGTGACTCGATTGAGCAAGTGGTACGGTGGTCAAACGGGAGCGATGTCTCGTCACTTCTTGGCAAACCAGTGCGGCTGCGTTTTGTAATGCAAGAAGCAGACCTTTTCGCAATTCAGTTTCGATGAGATCGGTCGGCGCCAACAATGATCGATGCTGCGAATATGGTGGCGAAACTCGTAGAGAGTTTCGGAATGTCTGAAAACCGCCGAGAGTCTTGACGACTTTCGCTACGTGTCAAAACCATCAACCCCAAAGTCACGCATTTCGTTGGTTGCTTGAATTGAACCAGCCTCTTTGGGCTTCCGTCATGCTATAACTTCATGCACCACGTTCCCATGAACATCAGAAAGTCGAAAGTCGCGGCCCTGGAAGCGATAGGTCAAGCGTTCGTGATCGATTCCCATCAAATGGAGCAAGGTCGCTTGAAAGTCGTGAACATGAACTGGATTCTTTGCAACATTGAATGCCAGATCGTCCGACTCCCCGAAGCTGAATCCACTGCGTGTACCTCCGCCCGCCATCCAAAGTGTAAATGCATAAGGATGGTGGTCACGTCCCCAACGGACGCGATTGTTGAGATCGCCTTGAATAAAAGGGGTCCGCCCAAACTCGCCACCCCAGACAACCAACGTCTCTTCAAGTAGGCCTCGCCTTTTAAGGTCTTGCACCAGCGCGTAACTCGGCTGATCGGTATCCCTGCACTGCGTGTAGAGTTCGGTAGTGAGGCTATTGTGCTGATCCCATCCCGCATGCATCACCTGCACAAAACGAACACCGCGCTCGACGAGCTTTCTCGCCAACAAACAGTTGTGTGCAAAGGTACCTGGTTCTTCCACTTGAGGCCCATAAAGCTCCAGCGTCTCTCGTGATTCGTTCGAGATGTCAGCCAGTTCCGGGACGCTCGATTGCATTTTGAACGCCATTTCGTACTGCGCGATTCTGGTTTCAATCTCAGGGTCGGCCGATCTCGCAAATTTTAGTTGATTCAGCGCACCAATGTCGGACAACCATTCGCGTCGCATGTCGCGCGTCATTCCATTCGGGTTGGAAAGGTACAAGACCGGATCGCCACTCCCGCGAAACTTGACCCCTTGGAAACGAGATGGCAAAAAGCCACTTCCCCAGTAAAAATCATAGAAGATTTGACCGCAACTTGTGTTCTTGCTGACGCTCGTCATCGACACAAATGCGGGGAGGTTCTCCGTGTCGCTCCCCAGACCGTAGGTTAGCCATGCACCCAGTGTTGGCCTACCAGGTATTTGGGCACCACTGAGCAGAAAAGAGATTGCAGGTGCATGGTTCACCGCATCGGTGTGCATGCTCTTGATGAAGCATAGATCGTCCGCCATTTTCGCCGTAAACGGCATAAAACTGCTTACCCAGGCGCCGCATTTACCATGCTGAGCAAATGGTTCCACTTGTGCCAGCATGAGTTTGTTGTTCGCGTCGCCGGTCATCGTACTAAAGCGTTTTCCGCCAACGATATCGGGTGGAATCGGTTTGCCGTGCATTTTTTGGATTTCCGGCTTCCAATCGAAAAGATCGACGTGCGTTGGGCCACCGTTCTGAAACAGGTAGATGACCCTCTTTGCTTTTGCGGCGAAATGCGGAAGTTGGTCGAGGCCACCAAATCGTCCGGTCCTGCGATCATTTTGGATTTCACCGCCTCGGACACCGGATTGCAGCAGGGAAGCCAAAGCAGCCATCCCTATTCCAGTTGAAGTCTCTTGCAAGAATGCTCTTCGCTTGAGCTCATTCCACCCAATACTCTTTTGGTTTTCCATACTCACTCCTTAGTCAACGTTTCATCGAGGTTGAGAACGGCTAAACAAAGAGCGGTCCAGCTAGCGAGCTCTGCCCGATCTATCTCTCGTCCAATAGTTGAATCTCCAAGCGCCAACAAATCGGTTGCCAACTTAGGAGCCGCATTGAACTGCCGTCGACTTCGCTCGAGCGCATCGAAGAGTATCTTGCCTTCTTCCGCATGGGGTTCGCGAGCCAGAATTCGATAAAAAATCTGTTGAAGCCGCGTTGAATCAGTCGCATATTGAATCTCCAACGCGCGAACTGCAAGCGCTCTTGCTGCTTCAACAAAGGTCACATCGTTGAGCAATGCAAGTGCTTGAAGTGGTGTATTGGTCCGAACGGTCTTCACTGTGCAAACTTGCCGCGCCGCGTTATCAAAGAACATCGTAGGCCCAATGATTCTTCGCCAATAGATGTAGAGGCTGCGACGATAGAGCGCTTCGCCAGAATCTTGTTGGTATTTCTTAATACCGAAACTCGATTCTTCCCAGATCCCTGGCGGTTGATACCCTTTTACCGAAGGTCCTCCGATTGATCGATTGAGCAGTCCACTTGCTGCCAAAGCTTGATCTCGAATCATCCAACTTGGCATGCGAAATCGAGGACCACGTGCCAACCAACGATTCTCTGGATCATCGTCGGCCGAATCGGAACCTTGACGACTCGAAGATTGGCGATAGGTATGACTAGTGACAATCGTTTCGATTAAGTGCTTTGTGTCCCAATGGCTATCGCGAAAGTCCGCTGCTAAGTAATTCAGCAAATCGAGATGAATTGGAATCTCTCCTTGTGAACCGAGGTCCTCCACCGTCTTGACAAGTCCGACCCCAAAGAACTGCTGCCATAGTCGATTGACAATGACGCGAGCGGTGAGCGGCTGTTGATCGGAGACCAACCAACGCGCCATCGCCAATCGGTCGCGAGGCGCATCGGATTCGATGGGTGGGAGGCTCTTCGGCACGTCTGCCGAAACAAGATTTGCAGGTTGGTTGTAAAGTCCACGAGTCAACAAAAATGTCTCACGAGGGGTCGGACGATCGGTCATCACCATCACTTTGGGGATACCACTCTCTAAACTCTTCCGCTGGCCTTCTAGAGTCCTAATCGTTTGTTCGATTCGCGTATATTCTGCATCCGATTGACGATGCCGAGAATGGAGCAACGCATTTTCTTCCTTGGATCGAACCGACGATTCTTTGACGAGTACCGTTTCAAACGAGGGGTCGATGTCGTCGAGCGTCGCCATCGGGTCTGCAGAGGTGGTGAGGCGAAAGTACCCGATGTTGTGGCGAGCGTTTTCCGAATCGTGCTTCATTACCACGACCAATTGCTCTTCGGGAAGAAGTGACATTGGCTCTTGTAATTTGAACATGGCCGCATGATGTCGATCGACAATTCGCCCCTCCCATACTGCCCATCCGGAACGAGGGTCGTCATCCAACGAGGCATTGATCTTGTGTGCCCCCTGTTCAAAAGTCGCTTGGGCATCGGCAATCGGAACACGATCTCTAACTACTATTCCGTTGGTGTTAGGCTTTTCACGAAAGAGTTCAAACGAGGTCAAAACAAAGTTCCCGCTATCAGCTCGTGATAGGCCACTTTTAGTCATGCTTTCATGCTGGAGGACATCCAATCGAATTGCGACAAGATCTCCAGCTGGAACAAGCTCCAATACATAGGTGTCGTTTGCGGGATTCTCGCCCGAGGCGAGTATTGTCTGGTCCTTCTCAATCTTGAGCTTTTGCCGATTGGCCTCGGCTTTTTTGATCGTGGGGAGCCTCCACGAAGAGTCCTTAAGTGAGTGCTCGCGCGCCTTCAACCACGAAGGGAACTCGTTATGAAGCTCATCTGATCGGCCCTGAAGTTGAATCTTGCTACTCGCTATTTCTTTAACGATCTGTTCAAGCTGAATCGACTGTTCTTTGCTGGGTGTCGAGATTACAGGTGCAGTTTGTGGGTTGCCTCCGCTCCCATCAACAGGGGTTTGATTGAAGAATGCAAATAATTGGTAGTAGTCTTTTTGCTCAAGCGGATCGAACTTGTGGTCGTGGCAACGGCAGCAATTGAGTGTTAGTCCTAGCCAAACGGTTCCCATGGTCTCTGTCATATCCAACACATAGTCAATACGATTCTCTTCAGCAATCCGTCCCCCTTCGCCATTGATCATGTGATTTCGGCAAAAAGCAGTCGCCAGCTTCTGGTCGTCAGTTGCGTTCGGTAGAAGATCACCCGCCAGTTGCCAAATCGTAAATTGATCGAATGGTAAATTTTCGTTGAACGCTCGCACGACCCAATCGCGCCACGGCCACATGGTCCGTTCGCTGTCTCCTTGGTAACCGTTGGTATCAGCATAGCGAGCTGCATCGAGCCAATCCCAAGCCATTCGTTCACCGAACGCAGAAGAGGCGAGAAGTCGCTTGACAAGCGATTCGTAAGCATCGGGGGATGAATCGGTGAGAAAGCCGTCTACTTCCAACGGTGACGGCGGAAGTCCAGTAAGGTCCAATGCAACTCGACGAATCAAAGTTCGGCGATCGGCTTCAGCGGCAGCCTTCCATCCCTTCTGCTGGAGTTTCTTTTGAACCATAGCATCCACCGGATTGCGAATGAGCGATGAATTGAAATCGATTGCTTCCGGGGAAGGGCGTCTAATGGGAGCGAAGGACCAGTGCTCTTCCCACGGTGCCCCAGCTTCGATCCACTTCTTCAACACTTCAACTTGATCTCGATGGAGTGGCTTATTGAACTTTATCGGTGGCATCGCATCTTCGTCGTGGGCCAGCACGCGTCGTAGCAGCTCGCTGTCTAACGGTTTACTCGAATCGATCACGTTCATCGCGCCTTCGTGCGTGTCGAGTCGAAGATCGGCTTTGCGATGATTGCCATCAGGACCATGACATGCAAAGCAGTGATCCGAAAGAATCGGACGTATATCCCGTTGAAAAGACAAGTCGCTTGCCAAAATTGACTGCATCGAAAAAAGTAGAGTCAACGCAATCAGACCGATGCAGCGGGATCCTCTCTTTGGTTTGCGCAACGAAACTCCGCAGTTCGGAGATGAGTTGATAGGAGCCGAATCGGAAATTAGTTGATGCATTGTTGCGGCGAGGGGAGGTATCGAGTTTGACTCAAGGCCAATCTTTTTGAATACCATTGTCATTTTAACTTATGTTCCGGGATATTCGTAATGATCTGTTCTAAAACAAAGAAATACGCAACTCGTCTTTCCTCTTTTGCAAAGCGATCGAGACAACTACCCAAAAAGCTTTCGAATCGGTTCACCGATTGCAAGTCGATGAGGGCGCCCCAAGGGGTCGAGAATACTAGTGTCAGGGTTGATACCAAAGCGCCAATAAATTGTGGCTGCGATGTCGCCGGGCGTAACGGGGTCGCTGGCTGGGTATCCTCCATTTTTCTCGCTCGAACCAATCACCGCACCGCCGCATACTCCACCCCCTGCCATCAACATGGAATAGCAATGCGGCCAGTGATCCCGCCCTCCAGTCGCATTGATTTTTGGGGTTCGACCAAATTCCCCCGTAGCGACAATCAAGGTCGACTCAAGAAGTCCGCGTTGATCGAGATCTTCAACGAGCGCCGAAAGCGCTTGATCTGCTTGAGGGAGCAGGTAGTTTTTGTGTTGGCTGGAACCATTCGAATGCGCATCCCAATTTTGACCTTGTTGCTTGCAATCGTAGATGTTAATGAACTGAACACCCGCTTCTACCAAGCGGCGAGCGAGCAGAAGATTCTGGCCACGCATTTGGCGTGCAAATGCCATTTCCCCTCCGCCTCCATTGACTTCACCCTTGTCCGTTGGAGCCGGGCTGAAACCATAGCGTTGCCGGACCGATTCGGGTTCGCGCGCGATATCTAGAGCTTTGCGGATCGATTCCGATTGGAGCAATTGCAAAGCTCGATCATGAAACCGACTCATGGAATCGTTCGATGTATGAGTTGTACTGAGTCGCAAAAGTAATTCGCGGCGATCGACCAAACGACCCACACTCACGCCTTCGCGTGGCCCCAATGAATCGATGAGATATTGCTTGGCAACAGGATCTACTTCGATCCGCAATGGGTCCCAATTGTTTCCCAAAATACCTCCACCCTGGCAGGGTGTAGGCACTACATTTTGAAACACGAAAGGAAGTGCCGCGAAGGGAACTTGTGAAGCGGTGGTCGGCTTCATGTAAGTCACCGCACTTCCATAACTTGGAAAGAACTGAGGGATTGGATCAAACAATTCGCGATCAGGCCCTTCAAGTGGGCGCCCGGTTAGCGCATGGATGGACGCGGAGTCATGCAGGGTCGAGTTATGGTGCACACTCCGAACAATCGCAACTTTGTCCATGATTTGTGCCATCCGTGGCAGATGTTCGCAAATCTGCAGGCCGGGGACCTTTGTGGAAATCGGCTTAAACTCGCCCCGAACTTCGGCAGGTGCGTTGGGCTTCATGTCATACGTGTCAAGGTGACTTGGCCCGCCATAATAAAACAAGAAGATACACGAACGAATCGGTGAAGTCTCGAGGGGTGAATCGTTTGCCAACATCGACTCATCAAGACCGCCTATGGTCAGTGCACATGTGGATGCACCCGCCAGTCGAACGAACTCGCGACGTGAGATTTCCAGCGGTGAGTGGTCCATGGTTTAATCCTTTGATTCGTCACAAGGAGACTGCCAGAGAGAACGGTCGAAAGAATTTGTTGTTCAAGCCAATAAATGATGTATTACCCGGCCATGGACGTCGGTCAATCGCATGTCACGGCCTCCAAAACGGAAAGTTAGGCGCTGATGATCTAAGCCCAGTTGGTGCAAAATAGTAGCGTGGACGTCATGAATATCGAGCGGATTGTCGATGGCACTCATCCCCATTTCATCTGTGTTTCCATAGGTCATGCCGCCCCGAATACCTCCTCCAGCCATCCAGATAGTGTAGCCACTGACATGATGATCGCGACCGTCGGTACCGGCACTATGTGGAGTCCTCCCCATCTCTCCCGCCCACACAATCAAGGTGTCGTCCAGCAAACCACGACGTTTCAGATCCTCAATCAACGCAGCCACAGGTTGATCCGTAATCCTCGCATTCTCTTCATGCCGCAACTTCAGTTCTCCATGCTGGTCCCAGGGGGAATTGTTGGCGTGAGTGCTAGGACAGGTGATTTCGATGAATCGAACCCCTGCCTCAACTAACCGTCGGGCTCGCAGACACTGAAGCGAATAGAACTTATCAAAGTCATTTGCTCGGTCCAAACCATACAGGGCCAGTGTTTCGGGGGTCTCTCCGCTGACATCGCATAAATCGGGTACCAATGCCTGCATACGTGCCGCTGTCTCGTAGTTCCGTATACTCGATTCAATCAAGTCGCCATCTGGATCTCTTTCTCGTGCAAAGGCGCTATCTCGCTCTCGCAGGAAATTGAGTTTTGCTCGTTGCAGCTTCGCGGGGTCGGCGGGCGAAATATTGTCAACGGGTACCCCCTGTGCTCGAACGAGTGTTGCCTGATGGGTGGCTGGGAGAAAGGAACTCGCAAAGTTCTGGAACCCTCCGTTGGGTATCCAATCGTTGTTAAGAAGCACATAACCTGGCAATTGCTCATTCTCTTGTCCAAGTCCATACGAAACCCACGAACCCATGCTAGGGGCCGCAGCCACGGAACGCCCTGTGTGCAGCAATAACGATTGCGCGCCGTGCAACGGTGTCTCACCAGTCATCGAACGGATCACGCACAACTCATCTACCATCTTCGCCACACGTGGAAACAGATCGCTAACCCATAAGCCAGATTGACCGTACTGTCGAAAGCTCCATGGGCTCCCAAGCCACTTGCGTCCAGCGCTCACCGATTGAGAGCGTGGATCGGGACGCCATTTCGCGGGCTGACCATTCAGCCGAGTAAGCTCCGGTTTGGGGTCAAAGGTATCGACATGAGAAACCCCACCATCCATAAACAGGAATATCACACGCTTGGCACGCGGTGCGAAGTGAGTGTTGGATTCGGCCATCGCGGATGCGGTTGAGCGGGCGACCAACCCAGCAAACGCAAGCCAACCAAAGCCCAATCTCGCGTTGCGAAGCATCTCGCGTCGCGATTGCGTAGGTATCAAGTGACATGGATGCGGTCCGTGGTCCCACACGCTTGAGCTATCAGGGAACATAGATAAACTCCTTGAGATTGAACGCTGCATGAGCGGCGTCTTGCCACGCTGCTTCATCGCTCAATAAATCATGCTTGCTTCCGCGAAGCTCGGCACTTTGCAGCATTAAACTGACTAAGCCCTCCACTTCAATAGGTTGAACCGCACGCGACAAGGCTGCGGACAACATCTTCTCAGCACGTTGTTCGACGGATTGAGCCCCATCCGTTACGAGTCTCTGACTCCAATGTTTGGCCATACTTATGACAAAAGGATCATTCAGCAGCGCCAATGCTTGGTCGGGGACATTGGTGATATCGCGTCGACCCACGGTTTGCTTGGGTATCGGTTGATTGAACAAAGCGAGGAAGCGAGGCGCTTCCATCAAAGTCATTTCAATGTAGATACTCCTGCGCCCCTCCCCGTCGAGTGGTCCTTTAAACAATCGTTTTTGAGCATCCTCGGCGGCACGATGAGGCTCGATGGGGGGACCAAACAAGGTTGGCTCCAACCGCCCGGACACCGAAAGCAACGAATCGCGGATCGCCTCAGCCTCCAGTCGTCGCATGGGCAAGTGATGCCAAAAACGATTCTCAGGATCCTGCTCGACAGCCAGTGGCTCGGGAGTACTTTGCTGACGCCACACTGCCGATGTGACCAACAATCGGATCAACTTCTTGGTTGACCACCCTTCGCTGACAAATCGTTGCGATAAATAATCAAGCAACTGAGGATTACTCGGCAATTCCCCCAAATGCCCAAAATCATCTGGTGTACGGACCAACCCAGCACCAAACAGGTAGTGCCAAATGCGATTGACATAAACTCTTGCTGTCAGTGGATTGTCGGGCGAAGCCACGCGCTGAGCCCACTCCAAACGTCGACTCGACGACGACTCTCCAACCTGCGTCGTTTGGTTCAGAAATCGGACTTGCCCGCGCGCGACCATTTCACCCAAATCCGTGTAAGAACCACGAATCCCAATAGGCTCATCCTCTCCTTCGCTCCAATCCGATGCGGATCCCACTGTGTTGTCGGGCTGTACCTGTTGCTCCAATTGCCGGTAGAGTGCAACGAGGCTCGCGATTCTTTCGCTCGCACCAAGTGCATTCGAGAGCAGCTTCAACTCCAGCGATTCGTTGAGCAGTCGCACGTCCTCTGGAGTGCACTGTCCACGTTGCCATCGCTGCACGGCACCACGGAGCAAAAGCGTAAGGCGACGCGACCAATCGGGTTCGTCCGATAATTCATTAAACAGAGGCAGAAAGCTGTCCAATTCGTCCTGTGGCGGCTTGCCAACGGGATGTTGGTAAATGCGAGTGACCCCAAACCAAGAACGGGCGTCGGTCAACTCAGCCTCCCGCAATCCACCATAGCCAACACGAGGGGGGAAATAGTTGTTGAGCGATTTCGTCGCAAGCTCGAAGTAGACCCTACGTCGCGCGCGATCTATACCACCTTCCAACGTATCGAAGTTACCGGCGACGAACGTCTTCCAAGTTGGATATGAAGAAGAAGGGAACTGGAGCCGTTCTGAATTCAAAGCACGATCGACGACAAAAGACGAAGAAGCAAATTTGCCAGCCGCAAGTTCAATCGAGAAGGTGATTGGGACTTGGGAATTCAGTTTCGGGCTCTGCAAACTGCCTGCAAGTCGCTGCGACCAAACATGCGTGTAGCGTCCTGCGGGGAGCAAATGCTGCAACACCTCATCACCCCCTGCATGGACTACCAACTCTCCGTCGGTCACCAATCCATGCTTCATGCCGAATCCATCCCAACGCCAACCGCTGGCCCCCGCTTCGTTTCGAAAGTCTGCAAGTTGCGTCAGGTTCGCTTGATTTGCTACGAGACGCCGCTGGCGTTCTGCCGAGAATTCCTCGGCTGATAAGGGTGTCGTTTGCGAACGCCTCCAGAACCCAGCTATGGAAGCGGGAAACGTTGTCGACGTTTGTTTGTCTGCCGCCAACGACTTGAACTTCTTCGCAATTCCATCGCTCAAAGCGACATCCGTTTCTGCCAACCAAACTTGGCTAAATTCTCTACGTAACTCAATCTTGATGTTGCGCATTTTTTCAATGATCACTAAGTTTGGGTCGATCAAGTCGATCGCGCGCGTGTTATAGCGAGTGCTCATCAACATTCCCGCCAGCGAATAGTAGTCGCGTTGCTCGACAGCATCCAATTTGTGATCATGGCATTGAGCGCATGCCAGTGTTGTCCCAAGAAATGCTTTTCCTAACGTATCGACCGTGTTGGCAACCGCTTCCTGCGCGACGCCCTCGGCTGCCGCGTTGTCACCGTGTCGGCGTTCGCCTAACCGGAGCATCATCGGTCCGATAAGCGACTCGTTAACTCCTGTCTGCGAGTCGATGCGAGGTTCAAGTAGGTCACCTGCAATTTGTTCGAGTATCAGCCTATTGAACGGAACATCCTCTTGAAACGCTCGAATCAGATAATCGCGATAACGCCACGCGTTCTTCGCAGGCACGTCCCACTCATAACCATGTGTATCTGCATAGTGGACTACATCCATCCAATGGCGAGCCCAACGCTCACCGAAACGCGGGCTATCTATCAATCGATCGACGAGAACCTCATAGGCTCGCGGCGACGCATCTTTCGCGAACTGCTGAGATAGTTCTGTAGCAAGTGGCAAACCAGTTAAAGCGAAGCTCAATCGCCGTGCCAACGTTTGTGCATCGGCTTCTGGAACCGGCTGCAATTGATGCTGCTCCAGTTGCGACAAAATGAATCGATCGACGTCAGTGCGAAGCCAGTCTTCTTTGGAAACTTTAGGTAGAGAGACACGTGCAACTGGTTTCATACTCCACCAATCGAGTCGATGCGCGAATTGAGCTTCCCAGGACTTCAAGGCATCGAAACGCTCCATCGGTGGGTCACGAGGATCTGGTGCGCCCATGGCTATCCAAGTAGAGAAGTCGGCAAGCACCGATTCTGGCAGTTTGTTCGTTGCCGGTGGCATGGCCGACACGCCTTCCTCGTGGAGCATCGCAAGCAGAAGCGGACTCGATTCCGGTCTACTGGCAACAATTGCTGGAGAACCGGAATCGCCACCCACCTGCCAGCCGGCCTTGAAGTCAAGTCGCAAGCCACCCTTGAGATCTTTGGAATCGGCGCTATGGCACCTGTAACAGTGTTCAACGAATACTGGGCGTATTTTCTTTTCGAAGAACTCAAGGCCATCACTCGCGGCGGACAAAGTACTACCGAAAAGCATCCAACTCGCTAAAAGGGATATCGACCTAAACATGGGACGCTTTTCGGAGGCAGGAAGCGTTTCGGACACATCGATGCTCTTTGTCGAAGATTATCCGTTGGCGGGAATTTATTCTAACGATTGCAATCGGAAGAAATTCCATTCTAGCAAACAGAGCAGGTTTTGAAGCTGTTTGGTCCCAAATCGAAGTTTAATCCTCTTTAAAAATATCTGGGGTTGAGAGGAGGTAGAATCTGGTTCTCGCTGCTAAACAGTTGAGACAAATGTTCTACTCTGGTGCTATGCCACGAGTGAAGGCTCTGTTTCTAAACCGGGATCGGAATGCGTCAAGCATTTCGAATGCATGGGCAAATCGGGGTAATCGCCGAATGCCTTGACCTCTGTCGCTGCGAGTATTGCTTAAGAAACAGAGATCTTCAACGCAAGGGTGTTGTATCACGGTGATCAAGTCGACACTGCGTTGAACGCATCGGTCAGGTCCAGTTTCCTGTTTACAGTCGAATTAATGAGGGTTAAATTCTGGCAATGACGAGACCAATACGAATGGAACATCCGAATGCAATTTGTCTTTAAATGGGCCTTTGTTCCACGGACGACTTAAAGCGGAATGGGGCGAGGACGAAGGGCAAAATGCCTAGCGCTCATCGATGCCAATCAAGTAGCTGCGAAGATTGCAAGGTAGGAAGATTGCTAAGTATAAGGAGCCTGCGTCATCGAGCTATCATTTGAAACAGTCGTCCGTTCGGAGCGAGATTAAGTAGCATGCTTCGCTCAATGTCGTATTACTTCGACGCTTCGAAAACTTGTACACAAAGCTACCGTCGACGGCTGATCTAAGAGTTATTCGAAAGAAAACGGGGGCTAACCCCGGCTAACCCCACTTCAGGAATGGACGCGAGGCTTCATGAAATACACGATTCTGATCACGGGCGCAGGAAGTGGACTTGGGCGTGGTCTTGGACACTGCTTGGCAGAACAAGGTCACTCGATTATCGCAACCGATATCGATCCTTTGCGGGCTTGTCAAACTGCGGAAGGTATCCAAGCCAAAGGGGGAGTTGCCCATGCTTGCAAGCTGGATGTAACTTCCGAATCGGATATTGAGACGACTATTTCAGGACTCGGGCCAATTGACATACTCATTAACAACGCGGGTGTACAGCATGTCGCGGCTCTCGAAGAGTTCTCGACGTCCAAATGGGATTTGTTAATGGACGTTGTGGTCAAAGGTAGTTTTTTACTTAGCCGGTCTTTGCTTCCCAAAATGCGGGCTCAGGGCTTTGGGCGTTTCATCCACATAGGCTCGATCCACTCGCTCATTGCATCGCCA
Source organism: Pirellula sp. (assembly GCA_031374515.1). Classification (GTDB taxonomy): domain Bacteria; phylum Planctomycetota; class Planctomycetia; order Pirellulales; family Pirellulaceae; genus JBKCUI01. Next base: position 17,142 of record JANMGH010000083.1, on the reverse strand, counting down.
TACAAGTCTGCATACACGGCTGCAAAGCATGCTCTGGTCGGGTTTTCGAAAGTGTTAGCGCTAGAAACGGCCGAACATGACATCACGAGCAACTTGATATGTCCGGCATACATTCGGACGCCTCTTGTCGACGCACAAATTACCGATCAAGCAAGGACACGGAAGATCTCAGAAGAGGAAGTGATCCAACAAGTAATGCTTTCGCCCATGCCCAAGCAGTCCTTCATCACATACGAGGAAGTTGCCGGAGCCATCTCCTATTTGATTAGTCCTCTGGCCAGAAACGTGACTGGCCAGATGATCACGATCGACGGAGGCTGGACAGCCCAATGAGCCTCATCATCATTTTGGCGGCGCTTGGATTCCTCATGCTGGCCGCCTACCGGGGGCATAGCGTCATCCTAGTCGCTCCGATAGCGGCCATGGGAGCCGTACTATTGACAGACCCTGCAGAAGTAGCCCCGATGTTTACGGGATTGTTTATGGAGAAGATGGCTGGCTTTCTCAAGCTTTACCTCCCAATTTTTCTGTTGGGAGCCGTTTTTGGAAAGTCGATGGAAGTGTCTGGATTTGCAAAGTCGATTGCAGCGTCGATCATTAGGATCCTTGGCCCCCACCGTTCCGTTTTGTCGATTATCGTGGTGAGCGCTTTAATGACCTACGGAGGGGTCTCACTGTTTGTCGCCGTGTTCGCAGTTTACCCATTTGCTGCGGAGTTGTTTCGACAAAGCAATATTCCCAAGCGACTTATTCCGGCTACGATTGCTCTTGGAGCGTTTAGCTTTACGATGGATGCGCTTCCAGGGACGCCTCAGATTCAAAATGTGATTCCGGCCCCCTTTTTTAAGACAAGTATTTATGCAGCGCCATGGCTTGGAACACTCGGTGGTTTGTTCATTTTCGTCCTTGGCCTTTTCTATTTGCAAATGCGCTGTCGCAGTGCGGTTAGGAGGGAGGAAGGCTACGGCCAAGACCTAATCAATGAACCGGTGCCTTATCGACTGGACAAACTCCCTTCAACGAGCGTGGCCATGGTGCCACTAGTGTTGGTCGCGGCAATCAATCGATTGCTTACCGAATCAATTCCTTATGTTTACGGAGAATTCCATTCATTCACGCCCAATGTCGTCGGTACCTCCCTACCGGTCAAACAAGAAGTCGCAAAGATTGTCGCCATTTGGTCCATTGAGGGTGCGTTGCTAATTGGCATCCTTTCCGTTCTGATTCTGGCTTGGAAACAGGTTCGCGAGAAACTGGGTGAAGCGAGTAGGCTAGCCATTTCCGGTGCGCTCTTGGCATCGACAAACACGGCGTCCGAATACGGATTCGGTGCAGTCATCGCAGCGCTTCCAGGTTTTTTGGTTTTATCGAATGCAATGAAGTCGATTACCAACCCGCTGATCCACGAGGCCATTTCTGTGACGACGCTCTCTGGGATCACAGGCTCCGCATCAGGTGGCTTGAGTATCGCTTTGGGTGCCATGTCCGATTCGTTTATAGAGAATGCAAAACTATTGAACATTCCCGTAGAGGTTCTGCATCGCGTCGCATCTATGGCAAGCGGCGGCATGGATACACTCCCGCATAACGGTGCTGTAATCACCTTGTTGGCCGTTTCCGGCTTAACGCATCGTCAGGCTTATGCCGACATTTTTGCAGTCACCTTGATCAAGACTTTCGCTGTTTTTGTCGTGATTGCGATCTATTTTCTTACGGGACTCGTCTAACACGAGCGCATTGGTTTACTCACTTTCCAAAAGAAAGCTGTGCGGCCGAATCAAGTTCTCGATAGCAGGCCCCGTGCGATTCAGATGCGTACCTTGAAAACTCCAGGCAGAAGCTGCAGAATCCAGAACTCCCTTAGATAGAAATCTCACTTAGCGCATTGCTCCGAATTACCAGGCGTGCATCCCTTTGGAATTTGTCTACAGCAGATTATTCACTCCGGAGTACTTGACAACTGCGTCCGGATCTAACTCCAAGCCAAGGCCCGGTTTGGTAGGAATGGTCAGCATGCCCTCCAAATCCAATTGCCAGCCGCCGATGGTGATTTCATCGATGAATGGCGAGCCCGTTAAGTACTCCACCAAATCCGTACCAGGAAAAGCCGATGCGAGTTGCAAATCGGCTGCTAAGCCAACTGCAGTGTTCCATCCGTGTGGGATGAAGCGTACACCATTGTCCTGAGCCATCCAAGCAATTCGACGCTCCTCACTGATTCCGCCCACTTTGGTGACATCGGGTTGAACAATGTCGAATGCCCTGGCTTGAAGCCATGGTCGAAACGACTGCCTCCGCGTGAGAACTTCGCCTCCTGCGATTGCAACAGGAGAATGCTCACGCAGCAGTATATAGTCTTCGAGCGCATCGGGGTGCAGCGGCTCTTCGAACCAATGCACATCGTAGTCCGCTAGCATCCGTGCCGCCTTAAGTGCCCATTTGTAGCCATTTGTCCAATAGGCATCGCTACCGCCTGCGTCGACCATCAATCGCGATTCCGGTCCGATGGCATCGCGGGCCGCTTTGACAATCGCTTCGTCTGTCGCGGCACTCTCGCGACCAAACGGCCCCCAACCGATCTTAAATGCACGAAAGCCCTGTGACTTCACTGCCAACAGACAATCTCGCATACGGGCAGGCTCGCACATTAGCAAAGAAGCATAGGGTCGAACTCGTTGACGATAGCGTCCACCCAACAATCGTCCAACCGATTGGCCGGTCGCTTTTCCTAATAAATCCCACAGAGCAATGTCTATTCCGCTGATGGCGTGCGTTATGGATCCACCTCGCCCAAGCCAGAACATATGCTGGTGTAGCTTCTCGCTCACCCTTTCAGGTTCCAAAGCGCTCTCGCCGATGGTGAGGGGCTTAAGTAAGGTTAGCGCCGCTCGAACCAAAGCATCGTTCGTGAACACACTTCCAAGCCCAACATGCCCTTGATCGGTATGTACAGCAATCAAGGTATGAACACAATCTTCCGGGCGAAGCTCGTTACTCCAACCCCCCTCCGGCGTAGCACCGCGCAGTCCAGCGCATCGTATGTCTGTGATTTTCATGAACGTCTGTCTCCTCGGCGGAATATTTTGGCAACGGGATGAAACTCCACGTCGTGATCGAGTGGGAAAATCGGGCGAGGGCAACGTCTATGTCCCAAGTAAGCAAGATTTGCGCTGGATGAACCCGGCGCATCGACATGGATCATCGCATGACACCAATCCGCATACATGTGATGTTGGCAGTGTGGCGATTTGACGACAACGGCTGCAAACGTTCGTGGATTCTGGCCCAGCGAATAGAAAAAAGATCGGTCATACAGACTAACCGCCCGACTGCTTATGGCTAATGTAAAACTATCGCATTCCAAAACAGCGGATGGGCCTGAATCCCAGGCTTCACCAAAGGACTCGCTTCGAAACAAGCCGTCAGCCAAGTGTCGCACTTTGCCTTCGATCGTTAATGGCTGGAAGCGATTCGTATCCAGAGTCCCACCGATGCAAACGCGGACCGTCGCACCGATGCCTGCTGCGAATGCCTGCTGCACCGCAGGAGCGTCGACGATGGGAACAAGTGTTCTGCCTCGATATCCACATTCGATCAGCTTTCGCAATATCGCATTACTGTCCCCAGATGCTCCCGAGCTGGTCGCATCAGCTGCATCGACCAAAGCAATGGTGCCAACGCTTGGCCGCAAGACGCGGGCTTCCATCTCGTCCAGGCTTACCAATGGCACTTTCATACGCTCACGGTTGGGCCAAAAACTTTTCGCAATTCGTATTGCTTCCCGCTCGGCAAGCGCAGCATCGTTATCGGTTACGGCAAAACTGTAGGTCTGTAGATCTGGAACATCCGTGAATGGGTTTCCGATGAACATGCCTGATGACAGTCCATTTGGCCCCGTTTCCACTTGCTGAGCGATGCGAATACTGTTACCGAAGAGTCCCGTTGCCGTGATGAGTTCATCACCTCGCACTAACGCGGGAATGGCAACCTTGGCCGTGACCGGTTTTGCACCCCCTAGCACTTTCATTAGCAATCGAGCAGCGCGTTGGCCCGTTTCGAAAAAATCGACATGCGGGTAAGTATGGTAGGCAACAATTGCATCGGAATACTTGACCATCCTATCGGTCAATATCCCATGTAGGTCTAAAGACACAACAATCGGTATCGTGTCACCTAGGATTCGGCGCGATTCCTCGATCAGGTATCCTTCGGGGTCCAATTTGTCCTGAGTTGCCATGGCGCCATGCATGCAAAGATAAACGCCGTCAACCGGACAAGCCGCACGTATGCTTTCGATGAATTCACGAGCGATTCGTTGCCAAGCCTCGGCGGCCAAGGTGCCTCCCGAAGTGATGAAGCAAGCGCTGTAAGTCGGAACAATGTCGACAGTCGAAAACCCATCAAAAATGCTCAAAGCACCACCGATTTCATTGCGAACGGTGCGGTGATACGTTACCAGATCCTGGCCAAAACGAATTCGAAAATCCGCGTATTGACTCAAATGGGGATTGAAGGTGGAGACCTCTTGCTTGCATTCTGCGATTAAGATTCGATGCATTGGGTGTGCCTCCTTGCTTGTTTTGGGCGTTTAAGATCAAGCTTCAACGAGATCCGATAGGATTGTAAACGTATTTATCGCAGCAGAGGCGTGGTGTATATCGGTTCGCCTCGAACGCGTATCTCAACTTCCACCAAATAGGGTGCAATGCCTGCGAGGTCCGGTTCGATACCAAGCCCAGGCGCATCGGGAACATGTAGTAGTCCACTTTGGTCTGGAAGGATTCGATTCTTGGTCATTGACTTTGCCAGCGATTTTAGCTCCGTCGGGAATTCACAAATCTCATGTAACTCAAGGCCAGCAAACGGTTGCAACGAAGCGGATAACGCAAGACTCGAGGTGAACGTATGATTGACGTAAATTACTCCCTTGGAAACAGCGTAGTCGGCTACTTCTTTGGCAATCGTAATGCCGCCAATCCGACCAGCATCGATCTGAACATACTTCAGTCCGGCGTAGTCGATCATATGTTTGGCCATATGAAAATTGTGGCAGCCCTCGCCGCCGGCCATTCCGACCGGATCGCTTTCCAGTGATAACGAGTGATATTCGGACAGCGCCCCCGAAACGAACGGTTCTTCCAGCCATGTGGCTCGGACTGCTTTAAGCATGTTGAGTCGAGTTCGAGCTGCTTCTAAATCTGCGTTCCATACCGTGCCTGCATCGACGAAAAGTAAGCCATCGTCCCCTAGTCCTTCTCTTGCCGCAGCGAGTTGGGCGCGATCGCCTTCGATGCTCGACAACCCGAAAGGTCCCCAACCAAATTTGGCCGCACGAAACCCTTGTGCGGCAATGCTCTTTGCTTTGTTGAACGTCTCATCGGCGGTATTCCCAAACAAGACGGACGCATACGGCGTCTTGGCGAACTTCTTTTTGTATCCCAGCAGTTTCCAGACAGGTTCATTCAGTCGACGCCCTAATAAATCCCATAAGGCAATGTCGATTCCTGAAAGCGTGTGGTCCGCCTGCAATAGGTCCAAGCTATTCGAACGTACCAAATCCCCGATGCTTCGAATGTCCCTGACGTCATTGATTTCGTGACCGAGTACGGACGCGATCACCGGTTTGCAAGCACTGTGTGACATTGGGCAAATCAAGCTGGCAATTGAGACAAGTGGCGCCGCCTCGCATTCACCCCATCCGACATGGTCACCTGCCGCGACCCTTACTAATAGCGCGTCTTGGCTTCCATCGCCGATGTCCAAGACTTGAGGCATCGACAGGTAGTAGAAATCGACGGATTCGATTCTCATGGTTTCTTGGTTCCTGAGGATGGTTGATAGCTAGTCTGCTTGAGAACATCGCGAGGGAAAAAGAAGACAATACCAAACAGAAGAAGTAGCCCTGCGCCAAAATAAGCTGCACCTGTCAAGGATAACAGTCGATCGATTCCCAACGTTGATTTCCAAAGGCCGCCGAACAATGTTGCAAAACCTGACACAAGGCCTCCACAAAAATTGAGCACGCCAACTGCGCTTGCTCGAAGATTGCTTGGGACAACTTCAAAGGCAGATGGAAAGATGTTTCCCATCATCAAGCCACTGCACAAACCGAATGCAATCGCCGCCATACGCAATTGGTCAAGCGTTCTGCAGTTGCCAATCGCATGAAGGCACGGAGCACACAAAACCACGCTGGCAACCATCAAATAGAATCGAGATGCACTTGTCACTCGAAACAGCCTGTCGGCGAGCAAACCACCGCTAAGCAAGCCGATAGCAGTGCTCCCTTGCAGGTAGAGCGTGGCATTGAAAGCCGCGTCCGTTTGACTAAGCTCGAATTTATCATGCAAGAACGCGGGCAACCAGCCATACAACAGCCACAGTCCAAAAACAAAAACGGGGAAGACTACACAAAGAACTTGGAATGTTGAAATAGAAACGAGCGTCATCAGGCAAGTCCAGACGCCGACTTTGAGTTGGGGTTGCTCTGTAGAGTCTGCCGAGCACTCCGTTTTGAGAGATCGCAAAAACAGGAAATAGGGAAAGGCATAAAGCAACCCGACCCCACCTAAAGCAAAAAACGCAATTCGCCAAGCGCCCATATCCGCCATCCATCCACCAAACCAACTACCGACAACCGTCCCCGCGATCTGAGCGGTGGTTAGAATTGCGATGGTCCGAGATCGCAACGATGGCGCAAATGCGTTGGCCGTCAAAGCGATCGCTGTTGGCATGAACAACGATTCCGAAATTCCCATAGCCGCCCGCAGGGAAAGCAACTCCAATCCTGATCGCGCTAGGCCTGTCGCCACAGTGACCAAACTCCAGACGGTCAGACTCAAAACGACTAAAAGACGTTTGGAAAATCGGTCGCCAATGATTCCTGCAACAGGACAACCTAACGCGTATACCCAAAGAAAAGCTGTCCCGGTCAGACCCAGTTGCTGATCCGACATCCCCAAATCCGACTTAAGAGATGGAAACATTGCAAAGACTGCCTGCCTATCGCAATAGTTCAAAAAGTAAGCGAACCACATGAAGCCCAAGAGCAAGATGGCTTGGATCGAAACTGCTGAATTCGTCGAACAGTCGAATGGGCGAACTGGTTCATCGGTTACAGTCATGCGGAAAGAACCTCGTCAATCTCAACTCGGCGCGCAATCACAGCCACACAGTCCCCTTGCTGTGTGAGGCACGGTACTCTCGATGTAATCATGTAACCTGAACTGCGCGCAATGATCGGCTCGGGGATTCGATCGGGGCGTTCCAAATGATGTATATAGCCGACACAATCGCCGACTTGCACCATTTGGCCAAGATCCACACGGATCTCAAAAATTCCTGACTCTGGCGCCAATAGATAATCGTCCCGATCAAGCGCTTGAACCAGTACTGCAGGTGGCTTTCCTAGACTGCTGCGGGTCTGTTCGATCCCCTTGAGAAGGCCAACATGGATCAACACATTTCGCAACCCAGATTGTGCGATTCTATGAACGCTAGCCGGTATGCCCTCACCACCTCCAAGCTCCGTAGTGACTACCGTTTTCCCCTGATTCTCGGCTTCGACAGGCAATAATCCGGATCCCGCGATATCGGCATAAAGGAAAGAGAAATCCGTATTCCACGCCAACATGGCTGCCAACATTTTCTTGCGTTGATCCTTGTCGGGGACGACATGCATGTGCGAGCACGGAACAAAATCCATGCTGCGTCCGCCGGAATGGATGTCGATGATCACATCGCTCATCGGAAAAAGAATGGTCGTTAGATAATGGGCGATCTGGCTCGTAACTTGCCCGTCTGGTTCGCCTGGAAATGCTCTGTTCATGTTCATTGCATCTAGCGGCGACAGTCGTGTTGCAGCTCGTGCGGCTGGAAAGTTGAGCGACGGAATCAATAGAATCCTGCCTGTAATCATCTCGGGCGTCAGCTCTCGTGATAGCTTCATCGCCGCGATCTGACCTTGATACTCATCGCCATGATTCCCGCCAAGGACTAGCACCGTCGGACCCTGGCCGTTGCGGATCACGGTCATTGGGATCATTACATTTGCCCACCCGCCGAGATTATGCGAATACGGTACTTGCAAGAATCCTAGTTGTTTGCCATTCAGATGAAGATTAAGAGAAGTAAAAAGCATGCTGAAGTTATCCGTCTGCTGGCTCATCATCGCGTGAGACTTGACATGAAGTTTGAGGAGGGGGATTATATGCTATCGGTACTCTGGCCGAGTCAAGTCATTCTTATCGTTCCTGCTATTTCTTCGCTCATGCAATAAATCATGCTCTCGAATTCGTTATTTCGCGAGCTCCTTGACAATGACAAAAACGGCTTCGATACACTTTTATGCACTCGCCAGATCGATTTAGGGTGTAACGTACGATAGGATGTTTTAGCCCTCAAAGTCAATTCCTGGCAGGACCCATTGTGACAATGACTTGCTGCTTCCCTCTTCACTCAGTTTTGGCAACGCTATGAAATCCTTTTGTAACCTGTTTTGTACAATTGCGTCCTTTGGATGTCTCTTCGCACGCGATGCAAAAGCGCAGGACTTGCCTTCGTCGGAGTCTGTCAAAGCGGTGCCACTATTTGAAGTAGGAAGCTACAGTGAGGGCGTGGTTTTCGACCATCAAGGACGCGGCTACATTTCCTGGAAAGAAACCGTCACGCGTTTTAAGCTGGATGGCAGTCATGAGGAGTTTGCCAAGACTGGGGCGCCAAATGGTCACAAGATTCTTGCTGATGGAACGCATTTGATTTGTGATGCCAGTCAGCATGCGATCGTAAGGTTGTCTGCGGCCGGCAAGCCTCTTGAACCTGCCTCGAAAGAGTGCGATGGCAAACCGCTTCGGGGACCCAATGATTTAACTCTCGATCCAAGTGGAGGATTCTACTTTACAGATCCGGGTGAATCGTCCAAAGAAAACCCGATCGGCACGGTCCACTATGTCGACAACTCAGGTAAGACCCACTTAATTGCTTCTGGTCTGGCATTTCCCAATGGCATCGTGCTGACCGAGGATGGGAAACGACTGTTGGTCGGTGAAAGCCAATTCAATCGTATTCTCGAATATCCAGTATTGTCTCCAGGTAAAGTGGGAACGATGCGAGTTTTCGCGGACCTACCAAAGAATGAGAGTGGCAAGTGGGAAGATAATCAGCCGGATGGGATGTGTTTGGATGCAAAGGGCAATCTCTTTGTTGCTCATTATGGAATGCGACAGGTGCAAGTGCTGGATACGCGCGGAAATCTCATTCGGCAATACCCTGGCGGCAATCGGCAGACAAGCAACGTTGCGTTTGGCGGTCCTAAGCATGATCAGTTATTCGTGACCGGTAGCATCAACGCCGATGGAATGCCAGGCGCAGTCTTTCGACTCGATTTAGGGGTTCAGGGACGTGTTATTCTTCCCAAATGATTCGGCATCAATCTAAAGACGAAACTTGTAGCGTAGAAAAAAAGAGGACGGAGTATTGATGGAGCGTTCATGCGGAAGGATATAGGATTGCTTATCCTATCGTTTTGTATCGCAATCGCTTCAGTTGTGCAAAACCGGAAACTCCGGTTGTACGGCAAAATCCCTACAATCGGGACAGCTTAGGGTCGAATCTGAGCTTGGTTATTGCAAAGTATTGGAATTCAATGGTTCGCGATTAGTCTGAGAGCTATGAGCACCAAATTGAACCAATGCAGCCGAATCGCAATAATGGCAGTCGCGATTTTCTCTACCTACGAGTCAGCTTACTCCCAGACCGCATCGTTGCCTGACAAAAAGGCGATCAGCAACGCATCGTGTGAGTCGGTGGTTCGACCGATACAGAGAACAAAAAAAACGGCAAAACCGGTTACGTCCGATTGGACAACGATGCCATCGACGTACACGCACGATTCTACGGGACAAAGAGTCGATCAATATGCGCAAACGGTTGAGCCACAATCGATGGAGAGAGTCGATTTTGTTCGGAGCGGTTATCGGCACACTCGCAGCACATTGCAGGCTGGGTTCAGCGCGGACCACTACCACCAGACAGAGACTTGGGGGCAACCGGTGCGACCTTACGGCGAGTGGCGATATCCGAACAGACCGTATAGTGTCCCGTATGGGCAATGGGGACCACAATTGCCGCAAGTCGTAGTTGGTGGCAATCAATGGAATGCGTTCTTACCGTATGGACTGGGACCGAATGCGAATCCGGGTGTTCCGAACAACGGAGCAGGTAACTTTGGCCCGCAACCTGGCAATATGGGTGGAAACATGAATGGACCTGGATCGCCGCCATGGTGGGGACAAAGTCAAAGTGGATTTGGATTGAGATGGGGTCAAGGAAATGGAAATGAGTTTGGCGTAGGTCCAAGGAATACGCTTCCGGCGGGCCAAGACGAGTACTATCCCGCGGCGCCTACCTACCATCCGATGCCGGACGAAGCATTTCAGTCACCCTTTCGGAATTAATACTTGTTTGATTCCTCAGTTATTGATTGATTAGCTACAACTCGAAAAATTCAAAATGACAGGCCTTGCCCAGAAATCGGTTAAACCGTAGAACTGTGCTAAAAGCACCTATAGCTCAATTGGATAGAGCATCGGTCTACGGAACCGAAGGTTTCTGGTTCGAACCCAGATAGGTGTATTGAACTTAAGTCCATACGAACGCTAGACTTAGCGTACCGATCTTTTGGCAGATCGAGCGAACCTCATGTCGATTTTCCTCCGTAAATTACAGAGCAACCGACCGCGCGGTACAAAAATGTCGACACATCGAAACAGCATGATTTGCGGGCTCGATTGCGGCTATTTGGGTGTTCGGCATCGCCATTCCAGAAGTGGACGACGTTAAATTCAAGATCAGCGCAGCACCGAACTCAGGTTATAGCATCGGTTTTCGCGTCTGTAGATCAAACCGCGGCTCGGTATGACTTCAGGTGCCCACAAAGTTCGGTGTGGCATATGAGCTTGTGCTTGATTAGATCGTACTTAGGTGGATTGTCAGTTTCTCTAACTGGCGACAAGTGGTCCCGACTGGTATGTCCGCGTCGTTTGTTGTACCAGTCGGCCCCGATTTTTAGGATGTGATCCAAGTGCTTCTCGTTTACGACGCAGAAGCCGTTCAACACTTCGTGCTTGAGTGTCTGGATGACGCGTACGACAAATGCTTGTAGGTTCGGCGATTGAATCGGCGTCTTCTTAATTGTGCGGCCACCGCCCGTGAAAACATCATCGAACGCCTTTACGTATTTGGTGTCCCGGTCGCGCTGCAGTATTTTGCAGGGTAGGTTCTCGTCCTGCAGGAACATGTCGAAATTGCGAGCTTGCTGCGCAGTCCAATCCCCCGATGGATTTGCCGTGCAGGGCGAAACCCAGATGCGGCGGGTACCGAGGTGAATGAAGACCATGGAGTATAGGTCGACCATACCTTTGACTGTCCACTTTCGTTTGCAACCAAAATCGCATTGCCACATGGTTTCCGCATGCCGCTTAAGGAACTCGGACCAAGTATCGGGATTGTCGTGTGGTTCAGGACCGAGGCCAGCTTCGACCAGTACGTTTTTGACAGTCTGACGCGAAATCTTGTGACCGAGCCGCCTCATCGCTTGGACGATCTTGGCGTAGCCCCAACCGGTCTCTTTTCTGATTCGAATGATTGCATCACTGATACTTTCCTCCAAGCGAGGCCGACCAGGTTTTGACTCTGTGGACTTGGGCCGAGAATTGTTCGAGTCCTCAACAGTTCGCACCCATTTGCGGAATGTCGAATAGCTAACGATCGAGATCAGCCCCTTGATCAATGCACCCAGCTTCTTGCCATGCTTTACCAGCGTCCGTCGCTCCTGATTGCTAAGATTGATCCGCTCTGGTAATTTGCTACGCAGGAGTTGATTCTCCGCTTTAAGGTACGCAACTTGGCTGGCAAGCTCTTGTCTAGTTAATGAAGCGAGCAAAGTCAAAAGTGGATGAATGAAGGCTGCCATAAGCTCGTCGAAATCCCTGCAAATCCGATGAAAATCAGCGTGGCGAGGTTTTTGTACCCCGCTCAATTGGCGAGAATATTCAGATGTTGGATTTGCACAAGATTTCTAATTCGAATCCGGTAGGAATGTCCGTAATCAAACTTCTCAGGCCGGATGCAACCTGCAATACCGACAAACATTGACGCCACTCTTGGTGCTATTCCTCTCATACGACAGACGGCGGGACATCCAAATGTTGTGCCCCGACTGTTAAACGTGTAATTCCGCGACTTGTTGACTGGCCCTGATCGACCTCGAACTGGCTTTCTGTTAAGCAGATTTTCCGTAACGCAGCACGCTCAGAACTACCGATCGATCCGGTCTCGAACTCCTCAAGCCCTGGATTTTAGTGCACTTGCGAAATCATCTTCTCAGAGAAGGTCCAATTACTAGGGTCTGTACGGGGAGGGCACGCGCGTGTCAAACCGGAACGTGTTGGCAAGGTTGTCTGGCCCTGGCTAGGCTGCCCGTCAAACGAGAAGCAGCAAGGGACATAGATGACCAATTCTAAAATACAAACGGTATTCCAGATCCGACTTGACACACAACCGGGTCGTTTCAGTCGTTTTTTTTAGATGAGAAGTCTGGGTTGCCGCTGGTTCCGCTGAATCGACTGTGACAGGTGAATGAGCTAGACTTAAACATGCTCTGGGTTACCCGGAATAGGTCTGCTCGTACATTCAAACGGATTTTCTCATGGTTCGAATCCTATTGCTTCTCGGTTTGACAACCATGTTGGGCATTCCTTCATTCTGCTCTGCACAGACACCTCATTCGCTGCTTTGGAACAGCACGCCCGCGGATGGGCAAAGAGCTCTTGAAATTATGGAGAAGGATAAAACTTGGATTACTCGAAAAAGTCCCGATAGTAGTGAGACACCCCTTCATGTGGCCGCTCGCTTCGATCATGTAGTCGTCGTGAAATGGCTTTTGGAGAATGGCGCTGATGTGAACGCACAAGCTTACAACGATTTCACGCCACTGCACCTGACGAAGATCCCTGAGATTGTTGGGCTGATCCTAGAGAAGAAACCAAACCTCCAACTTACATCGGTTGCCGGTACTCCGTTGCAGGGAGCGATTTCTGATCTAAGGCATTACGATGCAAGTGAAGCTAGCCCTTTGCACATGCGTCGATCGCGGGCGCCCATTTGGCGACGATCCATGGACGGAAATGGTCGAGAAAGAACAATCGCATCCATTTTAGCTTGGAAGCCTTAAGTTCACCGCCGAAAGAAATAGGGCACAGGCTCAAGCGATGATCGCCCTTCGGAGGATGGTGCCGTGATCCATGATTCGCATTGGACGACCAGTAATGTCGTCAAGGGTCGATGAAGGGTCCACTCCCAGCAAGTGCAACATGGTTGCAAAAAGATCGCCCGGCGTACACGCGTCCTGCACAGGTTCGTTCCCGGCCTCGTCGGATTCCCCATAACATGTTCCCTGGCCAAAACCACCGCCAGCTACCAACACACTGAATGAACGTGACCAGTGGTCTCGGCCTGCTCCATTGTTCACTGAAGGGGTCCTTCCAAACTCGCCGGCAACACAAACAATCGTTTCATCCAACAATCCCCTGGCCTTCAAAAAATCAAGCGATCCGGAAAGCGCCATGTCGAGTTGTGGCAATAATTGTGTTCTCAATTGCGAGAAATTGTCGACGTGCGTGTCCCAACCATTCAAACCAACACTTACAAATCTCGCACCTGCTTCTAGCAACCGGCAGGCGCGATAGGTGTTGCGACCAAACGCTGATTGAACCCCGAAATCCTTTGCAGTCGATTGTATATCTGATTCCGAGATATTGATCATACGTCGGACAAGGTCCGATCGGAGCACGGCACTTGCATCGCTTCGCAACGTCTTCATGCTCTTCGAGATTCGATCGGACTCGGTAACGTCAAAAGTACTATCCAGCGCTTGAAGCAATTTTTCTTTACGCTCAAAGCGTGACGTAGTCATTCCGCCTAGACTCAATCCGATTGGCTTCTTGCCATCCTCCATTTCAAAAGCATCATAGGCTGAGCCAAGATAGCCTGCGTTCATCTCCGATGATTTGCCGAACGCTACATACGATGGCACTTGCCTCGACGGTGAAAGGATGCGTGACGCCAAGGAACCTATGGACGGATAGATCGTCGCTGCCGAAGGGCTTCTCCCGGTTAACATCCATTGCGATCCAGGTCCATGTTCGGGCACCCCATGGTGCATCGACCGAATGATCGTGCAACGATCCATGCACTTTGATAACCTTGGCATGTGTTCGCATATTTGAACTCCAGGAACGTTCGTCGAAATAGGCTTGAATTCCCCTCGAATCTCGGATGAGGCATTGGGTTTCATGTCCCACATGTCAATCGTCGAGGGTGCTCCTTCGAGCCATAGAAATAGGACCCTATTGGCAGGTCCGACCTTTTGCGAATTTGTTGTTGCATGGGCGATGGATCGGGAGAACCAAGGCAGGCCAAGAGCGCCCAAACTTGCCCCCATTCGTAGAACAGATCGTCGACTACATCGATTCATAGTAATGTCCTGTCTAGTGCAAAGTACCAAACTCTCGCATGTTAAATAGGCTCCAAATGAAATCAGCGCACGCTTCGTTCATCTCCGCCGATTTCGCAATGTAGTTCGAAGTGAATTCGAGTTCCGAAGGTTTAGCTGGCCGGCAAAGTACTTGCAAAAATTTGCCCTCAATCCAATTGCCCAAGTCTTCTCGCTTTGGCAAATGGTCTTTTACATAGTCTTCGATCCGATGCAATAATTGCTCGTCCGACAAAAGCAACATGGCTTGTCGGAGCGTCGGATCGATGCGACGATCACAATCGCATACCGCCGTGCGCGCTTTGCGAGCAAAGACATCAAAGTAAGATTGCCACATCCCGTCTTCAGACCGATAGGTTGCATTGGTTGTTGCCTTCACGGTTTCGTTCTCCAACGCACACGAGATACTATCCAAGATCTCGTCAGCCGAGAGTACCCGCATTGCGAACCGTGAAAACGATTGCCCTTCATCGCTGATGCTTGAGTCCATAATCGATGAACGTTGCCAGGCGTTGGATGTTAATATGCTTCGTTCCAACCAACGAATATCGAAATCATGTTCCACAAATTGGTTGGCTAACTCCTCCAACAATTCCGGGTGGGATGGCGGATGAGCGGCTGAAAACGAATCGACCGGCTCCACCAATCCGCGTCCAAAATAGTGCTCCCAAACTCGATTCACAAAGTTCCTTGCCAACAGTTGTTTTCCGTCGGACAAGAGCCAATCCGCAAATGCAACACGACGATCGCTGCCCGCAAGAACTGTACTACTTCCAAGGCTTCGAGGGGATAACAGCTCGTTTGTACCGACAGACCGAAAATCGTTAACATTCCTCGTCAAATAGACTTCCCGAAACGACGGTATCTTCTTGCGTTCTGCAGAATCGCCAGGTGCCTTTCGTTGCTGCTCCAATCGATCGAAAATCGTCTCGCGCATTTCGGCCGATAAACCGTATCGAACCTGCGAAAAAATGTTGGCAAAAGCTCGGTAGTCGTTTTGTGTCCATCGCTCAAAGGGATGCTTATGGCACTTCGCACATTCAATGCGAATTCCTAGAAACGCAGCCGATGTTCGTTCGGCAAGAGATTCGACTAAGATTTCTTCGTTGTCCGAAGGACGTTTCCAGAAAAGGTCCATCGAATTCTTCCCAAGTTCGAGAGACTCGGTCGGCTTCGAGGACAACATCAATTGATCCAGGTATTCCCCAGCGGTTTGGTTTTGCCGAGTAGTCGAAGTCAAAATCTCGCGCACCATTTTGTCATATGGAGTATTGTGTTGAAATCGCTCGACAAACCATGCATGCCATTGCTCTTCAATGTCAGCAGATGCACTCGACTTGCCCATGTCTCGACTCCCCAGAATTTCGCACATTCGAGTGGCCCACTTGGCAGCATGAAGAGGAGACGACAGAAGATTACCTACCATGCTGTCCCGTTTGCTACTCTCCTCTGAAGCACAGAAGGATTCTATCGTCGCTTTGCTCGGCAATTGCCCGGTGGTGGTCAGGGCGATGCGACGAAGAAAAGTGTAATCGTCACAATTCGGTGCCGAGACACGTCCAAGTTCATCCAGCTTGCGATCGATGAATTGGTCCACGAAGTGTTTCGATCGACCATGTGGGGTGACCACCGTTTCCCCGAGTTTAGCATTTGGTGCAACAACGGATGCATTGGCAGACCAACCTTGATAAGTCGCGATCAAATACGTTTCACCAACGCTTTTTCTCTTAAGGGATTGTTGTTGCAATTCGGCGATGTTATCGTTCTGAAAGCGCAGCACGGAGAAAGAAGTAACATCCTTGCTTACCCCCGATGCAAAGGTTGCCAATACATTAATCGTCGCCGTGGATCCTTCGTCCGCCAGCATGATTCTTGGTGGATTAACAACTAGTTGCACCAGAGTATCGGCCGTTGCCTCCGATTTTCCGTGGCGAATCCAATCGAGCAGTAGCTGGTATTCCAAGCCGCCACTCTCAAATCGGACGCCACCCTCATGGTCTTCCAGTCCCGTTGGTTTTCTAAGGATCAGACTTCGTTCCGGGTTTTTGACATCAACTCGATCCGAAGACTCGACGATGGACCGCAAATCGAATGCTTGATCGGCTCCGAATAAACTCAATCGAAATCCGCCTTTGCCATGCGCGTTGCCATGGCAAGCCCCTGCATTACAACCAAGCTTCGTGAGCAGCGGCTGAATATGCCAATCAAATCGGACCGCCTCCTTTTCCGTATTGGTATCACCCTGAGTTGCTCCAACGAACGAAACGCCAATCAAGGCAGCGGAACACAGAAACGAAACCATCCACCTTCCGAACGCGGAGCACTTGCTATCAAGATTCAGGATCACCATGATCTACTTTTCTGTTAACGCTAGCCTGGATTGTTCACCGGGCACTTAGTGATCAGCCGAAGGGCGCTAGCCCACGGTTATGGTCACAGTAACAACCGTGGGCTAGCGCCCTTCGGCTATTGAATAATCCGTGTTAAAGTAACGAGTTAGGGATAGGTAAACGAATGTTGTTTATTATTAAGAATCACCGCCATTGCAGTTTGACGATTGTAGGCGTAGTCGTCTTGCAGTTAGTGATGCG